>NZ_JAFBID010000025.1 GCF_016811235.1 Microvirga arabica
GGCCGCGGGTCGCGAAGAACACGACCACGGCCGCGCCGGCCATGATGGCGGCCGTCGCCCGCAGCACCGCCTTCTGCGACCAGTCGGGCGGGAACAGGCCTGTGAGCGCCTGCGGGAAGACCGGAATCGGCAGGTTGAGCAGATCGCCGAACAGGATCATGCAGAATGGAGTCAGACTGAGCGCCAGGACCACGAGATCGCGCAGGCGCGCCTCGGGCGTGGCATAGCCGCCAATGATGATGGCGAGCGGGCCGGCGAACAGCAGACCGAGACCTGGGGTCGAGAGAGCTCCGAACGAGAAGGGGCGGATGGTCAGCGCGAAGGCCACGATTCCGCCGATCACGAAAACCGGCCCGCGCAGGTTCCAGCGCTCCAGGACATCGCCCTTCTTGGTGAAGGCGGACACCAGGAGGGCCAGTCCGGACAGGCCGACCGCGACGGCAAGCCAGCGGGGCAGCATGGCCGGGCCCATGGAATTGAGGCTGCCCTGGTCGAGATCCCTGGTCAGCCACAAAGCCAAGGCTGCCAGGGCCACCAGAACCAAGCCGCCCGCCATGTTCTGGGGCGCGCGGACCGGCCCGCTGGGCCTTGCAGGCCCCGAGCCTTCGTGAAGAGTGGACATGAACGACCTCCCGCCGGACGCCCGAGCGCCCAATGTTCTTTCCAGTCGATATGGCCTGAGGCACCAACCCGGATCAAGCTTCTGTTTCCCCTGAAGCAGGCCTTCTCAACAATAGGTCTTGGGAACTAGGGGACAGACGGGGAACCGCCTATCATCCTTAGGATAAGGCGCTGCCTTGCATGAGAGGTGACTTGATCCCTGGGCCTGGGTTGTCTAGATGGACCCCGTAGCCAGGCCGGGCCCCTCTGGTCGCTCCTCTCCGGAGCGGCGATGTCGGACTGGATGAAAACCAGGACGGCCTGGGTTCGTTCAAACAGACGGTTTTGCCTGCATTTCGGCTCCTGCCTCGAAAATTTCCGTGGCAGGGCGATGCCAGATGCGTCTCTTTGAACGTTTCGCATGCGCTGCCCGCAAACCGACATATGAGGCACTGCATGTTTGATCTCTCGCAGTATTTTGGACCCGAGGTCGTCGCCTTCCTGATGGTGGTCGGCATCGATCTGGCGCTCGCCGGCGACAATGCCATCGTCATCGGCCTGGCCGCCGCCGGTCTCCCCAAGGAGCAACGCAACAAGGCGATCCTGCTTGGCGTTCTGGCCGCTACAGGCATGCGCATCGTGTTCGCGCTGCTGACCACGCAGCTCCTCCAGATCGTCGGCCTCCTGCTCGCCGGCGGCATTCTCCTGCTGTGGGTGTGCTGGAAGATGTGGCGCGAACTGCGCACAGGCCACGAGCAAGAGCAGCATGCGGCCGAGGAAGCTCTGGAGGGCCGGGACATCGACCAGGACGGCACCATTGCCGGAGGCGTGCCCCGCAAGACCTTCGCCCAGGCTGCCTGGCAGATCATCATCGCGGACGTTTCCATGTCGCTCGACAACGTGCTCGCCGTGGCGGGCGCTGCGCGCGAGCATCCCTACATCCTGGCCTTCGGTCTCCTGCTGTCGATCGCCCTCATGGGCATTGCGGCCTCCTACATCGCCCGCCTGCTCCAGCGCCATCGCTGGATCGCCTATCTGGGCCTGGCGATCATTCTCTATGTGGCGATCAAGATGATCTACGAGGGTTATGTCGAGGTGGCACCGTTCATCAACGGCGCCGTCGGCTAGGCCGGATCATCGATCCGAATATCTCCAATTGACGGCGGGGATGCGGGAGGGCACAGAGCATGACGCTCATGTCCCCCGCTCCCCGCCCTCACTTTTCTTATTCGGGCCTGCGCCAAGGCGCGCGCGCCGCCCTTCCGGCCTTCCCAGGCTTCATCATGTTCGCCCTGGCCTTCGGGACGGCAGCGGCCCAGAAGGGATTGTCGCTCGGTGAAACCTTAGGCCTCTCCGCCTTCGTCTATGCCGGCGCCTCGCAGATGGTGGGGCTAGAGATCTGGCAGCAGGTCTGGACGCCTACGACGATCCTCACGATCATGACCGTCACAGCTGTTGTGAACGCGCGCATGATCATGCTGGGAGCAACCCTCCAGCCATGGCTCAAGCACGAGCCTCTCCCTCGCACGGCCCTCAACCTCTTTCTCCTCACGGAGGCCGGGTGGCTCATCGGCACCCGGTATCACAATGAAGGCGGACGGGATGTGGGCGTGCTGCTGGGCTGTGCGCTCATCCTCTGGCTGGTCTGGCTGGCAACAACGTTTGTGGGCTTTTTCGCGGGCGCTCTCGTGCCGGAGCCGAAGCGCTTCGGCCTCGATCTCGTGATGCCGATCTTCTTCGGCGTCATGCTCGTGCCCCTGTGGAAAGGCGCCAAGCCCGCCCTGCCCTGGCTCGTGGCAGGCCTCGTCTCGCTCATTGTCCATGCACTGGTGCCGGGCTATCTGTTCATCATCGCCGGGGCTCTCGCAGGCGTCGTCGCCGGGATGCTGATCGAATGAACGGGTTCGGCAGCTTCATCGCGAGCCCGTGGGGTTCGGTTCTCGCCATTGCGGGCATGACGCTGGTGACGTTCTTGTGCCGCATCGCGGGCGTGGTGGTCATGAGCCGCGTGCGCATCACGCCGCGCATCGAGCGGGGCCTGCGCGCTCTGCCCGGCTCGATCATCCTGGCGACGATCCTGCCCACGGTGATCGACAGCGGCTTTCCCGCCATGATCGCGCTCGCCGTCGCCATTGTGGCCATGGCGGTGACGAGGATCGACATCGTCGGCCTCGTGGCCGGTCTAGGCACCCTCGCCATCATTCGGGCTTTTGGGTGAATTCTGCTTGAGCCGCAGGCGGATGCGGTACATCAAACCATCGCGGATGTTGCGGTAGGCATCGAGCACCTGATCGCGGGAGCCCTGCGTGATCGTCGGGTCCGGTGTCGGCCAATACTCCACGTCCGCCGCGATAGTGCGCGTGAGTTCGAGCGCCGCGTGATGCGCCTCCGGCGAAAGCGAGATGATGAGGTCGAAGTTGAGCCCCTCCCACTCCTCCAGCTCGTCGAGGGTGCGCGGCTTGTGCTTGGAGGCATCGATGCCGATCTCGGACAGGATCGACGATACAAAGCCGTCGGGCTCGCCTTTGCGCACGCCGGCGGACTGCACGTAGACAGACTTGCCGAAGTAATGGCGCGCGATCGCCTCCGCCATGGGCGAGCGCACCGCATTCATCGCGCAGACGAACAGAACCGAGTGGATCCGTTTCGGGCGAGGCTCGTCCAGGCGCTCGTCCAAGCGTCAGCCCTTCCAGTGAAGCGCGAAGATGAGCGTGAAGATGCGCCGCGCCGTGCCGAAATCGAGAATGAGTTTGCCCTCTAACCGCTTCATCAGCAGCTCGGCCGCTTCGTTGTGCAGACCGCGCCGCCCCATATCGATGGCCTCGATCTGCGCCGGCGAGGCGGACCGGATCGCTTGGTAATAGCTGTCGCAGATCATCTCGTAATCGCGAATGGCCTTGCGGAAGGGCGTCAGCGACAGGTGATGCGAGATAAGATGCGTGCCGTCCTGCGTGGTCACCTCGAAACAAAGCTTCTTGTCGATCAGCGAGATACGTAGGGCATAAGGCCCGCCGTCGTAATTCGGCAGCGCGAAGGTATTATCTTCGAGGATGTCGTAGATGGCGATGGCCCGTTCATGTTCCTGATCGGGGTTGCCACGGCCGATGGAGGCCTCGTCGAGGGTGACGGCGACCAGCCGGGTCCGCTCCTTCGCATCGCTCGCCATCCCGCCTCCGTTCGATTTTTAGAGGTTGAGGCGGATCGCGACCGACCGCGCATGCCCCTCCAGACCCTCCGAACGCCCGAGAGCAATCGCCGCCGGGCCAAGCGCCCGCAGAGCGTTCGCATCGCATTTCAGGATCGAGGTTCGCTTCATGAAGTCAAGCACGCCGAGACCCGAGGAGAACCGGGCTGAGCGCGCCGTAGGCAGAACGTGGTTGGGGCCGCCCACGTAATCACCGATGGCCTCCGGCGTATGGCTGCCGAGGAAAATCGAGCCAGCATTGCGGACTTTGGCCGCAAGCTCTTCCGCGTTTTCCGTCTCGATTTCAAGATGCTCGGGGGCGAGCCGGTCCACCAGGGGAATGGCGTTCTCCAGCCGGTCGATCAGGATGATCGCCCCGTAATCCCGCCAGCTCGCGCCCGCAATCTGCGCCTTTGGCAAGGTTTTCAGCTGCCGCTCGACCGCCTTTTCCACCGCATCGGCCAGCTCTGGGCTATCGGTGATGAGGATCGATTGCGCGGCCGTATCGTGCTCGGCCTGGGCCAGAAGATCGGCCGCGATCCAGTCCGGGTTGCCATCGGCGTCGGCCAGGATGAGCACTTCGGACGGACCCGCGATCATGTCGATGCCGACCTGGCCGAAGACGCGGCGCTTGGCGGCGGCCACATAGGCATTGCCCGGGCCGACGATCTTGGCGACGGGCTTGACGCTCTCGGTACCATAGGCGAGCGCCGCCACAGCCTGGGCGCCGCCGATGCGGAACACTTCGTCCACGCCGGCAAGACGCGCCGCCGCCAGCACGAGCGGGTTCGTCTCGCCGCGTGGAGTCGGCACCACCATGGCAATACGCGGAACTCCTGCCACCTTCGCCGGCACGGCGTTCATCAGAACGGAGGACGGATAGCTGGCAAGGCCGCCGGGAACATAGAGACCGACGGATTCAATGGCCGTCCAGCGCCAGCCCAGGGTCACTCCAACGGAATCCGTGGTCCTGAAGTCCTTCGGGCGCTGCTCCCGGTGGTAGATTTCGATGCGTTCCTTGGCGAGCGCCAGGGCCTCCAAGGCTTCTTTGGAACACTGGGCCTCGGCCGCGGCGATCTCGGCATCGGACACCCGCAGGGTCTCGGGCTGAAGCGCCAGTCCGTCGAACCGGTAGGTAAAATCGATCAGCGCCTCATCGCCGCGCACCACCACATCTTCGATAATGGCACGCACCGCCTGGTCCACATCCTCCGAGACCTCGCGCTTGGCGGAGAGCAGGGCAGCAAAAGCCTGCGGGAAAGAAGGATCCCGCGCATCGAGCCGCTGCGCCATTTTAAGGGCGCTCCGCCGTTTGCAGCTGGTCCTCGTGGGAGGGGCGGCTTTCCGCAGCCCAGACCGGGCCGGTGTCTTTCATCTGCATTTCGATGCACTCCAGGTCCACCTGGATGGCTCCGCCTTCGGCAAAGATCAAGGTGGCAGTGCCCGAGGGGGCATCCTTCTCCTCGAACGCAATGGCGAGAAGGTTAAGAACGGCGTCCGTGTTGCTCCGGTCGATGCCTCGGACGCGCACGCCCGTGACATTCTCGAAATGCATGCATGTCAGCCGCCGCTGGGGTGTTGCCGCTTCCCAATCGTAGCGCCGGACCTGGATGGCGAAGCGCCGCTCCTTGGGCAGATAGGCGATGTCCCCGACCTGCAGCAGCGAATCCTGCAGGTGAGCGGAGATGACGGAAAGGTCTTCAGGGTCGAACGCGACGAGTCTCAGGAGGTCCATGGGGCCCACCAACCTGTTGTTGAACTTTGATCTTTAGGTAGAGAGCCCCCTGCCCCGGCGCAACCTTTCGCCCAGGTTCGCCTTCCGGACCGCCCAAAGAAAAAGGCCGGCGATGATGCCGGCCCTTTGATCTTCAGCCCCTGACGCGCTCGATCAGGGCGCCGCATCGGGCGAGCTTGGCTTCGAGCGACTCGAAGCCGCGATCCAGGTGATAGACCCGGTTGATCGTGGTCTCGCCATCCGCCACGAGGCCGGCGATCACCAGGGACACGGAGGCGCGAAGATCCGTCGCCATGACCGGAGCCCCCTTGAGGCCTGGAACACCGTCCACATAGGCGCTGTCGCCGTCGAGGCGGATCTGGGCGCCGAGGCGGGCCAGCTCCTGCACGTGCATGAAGCGGTTCTCGAAGATCGTCTCGCGGATGCGCGACGTGCCGTTCGCCCGGGTCATGAGGGCCATGAACTGGGCCTGGAGATCCGTGGGGAAACCCGGAAACGGATCGGTGGTCACATCGACCGGCTGGAGGCCGTTGCCGTTGCGGCGGATGCGGATGCCCCCATGGGTCGGAGTCACCTCGGCCCCAGCCTGGCCCAGCACGTCGAGGGCGGCCTGGAGGTAGTCAGGCCGGGTGTTGTCGAGCACCAGATCGCCCCCGGTCATGGCCACCGCCATGGCATAGGTGCCGGTCTCGATGCGGTCCGGCATCACATCATGAGAGGCGCCGTGCAGGCTGGTCACGCCTTCGATCACAATCTCGGAGCTGCCGGCGCCCTGAATCTTGGCCCCCATCTTGATCAGGCATTCGGCGAGATCCACCACCTCCGGCTCGCGGGCGGCGTTGCGGATCACCGTAGTGCCTTGGGCCAGGGTTGCCGCCATCAGGGCCACGTGGGTACCGCCCACCGTCACCTTCGGGAAATCGATCTCGGCGCCGCGGAGCCCCTTGGGAGCCGTCGCCACCACATAGCCGGCCTCGATTTCGATCACGGCACCCAGCTTGGCGAGCGCCATGATGAGCAGGTCCACCGGACGTGTGCCGATGGCGCAGCCGCCGGGCATGGAGACCTTGGCATGGCCGAAGCGGGCCACCAGGGGAGCGATGACCCAGAAGCTCGCCCGCATGGTCGAGACCAGCTCGTAGGGAGCCGTGGTGTCGATGACGTTCTTGGCCGTGAGACGGATGGTCTGGCCCGTCTCGGACGACTGACCGGGCCGGCGGCCGGCAATCGAGTGATCGACGCCGAAATTGCTCATGATCCGCAGCAGGGAGGAGATGTCGGCAAGCCGCGGCACGTTGCCGAGCTCGAGCGTATCCGCCGTGAGCAGGCTCGCGATCATGAGGGGCAAGGCCGCATTCTTGGCGCCTGAGATCGGAATCAGGCCGTTGAGGGGCGCGCCGCCCCGGATGCGAATGCGATCCATCAATATCCCCTTGTAAAATGGTCAGTCAGCCATGCGCTATGCGCGCCTTGAGCGTCCTAAGCTAGTCGGACGGCTTGTCGCGCTCTGCCGAAACGCTCAAGCTGCCGCTTTCGTTTCCAGACGCCTTGACGGCTTGCCGCCCCCGCGCCTGCGCCTTGCGCCGCTTGAGATTTTCCTTCAGAGCCGCCTTGAGCCGGTCGGCTTTGTCTTGCGATTTCACGTCAGTCATGGTTCACGCGACCCATCGTCGCCTTTACCAAATAGAGGCTTCGCACGCGGCCCTCAACCGCAATATCAGACTTCGGAACTTTGACCCGGATCAATGTGATCTGGCATAATGGGTTCAGTATCCCCGGGCATTGCGTTGCCCACCCGGTGAGATGATGGATTATCAAAACTTCTTCACGTCAGCCCTCGATCGTCTCCAGGCGGAGCGCCGCTACCGCGTCTTTGCCGATATCGAGCGCCTGGCCGGACGTTATCCCCAGGCGATCTGGCACTCCCCGGACGGTCCGCGCCCCATCACGGTCTGGTGCTCCAACGATTATCTCGGCATGGGCCAGAACCGGGACGTGACCCGCGCCATGGTGGAGACGGCCTGGCGCCTCGGCACCGGGGCCGGGGGCACGCGCAACATCTCGGGTAACAGCCACCCCATCGTCGAGCTCGAGGCCGAGCTGGCTGACCTGCACGGCAAGGAAGCAGCCCTGGTCTTCACCTCGGGCTATGTCTCCAACCAGACCGGCATCTCGACCCTCGCCCGGCTGATCCCGAACTGCCTGATCCTGTCGGATGCGCTCAACCACAACTCCATGATCGAGGGCGTGCGCCAGTCCGGCTGCGACAAGGCGATCTTCCGCCACAACGATCTCGAACACCTGGAGGAGTTGCTCCAGGCCGCCGGCGACAGGCCCAAGCTGATCGTGTTCGAGAGCGTCTATTCCATGGACGGCGACGTGGCGCCAATCCATGCCATCTGCGATCTGGCTGAGCGCTATGGCGCCATGACCTATATCGACGAGGTCCATGCGGTGGGCATGTACGGCCCGCGCGGCGGCGGCATCGCCGAGCGCGAGGGCGCCATGCACCGCATCGATGTGATCGAGGGCACCATGGCCAAGGCCTTCGGCGTCATGGGCGGCTATCTCACCGGCACCAGGGCTGTGATGGACGCCATCCGCAGCTTTGCCCCGGGCTTCATCTTCAGTACGGCCCTGCCCCCGGCGGTGGCCGCCGCCGCCATGGCGTCGATCCGTCATCTCAAGGCTTCCTCCACCGAGCGCCAGCAGCAGCAGCGCCAGGCTGCCCGCACCAAGGCAGTCCTCAGCGGCGCCGGCCTGCCCGTCCTCGACACGCCGACCCATATCGTGCCGGTGATGGTGGGCGATGCGGAGGCCTGCAAGGCAGCCTCCGACCGGCTCTTGGAGAAGCACGGCATCTATATCCAGCCGATCAACTACCCCACCGTGCCCCGCGGCACCGAGCGCCTGCGCATCACCCCTGGGCCTTTCCACTCCAACGCCCATATTGACGCCCTCGCCACCGCCTTGGTGGAGGTCTGGACCGCGCTCAGGCTCCCCCTGGAGCCGAAAGTCCAGGCGGCCGAATAAAGATCATTTTCAAGCTTGCATGGAGGGCAGCCCTGTGGCAGTAAGCGGCCCTCCCCGTTGGCGCGCTGCCGTAGCTCAGTGGTAGAGCACTCCCTTGGTAAGGGAGAGGTCGAGAGTTCGATCCTCTCTGGCAGCACCAGCCAAACAGGCTTTGACTTCAATGTCTTAGCCGCTCAGCCGCAATCACCAGAAGTCCTTTCAAACCGCTGTTGTCACCCTCTGGTCACAACAAAGGTCATGATTGATGGCTACGATCCGCAAGCGCGGCACAAAATGGCAGGTTCAAGTCAGGCGCAAAGGCAGCCCTCCCCTGAGCCGTTCCTTCCTCCACAAAGCAGACGCCCAAGCCTGGGCACGGCACGTTGAATTGCAGGCTGACCGAGGTGACCTTATCCCGAAGGCAACCGTGCTAAGCCAACTCACGGTGGGTGATCTTATCCGCCGCTATCTTGATGAGGTCGTGCCCCGGAAACGCAGCGCGAAGAACGAAGCAGCCGTCCTTAGGGCCTTTCTCCGGCATCCTGTCACCCAAGTAGCATTATCCAAACTCACATCGGCACAACTCGCTGCATATCGTGACGAGCGGCTTACGGTGGTGAAGGGAGCAACCGTTAGGCGGGAGTTCGTGATCCTCCGGCATTGCTTTGAGACTGCTAAGGGAGAGTGGAGCGTCCCGCTAAGGACTAATCCGCTCAAAGCCGTCAGGCTTCCCTCTGACTCGAATGCACGGGATCGGCGCTTACAGCAAAACGATGGTGAGGGACTTATGAAAGCCATGAGCACACCCTCGGCTTGGTATCTTCGCCCTCTTATTGCCCTCGCCATCGAAACCGGGATGCGCCGAGGCGAACTTCTCTCAATCCGCTGGAAGGACGTAGACCTGACTGCTCCTACCATTCGCATCCTAAAGACCAAGAACGGGCATCCAAGGACAATCCCACTCACACCCAAGGCTATCGAAGTCTTGTCCTCGTTGGAGCGGAAGGGTGATCGGGTCTTCCCGGTCACACCCAATGCTGTGCGGCTAGCTTGGGAGAGGCTAAGGCGCAGGGCTGGCTTGGAAGACCTGAGACTACATGACCTACGCCACGAAGCCGTATCCCGTTTCTTTGAGTATGGCCTCACCGTTCCTGAGGTGGCTCTGATCAGTGGACACCGGGATCCACGGATGTTGAGCCGATACACTCACCTCAGGCCTGAGAAGGTAGCTGAGAAATTGGCTAAGGCGACCCTGAGCTAACCACAAGAAAAGAGCCTGATGGCGGATTTCCGTCAGGCTCATAAGTTTAGCAGAAAGGGAGGACCAAAAACCTCGCTAAGCTAACGGCCTAGCTAGCCCTGAGTTCCCTCTGCTAGCTGTCCTGGCAAACGGTAACTGATTCAGCGACAGATTTCCTTACGCACCTGAACCCTCTCGCCCCAGCGGTTCACCCGCTCGTTGATGATAATCTTGCAGCCTCCCTGATGGCGCCAATGCGGTCTAGCATAGACAGGCTGGTGCCATTCATGCCGGTCCACAACCGGAATACTCCGATACTCGCCATGGCGGTGCTTTCTCTCACGCCACTCAGGAACAGGGCGACCATAGTAGCGATCCGGATCACGATGTTCATACCTGTGTTCCGTCCGGCTGTATTGGCGACGCTCAAACAAGTCGCCATCGTAGTCTGCGACCCGGTGAGGCAGACGATCATTGGTGCGGATCGTGATGCTCACCTCTGACGCCTGAGCGGCACCTCCTAGTGCAAGAGCGGCCAATGTTCCGAGAACTACCTTTTTCCAACCGATGCTCATAAGAACCCTCCTCACAGGGATGAACTCGTCCTGAGCCACCCCATTGTCCAAGAGGATGCACTAGGTCCCTTGAAGCAGAGCCAAACAGCTTCGACAGCGATTGTTCATGATCGGTGGAGGGATGATACGCCTGACGCAGCAGTTATCAGCGGCCATCATGGTTTAAGAGAGTTGAGCTGAGATACTCACCTGAGGCCAGAGAAGGTGGCTAAGGCGACAGCTGACTAAACAAAAGAAAAGAGCCTGATGGAGTGACCGTCAGGCTCATAGTTTATCAGAAAGGGACCAATGAAGTTCGTAAGGTCAACAGCCAAGCCTTCTGGCAGTTCTCTCTTCGGTTCACAGGTCGGCCAGATACTTTGCTACAACCAGCAGCAGCACAATGAGCGCCAAGGCTCCAATAGCAGGAAGACCCTCGGCATGTGCGTCGAGCAACTTCCAGATACGCAGGGACAGGCGAGGCAACCTCATTTCTTGTTCTCCCTCATCATGTCCTCGAACCTATCACGGAATGAGAACAAATAGGGAACATTCTAGTCAGCCTGTGGATGGCTGTGGATTGCTTTCTTCCAGCTTAGGATTAAGGCTCGACTGCTGGTGCTGGTGTGCAATCGCACAGACCCAGCCAAGGCATGTGTCAGACTGTGGCTATTCCTCCTGAGACTCTCCAGCCCCATCAGTTGAGTGATCCTGGTGGGGCCTTTTTCTCTTGATGATTGAACCTTTCAGACGGACCAGCCTTCGCTTCCTCTTTCTCCTGAATGGTACAGTCAGGAGCAGTTCTCCCGCCTCATCCACAATCTCGACCACATAGCGGTTCTGCTGCTCGGAAGTCAGTTCATCCCAATATGGAACAACCTTCATAAAGACGTTTGCCACCCTCTGAGCGATACCCTGCGCGGCATCAACATCGGGAAGATCTAAGGTTTCAGGATACCTGACCCGCTTGCGCTGGTTATAGAGGAAGAGATTGTAACGTGGCATGACGGCAGGAATATTAGCCAACATGACTTCACCAGCAACTTGCTAAAATGGGTTATCGTAAAACATACTCACAGGTCAGTTGGCGCGGGTAGAGAACACCTGCCCTGCCTGTGAACGCTCTCTCTCATAAGCCAAGGCTAGACTCATGGCCGCCCACCGTCCCTCTGTTTCCCTGACCTTGACTAGCGATTGCTCATAGGATGCAAGCGCAGCCTCTTCTTCATCAAAAAGGTTGTTGAGGGGACCGAAAGATTGCTTTTGATAAGCAAGATCTAGAGCCTGATCCAGAGTCTCACGGATCGTTGTGAGAGCATGAGCGGCCCCACGACACCGAAGCCGCGTCTCTTCAAGCTCGCGATAAGCCTAATGAAGAGCATTGAGGCAGATCAGATAGGTCACGTCCCCATGTTGGTTCCCCTCCTTTTGGAGGAAACAACCGTATAGGCTCCCGGAGCAATAGCCTTCACATAGATCAATCAAGACTATCCAGCCTGCCGCTATTTCGGGGGAGGCGGGATTATCAGCGGCGGGGCTGGGGGAAGTGAACCGCAGAGGTAAGCTGGCTCTCCCCTATGTTGCGCTCCGGTTGACCAGAACAGCCTTTGATGAGGTACTGCGGCTCACCGTTGCCCATCGAAGGCAGAAGGCGTGTCACCTCATGGATACCGCTCGGATGATTGCAGGAACCAGCGGCAAACTAACTCTTGTCAGGTTTTGCATCAACGCCAGCCCCAACCCGCACAAGATCGCCAACTCTGAACCGATGCTCCGCCATTAGGGAACCAACCAACATAAGTTAATCCAAGTTCCACAGCACCGAGGGGAGCTGCTGCGAGATTAGCCCTGCGGGGCCTTGGCAATCTCCGGCTGGTTGACCACTCGCTCTTGTCCTAGAGCCTGACTCCTGATCCGGTACTTCGGTACACCATCAGTGTCAGGAGGGAGCAGGCGAACGACTTCGTACACACCGTCCTGTCCTGTTCGGTCGGAGAACTTTCCTGTAGCGCGTACAAGTTGACCGACTTGGAAGGCATGAGGCATTAGCAGCTCCTGTTTGGGTCAGGGAGACAAGAGGCATGGAGTTAGAGCAGTCCTCTAAAAAGGCACCGCTATGACTCACCTAACGGAGGCTTTGATAAGCGGCCCTATCCACTGGTTCTCAGACTGACCTACAGGCGACGTACCTCGCTCAGGCGCAGTGGTCTACACGATTTGGAACCGGGATGGCTCCTTCATCTATGTCGGTATGTCAGGCCGGAGTTTCATAGGCGGTGCTGAGGGCAACGGGAGGGCCGGACCTTGGAGTAGGCTCAATAACCACGCAAGCGGCAGACGGAGCGGTGATCAGTTCTGCGTCTATGTCGCTGATCGACTCGTCCTCCCCACCCTCCACAATCGTATTGCTGAAATAGCTGATGGCAGTCTGTCTCTGGATAAGGCTACTCGCGACTACATCAGAGCAAACCTAGGGTTCAGATGGGTCGCTATGGAAAACGGGAGGGCTGCATTTGAGCTTGAACGTAGGCTGCAAAGGGGTGAGGCTGGGTGTGGGAAGCCGCTGTTGAACCCGCTCTAAGATCACAAATGCTCGTAAGTTCACCCACCTGCGCGATAAGGAACTGAACCTATCCACCGTCCCGGAACAGCCAGAACAGTTCGTCCATCCTCGTCAACAACCTCAACGTGGAACTCACATTCGGCCTGAGGCAGATAACCTCCCGGCGATCTAAGCCTGATGAGCATTCGCCCCATCATTAACGCAACGCTGTGGGCCGCCTCTAGGCTCGGAACATTCAAGCCCCGTGGATAATTCAGACGGCGAAAGTTGGTCCAGACGTAAACGTCATAGGTTGGCATAGCTACAATAGGGTAGCCAAAGAAGCCCCCCTTGTAAGGCGCTACTAGGGGTTAGGGCGACGGCACCAGCGAAGGAGCGCAATCCCTTTCCCCTTATCCAAGGCGGCTCGGCAGGATGTTAGATCGGACCTCTTGGATCGTCGTGCCAGTAGTCCCTCAACTCCTTTTCGCGCTTGCGGTCAGGCCAAACCAGATCGTCACCGTCGTACCCATAGAACTCTGGTGCGTCCCGGACCTGCTCCTCGGTAATCTGAGTACGGTAGCCTTCAAGTGCCTTGTCGTAGGAGAGCTTGTCCCAAGGGATTGTGCGGTGGTGAACCCCGATGCCGAGGAAGCCGCCAAACGTCACGTCAACATAGAGGACACGACCGCTGACCTTCTCGATGAGCAAGCGCTTGATGGTCCCAATCCGTCTGCCCTGCTGATTGAACACCGCTGTGCCTTCCACCCGATCACTCTCGATCACCGGATGAAATGTGGGTGTGTTGTCGCTTGCCTCCCATACAAGGAAGCCATTCTCTAATATCCCGGCGGCAACGAAGGCGCGACCAACGCCAAAGGTCCACCGCTCGGTTGGGCCAACCTCTTTTACAAATGTCCAAGGTCCACTCTCGGATGGAAGTTTTTCGCCTGTAGCACCGTCAGTGAAGGCCAAGAGGTTAGGGTTCGGATCAGACTGGAAGACGTAGCAGGTTCTCATAAGTGCCTCTTAAGTTGATAAGATGCACAGCCATTGTCTCAGCCATTCGTGACCAAATTAAATATAGCGCAATAGGAAGCTTTCACCTTGCGATGGGATGTTGCCCTAGGTCAAAGCCAAAAATTACCTAAGCTCTTAAAGAAATATCTTACTATACTACCATACTAGTACACGAACTAATCCAGCATTACTTCTCTTATCCTTACTTTCAGAACTCATATAACAAGGCCGCAGCTAAGCCTAATGCTAACCCAGTCACTGACCAAGTGAGACTAAGGCTCAGCCCAAGGCTGATCTGATGGGCTTTCGACTCGTCTTGGCTAAGCTGATAATGGACCCTGATACTAACGTTCCAAGGATCATGGTGTGGGTAGATCGGCCTAGCGCTGAGCCTAGACCATTTTGACCCCCATTCGAGTGACACGATCTTGCTCAACTTTGGTCGACCGGACTGCTCATGTGACCTTTGGACAATGGCTCATACTCTTTCCTGATCGAAGCGAGCTAAACCCGACACTGAGTTGATAGGTCTAATCCTGAGGCTCAATCATTTCGACTACCACTAGCAATACAATGTGCTGACCCTCCTTGAACCAGAATGCTCAACCAGAGGTCATGACATACCTTTGGCTACGGCATTTGTCTTCAAGACTTAGGGCAAGAGGCTAACCCGTTGGTCAAACCATCCCATTATGAATACCAAAAAGGTAATAAGGAGAATTCTCACGTACTGTTAGGCTGATAAATCAGGTACGGGGTGTGTGAAGTTATCAGGTCAAAGATGAGGTTAGGCCTAATCCTAGCCTAACCCTCTTCTCCAATAGGTTCCTTATTCAGAGCCTCTACCCACCTGCACAACCCCTCATCCACAACAGGATGTGGGAGACCTGCATCTTTAGCAATCACCCTAAACCATAATCCCTAACCAACAGATTGGTCACTCATAATGGTCGGTCTTTAGTAAGCGTGTGTTTAACGGTTAGCTCACCCTCATCACAAAGGTTCCATGCGCTTATGTCTTAATATCTGAATACATTACCCATGACCGTAACTGGTCAAAATACATCACATTTGTCCTCAGCCCGTCAGGTTCGCCCTCGGCGGGTTTCTTTTTATCAAGAGCATCGTCAATGCATTACACAACTGAGGTTTTGGACCGTTCTACGGGAGACCTGAAAGAAGTAAGCTTAGGGAACTGGATTACCGTCACTGAGCTTGGCGAGCGATATGGCGTAGGAAACAAGAAGGTACGTTCAATCCTGCATCACATGGGGCTGCTCCAAAGCGAAGGGAAACACGGACGCTATCGCCTAACGGCCAACGCTGTTGAGCAGGGGCTTGGCATACGTCATGACAAACCGAAAAAGTCCAAATACCCGTTTGATGTGATTGGCCCTGAGGGTCAGAGACTTATCGCTCTCGCTTGGGATGAGGCTGTCACTGACCTTGAACGTGAGCGACTGAATGATCCACAAGCTCGCTCGGCTGACGCGGCATTGCAGGAGTTTCAAGCTCTTTTGCCCTCACCTATGACGACTCAGGAAGAGGTCTGCTGGCTAACGAGCCGGTTCCCGGACCTGACGTACCAGCAGATTGCTGACTTGCTGGGCGTCCAGCGTCCTCTCGTCAGTCGCTACGCCAACCTTCAAAAGAAGCAAATTGCCTTTCGTGCGAGCCAGAAGGTGTCTGTCTGAAAGCCGCATTTACGCTTTCCCAATGCAAACTGGCAAATCAACCCACGAGCCATTTGCCTCATCGAAAATCATAAAAGCAAAGAGATTGAAATGACTATGCAGAACGATGGACAAGCCATTGTCTTCACCGATGGCGCTTGCCTCGGAAACCCCGGGCCAGGAGGCTACGCGGCTGTTGTCACCATTGCAGGACAAGAGCAAATCATTGTCGGGCGTGATCCCTCGACCACGAACAACAAGATGGAAATGACCGCAGCGATCAAAGCCCTTGAAGCCGTCCCTCACTCGACCTCGATCATCATCCACAGCGATAGCCAATACGTCATAAAAGGCGCGACCTAATGGCTTCGCGGCTGGAAGGCTAAGGGCTGGCGTAAGGCTGATGGTAAGCCTGTGCTGAACCAAGACCTCTGGCTAGAAATGGACAGGTTGATCCAAGGCCGGAAGATCACTTGGCAATGGGTCAAGGGTCATGCAGGACATGAGCAGAATGAGCGAGTTGACGGACTTGCTAATACTGAGGCTCAGATGGCAGCTATGGCGATTGGGTTCGCCGGAAGAGCAAGGTAACGGCTTGCCCACTATTTAACGAACCCCTCTCAGAAGCTAATCACGGCAACTGAGAGGGTTTGCTGATACATGTGTTTGTCCGGGTATTTTATTGGATCGTCTGGCGAGTGGCCTTCTCAGCTTCAACCAGCACGTCCAGCGCCCTCCATGGCTTGGGCATAAACCTCACATCCCTCAACGCTTTCTCATGCTCGTCTTCAAGGGGAGCACCAGAGGTAAGGACTGTCCTCACCCAAGGCCATTTCAGTCTGACCGTCCGCGCAAGGTCCACACCGTCCATAAGGCACGGAAGTTTCACATCAGAGAACAGGAAGGCAACCTCACCGGCGTGGTGATGCAGATAGTGCAAAGCCTCCTCGCCGCTCGAAGCCTCAACAATATCAAGATCAGTTTCTTCCAACAGCGCGGCGGCTAGTGACCTAAGCTCTACATCATCCTCAACAATGAGTGCTTTCTGGCTCGGCTTGTACTGTTGTCCCATGCGTCAGGCTTCCCCTGTTTGAGTAAGAGCTTTTGCGTTGCTCTTCGTACGAGTTGAGCAGATCGTAGAACCGCTGAGGCACAGGCAGTTTGAGAAGCTCGCAGTATGTTTCACGAACATAGCGATCCACTGCGGGAGCCAGAGCAGAGAATGTATTGCTACGCGACAATTCAATGATGTTCAGGTTCATAGGAATGAGAACCCTCAGTATGGCCTCTGCGGCGTGCTACAATGAAACGGGTGATTAACTTATGACAGTGATCACCGAACCGTGAATCATCGACAAGGTTCCAGCGTGGCAATAAAACAATTGGCAGAACATAGTCGTATTGCTCAGGAGCAGAAGCTTCATCAACTTAGCTATTGAGCGAACTCACCGCCTAATCAGCAGGGGCTTTCAGCCATGGATATAGCGGTATCTTTGATGATGATCTTTGTTGCCGTGATAGGACTATGTCTATTTCCGCTTTGGCTTAGAAGAAAACTTACCCAGACTCGGAGGACCATTTCCGCTGGTCTAAATAGAGGTACAGCCGAGCAAACGGCTATTACCGCCCCAAATCGCTTCATCCCAATGCCAGACTATCTCAGGACCAAGGACGAAATGGTCGCTTGGCTAGTTTATGAACTGCCAAAGCTAACCTCAGGGCAGCATGAGAGCGGGAAGTAGGATAGTTGCCAAGTAGACAAGCAGGGCAACGATCGGGGTAAGGATAACAACGGCGAGGATCAGCAGAAGCGTGACGTTGAGCAGTCTCATGGCAAGGCTCCCGCACGGCGATATGTGCAGCGTACCGAGAACCTTGACCTTAAAGCGGCACAACCTTGGCTAAACAAAAGAGGCCCCGAAAAGTGGGACCTCAGTTTACTAAAGGGAGTGACCGATGCGATCAGTCGGGATCAGTGTCAGCCTTCAACTCACATCGGTCAATTCACGTATCCTTACCGATCGTGAAAGGAACGCTCGTCTACGTACGGCAAGACATGGGTCTTTGCAATTTTGCTGCAAAAATCTCTGAGCCTATCGTGAGACCTTTGTTCAGGGCTGTTCCCCCCCAGTGGGGGTAGGGTTCGGTTTGTACAATCGGTCACACTGAAAGCAAGCGGGAGGCTAATCCTAGCTTTGACGCGAGGCCATCAAAGGGGTTGCTCAGGCCAGACCATCAGCTATATACACATCCCATAACAGCTTGGTTTAGAAGGCTTTCTGGTCCCATTGCTACGGGGCAGAACCCGGCTCCGCTTGGAAGACGCTGCCGTAGCTCAGTGGTAGAGCACTCCCTTGGTAAGGGAGAGGTCGAGAGTTCGATCCTCTCTGGCAGCACCAGCCACCGCCACGTGGCTCAAGAGTTCGAAACTGCGACCTTGGGATTCTTCCTTTTCCCCCACAGATGAACGCCTTTCCTGCTTGACGATGCGCCTGCGCGTCCTGACCAAAGGTGCAGTCGTCTTTCTCCGCAAAGCCTTGCAATAATCCTACATCGGGAGAGGCTTTCGCCATTGAGACGAAGCCCTCCTGAAAGATGACCGGAGGAGAACCTCCGGCTTTGACAAGGGGCAAGAAACATGAAGGACCCGGCCATCGCGCCCGAGGTTGCGGATCCATATGCGACTCTCGAGAAAATCCTCAAAGTCATCGGCAGGTCGTGGTTGAGCGAAGAATGGCGGCTTGAGGACATTCGCATCCTGGCCCAGGAGGCGCTCCTGAATAAGGGCAGCCTGGACGATACAGAGCGCGCCAAGGCGATCATTCAATCTCGGCTTCGCATGAAGATGAGCCCGGAAGCGCCGTTTTCCTCAAAGCGCGGCGAGGGCCTTCCGACCTGAGCAGACGGATGGGTCAAGCCGAATGACGAGAGATGCCCTATCCGAAGCGTCACCTCATGAGCCTGCTCCATTCATCTGAAGCTGTGCTGTAGAGTGGCTTTGTTGCAGCGCCTTTCAGGCTGCAAAGGTCAGCCGTGCGGCACATTGTCTAAAAAGGGCAAAACCGGAACCAATCTGCTTTTAGTCCTGGCGCTAATCTTTTAATAACTTACCCAACGTTATCTATTTAGGCGAGACAAACAAACATAACAGTCTCGCCATGGGGCAGATTTCAATGGCACACGTGAATTTACTGTAGCGCTTCGCATTGCACATCGTGGCGCAGCAATCGCATGCTCTTTGCGAAGCTTAAAAGATGCTTCCCAGAGCAACTCGGCTTGCATCCTGCGCCAGTTCACGCGCGAGACATCGCATCTCACAATCTATTCTTAGAGCCTGTTGAAAATGCCTGCCGTCGAGACCTACAGTTCCACTGGGAATTCTTACATTGACGCTCTCCTCGGCAATACCGAGTGGGTGCCGAGCGACCTGACATACAGCTTTCCCGCTGCTCCTGGTGCATATGGCGCGTTCTATGGAGACGGCGAGACAGCTAAGGGCTTCGGCTCCTTCAACGACACGCAGCAGGCGATCACGCGGTCGGCCTTGAAGCTGTTCTCATCCGTCAGCACCCTGACGTTCCAGGAAGTTGCTGGAGCGAGCGCATCGTCGGCCGACCTGCGCTTTGCGCAGTCGGACGTGCCGGGAACCGCATGGGCCTATTTCCCAACGACGGATGCGACAGGCGGCGATGTCTGGGTCAACAATTCCAGCCGGAACTACGCAAGCCCTGCCAAGGGCAACTACGCCTATCTCACCATCGTGCATGAGATCGGTCATGCCCTTGGGCTTGAGCATTCCCACGAGGGCAATATGCCATGGGATCGCGACAGCATGGAATACACGGTCATGAGCTATCGCTCATATTCCGGGGCCTCGACCAGCACGGGTTACATGAACGAGACCTGGGGCTATGCGCAGTCGCTGATGATGTACGACATCGCCGCTCTCCAGCATATCTACGGCGCGAACTACCAGACGAACGGCGGCAGCACGACATATTCATGGAGCCCGACCACGGGCGAGATGTTCGTCAACGGCGTGGGCCAGGGCGCGCCCGGCGGCAACCAGATCTTCCTCACGGTTTGGGATGGTGGCGGCACGGACACGTACAGCTTCACCAACTATACGACACCCCTGACAATCGATCTTCAGCCCGGTGCGTGGACCATCACCGCACAGGAACAACGAGCCAAGCCCCACTGGGTCGGATCCAAGCTCGCCGCCGGCAACATCGCCAATGCGCTCCTGCATCAGGGCGACACGCGCGCCCTGATCGAGAACGCTTATGGCGGTTCCGCGAATGACATCATCAAGGGCAATGTTGGCGGAAATACCCTGCGCGGCAACGCCGGCGACGACAAGCTTTACGGCTTGAGCGGCAACGACGTGCTGATCGGCGGCAGCGGAAAGGACATGCTGAGCGGCGGAACTGGAACGGACACGGCCAGCTACAGCACCGCGAAAGCCAGCGTGGTGGCTGACCTCGTGACGAAGGCCAACAATCGCGGCGATGCTGCCGGTGACTCATATTCCAGCATCGAGTGGCTTACAGGCAGCCCCTACAGCGATACCCTGCGCGGCAATGGCTCGGCCAACAGGATCAATGGCGGCTCCGGCAGCGATATGCTCTACGGACGAGGCGGAAACGACGTGCTGATCGGCGGCGCGGGCAACGACAAGCTCTATGGGGAGAGCGGGAAGGATCTGCTGACCGGCGGAAGCGGAGCGGATACTTTCGTATTCTCCTCTTCGTCCCACTCGCGAATGTCGTCTGCGGACACCATCACGGATTTCCGGCGCGGCTCCGACCACATCGATCTGCGCGGCATCGATGCCAACACGAAGGTTGCAGGCAATCAGGCATTCACCTTTATCGGGAAGAACGCTTTTCACGGAAAAGCCGGGGAACTGCGTTTTGCCGATGGTGTGGTAGCCGGTGATGTGAACGGAGACAAGATTGCTGACTTCGGCATCAAGGTCACCGGTCTTTCGGCGCTGTCCAAGGGCGACCTCTATCTTTGATGCAAAGTATCAAAATCAATTGCGGGGCTCAGCCTATTGGCTGAGCCCACATGCACAAAAACTCTTTATTAACCATCTGGACAAGCCCCAAGCTTAGGCATTATTCCCACTGAAACAAGTTTCGGTCCTTGGGGAAGCACGATGGATCGTCCGGGAAGACGCCACCCTGCCAATGACGCGTTGGCCCATCTGATGAACCTGATCGGCCTCGCCTTCAGCATCAGCTGTCTTTGGATCGTCGCCTCAGCGGCCAAGATGTAAGACAGCCCTGCTTCCGCTGTTTCAGCGGGATCGGAATTCCCTAGCCGCGTCAGCAGCCTGATAGCCCCAATACGTGATCTGAGCTGCGGCACGCCCGACGATGCCGCCATTCCAGGCAAGACCGAAAGGCGAGAAGAGGCGATAGCGGTCGCTCTCGCCCGTTATCCCTTCCGCAATCACCGTACCGCCGATGGCCGTGGTGTTCATGCCATGACCGCCGAAGGCCGTGCAGTACCACACACCGGGCTTGAGCTGTCCGATCTGCGGCATCAGATGCCGGGCATAAGACATGAGTCCCGACCAGGCGATCTCCGTCTTCAAGCTGGCGAGCTGCGGGTAGGTTGTCACCATCTCACGCCGCAGCAGGGCCGCGATGTCCCGTGGATCCGCCGTGCGTGTGGTGATCCGCCCGCCCCAGAGAATGCGGTTGCCGTCATCGACGAGGCGGTAGTAATCTCCGGCCCGACGGTCGTCGAGGATCGCGGCGCGCGTGCGGATCGCGCTTTGCACCAGCTCAGGGGCATTCTCCGTGAGCATGACATAAGTGGCAATCGGCAGGAAGGCGCGCCTCAGGGCCGGCGAGATGGTGCCCGTATAGCCCCCTGTGGTGAACACCACATGCTGCGCTGAAATCTCAGCGTCCTTTGTTCGAACGATCTTTCGGGCACCATCCAGAGTGACGGTGGTGGCTGCGGAGTTCTCGTGGACCGCAGCCCTCAGGCGCACTGCCTCGCGGGCGAGCGCGCGGCCGTAGTTCAGCGGATGAAAATGGAATGCGCCCTTATCCAGGATCGCCTCATGGTATTTCGGGGAGACGAAGAGGCTTCTCACCTCGTCCCGTCCCAAGTAGCGCAGGTTCAATCCGAACGCGCGCTGCTGGCTCTCGCAGGCGGCCTGCAGGGCGCCGCGCGAGTTGTAGCGCAGCGCCTTTGCGATGCCGGGAACAAGCTTGGCATCCGCGATGCCGAGCTCGTCGATGGTGCGGCGAACGATCTCGACGCCTTCCATCGACAGGTGAAAGAGCTCTCTCGCCTGATCCTTGCCGACCCGCCGCTCGATCGATGACAGCCCCGTGGCATAGCCCGCCGAGACGAAACCGCCGTTGCGCCCTGAGGCGCCCCATGCCACGCGCTGCTCTTCGAGCAGCACCACCTTGCGCCCGCCGCGGGCGAGCTTCAGCGCCGCAGTCAGTCCGGCAAGCCCGCCGCCCACGATGCAGACATCCGCTTCGATCCGACCGGTCGCAGCCGGATAGGCTTCAGACGTGGAGACGGTCCGGCTGTAATAGGTGTCGATGTAGGCGGACGACATGCGGGAAGGACTAGAGCGTCATGTCGGTGGCTGCGATGAAGATCCGCACGAGCGTCTCGCAGCCCTCGCGGTCCTCGTCGTCGAAGCGGTTGGGGTTGGGGCTGTCGAGATCGAGCACGCCCAGCACCCGACCATCTTCGATCAGCGGCACGACCAGTTCCGACCGGGACGCGCTGTCGCAGGCGATGTGCCCGGGAAAGGCGTGAACATCCGGCACCAGGATGGATTCCCGGCGTTCCACCGCCGTGCCGCAGACCCCGCGCCCAACCGCGATGCGCACGCAGGCCGTCTTGCCCTGGAAGGGGCCGAGCACGAGCTCGCCTCCACGCATGAAGTAGAACCCGGCCCAGTTGAGATCCGGCAGGAACTGATAGATCAGCGCCGACATGTTGGCCGCGTTGGCGATCATGTCCCGTTCGCCTTCCAGGAGGCCAGTGAGCTGCTGGGCAAGCGAGGCATAGAAGTCCCGCTTGTTGTCGGAGATGGGAATATCTTTGACTTCGAACATGCGGTTTTCCTTAGAAGCCTGAGAAAGGCTTGTCCAGACGTGCCTATTCGGCCGCCATGTCGGGCCGGTGCACCTTGGCGAAATCCAGCCCCTGATAGTCGCAGAGGCGGCGGTAGAGGCCGCCCTTGCGGTAGAGGCTGTGGTGATCCCCCTCCTCCACGATCCGCCCCTTGTCGAACACGAGGATGCGGTCAAGCGCACGCACCGTCGAGAGGCGATGGGCGATCACGATGGAGGTGCGCCCCACCATGAGCCGCTCCATGGCCTGCTGGATCAGCACCTCCGACTCCGAGTCGAGGGCGGAGGTGGCCTCGTCCAGGATCAGGATCGGCGCATCGGCGAGAAACGCGCGGGCAATCGCCACCCGCTGGCGCTCGCCGCCCGAGAGCTTCACCCCGCGCTCGCCCACCAGCGTGGAATAGCCCTTCGGCAGGCTCATGATGAAGTCGTGCGCGTTGGCGAGCCGCGCCGCACGCTCGATCTCCGCCATGCGGGCTCCAGGCCGCCCATAGGCGATGTTTTCGGCCAGCGTGCGATGGAACAGGATCGGCTCCTGCTGCACAATGGCGATCTGTGAACGCAGCGACGCCTGCTGAGCCTCGGCGATGTTCTGCCCGTCGATGCGAATCTCGCCGCCCGTCACGTCGTAGAGGCGCTGGATCAGCTTGACGAGGGTCGTCTTGCCCGAGCCTGAGGGACCCACAAGGCCTACACGCTCGCCTGCATGCATTGTCAACGACAGATCGCGATAGAGCGGTGTGTCATGTCCCGCATAATGGAATGTAACGTGGTCGAACGTGACCTCACCGCGCCCGATCCGGATCGGCCTCGCACCGTCACGATCCGGCACGCCGACGCGCTCCCGGTGAATGTCGATCAGCTCCTCCATGTCGTTCACGGAGCGGCGCAGGTTGTTGATGTGCATGCCCACATCGCGCAGGTAGCCGTGGATCACGAAATAGGTGGTGAGCACGTAGGCGAGATCGCCCGGCGTGGCGCGGTTATCCCACCACAGCCAGATCGCCGTGCCGATGATCGCCGCACGGATACCGAGCAGTGCAATGAACTGCACCGTGCCGCTGTTGGTGCCGCGCTGCCAGAGGCGGCTTGTGCGCTTCTGCCACTTGTTCAGCACCCAGGTGAGGCGCGCATCCTCGCGCGTCTCCGCGCCGAAGGCCTTGACCACCGGATTGCAGCTCAGGGCATCAGCCAGCGTGCCGCCGACACGCGTGTCCCAGGCATTCGCCAGCCGTGCCGCCGGCGCGACATAGTGGGTCGATAGCAGAGCCGTCATGACAATGTAGCCCACCGCGCTCACGCCGATGACGAGCCCCATCACGGGCCAACGCAAGCCGAGCACGATCATCGATCCCGCCAGCACCGTGAGCGACGGCAGGAGCGCCAGCAGAAGCGTATCGTGCATCAGGTCCAGCGCCCACATGCCGCGCGTGATCTTGCGTACAGTGGAGCCGGCGAAGGAATTGGCGTGCCAGTCGGTCGAGAAGCGCTGCACGCGCGCAAAGGCATCCTGCGCCACCCGGCCCATGACGCGCAGCGTGAGTTCCACGATGCCGTAGAACGCGAGATGGCGCATGACGATCATGATCAGGCCGAGCCCCGTCATGAACGCGAACGCCATGAGGGCTGCATGCAAGGCAGCCTCGCGGTTGTCACCGCCTGCCGCGATGGCATCGACGAGCCTGCCGGCAAAGACCGGCATGAACACGTCGGCAAGCGTGGAGACCATCATAGTGACGACGATCAGCGCCACGTAGCGCGGCTCATGGCGCCAGTGCCGGAACGTGAATCGTAAGACGTCGCGGGTCGCATCCCCGCCCTTCTTCTGCTGGTTCATAGCAACGAACAGGTGACGCTCGGGGCGCACACCTCTCCCGGAATTTTTTAAGGAATGACAACAGGAACGCCAGCTTACCGCGTTCGATGTCGCTCGATCATCATGGGTAGGGAAATCTTGGTAAGGTTTGCCGGGCCTTGGAGCCCCGCCTGGTGCCGCCTAGGATGTTGGGCGGGACGCGGGAAGAACGTTCAGCAAGCACACAAAAGCCATGCAGTCCTCCCTCTCTGGAATTAAAACCTGGGTGCAAAGTAGTGCAGTTCGTTCAACTTGGCAACCGCAGTTTTGTTTCATCGTTGTCCGATCGATTTACACGACTTCGAGCGGTTGATGAGACCCATCCGGCAGTTCGACCCGGATGGCATCTCCGGGCCGGACCTCGCCACCCTCAAGCACAATCGCCATGATCCCGGACTTGCGGACGACATTGCCCTGCTCGTCCTTGCCCAGCACCGCCTTCATGAGTCCCTTCTGAAACCGGTCGATCTGGACGCAAGGATTGCGCAGGCCCGTGACTTCGATGACGGCACTCTCGCCAAGCATCAGGCGCGCACCGGCCGGCAGGCTCAAGAGATCTATCCCGCGCGTGGTGACGTTCTCGCCCATCTCCCCCGCCTCAACGGCAAAGCCTTTGCTCGCGAGTTCGTCGAAAAGCTCCGCGTGGATGAGGTGGACTTGGCGCAGGTTCGGCTGAGTGGGATCCTTGGCCACGCGCGAGCGGTGCTTGACCGTGGTGCCCAGATGGGCGTCTCCCTCGATGCCAAGGCCGGCCAGCAGGTGGATGGAATTCTGATTGGGCTTGCTGAAGCTGTGACGGGAGCTGCCGCTCACGGCGGTGACGATTGCGTTCATGAATGCCCACTCCCCTGCGCTTCTCTGCCTTGTAGCGTCAGAGAACCGTGAGATCCACCGTCTCGAAGCCGCGCTCGGCGAGGCGCTGCGCCAGAACAGTACGATGACAGTTGGCAGGATCGCGCTCGAAGCACAGGAGACAGATCGGTTGAGCGTCGGCCAGCGCCTCCAGCTCACGGAAAGCCTCTTGCGCCGACTCGGTCGCGAGAACCTCATCGCAGTAGATCCGCCGCATCAGGTCGCCATCGCCGGCGCGCGCCGCTTGGCGGCCCTCCTTCGGCGTGCCGAGCTTGATGAAGTGTTCATAGCCGATGCCCTGGTCGGCTAAGGCATCGCGCAGGGCGGATTTCGAGAACCCGCGCTTGCGGGAGAGCGCGACGGCGCGCACGTCGGCAAGGGTCGCGACGCCGGCATCCTTCAAGGTGGTGAGGAAGCGGTCCACGTCCGCTCCCTCGTATCCAATCGTGAAAACCTGCGGCCTTGCCATGCCGCGCAGTTACATGGACGGTGTCGGCCGCTGCGGCGCCTGCGGCTGGGTATAAGGCCGCATGGCTTCAGGCGTGCGGAAGTCCCGCGGCACCTCAAAATCCTTCGCTGCGCCGTGGCTCTGCTCGATCCCGCGGGGATAGCCGGTGCGGTCCGAGTAATCCTGCATGGGCGGCAGCGGATGCGGGCTCTCGCGGCTGAGCGTCTGGGCGCAGTAGACGTCGAGAGCCGTCACGCCGGCTACCGCCGCCATGGCAATGCCGACATTGCCCTTCTTCGGGTTCCGACCTTCGAGCGCCGTTGCGAGCGTCGCCAGATCGAGCCCGTCGCCTGCTACACGGCCCCAGATCCACGGCGTCGGATCCTTAGAGGCCAGGATGCCGATGCCGGTTGCGATCTCGCGCACGCCATAGCCGGCGATCAGGCCCTCCTGCCCCTTCATGCCGAGCGCCCGTGCCAGGGCGCGCGGTGCCACGACTTCGGCGATGCCGAGAGCAATGGAGAAGATCCCGAGGCCGCGCGCCAGGGTGTCGGTGGCCGTATCGGCATGGCCACGACGGCGTGTTCTTTCGGTTTCGTAGCGCATGATCTCACCTATCAGGGTTTGAGAACGACCTTGATGCAGCCGTCCTGCTTGTCGCGGAAGATCTTGTACATGTCGGGGCCCTCATCGAGCCCCACCGTGTGGGTGATGACGAAGGACGGATCGATCTGCCCTTCCTCGATGCGGCGCAGGAGATCGTCGGTCCAGCGGTTCACATGCGTCTGACCGGTGCGGATGGTAAGGCCCTTGTTCATGATCGCGCCGAACGGAATCTTGTCGAGAAGGCCGCCATAGACACCAGGCACCGAGAGCGTGCCTGCGGGGCGGCAGACATAGGCCATCTCACGCAAAACGTGCGGACGATCCGTCTCCATCATGGTCGCCTGCTTCACGCGATCGTACATGGCATCGACTGTGCCCGCCGCATGCGCCTCCATGCCGACGGAGTCGATGCACTTCTCAGGCCCCTTGCCGTTGGTGAGTTCGTTGAGACGCTCGATCACGCTCTCTTCGTCGAAGTTGATCGTGATGGCGCCGCCTGCCCTTGCCATGTCGAGGCGCTCGGGAACCCGGTCGATAGCGATGACCTGCTTCGCGCCGAGCAGGATGGCACTTCGGATCGCCATCTGACCGACAGGGCCTGCACCCCAGATCGCCACCGTATCGGTCGGCTCGATGTCGCACTGGACAGCAGCCTGCCAGCCGGTGGGGAAGATGTCGCTGAGGAAGAGCAGTTGCTCGTCGGACAGCGTGCTGGGGACCTTGATGTGTGTGGCATCGGCGAAGGGAACGCGCAGGTATTCCGCCTGCCCGCCCGGATAGCCGCCGGTGAGATGCGTGTAGCCGAAGAGACCCGCGGTGGTGTGTCCGAAGGCCTTGGCGGCGATGTGGCCGTTGCGGTTCGTCCGCTCACAGACCGAGAAGTTGCCGCGTTTGCACTGGTCGCACTCCCCGCAGATGATGGTGAACGGGATCACCACGCGGTCGCCGACCTTCAGCTTGCCCTTGGCCTCCGGGCCGACCTCGACCACCTCGCCCATGGACTCGTGGCCCATGATGTCGCCGGACTTCATACCAGGCATGAAATGATCGTAGAGATGGAGATCCGAGCCGCAGATGGCGCAGCTCGTCACCTTGATGATCGCGTCGCGCGGATGCTCGATCTGAGGATCGGGAACCGAATCGCAGCGGATATCGGTGGTGCCATGCCAAACAAGCGCCTTCATCGACGTCTCCCTCACTGTCTGGAAAATGGCCAAGCTTCACCGCCCGACCGCCTTCGTCACAGGAAAGACTTCTTGATGGGGCTTTACGTTCCCTCTCGCGCCGTAAAAACTGCTGCCTACCCCGTCCGGGCGACGGGATTGACATGCTCGGGCAGGCTGCGGATCAGGTCGGCGAGCGCAGGCTCCAGCACCTGATGGGCAGCATCCTCCACGGCGAACCACTGCGCCTGACGCTGGCCCTTCTCGCGCCAGGACTTGAGCTGCTTGGACACCTCGAGCGGATAGACATTCACCTGGCATAGGTCGAAATGCGCGGCCCGGCGCTTCCAGTAATCATAGGAGCCGAGAGGCTTGTTCTTGATCTCGCCCTTGACGCCTGCCTCTTCCTCCGCCTCCTGGGCCGCCGCCTTGTGAGGCTTCTTGCCCTTCATGGGCCAGCCCTTGGGGATCAGCCAGCGCTTGGTCTCGCGTGACGTAACGAGAAGCACCTCGATCCTTCCGTCTCGGATCCGAAAGGGCAGTGCAGCAACCTGGCTGAGTTTGTCTTTGGAGGTTTGTGGCATTCGACGAGAGTAGGGTTCCTATCGGGTAAAATTGTAACGTAGATGATTTGAGCCGGCTAAGAAAGGACTTAGGCGAAACAATATGAGGACATTGTTGCCTTTGGCCTCATACGATTCTCCATCCTCTCGAAGCTTGATGACGGGTTCATAACAACAATGGCCCCGCTTTTGATCCAGAAGGACACGCTGCCCCGATGACGACCAACGGTCTGGACATGAGATTTGCCGCCGCCTGCGCCATTGCCAGGGAGGCGGGCGTGCTGGCGCGCAAGCGCTTTCTGGAGCGTCCGCGCTCGCAGCGGCCCGACTTCAAGGGGCCTCAGGACTTTCTCACCGCTACGGATGCCGAGGTGGAGGAACTGATCCGCACACGCCTGAGCACCCTGTTCCCCGCGGATTCCTTCTTCGGCGAGGAAGGCGGCGGCTCGTTCGAGCGCGACGTGTGGGTGGTGGACCCCATCGACGGCACGGCGAATTTCGCCCGCGGCATCCCGCATTTCGCCATCTCCATTGCGTTCGTGCGCGACAACCGCGTCGAGATCGGCGTGATCTATGACGTGATGCATGCTGAACTCTACACCGCCCAGCGCGGGCGCGGCGCCATCCTTAACGGCGAGCCGATCCGGGTGAGCGGCCTGGCCGACATGAACCAGGCAACGGTAGAGGCCGGCTGGTCGCCGCGCCTGCCGCCCGAGCCCTACATCGCTGCCGTCGACAAGCTCAAGACGTCAGGCGCCAACGTGCGCCGCGCCGGTTCGGGAACCCTCGGCCTGGCCTACGTGGCTGACGGGCGCATCGATGCCTATTGCGAACTCCACATCAATTCCTGGGATGCCCTGGCCGGCCTGCTGATCATCGAGGAAGCCGGCGGCTGGACCAACGATTTCCTGGCCAAGGACGGCCTGCGCAAAGGCAATCCTGTCCTTGCCTGCACGCCGGAACTGGCGACTGCTCTGATGGCCGCTACGGGGATCTCCAAAGAGCCTTGATCCAGGCATGTTATTCTAAAGATTCACGATTGAACGGCCGGCAAGGCTCTTGACCCGCCGTCGCAATGGAGGGAGCTTAGCCGGCCAAACAAAACGATAAGAACATCAGCACGGGAGGATGAATATGGAACCGAAGAAGACTTTCGCGGCGGCAACCATGCTGGCAGGCACCATGACGGCCCTGTCCTTCATGTCCGCCGGAGCAGCCCAGGCACAAGGAGCGCTGGTCATGTACTGCGCCGTGCAGGAAGAGTGGTGCCGCGCCATGACCACTGCGTTCGAGCGCGAGACGGGCATCAAGGTCTCCATGACCCGCAAGAGCTCCGGCGAGATCTATGCGCAGCTCAAGGCCGAGTCCCAGAATCCCCGCGCCGACATCTGGTGGGGCGGCACCGGCGACCCTCATATGCAGGCCGCCGAGGAAGGCCTGACGGAAGAATACAAATCGCCGAAGATGAGCGAGTTGCAGGATTGGGCCGTGCGCCAGTGGGAACAGTCCAAGCAGCGCACGGTCGGCATCTATTCGGGCGCGCTCGGCTTCGGCTACAACACCGATCAGGCCAAGGCGAACAATATCGGCGAGCCGAAATGCTGGGCCGACCTGCTCAAGGCTGAGCTGAAGGACGAGGTGCAGGTCGCCGATCCGAATTCCTCCGGCACGGCCTATACGCTTCTCGCCACCATCATCCAGATCATGGGTGAGGACAAAGGCTTCGAGTACCTCAAAGCCCTGCACAAGAACGTCAATCAGTATACCAAGTCGGGCGCAGCCCCGGCCAAGGCGACAGCCCTGGGTGAGACCACCGTTGGCATCACGTTCCTGCACGACATGGTGACGATGGTCGTCGACAAGGCGCCGGTGAAGGTCGTGGCCCCCTGCGAGGGCACGGGCTATGAGATCGGCTCCATGTCGCTCATCAAGGGTGCCAAGAACATGGACAGTGCCAAGAAGTTCTACGACTGGGCGCTGACCGCCGACGCGCAGAAGCTCGGCGCCGACGCCAAGTCTTATCAGGTGCCGTCGAACAAGAACACGCCGATCCCCCCGCAGGCTCCGAAGCTCACCGACATCAAGCTGATCAACTTCGACTTCGCGAAGTATGGATCGTCCGAAGAGCGCAGACGCCTCCTGTCCAAGTGGGACAACGAGGTGAAGAACCTGCCGAAATAGTCCGGCCTGCAATGCCTTCGGCGAGACGGCTCACGCCTCGCCGAAGGCAATTTTAGCGCGATCGATTGGAAGGTTGGTCCTCAGACCGGCCGTGAGGCAGGAATACGAAGATGTCACGGGCAACCCTTGGCTGGATCGTTCTGAGCTGGGTCGGATTTGCCCTCCTGCCCTGGTATGGTTTCGAGCGCTCCGCCTCCCCCACTATCGCCGATTATTTCGTCAGCGGATCGGCTTTGGTCCACGGCATGCGGGGCGCCTGGTGGCTCCTGCCGATCCTCGTGCCGCTCGGCATGGCGCTGGTTCCTGTCCTCCGGCCATCGCACGGACAGAAGGGCAACTGGCTCGTCGCATCGGGACTTCTCGGTCTCGCCCTCATCGTCCTTCAGGGCTTTGCCATCGGCCTCAACGGCTGGACGCTCGACATCCTGAGAGGCCTGTTCGGCGAGCCTGGCCCGAGCCAGGCCGGCATGGGCTATGGCGCAGCCCTCACTTCGGCGGCCCTTCTGATCGTCCTCTGCCACGGCTTAGCCGCGCGTGGCTGGTGCCGCGGCGATGCCTTCATCACCTCGTCCATCGGCGCCGTCGTCGCGCTCATTATCGTCTTCGTCTTCTTCCCGGTCTCGACGATCCTGGCGAGCGCATTCGCTGACAACAGCGGTAACTTCGCGCCGTCCGAGTTCATCGCCAAATTCATGGACAGGTCGATCTGGGGCCTCGACTGCCTGACGAGCAACTTGCGCTGCGGTGTGGCCTGGAACACCCTGTTTCTCGGACTGCTCGTCGCCTTCGGCACCACGGCCCTCGGCCTTGCCTTCGCGCTCATCGCGACGCGCACCGAGTTCCGCTACAAGAAGCTGCTGCGCGTCATGAGCGTGCTGCCCATCATCACGCCGCCCTTCGTGATCGGTCTCGCGTTGATCCTGCTCTTCGGCCGCTCGGGTGCCCTGTCGAACCTTCTCTGGGAATGGTTCGGCGTGCCGCGGTCGCGCTGGATCTATGGCCTTCCCGGCGTGTTCATCGCGCAGCTCCTGGCCTTCACGCCGATCGCCTTCCTCGTGTTCATCGGCGTGGTGCAGGGCATCAGCCCGACGCTGGAGGAAGCCTCCCAGACCCTGCGCGCCAAAAGCTGGACGACCTTCTGGACCGTGACGCTGCCGCTCATGCGCCCGGGCCTTGCCAATGCATTCCTGCTCGGCTTCGTGGAAAGCCTCGCGGATTTCGGCAATCCCCTGGTGCTCGCCGGCAATTACGAGGTCCTCTCCACCAAGATCTTCTTCGCGGTCGTGGGTGCGCAGCAGGATCAGGGCCGGGCGGCGGTGCTCTCCATCATCCTACTCGCCTTCACGCTCGGCGCCTTCTGGATGCAGCATACATGGCTCGGCAAGAAGGTCTACACCACAGTGACCGGCAAGGGCGATGCAGGCATTCCGCTGCCGCTGCCGCAGCGGGTGGCGCTCGCCTCCTATTTCACAGCGATCCCGTGGGCGGTCTTCACGCTTGCCGTTTATGCGATCATCGTCGTCGGCGCCTTCGTACGATCCATGGGCCGCGACTACACGCCGACCTTCGAGCATTTCCTCACCGCCTTCCGCGTCGAGCGCACGGAATGGGGCCTTCACTTCTCGGGCTCGGCCTGGGACTCGTTCTTTGCCACCGTGAAGGTGGCGGCTCTCTCGGCACCGCTCACCGCCGCCATCGGCCTGCTCACGGCCTATCTCCTCACGCGCCAGCGCTTCGCCGGCCAGCGCTCCTTCGAGTTCGGCACGCTGTTGAGCTTCGCCATTCCCGGCACCGTGGTGGGCGTGTCCTACATCCTCGCGTTCAACGTGCCGCCCATCGAGATCACCGGAACGGGCTTTATCCTCGTGATGTGCTTCGTGTTCCGCAACATGCCCGTGGGCGTGCGCTCCGGCATCGCCACCTTAAGCCAGATCGACAAGAGCCTCGACGAGGCCTCCCTCACCCTGGGCGCCCGCTCGTCGACCACCATGCGCCGCGTGGTGCTGCCGCTGCTGCGGCCGGCCATCGTCGCCTCGCTGGTCTATTCTTTCGTGCGCGCCATGACGGCGGTCAGCGCCGTGATCTTCCTCGTCACCGCCGAGTACAACATGGCCACGACCTATATCGTCGGCCGCGTCGAGGCGGGCGAGTTCGGTCTTGCGATTGCCTATTCCACCGCGCTCATCCTCGTCATGCTGCTCGCCATCGTGGCGATCCAGCTCATGGTCGGCGAGCGGCGCCTCGGGCGCCGCAGCGCGAGCGCCGCCCCCTCCCCCGTTGCCGTGCAGGCGGTTCCATGAACAAGATGTCCTCCGTCCATTCCCTCTCCCGCCCCGGTGCATCCAAGAAGCAGGCGGCGTCCGTGGAATTCCGCAACGTGACGAAGCGCTATGGCAACGTCACGGCCGTGGACAACGTCTCCTTCACCATCGCACCAGGCCAGCTTGTCACCCTGCTCGGCCCCTCCGGCTGCGGCAAGACCACGACCCTGCGCATGATTGCCGGGCTCGAGATGGCGAGCGAGGGCCAGATCCTGATCGGCGACCGCGACGTGACGAACCTGTCCGCTGCCGACAGGGACGTGAGCATGGTGTTCCAGTCCTACGCGCTCTTTCCCCACATGTCGGTGCTGGAGAACGTGGCGTATGGCCCAACCGTGCAGGGCGTCCCGAAGAAGGACGCCTATGCGATGGCCATGGAGAAGCTCGATATCATCGGCTTGAAAGGTCTCGAGAAGCGCGCCCCCTCTGAGCTTTCCGGAGGGCAGCAGCAGCGCGTGGCGGTCGCCCGCGCCCTCGTGCTGGAGCCGCAGGTCCTGCTCTTCGACGAACCTCTCTCTAACCTCGATGCCAAGCTGCGACGACGCGTGCGTGAGGACATCCGCGAGTTGCAGCAGAACCTCAATCTCACCGTGGCCTACGTGACGCACGACCAGGAGGAGGCGCTTGCGGTCTCCGACCATATCATCGTCATGTCGAATGCCCGTATCGCCCAGACCGGCACGCCGCACGAGCTCTACGAGGAGCCGGCAAACCTGTTCGTCGCCGACTTCATTGGTGACGCCAACATCATCACCGGAGATGTTGCAAGCATCGCCGGCCCGACGGCGCAGGTGAAGATCGGCGGCCTCAATCTTCAGCTCCCTCATCGCGGCGCCAGTCAGGGCCCTGTCAAGCTGGCCGCCCGGCCCGATGCCATTTTTCTCGATGAGGCGGTGCAGGCCGGTGGCTTGGTTGGCACGGTGCGCAAGACGTCCTACCTCGGCACGCAGGTGGAATACGACGTGGAGAGCCCGATCGGAAACCTGTTCGTAGTTCAATACGGACGGAAAGACGCAATCGCGCCCGGCACTCCGGTGTCGATCTCCTTCGCAACCCAGCGAGGCGTCGCCATCATTCCGGATGCCTGAAGACGCCGAAACGCACCTTCATCGGAAATATGAGAGTAGGGTTGCAACTCCAGCGGGGTGCATTCTAAGACGCGAGGGTTTATCTCCTTCGTCGTTAGCCAAGACATTCTAGAGACGACGTGATGCTCAAAGCCTTGATCTTCGACATGGACGGCACCCTGGTGCATAGCGACCCGGCCCACCTGGAGGCCTTTGCCCAGACCCTGGGACCTCAAGGCGTCGTGATCAGCGAGGACCTGTATCGCACCTCGATCATCGGCCACACGAACGAGTCGATCTTTGCCGCACTCCTGCCCCATCTGCCGGTCGAGGAGCATGAGGTCTATGCGGACCGTAAGGAAGCCGCCTTCCGGCGTCTCGCGCTCGAGCTCAAGCCGTTGGAGGGCCTGCTCGAACTGTTCGATTGGGCCGAGGCCCGCGGCATCAGGCTTGCCCTGGTCACCAATGCCCCCCTGCTGAACGCGACCCATATCCTCGACATTCTAGGCATTACCAACCGGTTCGAGGTGAAGATCACCATCGATCAGGTCGAGCGCGGCAAGCCCGATCCTCTGCCCTACGTCACAGCCATTGAGCGGCTCGGCATCCGTGCGGAAGAGGCCATCGCCTTCGAGGACTCGCCCTCGGGAATGAGGGCGGCCAAGGGAGCCGGGCTGTTCTCCTTCGGCGTCCTCACCGGCCTCAGCGCCACGGAGCTCACCAAGGTCGGTGCCGACAGGACCATCGAGACCTTCCTCGACAGCGCGCTCTGGGAGGTTCTGGAGCGCAGGATCGCAGCTTAACCCTCAAGCTGCATCGGATTGCTCGTCCATTCCATCACCTGCCGCATCGAAGCGTCGCCGGGCAGTGAGAATCTCATCCCGGTTCTGGATCGCCCAATCGCCTAAAGCCCGCACAGTCTTGAGCAGGGAGCAACCCAGCCCTGTGAGCTGGTAATCCACCCGGGGCGGAATGGTCGGATAGACTGTGCGCGTGACGAGCCCGTCGCGCTCCAATCCGCGCAGGGTCAGGGTCAGCATCCGCTGGGAGATCCCGGTCACGGCTCGGCGTAACTCGTTGAATCTCTTAGGCCCTTCGCCCATCTGGACCACCACTTGGACGCTCCACTTGTCGCCGACCCGTGACAGGATCTCCGTCACGGTGCGGCAATCGGTGGGCACATGGATGTGACTGGGTGACATGAAAGTGCCTCCTTGCGAAAGGCTGCGGAAGTTACTTAATGAGCCTCGGTAACAAAAGGGAACTTAAGTGTTCCTGCCTCCGAATGCAAATGAAGGACGTCCTATGAAGCCCAAGCTTCACATCATCATCGCCAGCACCCGCCCCGGTCGCGTCGGCCCGAGCATCGCCCAATGGTTCAGCGAATACACCGCCGAGCATGGCAAGTTCGAGCCGGTCCTGGTCGATCTCGCGGAGTTCAACCTGCCGCTCTTCGACGAGCCCGAGCACCCGATGAAGCAGAACTACCACCATGCCCATACCAAGGCATGGGCCGCGAGCGTGTCGGCCGCCGACGCCTTCGTGTTCGTCACGCCCGAGTACAACTACGCCCCGCCGCCGGCCCTGGTGAACGCGCTGAACTACCTGTCGCGCGAGTGGAACTACGCTCCCGCCGGCTTCGTGAGCTATGGCGGCATCTCCGGCGGCCTGCGTTCGGTCCAGGTGGCCAAGCAGATCGTCACGACCCTGAAGATGATGCCGATCCCGGAAGGCGTGCCGATGCCGATGGTGTTCCAGAACCTGGACGAGAACGGCAGGCTCAAGCCGCAAGACATCTACAGGACGTCCGCCGCGACGATGCTGGACGAACTCTTCCGCTGGACGGAATCCCTCAAGTCACTGCGGGCTGATCGCAAGACTCCTTTGAAGGCTGCAGCCTGAACGACTGAAAGCATGATGACGAAAGGGCACCGCTGGAGCATTCCAGCGGTGCCCTTCGTTTAGAGGTGTTGGAGAGACCAAATCTGCGATCCTTGAAACCAAGAACATCAAGGCTCAGGATGCAGGCAGTCTCCCGGAGCGCGACATGACACCAGACGACGTTCGCCGCCTTGCTCTTGCTCTGCCGGAAGCCAGCGAGAGCTCCCACATGAAACGTCCGGATTTTCGAGTGCGGAGCAAGATCTTTGCGACGCTCCATCCGGACGAGCAGCGCGCCGTCGTGAAGCTCACCACTGAGGATCAGCAGGTGCGGGTCGAGGCGGAGCCGCTCGTCTTCGCTGCCATACAGGGCAAATGGGGCCTTCAGGGCTGGACGAGTGTCAACTTGGCGCTCACCGACGAGGCGACGCTGCAGAGCGTCCTGCTCGCCGCCTGGCGTGTTGTGGCGCCGAAGAGCCTTGCTGCGAGGGCGGCCGGCAATGCGCCAGCCGCCTAGACCAATCGGGATCGGGCTTAGACCCGTCCGGCCAGCGCATCCTCGAAGAGCTTGCGGGCGCTCTCCTTCGTGATCGGGACCGGATTGCCGCCGGCGGTGGGATCGTTCGGCGCCATCTCGGACATCTCGTCGAAGCGGGCGCTGTCCACTTTCAGCCCCTCCAGCGTGTGCGGCACGCCGAGATCCTTGCGCAGTTGCAGCACCCAGTCGAGGAAGGCCTGGAACGAAGGCTCGAGGCCGATATAGGCGGCGAGCCGCTCGATGCGCTCCTCGATGGCATTGCGGTTATAGACCAGCACGTAGGGCATGAAGACCGCGTTGGTCAGGCCGTGATGGGTGTCGTAGAGCGCGCCGGTCGGGTGCGAGAGCGCATGGATGGCGCCGAGCCCCTTCTGGAACGCCGTGGCACCCATGGCGGCCGCCGACATCAGCTGTGCGCGGGCTTCGATGTCCTTGCCGTCCTTGTAGGCGCGGGGCAGATATTCCTTCACGAGGCGGATGCCCTCCACCGCGATGCCGTCGGCCAGCGGATGGTAGCCCGGTGCGCAATAGGCCTCGATGCAATGCGCCAGCGCGTCGAGACCCGTGCCGGCCGTGATGTGGGGCGGCATGCCCACCGTCAGTTCCGGATCGCAGATCACGATCTTCGGCATCATCAGCGGATGGAAGATCACTTTCTTGGTGTGGGTGGCCTCCTGGGTAATCACGCCGGCGCGACCCACTTCCGAACCCGTGCCGGCGGTCGTCGGCACGGCGATGATCGGCTGAATGCCGTTCGGGTCCGCCCGGGTCCACCAATCGCCGATATCCTCGAAATCCCACATGGGGCGCGTCTGGCCCGCCATGAAGGCGATGACCTTGCCGGCATCGAGCGCCGAGCCGCCGCCGAAGGCCACAACGCCGTCGTGCTTTCCGGCTTTCAGGGCTTCCAGGCCCTTGTACACGTTAGTCTCGACCGGGTTCGGCTTGATGTCCGAGAAGATCGCGGCTTTCAGGCCTGCGCTCATCAGTTGATCGAGCGCCGCCTTCGTCATCGGTTGCGTAGCGAGGAACGGGTCCGTCACGATGAGCGGAGCGTGCATGCCGACGGACTTGCAGGCTTCCGCCAGTTCCGAGATGCGGCCTGCGCCGAAGCGGATCGCAGTGGGATAGCTCCAGTTGGAACGGGGAGACATGGTCATGATGCTTTCAATCAGATCTGGCGGAGGTGGTAGGATTTGGGACGGGTGAGCGACTCGTAGGCGAGACGCGACAGGCTCGCGCCGCGGCCGGTGTCCTTCACTCCCGTCCAGGCGAGCGCGGGATCGAGATAGTCGCAGCGGTTCATGAACACGGTGCCGGTCTCGAGCTTCTCGCCGATGGCTTCCGCCGCATCGACGTCCGAGGTCCAGATCGCGGCCGAGAGACCGTAGGGCGAGTCGTTCATGAGGCGGATCGCCTCCTCGTCGCCCGTCACCTTCATGATGCCCACTGTAGGGCCGAAGCTCTCCTCGCGCATGACGCTCATGGAGTGGTCGACATTCGTGAGCACCTGCGGTGCGAGATAGGCGGTGTCGCCAGTATCAGCGGCAAAGTGCTTCGTGTCGATATGCGCCTTCGCGCCCTTCGCCACGGCTTCCGCATTCTGCCCGCGCACGAGATCGGCAAAGCGCCGGTGCGCCATGGGCCCAAGCGTCGTCGCCTCGTCGAGCGGGTTGCCGAGCACGTACTTGTTCACGAGATCGACCGCACCCTCGACGAAGCGGTCGTAGTGCTTCTCGTGCACATAGATGCGCTCGATGCCGCAGCAGCATTGCCCTGAGTTGAAGAACGCGCCGTCCACGAGGTTCTCGATGGCATGATCGAGATTAGCATCCTCGCGCACATAGGCCGGGTCCTTGCCGCCGAGCTCGAGGCCGAGCGAGGTGAAGGAGCCCGCGGCTGCGCGTTCGATGGAGCGGCCGCCGGAGACGGAGCCGGTGAAGTTGCAGTGATCAACCAGGCCGCCGCTCAGGATGCGGCTCGTCTGGTCGTGGCTGAGATGAAGGTTCTGGAACAGGCCTTTCGGCATGCCGGCGCGGTCCATCGCTATCTGGAAGCGCTCGCCTGCCAGCACGGTCTGCGAAGCGTGCTTCAACAGCACCGCGTTGCCGGCCATGAGCGCCGGCACGATGGTGTTGATGGCTGTGAGATAGGGATAGTTCCACGGTGCGATCACGAGCACGAGGCCCACGGGCTCGCGCTTGATCATGCGGCGGAAGCCCGCCTTCTCGTCATCGGCCGGCATCGGCTGCAGGCTCTTCTCGGCAATCGAGATCATGTAGCGCGCCCGCTCCTCGACGCCGCGGAACTCGCCGCCATAGCGCACAGGCCGACCCATCTGCTGGGCAATCTCGGGCACCACCTCCTGATTCATGGCGAGCAGGGCATCGAGGAAGGCGGAAACCCTGCTCGCGCGCTCCGCGATGCTGGTGTTGCGCCACGCTTTTTGTGCCTCTCGTGCGGAGGTGATCGCCGCGTCGATGGCAGCCTCGGACATGATGGGGCGGCGGACGAGCTCGCGTCCGTCGATAGGGGAAATGCAGACGATATCGGTATCGGCCATGGTGTGATGCCTGAAAGACCATGAACCCGGAAGGCCATGGTCCTCTCCTGTGCTTGAGTCTCGAAAAGGCTTTTAGATGATCTCGAAGTACCGCGCGAGTTGCCAATCGGTGATAGCCTTGCGCGCCTCGCGCTCCTCCCATTCGCGGGTTGCAGCGTAATGCTCCACGAAGGTGTCGCCGAAGAGCTGGCGCGCGGGCTGCGACCCTTTCAGCCGCTCGGCTGCCTCGCTTAAGGAACGCGGCAGGGCCCGCTCCTTCGGGTGCTCGACCGCGTAGGCATTGCCCTGGATCGGCTCGCCCGGATCGATCCGGTTCTCGATGCCCCAAAGGCCGGAGCCGATAGCGGCCGCGAGCGCGATATACGGGTTGATGTCGGCAGCCGCGACTCGGTACTCCACCCGCTGGGATTTTTCGGAGCCCGGGATGACGCGCAGTGCCGTGGTGCGGTTCTCCACGCCCCACGCAGAGTCGGTGGGAGCCCAGAAGCCGGGAATCAGCCGTGTGTAGCTGTTCACCGTGCAGGCCACCATGGCGAGGATTTCGGGCATCAGCTTCTGCTGACCGCCCACGAACCAGCGCATGGCCTCCGACATGTTATGCTTGGCCTGAGGGTCGTAGAAGGCGCCCTTGCCGGTTTTGAGATCACGCAGGGACGTGTGCAGGTGGCCGGACTGGCCGGGCCAGTCGCGCGACCACTTGGCCATGAAGGTGGCCATCCAGCCGCGGCGCTGGGCGAGAATCTTGGTATAGGTCTTGAACAGGGCCGCCTTGTCGGCTGCGCTCAACGCGTCGTCAACGCGGATCGCAGCCTCCAGCACACCGGGTCCTGTCTCCGTATGCAGGCCCTCGATCTCGAAATCCATCTTCTTTCCGAGGTCGAGAAGCTCATGGTAGAAATCCGCATGCACGCCAGAGCGCAGCACCGAGTAGCCGAAGAAGCCCGGCGTGATGTTCTTGAGATCGCGGTAGCTCTTTTCGCGCACGGAATGCGGCGTTTCCTCGAACAGGAAGAACTCGAACTCGGCCGCGGCCGAGACCGCAAAGCCCATATCCTCCGCCTTCTTCAGCACCCGCCGGAGCACGCCGCGCGGGCAGGCTGCCTCCGCATAGCCCTCGAACTCGGCTAGGAAGAACGGAAGGTCGTTCTCAAAGGGAATGAGCCGCATGGATTCCGGGATCACCCGCGCCGTCGCATCGGGATACGCGGTGTGCCAGCCGGTCAGAGTGGTATTGTCGTAGAGCTGGTCATTGGAGTCCCAGCCCAGCACCACGTCGCAGAAGCCGAAGCCCTTCTCGAGGGCGGACTCGAACTTGTCGCGGGCCATGTACTTGCCGCGCATGATGCCGTCCACGTCCGTTAGCCCGATCTTCACGAAGGGCAGATCGCGGCTGCGCACGTATTCCAGCGCGTCAGTGGCATTCTTGATCTTGGGAGCGTCCATACGAAAAACCTTGACCATAAAAGGAGAAAGGGAGCGCGCAGCGGGCGCGCTCCCGAAGGGTTAGTAGGACTTGTACTCGCTCTGGCCTTTGGTGAGCGCGAACTCCTCCTCCGGCGAGAGGATGAGCTTGTGCCGACCGACGAGCAGGAAGTAGGCCATCATCACCGCATAATAGACCGCGACGCCGATGACGGCGGTGCGGAACACGGAGTCGGTGAGCTGGAAGTAGAGCGTCACGGCTGCGATCACCATGCAGATCACCGCGCCCGCGATGCCGAACGGGCTCCTGTAGGGGCGGTGCAGGTTCGGGAACTTCCGCTTGAGCACCACATAGGACATGCCCTGCATGAAGTAGGCCAGCATCGCGCCCGCCACTGCCATGTTGAGCAGCGTGCCGCCGATGACCGTCGCACCCGCCTCGGCGCCTGCCGAGAACCAGATGATCAGCATCACCAGGAGGCCCAGCACCGCGCCCGCGATCAGCGCCACATGCGGCGTCTTGCGTTCGCCATGCGTGACCGACAGGAAACTCGGGAAGTAGCCTGCCCGCGACAGGGAGTAGATCTGCCGCCCGAAGGCGAAGATGATGGTGTGGAACGAGGCAATGAGGCCGATCACGGCGATGGCCGCCAGGATCTTCGCGATATCCGTGCCGAACAGGGTGCGGAACCCGTCGAGCAGGGGCTCGCCCGACTTGCCTAGGCCCACCGCACCCGGCGCGATGCCCGTGTTCAGGAAGAGCACGAGGAAGGCGGAAGCGATCAGCGTCAAGATGCCCGCGATGATGCCTTTGGGCATGTCGCGCTGCGGATCGTGCGACTCTTCGGCCGCCAGCGGCAGCTGCTCGATGGCAAGGAACAGCCAGACCGCGAAGGGCAACGAGGCCAGGATGCTGCTGACACCCAAGGGCAGGAAGGGGCCATTGCCGCTGGGAAGCTCTGCGCCGTCGGGCCCGATGTTCAACGCCCAGCGCGAGAAGTCGAACTGGCCGGAGAACAGCACCGAGACATAGAAGAAGGCCAGCACCGCAAGGGCCGCCAGCGTAACTCCTACCGTGACCCTGAACGACAGCTCGACACCGATGATGTTGAGGCCGACGAACAGCGCGTAGCACAGCACCCAATACACGGGCTGGAACGCCGGCGCCGTCTCGAAGATCGCCGACAGATACGAGCTGATGAAGAACACGATCACCGCCGGGGTGAGCACGAACTCGATGTTCTCCGCGATGCCCGTGATGTAGCCCGCCCACGGCCCCATGGACGTGCGGGCGAAGGAATAGGCGCCGCCCGTATGCGGCAGGGCCGGCGACATCTCGGCGAGCGAGAAGGTCAGGCCCAGATACATGATCGCGATGATGATCGTGGCGAAGAACATCGCCCCGAAGCCGTTGGCGAGGCCGAGGTTCCAGCCCGAATAATGACCCGAGATCACAGCGCCGACGCCCAGCGCCCAGAGCGACCAGACGCGTGCGTGGCGCTTGAGGCGCCGGGCTTCGAAGTAGTCTTGATCCACCGTGGTGTAGGTGACACCGGCGGCGTTCTGCACCCCGGCTGGCGGGGCATGAACCCCGGGATTCCCTTGTCCGACTGACATCGACTCATTCCTCCAAGAATAGTCTGCCTTTCGGGTCATGGCACGTCCTGCGCCATCCCCGTTGTTCAGAGCGTCCGTGCCCCCTCCCTCAAAAGCGGCGCCAGACGGCTGGCCCACGACGCCTGTCCGTCTTGTGTGCGGATCAGGTCGTTGCGGATTTCGATCATCAGCGGAGGGAGACCACGCTTCTCGGCGTGGCGCTCCAGGGTGTGGAACACCCGGTCCGCTGGCGAATAGGGTTCGTTCATTCCGACGGTCAGCGCCGGATCCTGCTTCAGGCCGGCCTCCACATAGCGGGCATAGCGCTCGTCGCGATTGAAGATGAGGCCGATCTGCCAGGGGCGCGGCACGTCCCGGTACACGGGCGTGAAGGAATGGATCGACACGACGGCGCCAAGCTGCCCGGCCGCATGGCGTGCATCGGCAAACACATCGACCGCATTGTGGAACGCGTCATAGACCTCGCACACGCGGATGGCCCGCTCCTCCGCGTCGAGGTCGAGGTTGCCCGGGATCGTGGTGCGCTCGCTCAGGGTCCAGATCGAATCCGGCGCGGACGGTTCGCGGTTGAGATCGAGCACGAGGCGCGAGACCGTGGCGTGGATCAGCGGCGCATCGAGCAGACGGGAGAGCTCTTTCGCGACACCAAGTGCGCCGGGGTCCCAGGCGATGTGGCTTTCGAGTTCTTCAGGCCCGAGCCCTAGGGTGCCGTAACGGGCCGGCAGGTGGTTGGAGGCATGCTCGCAGATGAGCAGGATGGGCGAGCGCCCCTGTGGGTTCTCGATAGCGGCAACCGGCTGCCCTGCCGTTGCGGCAGAGACTTGATCGGCTGGCACCCGGCTCGCCTGCGTCATGCGGTTCTCCGTCAATCTGCCTGACGGCAGAATTGTCCCCGGTTGAACGCTTGATACGTTTCTTATGGAATTCTCAGGTTCTGAAATTTCTGATACAGGTTTTAGGAAGCGTCAAGGAGGGGCTGTGAATCAATCCAGTATGCGCCGCAACCCACCCCCTCCCCGCACGGAGCCGCCGAGCCTCGCCGAGCGCATCCGGCTCGAGATGGAATCCTTCACGCCCAGCGAAAAGCGGGCCGCCCATCTTCTCCTGAGCCATTATCCCTTCGCCGGCCTCGATACCGTTGCGGAATTCGCCTCCCGGGCCGGCATCTCCGCCCCATCGGTTCTGCGCTTTGTCACCCGGCTGGGCTTCAGCGGCTTTCCGGATTTTCAGAAGCACCTGCGGGAGGAGCTCGAGGCCCAGCTCCTTTCGCCCCTTGCCAAGGCCAGCCCCTCCGACAAGGGGCAAGGCGCGCCGGCTCTTGCGTCCTTCGCGGAGGCCGTGATCGGCAACCTGAGGGCGACGGTGGAGAACATTGCGCCGGCCGAGTTCGACGCGGTGGTGGCGCTTCTCTCCGATCCGCGCCGGCACATCCATTTCACGGGCGGGCGCTTCACAGGCGCGCTTGCACGCTATGCCGAGAGCCATTTTCGCATCGTGCGCAGTCATGTGGACTTCATCGAAGGGCAGCCGGCCCTCTGGCGCGACCGGATGATCGAGATCGGCAGGAAGGACGTGATCGTCGCCTTCGACATCCGCCGCTATCAGGAGGATGTGACGGCATTGTGCGAAACGGCCGCGAGGCAGGGAGCGACGGTGGTCCTGCTCACCGATCCATGGCTTTCCCCCATCGCCCGCGTGGCGCGGCACGTGCTGCCCGCCCACATCGTCGCGCCGTCCAATTGGGATTCCTCGGCAGGTCTTCTCCTGCTGACCGAAGCTCTGGTCGCTGCCGTCACAAAGCGCCTGTGGGAGACGGCGAAGCCCCGCATGGAAACGGTGGAGCGGCTGCGGAACGAGCAATCGTAAGCTCTACTCCGCAGCCGCCGCCCTGTCCCGCTGCAGCCAGCCGATCAGGAACGGCAGCACGAGGCCGATGCCGAGAAATCGCACGAGGTGGTGGATGCCCACATAAAGCGGATCGAGCCCCAGGATGAGGGCGAGAACGGTCATCGCCTCCAGCCCGCCCGGCGCGAAGGCGACCAGACCGTTGGCGAAGCTGACCCCCGCCAGCCACGCAGCAACGCCTGCAAAGAGCGCCGCCACCACCATGCCGACCGTGAAGGAGCCGAGCGCCGCAATGAAGGCGCGCTTGAGGGTCGAGCGCTGGATGTTGCGGAACCGCTCGGCGATGAAGAGCCCGATCAGCACGAGGCCGCCGGTTGCAATGACGGGAGGGATCACGCCGGTGATCCATCCGGTCCCGTGGCTCACCGAACTCATTACTGTCGCGCCGAGCAGGATCGGGGCGGCCACCTTCAACTGCTTGAACACGGCTCCCAAGAGCAATCCGCCGAGGAGGATGAAAGCCATGCCGCCCGGGCTCTCGATGGGCAAGCCTTCACCGATCAGCGCGCCGGTGTTGCCGCCGTCGCCCGTGAGCACGACGAGGCTCGGCAGCAGCGCGATCAGCACGAAGAGACGAAAGTTCTGCACGATGGCGATGGAGGCGACCTCAGCCTTGCGCTCGGCGGCGACGGCAAGAACGGTGGACAGCGCGCCCGGCACGGAGGCCAGCACCGCATCAGCCCTGCGCCAGCCCGACATGCGCACGAGCCACGCCGTCGAGGCCGTCGAGATCGCCACCACGCCGATCACCAGGAGAATGAGGCTGCCGGGATAGCGGCCCATGGCGCCGATGGCTTCGGGCGTCACCGCCGCGCCCATGGCGGCCCCCGAGATCAGCATGGCGGCATCGGCGAGAGCACGCGGCAGGGAGACTGCCCATCCGGTGAGTCCCCATAGGGTGGCCGCGATCGCAGCACCGGACAGCCATGCCGCCGGAACGCCGAGCCAGTGGAACACGAGCCCGCCGAGGGCGGCGATCAGGATCTGGACGAGATGGGCAAGCACGGGAGGCATCACGGTGTTGCTCAATGAACGCCCTTTCCCCGCCGGTCAAATGCCGATGGCGCGCAGAGGCCATGCGGTGGGCGACTACGCGGCGCAGAAAGAGGCTAGGCTAGGCCACGAGCCGCGGCAGAGCCTCGCTGATGCGGCGCACCGCCTCTTCCACATCCTCGGGCTTGCGCAGGTAGCACAGGCGAAGATAGCCCTCGCCCGCCTCGCCGAAAGCGGAGCCCGGGGCCAGGCCTACATTGGCCTCGTCGATGAGGCGGAAGGCGATGTCCTTGGAGTTCTTGGCGCCCTTGATCTTCAGGAACGCATAGAAGGCGCCGCTCGGCGGCGGCAGTTCCACGAGGCCGGTGTCGCTCAGCCGCCCGACGATCTCCCGGCCCTGACGGGCCCGGACGATCTGATCGGCCAGGAAGCTCTCGCCCTGCTCGATGGCCGCCACGCCCGCGCGCTGAACGAAGACCGGCGTTCCCGAGGTCTGATACTGCACGAGATTTTCGATCACCTGTCCCAAAGCCGGCGGAGCCTCCAGCCAGCCGAGGCGCCAGCCGGTCATGGCCCAGTTCTTGGAGAAGGTCTGGACGAAGATGATCTTGTCCTCCGGCTCCATCACATCCCGGAAGGACGGCGTGCGCCCGTCGATGGTGAGCGCCGGATCGTGGATGAAGCGGCTGTAGATCTCGTCCGCCACGATCCAAAGCCCGTGACGGCGGGCGAGATCGAGGGCGGCGCGAAGATCGTCATGGCTTGCCACCCAGCCCGTCGGGTTCGACGGCGAGTTGATGACGAGCACGCGAGTGCGGGGCGTAATCGCCTGTTCGAGCCGCTCAAAATCGAGATGCCAGCCTTTTTCATCGATGGCCATCGGCACGGGCACGGGGCGCGCTCCGGCAATCGTGATCGCGCCGGCGAAGTTCGGCCAAGCCGGCGTGGGGATCAGCACTTCGTCGCCATTGCCGGCCAGCATGCGAAAGGCAAGCTGCATGGCCGGCATGCCGCCGGAGGTTACGAAGAAGCGCTCGGGATCGAAAGCCTTGCGGTAGACCTGCTCGTGATAGCGGGCGATGGCCTGGCGCAGTTCGGGAATGCCGCGCTGGTAGGTGTAGAAGGTCTCGCCCTTGGCGAGCGACTGAGCCGCCGCCTCGCAGATGAAGGACGGCGTCGGCAGATCGCCCTCGCCCACCCAGAGCGGAATGATGCCGGGCTTCAGCCGGCCGTAGCTGAACACGTCGACGATGCCGCTGGTCGGCGCCTGCTCCGCTTCGGGGCGCAGGTTGAGAACGGACGGAATCGACACGGACGCATTCATGGGAGAGTTCCTTGGGAAGCCGGCGAACAGGGATGGCCCGTTCGGCCCCTCAAGGCAAGCCTCGAATGCGTCGCATAACAAAAGACGAAGGATTCGATCGAAACCGGTGATGGATCAGAGGCTGCGTCCCGCCTTCATCAGGTCGCGAATTTCAGTCAGGAGCTTCACGTCGGCCGGAATTTCCGTGGGCTTGTCGGCGGTGCCGGTCTTGGCGTCCTCCGTGCGGCGCAGGCGGTTCATGCCCTTGACCAGCAGAAACAGGATCCAGGCGATGATAATGAAGTTGATGGCAGCGGTGATGAAGCTGCCCCAGGCGAGCACGGCGCCCTGGTTCTTGGCCTCCGCCAGGGCCGGTGCCGTCACGGCCTCGGACAGGGGCGTGAAGTAGTTCGTGAAATCGAGGCCCCCAGTGATTGCCCCGATGACCGGCATGAAGATGTCGCCGACGAGCGAATCCACGATCTTGCTGAAAGCCGCCCCGATGATGATGCCGATGGCGAGATCGACCACATTGCCGCGAAGCGCAAACTGCTTGAACTCGTTCCACATGGCCGGACCTCCTGCTGCTTGTCTGCCAAGCTTAAGCTGTCCGGCCAGAAGAGTTCGTCAAGCGGTGCGGCTGGCGAGCAGGTTCTGCAGGTCGAGCCGCCGCGTCACCATCTGGAGCTCGCCCTCAGGCGTTCTCGGCCACTGGTCCTGCGGGCGATCCACGTAGAGCTCGATGCCGTTGCCGTCGGGATCGTTCAGGTAGAGCGCCTCGCTCACCCCGTGATCGCTCGCCCCCTGCAACGGAATGCCGGCTTCGGCCAGACGGTAGAGCGCATCGGCCAAAGCCGCCCGCGTGGGATAGAGGATCGCCACATGGTAGAGCCCGGTGGTGCCGGGAGGCGGCGGGGACCCGCCCTGGCTCTCCCAGGTATTGAGGCCGATGTGGTGGTGATAGCCCCCGGCCGATACGAAGGCCGCCTGGCTGCCGTAGCGCTGCATCAGCTCAAAGCCGAGCACGCCGCAGTAGAAGGCAAGCGAGCGCTCGAGATCGGCCACCTTGAGATGGACGTGGCCAATCCTGACGCCGGGATCGATGGGCCGAGGGTTCATCATCACGGTCTCCTTCAAGCGGAACGCGTGGCCAACGAAGGAGCAGTCTTCGCCGATCCGGCGCGCACCGCAAGAGCGCCGTCACCCAGAAGAGCCTGAGCCGCGAGGGCCGCGATCCAGAAAGCGAGGAATTCCCAGCCGCCGTTCGGGTTGCTGAAGAAGAAGCCGGCCTTGCCGTGAACGAACACGATAGCGCCAAGGAGGATCGGGATCAGGGCCAGGGACACCCAGCGGGTGAACAGACCGAGGATCAGGGCAATGCCACCAAGCGCTTCCGCCGCGATGGTCAGGTAAGCGAGAGCCGGCGGCAGGCCGAGGCTGCCGAAGAACTGGGCGGCGCCAGCAGGGGTGAACACGAAAACCTTGAGACCGGCATGGGCCAGAAACAGGACGCCGAGGGTGATGCGCAGGACCAGGGCGGCATAGGGGGCAGTGCGGGTGTCGATCATCGGAATGTCTCCAGAGAGGAGCCTTCATATGATCTCAAACTAATGGTAGGATAATATCCTACATTGAATATCAGTTCACACCCGCGGAGTGAGGCTGTTCATGCTCGACCGTGTCACCAGCATGCAGGTCTTCGTTCGTGTCGCAGCCCTCGGCAGCTTCTCGGCGGCGGCACGGGCCCTCAATCTCTCTCAGACCATGGTGACAAAGCATGTGGCTGCCCTTGAGGACAGGCTCGGGGTCAAGCTGCTGCATCGCTCCACCCGCAAGCTGGTGCTGACCGAGGGTGGACGGAACTATCTCACGGCTTGCGAGCGCATCCTGGCCGAAATCGAGGAGGCGGAGGCCTCCGCCAGCCTCGATCGGATTGAACCGAGGGGAACGTTGCGGCTCAACGTTCCCCTCACCTTCGGCTTTCGTCACATCGCCCCGGCCCTCCCTGAATTCACCCGTATCCATCCGGCCGTCTCCTTCGATCTGGGTCTCGCCGACCGCTTCGTGGATCTGATCGAGGAAGGGTGGGACCTGGCAATCCGGATCGGGCGGCTGAAGGATTCGAGCCTTGTCGCACGGCGCATTGCCCCCTGCCGCACTGTGGTCTGCGCCGCTCCCTCCTACCTGAAGGAGCATGGAACGCCGGAAAAGCTCGACGATCTCGCCCGGCACAATTGCCTCGGCTACACTCTGCCTAGCGCCATCGGGGCGAACCGCTGGACCTTCGGCCAGGATGGCGAAATCACCGTGCCGGTGCAGGGCAATCTGCGGGCCAATAACGGCGATGCTCTGCTGGCTGCGGCCGTTGCCGGCCAGGGGCTGATCTATCAGCCCACCTTCATCGTCGGAGATTGCCTGCGCGACGGCCGGCTCGTGCGCGTGCTCGACACCTACCCAACTTACCAGCCGGGCATCCATGCCGTCCTCCCCTCGGGCCGACAGGCCCCGGCGAAGGTTCGTGCCTTTACCGCTTTTCTTGCAGAGCGCTTTGGGCCAGAGCCCGATTGGGACCGGGGCCTTTGACCGGCGCGGTGGCCTTCGTACCCATTACCGGCTAAAGCTAAGTGACGTCTGTTTTCGAGGGTTCACGCCTATGGTCGCCACCTGGGCCGTCGTGTTGTCGGCACTGGTCTATCTCTGCTTCCTGTTCACGGTGGCCTATTGGGGCGACAACTGGGGACGACGCTTCGTTCAGGGGCCGGCCCGCTCGACCATCGCGGCCCTCGCGCTCGCGGTCTACTGCACGTCCTGGACCTTCTTCGGATCGGTCGGGCTCGCCAGCCATTCGGGCTTCGACTTTCTCGCCATCTATATCGGGCCGATCCTGGTGATCGGCTTAGGGTTTCCGCTCGTCGCCCGGGTGGTGCGCGTGGCGAAGACCCAGAACATCTCGTCCATCGCCGATTTCGTCGCTGCCCGCTACGGCAAGAGCGAAAGGGTGGCGGCCCTCGTCAGCCTCATCGCCCTCATCGGCTCTGTGCCCTACATCGCCCTGCAGCTCAAAGCCGTCTCATCGTCGCTCGACGTATTCCTCACGGCGGCAAACGGCTCATCCCTGACCCAACTGCCGGTCCTCGGCGATCTGGCTCTCGTGGTCGCTCTCGTTCTGGCGGGCTTCGCCGTCGCCTTCGGCACGCGCCACACGGATGCGACTGCACACCAGAACGGCCTCCTCCTTGCCATCTCCATCGAATCCCTGGTGAAGCTGATCGCCTTCCTGATCGTCGGCGGCTACATCACCTTCGTGATGTTCGGCGGCTACGACGACATCGTTCAGCGCCTCAACGCGCAGGGCACCACCTCCGCCCTGATGGAGCGGACATCGGGCTTCGGCAGCTACATTACGCTCATCCTGCTCTCGACCTGCGCCACCCTTCTGCTGCCGCGCCAGTTCCATGTCACCGTGGTCGAGAACCACGACATCGCGGACCTGAAGCGCGCGGCCTGGCTGTTTCCGCTCTATCTGGTTCTCATCAACCTCTTCGTCGTGCCCATCGCCCTGGCCGGTATGGCGGCCTTCCCCGAGGGAACCATCGACCGGGACATGACGGTGCTGGCGCTGCCGCTGATGGACAACGCCGGCACGCTGGCGGTGATCGCCTTCCTCGGCGGATTCTCGGCGGCCACCGCCATGGTGATCGTCGACTCCGTCGCCGTGGCGGTGATGATCTCGAACCATCTGGTCATGCCCATCGTGCTGCGGCGGCGCGCCTTTGCGGGCATCGACCCCGGCAGCTTCGTGATCGGCGTCAGGCGCATCTCCATCGTTCTCGTCATCCTGCTGGGCTACGCCTATTACCGCGCCTCAGGGGAAGCGGCGCTCGCGGCCATCGGGCTCCTCTCCTTTGCGGCCATCGCCCAGGTTGCGCCCGCATTCCTTGGCGGCCTCATCTGGTCGCGCGGCACGGCGCTTGGCGCCAGCGTCGGCCTCGTGGTCGGCTTCATCACCTGGGCCTACACGCTCCTCCTGCCGAGCCTCGTCTGGGACCGCGTGTTCTGGTCGGATGTGGTCGTCACAGGCCCGTTCGGCATCACGGCCTTGAAGCCCACATCCCTGTTCGGGGTCGACCTGCCCCAGCTCACCCATGGCGTCGTCTGGAGCCTGACACTCAACATCCTCTGCTACATCGCCTTCTCCCTGTGGCGGCCCGTAACGGCCATGGAGCAGATCCAGGCCAATGTCTTCCTCGGCGAGGCGGCGGCCTCGGCCGCGCCGAGCTTCCGCCTGTTCCGCGCCAGCGTGAGCGTCGGCGAGTTGCGCGCCACCGTTGCCCGCTATCTCGGCGAGGAGCGCACGGCCCGGTCGTTCGAGGGGTTCGCCCATAGCCGCGGACAAAATCTGGATACGCGCGCCGAGGCGGACATCCATCTCCTGCGTTATGCGGAGCACCTTCTGGCCTCGGCCATCGGCACCGCCTCGTCCCGGCTCGCGCTGTCGCTTCTGCTGCGCCGCCGCACCGTCTCCACGGAAGCCGCCCTCAAGCTGCTGGACGATGCCTCGGCGGCCATCCAGCACAGCCGCGACCTTCTCCAGCACGCACTCAACTATGCCAAGCAGGGCATCACGGTGATCGACAGCGACCTGCGGCTGCTCGCATGGAACCAGGCCTTCCTCGACCTCTACGACATGCCGCCCAACTTCGTGCAGGTGGGAATCGGCATGGAGCAGATCGTGCGCTACAACGCCTCGCGCGGTTCTTACGGTCCGGGCAGGATCGAGGATCTCGTGGCGGCGCGCCTCCACTCCTTCCGCCACGATGTGGAGCCGGTGCGCCTCAGGCTCTATCCTTCCGGCAAGGTCATCGAGATCCGCTCGAACCTTCTGCCCGATGGCGGCCACGTGACCACCTACACGGATGTGACCGAAACTGTTCTCGCCGAAGAGGCGAGCCGTCGCGCCAACGAAACCTTGGAGCAGCGGGTGCGTGAGCGGACCGAGGAACTCACGCGCCTCAACGAGGCGCTGCGGAACGCCAAGGCGGAAGCCGATGAGGCCAACATCTCCAAGACACGCTTCCTCGCAGCCGCCTCGCACGACATCCTGCAGCCGCTCAACGCGGCCCGCCTTTATGCCACCTCGCTCGTGGAGCGCGATCGCGAAGCGGGCGACGTGACGCTGGCGGAAAACATCGACGCGTCGTTGGATGCCGTCGAGGAGATCCTCACGGCCATTCTCGACATCTCGCGCCTCGATACGGGCGCCATGAAACCACAATGGTCGAGCTTCCGTGTCGACGAGATGTTCCGCCAGCTGCAGCGCGAGTTCGAGCCGGTGGCCAGGGCCAAGAACCTGAAGCTCGCCTTCGTCCCCTCTTCCCTGACGGTGCGATCCGACCGACGCCTCATGCGCCGTCTACTGCAGAACCTGATCTCCAACGCGATCAAATACACGCCTTCGGGACGCGTGCTCGTCGGCGCGCGCCGGCGCGCCGGACATCTCGTTCTCGAGGTCTGGGATACCGGTCTCGGCATTCCGTCCTCCAAGCAGCGCGTTGTCTTCCGCGAGTTCCAGCGTTTAGACCAGGGCATGAAGGTGGCGCGCGGCCTGGGGCTGGGCCTCTCCATCGTCGAGCGCATCGGTCGCGTGCTCAAGCACCCGATCACGCTGAACTCCGAGGTCGGGCGCGGTTCCGTGTTCCGGGTCGAAGTGCCTGTGGTCGCCGCTCTTCCGGCGACGGCCGCGGCGCCCGAGCCGCCGAAGGCTCCGGCAACCGTGCTGTCGGGCCTGCGCGTGCTGGTCATCGACAACGAGCCCGCCATTCTAGAAGGCATGCGTCTTCTGCTCACGGGATGGGGCTGCGAGGTGTGGACCGCGTCGGACCTCGAAACGGCCCATCAGGCCCTGCGCACGCACAAGGGGCTGCCGGAGGTCATTATCGCCGACTACCACCTCGACGACACGGACGGTCTCGAACTGATCAAGGCCCTGCGGTGGAAAACGCAGGTCGACACGCCCGCCGTGCTCGTGACGGCCGACCGCACGCCCGCCGTCCGCGAAGCCGCCGCCGCCATGAACATCCATGTTCTCAACAAGCCGCTGAAGCCTGCGGCCTTCCGGGCGCTGCTGACCCAATGGCGGGCCACCCGGGTGGCGGCGGAATAAAGACAGTTTCCTTCGTCATCCCCGGACTTGTTCCGGGGATGACGGGCGTATTAAACGAGCCTCAGGGCCTCATCGACGGCTGCCACGGCGTGGATCGTCGTGGTGTCGAACAGCGGCACGGCGCTGTCCTCATCCTTCACCAGAAGCATGATCTCGGTGCAGCCGAGAATGACACATTGAGCGCCGCGCGCGATCAGGCGTGCGATAACCGCGCGATAGGCCTCGCGGGACTCCGTCCTGACCTGCCCGAGCACGAGCTCCTTGTAGATGATCTCATGCACGACCCGGCGGTCATCCTCGTCCGGCACGATCACGTTAAGGCCGTGGCGCTGCTGCAAGCGGCCTTTGTAGAATTCCTGCTCCATGGTGAAGGCCGTGCCGAGCAGGCCGACCCGCTCGAAGCCCGAAGCCTTGATCTTCTCGGCCGTGGGATCGGCGATGTGAAGCAGCGGAATGCCAACGGCCGATGAGACTGCGTCTGCCAAGCGGTGCATGGTGTTGGTGCAGATGACGAGGAAGTCGGCGCCACCGCGCTCCAGCCGGATGGCTGCCTCCTTCATCACCTCTGCAAGCTTGTCCCATTCACCGTCGTGCTGAAGCCGCTTGATTTCCTCGAAGTCGAACGACCACATCAGGCATTGCGCCGAGTGCACGCCCCCGAGCCGCCGGTTCGTCTCCTGATTGACAATGCGGTAATACTCGGCCGAGCTTTCCCAACTCATGCCGCCGATGAGCCCAATGGTCTTCATGATGAGCCTTTAGGGATTTGGCGTATAAGGTGCACGACCGCTCGCCAGCGCATCGTCGAGCAGGTCGAGCCGGTCCTGGCCCCAGAACACTTCGCCGTCGAGCACATAGGCCGGTGAGCCGAACACATCGCCTGCCACCGCGTTCTCGAGGTTGAGCGCATAGATCGCCTCGGTGGTGCTGCCGGTGGCCACATCTATCAGCGTGGACGAGTCGAAACCCGCCTGCTCGGCCAGTTCCGCGAGCACGAGCGGGTCGGCGAGATTGCGCTCCTCCTCCCACACGGCCGCGTAGGCACGGCGCAGGAAGGCGTCCGGGCTCTTGCCGGTGGCATTGATGGCGATCACAAACCGGTCGGCGAGGTTCACGTCGAAGGGCCAGTGTTTCGGGTTGATGTTGAAGGAGAGGCCCCGCTTGTCGCGCCAGCGCTGGAGTTCGAGGATCCTGTAGCGCTGGCGGGCCGGGTGGCGCTGGGCGAGCGGCAGACCGCCGGTTTCCGCGAAGACCCGGCCCAGGAACACCGGCTTGTAATTGACCTCGGCGCCATGCTTCTGGACGATCTCCATAAAAGGCGCATGGCCGATATAGGCCCAGGGGCTCACGAGGGAGAAGTAATAGTCGATGATGCGGGGCATGGATCCGATTCGGGGTTAGCAGGCCTTAAGCGGCGTTGCTCTAGCTTGGACCATCAAGCCGCGCTCTTCAATGTCTCTTCCGCCGTGAGGAAGGCCTCGACCTCGGGGGCGGCGACCGGCGCCTCCGCCTGCACGCCGATCTCGCCGAGAAGGCGCTCCATGGGAACGAAGCGGCGCTCCTTGCGGTCGTAGAGCCCCGCCCGCACGAGGGCGATGGCGTTGAGGACGGGGCTGCCGTCCTTGCTCCAGGAAGCGAGCCGGTGCTCCATGACCACATGGCTGTCCGACCATGTCAGGATGCGCGTCTCGATGGTAAAGGCGCGGAAGGGCTTCAGCTCCCGTCGGAACCGGATCTGCCCCGCGGCCACCACGGGCACCCAACCGTGCTTGAGGATGGGCCGCCACAGGCCGGAGCGGATCATCAGGTCCGTGCGACCAAGATCCATGAGCGTCCAGTAGCGCCCGTTGTTCATGTGCAGCGATGTGTCGAGATCGTGCGGCCACACGCGGAAGGTCAGGCGCGACACGTCCCTTACCGGGTTGAGCTTCGGCCGGAAAAAGGACACGATGATAAGGTGGAGGACGCGCAGCCACAGGTTCATGTCGTGCCGATCCCGGTCTGGCGTTGCAGGAGGAGAAGATCGAGGGAGGGTGCCTCACGGCCGAAGCCAGTCAACAGGCAATGAACCTGCCCGCGATGGTGGGTCTGGTGGTTGAAGAAATGCATCAGGGCCGGCGCCAGAGGCTGCTCGATATCGGTTGGATTCGTGATCGTCCGATAGCGGAAGCGACCCGTGAGATCGGCTTCGGAGAGACCTTCGACATAGGCGACGATCCGCGCATCTTCCTCCTGCCGCGCCGCGCGCAGTTCGGCAAAGTCCTCGAACAGGATGGCATCAAGCCGGTTCGGCGCCTCTCCCTCGCCGGTGAAGCGCTTCATCCAGATTCTGTCGGCGACGAGAATGTGGTTCAGGGTGCCGTGAACTGACTTGAAGAACGCCCCGCGATCGGCTCGGTAATCCGCATCGGACAGCTGCGCGGCCGCATCGTAGAGGCGCGCGTTACACCAGGCGTTGTAGCCGGCCATCATGGCGAAGTGCGGTTTCATGAAAGGCTCCTCCTTTTGCCCCCTCCCCTCTGCGGGAGAGGGTAACCTGAAGCAGATCGGGAGAGGGGACGTAAGACGTCAAGCACTTCCCCTCTCCCGGCTCACTTCGTTCGCCACCCTCCCCCGCAAAGGGAAGAGGGTTTGAGCAGGTCACGCCGCCTTCTTCGCCGCAGCACGACCGTAGAAACTCTCACCGGAAGCTGCCATGTCGACAAGGCTCTTCGGCGGTGCGAAGCGGTCGCCGTGCTTGGCCTGGAGCGTCCGGCACAATTCCACGAAGGCCTTCGCGCCCATGAAGTCGATATAGGAGAGCGCGCCGCCCGTGTAAGGCGCGAAGCCGAAGCCGAGGATCGAGCCCACATCGGCCTCGCGCGGATCGGTGACCACGCCCTCCTCGACGGTGCGCGCCGCTTCCAGGGCCTGCGTGACGAGCAGGCGCTGCTTCAACTCGTCCATGTCGATGAGCTCGGCGGCCGCCGGGTTCACCTGGAGGTCCTTCAGTCCCGGCCAGAGGCGCTTCTGACCGCCTTCCGGATAATCGTAGAACCCTTTCCGGTTCTTACGGCCGAGACGCCCTTCCCGCTCCACCAGCGTGGTGAGCAGTTGCTCCTGCTCCGGGATGATGGCGGCATCGCCGAGCTGCGCCTTGGTAGCGCGCAGGATCTTGAGGCCGAGATCGACTCCCACCTCGTCATTGAGCGAGAGAGGTCCGACCGGCATGCCTGCCTGCTTGCCGGCCTGCTCGATCATCGTGGCCGGCACGCCCTGAGTCAGCATGAGGTGACCTTCGAGGATGTAGGCGAGCACGCAGCGGTTGGCGAAGAAGCCGCGCGAGTCGTTGACCACGATCGGCGTCTTCTTGATCAGGCGCACGTAGTCGAGCGCGGTGGCGAGTGCCTTGTCGCCCGTCTCCTTGCCCATGATGATCTCGACGAGCATCATCTTCTCGACCGGCGAGAAGAAGTGGATGCCGATGAATTGGCCAGCATTCTTCGACTGTTGCGCGAGGCCAGAGATTGGCAGGGTCGAGGTGTTGGAGGCGAAGATGCAATCGGGGCGGATCGCTGCCTCGACTTGTCGGATCACCTCAGCCTTCACCTTGGGATCCTCGAACACCGCCTCGATGACGAGGTCGCAATCCTTGAGATCGTTGTAGTCCGCCGATGTCGTGATGCGGGCGAGCAGCGCGTCGCGGTCCGCCGTCTTGGCGCGGCCCTTCATGACCTGATCGCTCATGAGCTTGTGCGAATGCGCCTTGCCCTTCTCGGCCGCTTCCACGTCGCGGTCGATGAGCACGACCTCAAGCCCGGCATTGGCTGTGACATAGGCAACGCTCGCGCCCATGAAGCCCGCGCCGATCACGCCAACCTTTTTCAGGCTGGTGGCCGGCACGTCCTTCGGGCGGCGCGCGCCCTTGTTGAGATCCTGCATAGAGATGAAGAGCGTGCGGATCATCGCCGCCGCCTCCTTCGAACGCAGGATCTTGGCGAACCAGCGCGACTCCACCTTCAGCGCCAGATCCATTGGGAGCTGCAGGCCCTGATAGACGGATTCGAGAATGGCGCGGATCGCCGGGTAGTTGTCCTGCGTCTCGCGGCGATAAATGGCATTGGCCGGCGGCCAGATCTGCATGCCGGAAGCAGAGAACACCTTGTTCGACGGAAGCTTGTAGCCCTTCTGGTCCCAGGGCGCGACGGCCGAGCCGCCTTGCTTGATCCAGTCCTTGGCCGCCTGCACGATCCCGTCGCGCGGCGCAACGGCGTGCACGAGGCCCATATTGCGCGCCATGAGCGGGCGGATCTGCTCGCCCTTGAACAGCATCTGGAGCGCATCGCCCGTCTGCATGAGGCGTGCCACGCGCTGCGTGCCGCCAGCGCCCGGGAAGAGCCCCACCTTCACCTCGGGCAGGCCGACGCGGGTGGAATCCACATCCGACAGCACACGATAGTGGCAGGCGAGCGCGAGCTCGAAGGCGCCGCCGAGGCACACGCCGTGAACGGCTGCCGCGAACGGCTTGCCGCAGGTCTCGAGACGGCGGTAGAGCAGCGAGAGCTTGCGGGACTCGTCGAAGAAGAACTGCATGGCAGCCTCTTCCCCCTTGTCCTTGGCGAGCCGCGCATATTCCGCACCGAGCCCCTGGAGCATGGTGAGATCCGCGCCACCCGAGAACGCCTCCTTGCCGGAGGTGATGACGCAACCTTTGATGGCCTCGTCGCCAGCAACCTTATCGATGATCTGCTCCAGCTCGCCCATCACCTCGGGAGTGATCACGTTCATGGAGCGCCCGGGCATGTCCCAGGTGGCGAGCGCAATGCCGTCGGCATCGGTTTCGAAGCGGAAATTGGTGAAGTTCGTCATGGTGTCCTCCCGGGAGGTTTCCCGTCATCCCGGCCGCAGCGAAGCGAAGAGCCGGGATCGCTATCCGATTTCTGGTTTTACGATCCCGGGTTCCGCTTTGCGGCCCCGGGATGACAGCAAATCAAACCCGCTCGATGATCGCGGCCGTGCCCATGCCGGCGGCCACACACAGCGTCACGAGAGCCGTCTGCTTGTTCGTGCGCTCCAGTTCGTCGAGCACGGTGCCGAGGATCATGGCCCCGGTGGCGCCCAGCGGATGTCCCATGGCGATGGCGCCGCCATTCACGTTGACCTTCGCCGGATCGAGATCCATGGCCTGGATGTAGCGCAGCACCACGGACGAGAATGCCTCGTTGATCTCGAAGAGATCGATGTCGTCCTTCGTCATGCCGGCCTTGCGCAACGCGAGCTCCGACACGTCGATGGGGCCGGTGAGCATGAGCGCGAGGTCGGACCCAATGGAGGCAAAGCCCTTGATGCGCGCACGCGGCTTCAAGCCGGCCTTCTCGCCGCCTTCCCGGTTGCCGACGAGCACGGCAGCCGCACCGTCCACAATGCCCGAGGAGTTGCCCGCGTGATGAACGTGGTTGACGAACTCCACGTCCGGGTGCGCCGCGATCGCCACCGCGTCGAAGCCGCCCATCTCGCCCATCTGCACGAAGGCGGCCTTGAGCTGGCCGAGCGACTGCATGTCGGTCTGCGGCCGCATGTGCTCGTCACGCGCCAGAATCGTCAGGCCGTTGATGTCCTTCACCGGCACGACGGACTTGGAAAAACGTCCCTCGTCCCAGGCTTTGCCGGCGCGCTTCTGCGACTCGACCGCATAGGCATCCACATCGTCGCGGGAGAAGCCGTATTTGGTGGCGATCAGATCCGCCGAGATGCCCTGCGGCAGGAAGTAGTTGTCGATGGCGATGCCCGGATCGACCGGCCATGCGCCGCCCGAGGCGCCCATGCCGACGCGGCTCATGGATTCCACGCCGCCGCCGATGGTGATGTCCTTCATGCCCGACATGACCTGCGCGGCGGCGAGCGCCACCGCATCGAGGCCGGAGGCGCAGAAGCGGTTGATCTGGACGCCCGGCACCTCCTTGCCGAAGCCCGCCTTCAGCGCCGCCGCGCGGGCGATGTCGCCGCCCGCCTCGCCGACGGGATCGACGCAGCCGAGCACCACATCTTCCACCAGCTTCGGGTCGAGGTTGTTGCGCTTGCGGATGGCGTCGAGCGTCGTGACGGCGAGGTCCACCGCCGGAACCTCGTGCAGCGAACCATCCGGCTTGCCGCGCCCGCGCGGCGTGCGAACGGCGTCGTAGATATAGGCTTCAGCCATGGAGGCCTCCCAGAACGATCATGTGTCATCCCGGGGCTGCAGGGCAGAACCCGGGATCGTTGGCAGAATGGAACGCTTTACGCGTCACGCGATCCCGGCACTTCGGCCGGGATGACGCCTGTTACTTAGAACGCCTCAACCGGCAGCGCCATGGTCGTGTCCGCGCCCGTGGTGATGCGAGCCAGGCGCGTGGCAGTCTCGGGCATCATGCGCTCCATGAAGAACCGGCCGGTGAGCAGCTTGGCGTCCATCTTGTCCGCCACCCCGTTGCCTTCAGCCTTCCGGGTTTGCGCGGCCTTGGCCATCTTGGCCCACATATAGCCCATGACCACGGTGCCGAAGAGGTGCATGTAGTCGGTGGCGCCGGCGCCGGCATTGTCGGGCTTTGCCATCGCGTTCTGCATGAACCACATGGTGGCCTGCTGCAGATGGCCGAGACCCTGCTGCAGGGGAGCGATATAGGCCTTGAGGCTCTCGTCGCCGGCGTTCTCCTGGCAGAAGGCGCCGACCTCGTTGAAGAAGGTCATGACGGCGCGCCCGCCGTCCTTGCCGAGCTTGCGGCCCACAAGGTCCATGGCCTGGATGCCGTTGGCGCCCTCGTAGATCTGCGTGATGCGGGTATCGCGCACGAACTGCGACATGCCCCATTCCTCAATGTAGCCGTGGCCGCCGAACATCTGCTGCGCCTTGACGGCGTTGTCGAAGCCGAGATCGGTGAGCACGCCTTTCACCACCGGGGTCATGAGACCCATGTAGTCCTCGGCCGTCTGGCGCTGCGTGTCGTCGGAGGAACGGTGCGCGATGTCGCTGTTCAACCCGGTCCAGACGATGAGCGCGCGGCCCGCTTCGTTGAAGGCCTTGATGGACATGAGCGTGCGGCGCACGTCCGGGTGCACGATGATCGGATCTGCAGGCTTGTCGGGGTATTTCGCGCCCGTGAGCGAGCGACCCTGGAGACGGCCCTTCGCATAGGCGACCGCGTTCTGGTAGGCCACCTCGGACTGGGCCAGCCCCTGCACGCCCACCGCAAGACGCGCCTCGTTCATCATCACGAACATGGCGTTGAGACCGCGGTTTTCCTGACCGACGAGCCAGCCCTTTGCGCCATCGTAGTTCATCACGCAGGTGGCATTGCCGTGAATGCCCATCTTGTGCTCGAGGGAGCCGCAGGAGACGCCGTTGCGCTCACCCAGCGAGCCGTCCTCGTTCACGAGAACCTTCGGCACCACGAAGAGCGAGATGCCCTTGGTGCCGGCAGGCGCGCCCTCGATGCGGGCGAGCACCAGGTGGACGATGTTCTCCGCCATGTCGTGATCGCCGGCGGAGATGAAGATCTTGGTGCCGGAGATGGCATAGGAGCCGTCGCCGTTCGGCACGGCCTTGGTCTTGAGCATCCCGAGATCCGTGCCGCAATGGGGCTCGGTGAGGTTCATGGTGCCGGTCCATGTGCCCTCGGTCATCTTCGGCAGATAGATCTGCTTCTGCTCCTCGGTGCCATGCTCGATGAGCGCCGCGATGGCGCCTTGCGTCAGCCCCGGATACATGCCGAGCGCCAGGTTCGACGAGGAGACGAATTCCTGCATGATGGTGTTGAGAACGGAGGGCAGGCCCTGCCCGCCATATTCCTCGGGCGCCGCCAGACCCATCCAGCCGCCGGTGGAGTATGCTTCGTAGGCCTCCTTGAAGCCCTTGGGGGTCGTGACCGATCCATCCGGATTGCGGGTGCAGCCCTCCTGGTCCCCGGAGAGGTTCAGGGGCGCGAACACCTCCTCGCAGAGCTTGGCGCCCTCGGCCAGGATCGCCTCCACCGTGTCGGGCGTCGCATCGGCGAAACCGGGCAGGTTGTTGTAGCGCTCAATTGGGAACACGTCGTTCAGAAGGAACATGACGTCTTCGACGGGGGCCTTGTAGACCGGCATTCGGATGTCTCCCAGGTCGGTTTCCGGCCGCCATCTTCCCATACGAAAAGATCACGGCCAAGCAGATAGTTCACATATAAACTATCTAGCCGCGTTTGGAAGAGGCGGGCCGGTAAATCTTTCGAGGGATCTATGGAGCTGGGGTGCTGGCCTGGAGGCCTGACAGCCGATCTTGGGCCATATCCCTTCTCACGCATTCCAACGCGCAAAAGAAAAGCCCTCCGGTACCGAGGCGTAGAGCCTGATCCCGAAGGGCTTGTTTTAGAGAACTCGATCTTGCGGAGAAGGTCAGGCCGCTGCAGCCAGACCGGCGCGGCGGGCCTGGAGCTCGGCCAGGGCTTCCTCGATCTCTTTCTTCTGCTGCTCGAGATGCTGGATCTGGTCCTCGACTTGGTCGAAGGACAGCTTGAGGTTCATGGCCGGGCCATTGCCAGACCGCTCCTCGGCCAGCATGGCGCGGATCTCGGTCAGGGTGAAGCCGAGCTGCTTTCCCTTCAGGATCACGGAGAGGCGCTCACGGTCGCGGGCGTCGTAAATGCGGGCGGTGCCGTCCCGGCGGGGGACAGGAGGCCGCGATCCTCGTAGAACCGGAGCGTCCGGAGGGTCACTCCGAACTCGCGTGCCAGATCGCCGATGGTATAGAATTTTGCGCCCTCTCCGGAGTTGCCGGCATCTGCGCTGACTGCGTATTGATCCATAGAATGCCCCGTCATGTTCCATTCTCGGGTCAGCGCTTGATGCACTTCCCCTCGGCAATGAAATGATAGAACATATATTTCGTCTTTTGCAAGATTATTACGGTCATCATATGCCGCTGGGTTAGACAAAGTTTCCTTGAGGGGCATGTCCGAAGGGAATTTCCCTTCCGGCCGGTCATCCATGGCCTCTAAACCCCCTCCGTTTAACGGGTTTTTTACTACGCTCGTCGAAAGCTGTGCTGCCGGATGAAGGATTTGGAGGCACTGTGATTCGCCTCCCCCTCCAATGCCCTTTGCCCGTCGGACGCAGATCGGCACGGGGCCCGTCTTCGTCTTGAGGAGTTCCAGCGTATCCCCGCGAGCCGATGATGAGACGACACGTCCCCTCAAGACTTGACGACCTCGACGCCCGCGAGCTGGCCATGGCCGCGGCACGCCGGGCGGGCATGAGTCTTGAGGACTGGGCCGCTGCCGTTCTGGCCGAGCAGGCCGAACCCGCTCCCGCCTTTCGGCCCAAGCCCCGCCGGACGGCCGGCAGCGATCTCGACAACCTCATTGCCCGGATGTCCGCCGCGCCGCGCCCACGGCCGAAGCCGGATTACGAAACGCTCATGGCGGCCATCGCGGCCGAGAACGAGCGGCAGGCCCAGGATCAGGCCTCACGGACGGCCATCGCCCTGGAGTCGATGGCAAGCTGGATCGAGCAGGCCGAGACCCGCCTCAACGAAGCCGCCCGCGCGTCCACGGACCAGCAGGAGCGCATCGCGGCGATCCTGTCCCAGGCCCTGTCCTCACTGAAGGAGCGCCTCGACACGGTCGAGCGCCGGGTTGCTTCCGAGCAGGCCGCTCCGCCGCGCGTCGAATTCCCCATAGATGAGGCGCTCAAGGCGCTTGCTCCCGTATCCGAAACCCTGTCCGGGCTGCGGGCCGACATGTCCCGGCTCGCCAGCCGCCTGGAGCAGCCGAACACGGACTTCACGCTAGCCGTCGAGACGATCCGCACCGAGATCGACACCCTCCGGGCCGGCATGGATCATCTGGCGACCCGCGAAGAGATCGCTGCCCTTGGCGCATCCCTCGGCTCCATCGCCAAGGACCTCGGGCAGGCACCGACGACCAGGGACCTGCACACCCTCGCCGGGTCGATGACCGTTCTCTACGAAGAGGTCCAGACCCTCTCCGAGCGGATCAATCATGAGCTGCATCAGCACCTCGGGCTCGGGATCGACCGCATCGAGGCGAAGATCGGGCGCGTGGCCGAGACGGGGATCGACCGCTCGGTGATCGACTTCCTCAGCGGCCAGATCGTGGACCTGCGCCACGACCTGGCGAGCCGCGCCGAACCGCAGCAGATGGTCCGGCTCTCCGGCGATATCGAGGCTCTCGGCCGGCAGATCGCCGAGCTCCGCCTCCATCAGGTGAACAAGAGCGACTTCACAGCCCTGAAGCGGTCCCTCGACGATGTCTGTTCGGCCCTCTATGTGACCGCCACGGCCCAGGACACGAGCAAGGTTCCGGAACTGCTGGAGAGCGTGGACCGCCGCCTCGATCTCCTCGTCCGCCGCCCGGAGCCGACGCCGGTGGATCTCGCGCCGATCGGCGAGCAGCTGGCCCTCCTGGCTGAGCGCATGGCCAATCTGTCCGGCAGCCGCTCTCCCGATGGCGATGCGGTCAGCGGAATGGAAGATCGCCTGTCGGCCCAGATCAAGGCGGCGACCGAGCGGGAGGCGCTCTCGCAAGAGCCGCTCCTGCAGCGTTTCGACCGGATCGAGCAGGAACTGCGCCAGCTCAGCCGGCAGAGCGATGACGCCGGTGTGGCGCAGATGCTCCGTTCCATCGACGAGAAGCTTGAACGCCAGCCCGCGCAGCCGACCGTATTCGATGACCTGGAACGGCAGGTCGCAGCACTGACGGAACGCCTGGGATCCGTGTCCGGCGAACCGCTGCATAAAGCCCTGGAACAGGCTGCCGGTCATCTGACGAACCTGCAGGCCGAGGCTGCGGGCATTGCCGAGCGTGCCGCCAGGGCCGCGTTGAACGACATCCGCGCCACCCTGCCGGATTCAGGCGATCTGGATTCCCTCAAGCACGGCTTCGTCGAGCTGAAGGCCCTTCACACCCGCTCGGACAGGAAGACCCAGGAAACCCTGAAATCGGTTCACGAGGCCCTGGAGGCGCTGACGTCCCGCCTGCCGGGCCAGGCTGCACCAGTCTCTGGCAGCGTGACCCTCCCGCCCTCGGAGCTTCCGCCCACTGACCGGCTCGAAGCGGCCGTGCGCAAGCTTCATGCGGTTACCCTGTCCCGGATCGAGGAAACTGCGCTCCATCCTCCCGACGGCCCTGTGCATGACCCGACACCGGCAGAGATCGCGCCTGTTGCCACGGCGGACGAAGAGGCCGGCCACATGCGTGCGAGCCTCATCGCGGCGGCACGAAGGGCTGCTCAGAATGCAGGGCCGGAGATCGCGGAGCCCTCCTCCCTCTCGCCCGTGCAGGAGGCCCGTCCCACAGGCGGAGAGCAGAACGACGAGTCTGAGGTGACCGCGCCGCCCCTGCCCGGCCTTTTCGAGCGCCTGCGCCGGACTTTTGACAACCACAGCCGTCCGCTTCTTCTCGGGCTCGCGTTCCTGGTTCTGGCCGCTGGAACGGCCCAAATCCTATCAGGACAGCACAGCGTCTCGACCGCCGCGTCGGCGAGTGCCCCGCAGCAGGTGCAAGTTCCCAAGGCGGAGGCCCAGGGCACGCGCGATGCCCCTGCGGCCAAGCAGGAGTTGAGCCTGTTCCAGCCTTCGAGCTTTGCCGCGCAACCCTCAACCTCGGCCCCTCTGGCAGCAGGCCGCTTCCACGTGGATCCGGCGACGATCGGCGGCATCCCGGCCGAGGTTCCGGCCGGCTTGCGGCAGGTGGCCCTGTCCGGGGATGCGGCAGCTCTCTATGAAATCGGCGCCCGGCTGAGTGAGGGACGCGGCATGGTCGAAGACCTGGCGGCCGCCGTCCGCCTCTTCGAGCGCGCCGCTCAGGCAGGGCTTCCCCCGGCGCAGGAGCGGCTTGCCGCGATGTTCGAGCAAGGCCTCGGGGTCGGGCGCGATCTCAAGCAGGCCGTCTTCTGGTATGAGCGGGCGGCCCTGGGCGGTCATGTTCGGGCCATGCACAACCTCGCAACCCTGCTCACCTCCGGGGCCAGCGGCAAGCCGGATTATGCGACGGCCCTGCGCTGGTACAACGAGGCCGCGGAGGCGGGCTTCCGCGACAGCCAGTTCAACACGGGCCTCCTGCTTACCCGCGGCATCGGCTCGAAGCCCAACCTGCCCAAGGCCTTCCAATGGTTTTCCCTCGCGGCCGCCCAGGGCGATGCGGAAGCGGGCCGCAGGCGCGACGAGCTGGCTGCTCGCCTCAGCTCCGCGGATCTGAAGAACGCTAAGGCCGCCATCGATCTCTGGCGCCCCCGCGCCATCGACTCGATTGCAAACGAGCCGCCGCCCGCCGCCCCGGAATGGACGGCTGGTCTGGATCGATCTTTACCCGACAGGAGTTGAAGGCAGGCAGGCTCCGTCATCTTTCGTTCAGAACATGACTGTTACATGGCCTGCATGATACTGTAACAACGACGTGGCTGCACCGGCCATAGGGGAACCGGGTTGCAAATCTATTTGCCTATCGCTGAAATGCCTGTGAGCGTTCTTCTCATCCTCGGGATGGGTGCGGCGGTGGGCTTCATTTCAGGCCTGTTCGGCATCGGCGGCGGCTTCCTCATGACGCCGCTCCTGATCTTCCTCGGCATCCCTCCAGCCGTCGCGGTCGCAACGCAATCGGCCCAGATCGTCGCCTCCTCCACCACTAGCGTGCTAGGCGCCCTCAGACGCAACGCCCTCGATCACAAGCTCGGGGCCATCCTGGTGGCCGGCGGCTTCGTCGGATCCGCGCTCGGCGTCTGGTTCTTCGCGGCCGCGCGCCGGGCCGGGCAGCTCGATCTCGTGATCGTCATCTCCTACGTGACGCTGTTCACCATCGTCGGCAGCCTGATGCTCAAGGAAAGCATCCGGGAGTTCTGGCATCGGCGCAAGGGCGGCACGGTGCGGCTGCGCCGCCGGGCCGGCGAGCATGCACCCTATCTGGGCTGGCCCCTGCGCATGCGCTTCTACCGCTCGAAGCTCTATGTGAGCGTCATCCCCATCCTCGCGCTCTCGCTCTTCATCGGCTTTGCCGGCGCGCTGCTCGGCATCGGCGGCGGCTTCATCGTGGTGCCGGCACTGCTCTACATTTTCCGCGTGCCCACCACGGTGGTGGTCGGCACCTCCCAGTTCCAGATCGTCTGCACCACGCTGGTCGCCCTCATCCTGCACGCGGTCACCAATCAGGCCGTGGACCTGGTGCTGGCGATCCTGCTCATCGTCGGCGGCGTCTTCGGGGCCCAGTTCGGCGCCCGCATGGGGCGCCATCTGCGGGCGGAGCTGTTCCGCTTCCTCCTCGCGATCCTGCTGCTGGCCGTGGGCCTGCGCTTCGGACTCGAACTCGTGCTGCAGCCGGAGGAGCCCTTCTCCATCTCCGTCCAGGAGGTGCGCTCGTGAAGGCTCTCGCCATCCTCCTGTTCCTGCTGGCCGGCCTCGCTCCCGCCCGGGCCGAGACCCTGATCACGTCCCTGTCGAACCACAGGGTGCTCATCAATTCCAACTATACCGGCACGCAGATTGCCGTGTTCGGCGCCATCGAGCGCGACGCACAGACGGTGGCCCGCGCCACGGGCTACGACGTGGTCGTGACGGTCCGCGGCCCGCGCCAGTTCCTGACCGTGCGCGAGAAGGAGCGCCTCGGCCCCGTCTGGATCAACCAGGAACAGCAGAAGTTCCCCTCGGTGCCCGCCTATATCAGCGTGATGACCTCCCGGCCGATTGCGGAGATCACCAGCGATCAGCTGCGCCAGCGGCAGAGGATCGGTCTCACGGCCCTGGTCAATTCCAACGATTTCACCACGGGCCGCGACGGAGCGGACAGACCCTTCCGGGACGCGCTCTACCGTCTGAAGGTGCAGGAGGGGCTTTACCTCGAAGACGAGCGCGGCGTGACCTTCCTGACCCCGGACATCTTCCGCGCGGGCATTCCGCTGCCGGCAACGGCACCACCCGGCAACTACGATGTGGATGTGACGCTGTTTGCCGACACCGTGATCCTGGCCCGCACGACCACCGACTTCGAGTTGGTGAAGACGGGCTTCGAGGAGCAGATCGGCGTCGTCGCCCGAGACTGGTCGCTGTTCTACGGCCTGGCGACGGCCGCAATCGCCATCTTCTTCGGCTGGCTCGCCAACGTGATTTTCCGGCGGGATTAGGCCAAACGCATTTCACTGTCATTCCGGAGCCGCGCAGCGGAGCCCGGAATGACAGTGGGAGCCTTGAAGCTCAATCCCGGCACAGCATCGACTTCGCGATGGCGAAAATCCGCTCGGTGCCGATGAGATGCGCGGTGAAGCCGTTCGGGAACAGCGGCTTGAAGGCGGCATCGCAGGCATTGAGTCCGCCCGCATAAGCGCCGAGTGCCGGCATCACGCAGCGGCTGCCGTCGGTGAGGAAGCAGCGCCGGCGCGTGGAGCGTCCGCGCATCACCACCTTGCCGACCGGATGCAGATGGCCGGCGACCTCCGCCTGCTCACCGGCCGCGGGTTCGTGGCGAAGCGTCAGCGAGCCGAGCGCCATCTCCTCCACCACCTGCCCGCCGATGCTGTCGGGAAGGATACGGTCGTGGTTGCCCGTGACCCAGATCCAGTCGCGGCCCTGCTGCACCTCAGAGAGTGTCGTGCGCTCCTCGGTCCCGAGGCGATCCGGCCCGCCGATATCGTGGAAGGAGTCTCCCAGCGCGATCACGGTCTTCGGGTTGAAGCGGAACACCGCGTCGGACAGCGCCAAAAGCGTCTCGCGCGTGTCGTAGGGCGGCAGCATCATGCCGCGCCGGGCGAAGGACGAGCCCTTCTCGAAATGGAGGTCGGCCACGAGCAGCGCATCATGCGCCGGCAGATACATGGCCCCCGTCAGGTCGAGCAGCGCCAGCTGACCTTTCAGCTCGATCTCGTGCGTTGTCTGTTTGTTCTTTTGCAATGCCGTCACGCCAAAGCCTCGTCGAGAAGCGCTGCTTCCGCCTCGGCCAGAATCTCGTCCGCGTTGTCGCTATAGACGCGCTCGCGGCCGATCTCCAGCATGACGGACACGCTCAAAGGAGAAACCCGGTCGAGCGGCTTGTGGATGATTCGCCCCCGGATGCGCTCAAGCATCATGCCGAGGCGCCTCACGTCGAGGAGTCCCGTTGCCGCATCCGCCCGGGCGGCGCGCAACAGAACGTGATCGGGCTCGTGCTTGCGCAGCACGTCGTAGACGAGGTCGGTGGAGATCGTGACCTGCTTACCCGTCTTCTTCTCCCCCGGGAAGCGGCGCTCGATGAGGCCGGCGATCACGGCACATTGCCGGAACGTGCGCTTCATCAGGGAAGACTCGGCCAGCCAGTCTTCCAGGTCGTCGCCCAGCATGTCTTCGGAGAACAGCTCGTCCATGAAATTCGGATCGCGCCCCGCACGGGCCGCGATATCGCCCGAGGCATAGACCGCAATGCCGTAATCGTTGGCCACGAACCCCAGCGGCTTCAACTTCGCCCGTTCCAGGCGGCGGGTGAGCAGCATGCCCAGCGTCTGGTGCGCGAGCCTGCCCTCGAAGGGAAAGCAGGTCATGTAGAAGCGGTTGCCACGCGGAAAGGTCTCGACGAGCAGATCGCGCGGTCCCGGCACGATGGAGCGGCGGCGCTGCTGCAGAAGCCACTCGGTCATCTGCGGCGGCAGGCGGTCCCACTCAAACGGGTCGGCCAGGATCGCGCGCACACGCGCGGCGAGAAAGGTCGAGAGCGGGAACTTGCCGCCCTCGTAGGACGGGATCATCGGATCGGTGCCTGAGCCCGCGCGGGTGACCAGCGCCTCGTCCTCGGAGATGCCCTCGAAGCGCAGCACCTCGCCGGCGAACAGAAACGTGTCGCCGGGCGTCAGCGTCTCGACGAAATACTCCTCGATTTCGCCGAGGATTCGTCCACGCGGCAAGACAGTTCCCGGACGCGAGCGCAGGCTCTTGCCGAGCCGCACCTTGATCATGCTCGACTCGACGATGGTGCCCACGTTCAGCCGGTACTGCTGCGCCACTCTGGCATCGCGCACGCGCCACATGCCGTCGTTGCCCCGCACGATCTTGGCGAAGCGCTCATAGGCACGAAGGGCGTAACCGCCCGTCGCGACGAACGCCACGCAGGCTTCGAAATCCTCCCACGTCAGCCCCGCGTAAGGCGCGGCGGAGCGCACCTCCTCGTACAGCTCAGCCAGGTCGAAAGGCCCGGCGCAGGCCATGCCGAGGATGTGCTGGCAGAGCACGTCAAGCGCACCGACCCGCGCATCCGGCGTGTCCTGCGCGGCCTCGTGAACGGCGTCGAGCGCGGCGCGGCATTCGAGAATTTCGAAGCGGTTCGCCGGCACGAGATAGGCTTCCGACGGCTCGTCCATGCGGTGGTTCGAGCGGCCGATGCGCTGCATGATGCGCGAGGCGCCCTTCGGCGCGCCCACATTTACCACGAGATCCACATCGCCCCAATCGATGCCGAGATCGAGCGTCGCCGTGCAGACGACAGCCTTCAGTTTTCCCGCCGCCATCGCTTCCTCGACGCGCCGGCGCTGCGACACGTCGAGCGAACCGTGGTGAAGCGCGATGGCAAGGTTGTCGTCGTTGAGCTTCCAGAGTTCCTGGAACGTGTATTCCGCCTGCAGGCGCGTGTTGACGAAGACCAGCGTGGTCTTGTGCGTGCGGATGAGCCCGTAGATCGCCGGCATCGACAGGGATGCCGTGTGGCCCGCGAGCGGCAGGCGCTCGTCGAGTTCGAGCATGCGGATGTCAGGCTGCGCGCCGCCCTGCACCACGACGAGATCGGCGAGGTCCTCGCACCCCACCTCCCCCTTGAGGGGGGAGGTCGCGCCAAGTGCGCGGGAGGGGGTGGGATCCTCAACCTCATCCAAGTCAGCGGTGCCACCCCACCCCGACCTGTCGGTCGACCCTCCCCCACCCAAGTCGGATGTTTCCGACTTGGGCAAACGAGGACGGATCTCGGGAACACCCGAGATCCGAAGAGAGGGTGAGCGCTGCGGCACCAGATAGCGCCTGAGATCGTCAGGTTCGCGCACCGTGGCCGACAGGCCGACGGCCGTCACCTGCGGGGCGATCGTCATCAGCCGGGCAAGGCCGAGCGCCAGCAGGTCGCCGCGTTTCGAGGTGACGAGCGAATGCAATTCGTCGAGCACCACGCGTCGCAGATCCTTGAAAAACTCCTGCGCCTCCGCGTGCGCCAGAAGCAGCGCCAGCTGTTCCGGGGTGGTGAGCAGGATGTCCGGCGGCCGCTCGATCTGGCGGGCGCGCTTGTGCGAGGGCGTATCGCCCGTGCGGGTCTCGATGCGGATGGGAAGCCCCATCTCGGCCACCGGAATTTCGAGGTTGCGGGCGACGTCGGTGGCAAGCGCCTTGAGCGGCGAGATGTAGAGCGTGTGGAGCCCTCGCCTGTCCTTGGCCGTGCCGCGGCTCGGCCCCCGCTCGGCCAGTTCCACGAGACTCGGCAGGAACCCGGCGAGCGTCTTGCCCGCGCCCGTGGGCGCCACCAGCAACACGGAGCGGCCTTCACGCGCCTTGGCGAGCAGGTCCAGCTGGTGCGCCCTCGGCTTCCAGCCACGGCTCTTGAACCAGTCACGGAAGGTCTTGGGAAGAAGGGAGGCAGGACGCTGGGACATGAGTCCTCAAGATAGGGCCCCTGGAATGGTTCCGCTATGGCCGGGCACCACCCCGTTGTCACTCCCGGGAGGACGCATCAGCGGAGGGTAAGGAAATCCATAGTGCTTCTGTAATGGGCCGTTGGGTGTCAATCCCCTGAGTGACTGTCCTGTCGCCGAAGTCTTGCTTCTGTTCGGGGTCGGCGCGCGGCCG
>NZ_JAFBID010000026.1 GCF_016811235.1 Microvirga arabica
TTTGTTTGAGCCGCAAGAATGTTGGAACTTCCTCAAGGCCGCTGGCTATGCGTCCGTGTAAGCGTCCGATGCTCTAGGATCACGGCCAGATACAGCCAGCCCTCGTTGGGGTCAGCGCAAGATCTGTTCCTGATTATACGCCGGTATTATCAACCAAAGACAGCTACTTTCGAGACGAGGTCGATCCCACCGGCCTTCGTTCGCCGCATCTCGCGCCCGATGGCGAAGCGAAACACTGCTGGGAGCTGCAGCGCAGGAGGTATTCGCGCCCACAAAGTTCTGGTCACCGGCCGTCCTTTGCGGGTCCGGCGGGGTGCTTGGCCTGTGACGACACGCTGCGACCAGCGAAAGCCGATCTCATTGAAGTAGAGATCCGCGTGATGCGGGCTGATGTGATGGAACACGCCAGAGACCGTGCGCCGGATCCGGTCGTTGAAGCCCTCGGCTGAGTTGATGTGAACCGGACCACGGGCGTACTCACGTGCCTTGTGGTGAACCGTGTCATGGGCGGCAAACGCGCTGCCTATGGACACAAACGCTTTCCATTCATCGCTCATCAGATGTGCGCTGGGCTCGACCGCCTCGGTGAGAACTCGATCAGCTTCGGACTCGGAGAGATCCTCGATCACCGCTGCCCGCACCTCACCAGACGGCGCACCGACGCTTACATCCGGCGGCCGCTGCACGGCCACAAGCGCCGGTGTTTTCAAGGTTTTCGGCTGGCCTTTGCGCCCACGCCCGGGTGGAGAATAGTTCTTCTCCCGCCGCGGCTTGCCGCCAACATAGAGCCCATCGATCTCGACCACGCCATCCAGCGCCTGCTCGCGTCCGACCATCAGGCGCAGGGCATGACCCATGCGCCAGGCCGTCGGCTGGCTGACGCCGAGTGCTTCCGCCAGACGGATGGAGGAGATGCCCTTGTCCGACTGCAGCATCAGCCAGAGGCCGGACAGCCAGACCCGAAGGGGAAGTTTCGTTGCGTGCAGGGGTGTTCGTGTTGTGACGGTGAACTGAAACCGGCAGGTGCCGTTCGAGCACTGATACAGCCCGGGCCGTGCACGCTTCCCGTTCTCTCTGCCCATCAGTGCGATGGACCGCCGGTAGCCGCAGGCGGGGCAAATCCTCCCGTTAGGCCAGATCATCGCCTCGAGCAAGCGCCGGCAATGGTCCTCGTCCCGGAAGGCTCGGACCATGTCTGGCACCGTGGTGATCCTCGCCAGTACCTCACGCACAGGCAGATCCATTGCGACCTCCCGATCCTGCCATCGAACACGAGATCAGAATCTCACGCAAAACCTTAGCTGGAAAGGAAAAGCTGCGTTTGGTTGATAATGCCGGCGCTCAATCAGGAGCAGATCTTGCGCTGGCCCCAAATTGCCGAGGAGCTGCGCCAGCAAGGATATCGGGATCTGTGAAAAGCCTCGGAATCTGATATTCCGAGCGGCGAACATCTATGGACCTGTCGAATGCAGGACGACGCGATTACCCTGGACACGAATATCTTCGTTGCAGACGGCCTGCGGCTCGAAAGTGGGCTGCTTGCTCGGATGTCTCAGTTCAAGTCGGGATCAGCGAAGTTTATCCTGTCTGAGATCATGGTGCGAGAAATATCGAACAAGTTGCATGAGCGGGCTGCTGATGCCAGGAAGGACCTGAAGAAGGCAATCCACGCAAGCTCTTCAGCTCAGGCAAGGCAGACGGCATGCACGAAATCCTTCGGCTGAGAAGCAGCCTATTCTACGAAGGCAAGCTGGCGTGAGAATGTCCTTTCGACCAGAGAAGCGGAAGGACTATCAAACTGGTGTCTGACAGGGAGAGACAGTCGACCACATGCGCTTGGGTCCTCTCAGGTTCGGGCGACTGCAGGATATTTTTGTGATTTCTGCGAGGAAATAGGCCGCCAACCATCTGCGTTTGCTGACGATACGTCGTCAGTCATAAGATAGGAAAGGTCGATGCAGCACCCTCAAATCTCGGGGCACCTTCAAGACACCACTTCAGTCTCAACGGGCCTCGCTGACCCTGGCCCATCACTTCAGCGGGCAACGATCCTCTTTACGGCCTCTGTCACTTCCTTCGTCGGGGCAAGCCTTCTGCTGGCCAGCATCTGATCGATTGCGTTCAGCCCCTCTGTGTTCCTTCCAGCACAGCCAAGGCCTGACAAATCAATCAGTGTGGGGCTGTCCAAGAGTGGGGATTTAGGGGTTGTTCTCCCTCTGGAACTGAAGCGCCTCTGCCATGAGCTTCCCAAACACCTCTCCGCTCAGGTGAGGCCCGGGACCGCTGGGGGATTCGTGCCCCTTCCTGTTGCCTCTCGGTTGCACATGGGGAGAGGACCATGCGAGTTGTTCGCAGCCTGAACGGATTGAGCGCCCTGGGCAACGAGGGGCAGTACCCCTGGAACAACCTGTGTTCAACAGGGCGCTTGGAGGCAGACAATGTCGCGTGGCACGGCCTGAGAGCGACGTAACGGCGACTGCTTGACGGAACCCCTACGAACCTCCTCCAGCCATGTCGCATCTTGCAGGGTTCACGCCGTGTGTTGCTGAGATATCTGATCAGCATAATGCCTTCGGAGATGCTTCCGGTCCTTGGACCAAGCGCCGATGGATTGATTGGTGGTCTCGTCAGTCGGCAATGCTGCTCTGAGGGACAGGCATGGTGCAGACTGCTCTTCGACGGAAGTAATCCTTAACAAGGTGTAAACGCGTTCAAAGTATTCCATGCTCCCAGTTCATGGGCGGGTCGGCGTCGCTGCACTTTCTGTCGATCCGGTACGCTCTAGATTCAATCGAGCCAGCGTGATTTTCGATACTGGCGGTCTGCCTCATCTTTGGTCGCCCTCCGGGCGGCCCCTTATCGAGCTGCATTTTGCGGCGCGCCGATGCTTGCGTCGGTCACCAGCAGAAAGGTGCTTTCCCTTGCTGATCCTGATTCTCCTAGGCCTTGCCCGATGGTCGCGCCGCCACGGATGTGTGCGGACTGTGTCTGAGCGGGCTCTGGTTCCACTGTCGGATGTTGGATGTGAGCTAACGGACCTTCTAGTTGTCGTTCGCTCCAAGCCCGTAGCGTAACGGAGTCAGAAGGAGACTGGTTGGATGCAAATCTCATGGAAGCTGACCCGCGATGCCATCCCTGACGCTCTCTGGCAGCCTCAGGACCTCACCGCATTAGACGGGGATCAGGTCATTGGCCGCGTCTACCGGATCGAACATGGTCCCGGCGAAGGCTTGTGGCACTGGACCCTGATGGCAGCCCCTCACAACTCGTGCTCCACGTCTCGGGTTTCGGGTCACGAGCGGGAGCGGGGTAGGGCAGGCAGGCGCCTGCTCGAGGCGTATCAAGTGCTCTTGCAGTCCCGCACTCGCGGGGCAGCCTGAGAACAGCCGTTGCTGGGCCGGCGCGTGGCTTAGCAACAGCTGTTCCGCCCGAACGGTCAAGTTGCCGCAGTGAATAGCGCTGTCGGAACCTGGTGCTGCTTACATAGGTTATTATCTGCCCAATCGTGTGCCGCGGGCCAAAAGCAGGACAGGACTGGTGACGAACTCACTCGATAACCGTTCATCGCATCTGGCGTTCCACCTCGGTGATCTTCATGCGGTGATCGACCAGATCGCCGAAGAGGCTGAGATCAGAGGGTCTCAGCGCTCCTCGATCGAAGCGACCCTGGTAGCCCTCCCCAGTTTCTATCGCCGTCGCGTCGTGCTCGCTCTCCAGAGCCGAAAGGCCTTTGCGACGGACCCGGAACTCCAGACTGCCTGCACAATCCTGCTTGAGCGGGCGGCAAACCTGTGGGCGAAGTCCGAGGCCTTGCCGGTTCAGCCGGTGGGTCCCTCCCTCTCTCTGGATTTCGATCTCCCGGTCGCCGCGAAGGCGTCGACTGACTAAAGGCTGTTTCTCCCGGATCTGCCGAATTGATCTTGCTCCCACAAGCGATCTCGCCGGAGACATTCACTGAGAGTGCTGTCGCACGCCCGCTTCCATCCCGCTCTTAGTAGCGATGGCTTTTGCCACGGCTCTCGACGCCCGATACAGGCTCCGCTCTAGAATCCCTCCCGGAAATGGGAAGTGTATGCGTCCACCGTGATGCCCTTCGACGAACGTCAAGCTGTTGGCTGGCGGCGATCACGGCCTATAACTGCAGGGAGCGCAACAAACGATTGGCTTCGCATGCGACGCAGGGAACGGGCAATCTGGTACGGACGCCTAGGGCTGATCGTGGCCGCCCTTGCCTTGATCAGCGGGATTGTGGCTGCACCCATCCTCCAGCGGATCTGGTCTCCTGTCGCGGTCATAGCGCAGCGATAGAACCGATCAAAGAGCCGTCTCCACTGCGTGATAGACTGTATCGGCTGGCTGGAGCGCACGCTCACGCGAACTTGGTCGCCGCCGCTTAACCATTCGGCAATCTGCGCGAGCCAGCCTGCTGACAAATCAGTTTGCCGATTCGAACTTATGGGGTGATGGCCATGACGGAAGCCACATTCGAGAACGCAGTCGACGAGATGCTCAGCCGGCTTCACCCAATCCTGCTGACGATCCAGCAAGGAGGTGGGGAGGACGCTTTGTACAGCCTGCAGCAACAGCTCCTTGAGCTGATGGGACTGGTCGAACGAAATCCCGGCATTGAGGCCGCAACGGGGGACCTGTACGCTGCCGCGGAGGCTGTGGTTGCGGACCGGGCTGCGTGTTCACAGCCGATCGCGCGAAAGCTGCGCTTGCTGGTTCATGCGCATCAGCGCTTCCGTGAACACCTGTCGGCGGCCCAGCCACTTAAACCAGGTCGGCGGAGCATCTGGCTGCACGGCAATCTTCGCTTTGCCGCTTGATGCGTGAGAAGAGCTCCCGCGAACCTGTGATCTCGCGGCCATCAGGCTGCTCTGACGCGGCAGCATGGTTGAGTTCCGGGGATCGCTCTTAGTTCGCCAGAAGTCCGCCACGTAGGTCAGCACCTGCATTCAGCCCAAGCGTGGCTCTGTGCAGGCTGGTGGAACCGGTTGTGTCATCCGGTGAGCCCTTATAGGGCTGACCGGTCCCGGCCACACTGCTTATCGCGCTTGCAGAGCGCTGATCGGGGTCGAGCGTTGACAGAACACTCGGATCGAACAGCTCCTCGTGGATCGAGCCATCCACTCTGATAACTGTTTTGATGCCGGTCTCGGCATCAAGGGAGATCGACTTGATTGCGGCTTTCGAGGCATTATCAGATTTGGCTGGTTCGACTGCACCGCGGAGGGCCGTCTGCTGACGCTCGCTGCCTTCGGCTGGTTCTCCAGCCTTTTCGCCAGCTGGTTTTGCGACACTGTCATCTTTAGCAGTCGGCACCGCTCGCTGAGTTTTGCGGGCTGCGGCAACCTGCTGCTGGTCCGCGATGATCTTCTCGAGTTGCGCCTGAGCCTCGGCAGCCTCTCGTTGTGCCTGCGACCCGAAGATGGCAACCAGAGGATTGCTCGCGCGTTCTGCTGCCGCCTTCGCTTGGGCTGACTCAACGGCCTTTGCCGCCTCAATCTGCTGACGGGCAGCCGTCGCCTGCTGGCGATTGTTGGTGTCGTACGAATAACGCTGGCCGTTGATCTCGTAGAAGACAGTTTTCGCTGCCACGCTGCTGGTAAGGGTTGCGAGGACGACAACTGAAGCCCCGAGCGTCGTGAACATCCTACCCATCACATATTCCTGTTCCCAGTCAGGGTTAGATTCGGTTAAGGAATGTGGCAACTATATGGCATGCCTCGACATCATCCACCCTCATCCGGACGAAAGACTCCGATTGAGCTGCGATTCTCGTCACATCGGCGGGTCGAGTTCAACGTCTGGTCAAAGCCAGTGAGCCTGGCCCGCCACAATCCAGCCGTACTGCACCGCTTAGTTGCCGCCCGATGACTGTCCTCATCAGTCTTGGATGTCAAACAAGAAACGGAACCAGACGCGAGATGAAGCTGGAACGAAAGAATTTGTCCCCGTCGTTTGATGCTGATGCTACTCTGAGCCAGCTTGAACGCACGATGCTTGCCTCCATCGCTCTCATGAAACGCCTACGGCGACAACACCGGCGCTCTGGCAACGTCGGCGCACGACGCGGCAATGAGAGCAGGATTGGTCAACCGGAACGTTCATCCCTCGTGAAACACTGAAAGGCCTACGAGAAAGCCCAATCTTTCAAAGATCGAATTGGCAGTCTCTGAAGCCTTGGCTCCACCATCATCATCGCCGCGCAGGCACCTCATTGCGGGCGGCATAGCGCCTGTTGGGCGAATAGCCCAGTGACACATTCAACCAAACAGGGGGGCAGCATGCCGACTCGACGCTTTCTGATCGCACCTTCATTGGCCCGGCTCATTCGCAAGGAGCGGAGTGGCGAAAGGATTATCGAGGGCTATTTCCCCGACCAGTTGGAGCGGAGCGTGCATGTCCACCTTGCCGGCGGAAAGGTCTATCTTGTGCTTGTCACAAGGGACCCTGGCGCTGCGCCGGTTGAGGAACACACGGAGATCCCGCACGCCCACGCAGCCGCACTCCTGGATTTTGTCGCTGGCAAGCTCGGATACGTGCGGTCCAAACTCCCTGTCGCTGGACAAGCCATCTTCACCGATCATCTCGTGAGTTCGGAGCCGCTCGACCTGATCTCGGTAGAGTTCGTAGCCGACGTTGGGGCGGAGGCGTTCACTCCCCCGCCGTGGTTCGGACCTGAGGTAACGGATGATGCGAGATATCTAAATCGCTCCTTGGCTCTTCAGGGGTTTCCAGAGCAGCATGATGTTGAACTCTCAAACCTGGCGCTCGACAGCTTGCTGGATGCTCTCGAGAGCCGGTCTGTTGCGCCTACGCTCCCGGCAGCGGTCCCTTCCGTTGGGGCGCCAATGATCGTGAGTCCGTCAAGCATTTCCTCAGTTCGAGCACCGATGGACAAACCATCGCTTGAAGGAAATGGAAGGTCCGACACGGCGGCTCTCCAGCCGACAGCAAGCTCAATCTCCAATGAAGGCGCAGAGAGCACCACTGTGGATCTCGAGGTTGATCTCGCAAGAGAGTTGGCCCGCTCACTTCGGCGGCGGAGTGAGCGCAACCTGGCGCGGGCCAGGAGGGCATGAAGGCTGCTGCACGGATACTGACTGCAGCTTCCTAATGCACCTGTCCCGTAGACATTACCGTACCTCGAACACGGGACGGATGCTCGCGATGATTTCACCTGCGCCGGAGCCTCTTCGCTTTGGCCTTTGATCCCTGCTGCGATTCGCCCGGCGTGTCGTCCGTGGGAAGACTGTCGATGATATCCGCGAGGGACCTTAGATCCATGCCGGCCGCACTGAGAACTTTGGAAAGTGTTTCGGTGGATGGCCATCGTTCACGGCCGCTTCGGCTGAAGCGTTTCGAGGGATTGAGGGCGGTTGCATCTAGGCCGGCCCTCTTGCTCAAAGCAGAAACTGAGATCCCCTCGGCCTCGGCAATGGCGTCAAAAGCGGCCCAGATCTGCTTGTGAGTGAACATACAAATCCATTCGTGAGTTCCGACCCGAGGGTTCCGTTCACATGGGTCAGCAGGCGCTCGAGGCGACCCGATTGAACATGCCATCAACAAGGTGGTTAACGGCGTGGAGCCTGGCTGCCGAACTCCGGCAGACCCGGTGATCCAGCCTCCCGCTCTTGATCTCACTTCCAAGGGCTGCGGGCCAAAAACGATGAGGCGACGAGTCTGGTAAGTGTTGGTTAACCATACCGGCGCATTCTCTCGATACTGCCAGCAGGGGGCCGACGGCTGAGTCCGCTCCGATGGCACCAACCTATGGCCTTCATGATTTCAATCAAACGCGTGAACGAACAGCTTGGCACGATCGAACGAGTGCTGTCCGGGATTGAAAAGGGCGGCGGAGCGATCCACGTCAGAGATCTGGCATCGCTCCTTGTCGACCTGATCAGTATGCTCGAACGGGATCCAGGCCTTGAAGCGGCTGCGGACGATCTTCACGCTGCCGCCGAGAGATTTATGCGCGACAGTCACGTGGGTGCTCAACCTCAGGCCAAGAAGCAGCGTCTCCTCATGGAGGCTCACCTACGCTTCTGTTCTCGACTAGCGGGAGCAATGAGGCGATTGGAGCAGCAAGAGCCGAAAGCGTGCTTTACGCTCGTGGCTCTGCGTGCCGCTTGACAGGATTTTGCTCGCCTCCGTGCTCCGGAACGTCGTGGTGATCTAAGCAGGACACCACTGGCGAGGATCGCACCAGGGCAATGGCGAGAGCCAGGGCTTGCTCGATCGGTGTGGCACCTCGAAAAGACGGGTGCCTCACGCACATGTCAGGCGAGCTTTGCGAGGTTATCGCCGCTCAAGCTGGAGCGCCAGCACGGTCGTGGCATAGATCGAGGGATGGAGCCAAAACAAGCTCCCACGCTTGTGCTCCTCCGCACTTGGGTCGCGTGTCCGCCCGATTAGCGAGCGAGGCTGTAAAGTGCTGCGGTTCTAAGCAACCAAGCTGATGAGGTCCTTGCCCCCGTTCCACACGGTATAAAAATCCCCGCTGCGGTCGAGAATGTACACATTGGGGCAGTTCTGCGCCGTCGATGAGTGCGCGGCCCTGACCGCGAATTTCAAGGCATTGGTGCGAAGGTAAAATGCACCGAGATCCCGGCCACGATGAAGGACAGACCAGCGGTTATCTCGATATGCAATACAATACGCTTCGTGGGGCATTGAGGCTCCTCCGAAGTGGCTTGGCAATTAGACGGTGAGGAAGCGTTGCTAACGCTCTTTGGCTGCTCCGGCAACCCACGAACGACATTTCAGTATGCTTGGCGACGTTGACGACCGGTTGGCGCGAGTAGCCCTTGGGCCAGTCATCCCACGCTACTGATCGCTGGCCCAACAGTCTCGACCAAAGGTGGTAGCATACTGATCTTTGTAAATTTCTGGTTGAGAGTTTCGGACCGATCTCTGCAGATGATGCGATCGAGAGCGGCTGCATGCCAGAGACATTCCGGATTGATCTGCATGCCGGCCCTTTGTCTGCTCGCCGTCTTGCGGTAAAGCGCTCCCATACCTTTGACAGCTCTGGTGATAAGCGTCCCCGGAGCACGCTTCTCTCCGGACCAGCACTGGACCTTGACCAGCCCGGATCAGAAGAGCGAAAGGGCCTATCTGTCACGCTCTGGCCCGCCGGGGCACTACCTGCCGACCTTCATGACTGGTTCAACTGCCATGCAGCAGACAGGAAGGTCTTTCCTGATAAGATCCTCAAGATCGGGCCGAGGTGATGATGGAAGATGCTAAGTTGATGAGGGCAAGCCCGAGCGCGTTCCCTCCGGGTCTGGCTCATGCCTCGTCTGAGCCCATCCTCGCGAAGATCCTGGTGGTCGATGACGATCGCAGGAACCTCATGGCCGCACAAGAAATGCTGCGCTCGCCTGGGCTCGAGATCGTCACGGCCGATTCCGGCGAGGCAGCCTTGCGCCAGGTCCTGCAGGAAGACTTCGCCGTCATTCTCCTTGACGTGCAGATGCCGCGGCTCGACGGCTATGAGGTTGCAAGCCTGATCCGCAACCGTCCGCGCTCCGCGCGGGTGCCGATCCTGTTCCTGACCGCCCACAACAAGGACGAGGCACACGTCTTCCGCGGCTATTCGGCGGGCGCCGTCGACTACGTGTTCAAACCGATCGAACCCGTGATCCTCAAGTCGAAGGTCGACATCTTCGTCGACCTCTACCGCAAAACGGAGGAAATTCGCCGGCAGAGCGAAGAAGAGCGCCGTCTTCTCATGGAGAACCTGCGGGTGCGCAGCGAGAAGCTGAAGGTGGAGCAGGCCCTGCGCCGCCGTGAGGAGCACCAGTCCCTTGTCCTCGCGTCTCTGCCGATCGCACTCTACACCGCCTCCGGGCAGGAGGATCATCGGCATCTCCACTTCACGAGCGGGAGCATTGAGCGTATCACCGGCTTTCCCCCTGAGGCCTTTCTTGAGCCGCCGGATTTCTGGGCTTCCCGGCTCAATCCCGAGGATCGGGAGCGGGTGTTAACCCAACTCCAGCGGCTTCCTGAGGACGGCACAGCGTCCCTCGAGTATCGCTGGCGCTGTGCCGATGGCACGGAACGCCACTTCCTCGACCAGACCGTGCTCATGGGCGATGACGATGGCCGGCCGGGCGAATGTTTTGGCATGTGGTTCGACATCACCGAGCGCAAGCAGATGGAGCAGAACCTGCTGCACGCCAGCAAGCTCGAGGCGATCGGCCGTCTCACGGGTGGCATCGCTCACGACTTCAACAACATGCTGAGCGTTGTCATTGGCAACCTCGACCTGCTGAAGAAATCGATCCAGGGCAATGACAAGGCTGAGCGGCGCGTCCGGATGGCGATGGAGAGCGCACAACATTGTGCCGGCTTAACCTACCGGCTCCTCGCTTTCTCGCGCCGTCAACCCCTGCAGGTCTCGACCATCAACGTGAAGACCCTCCTGCCGGAACTGCTCGATCTGATGCAGCGCACGCTCGGCGAAGGCGTCAATGTGAGCCTCTTGTCAGAGGAGGCCATCTGGCCGATCCAGGTCGACCGGGCCCAGTTCGAAGCGGCGCTCCTCAACCTGGCGGTCAATGCCCGCGACGCCATGCCGGATGGCGGCGATCTGACGATTGCCGTCGAGAACCGATTCATGGAAGAAGGCACGGCCATCGCCGCTGGCGAGTACGTCATGATCGCGGTCAGCGACACAGGAATCGGCATGCCGCCAGAGGTCGTGCAGCGCGTCTTTGAACCCTTCTTCACCACGAAGGAGAGCGGCAAGGGCACAGGCCTCGGGCTCAGCATGGTGTATGGCTTCGTTCAGCAGTTGCATGGCCACGTGGAAGTCGACAGCGTGCCGGGCGCTGGCACGACCATTCGCATGTTCCTGCCTCGTGTGAGAGGTGCCGTGGAGCGATCACCTGAGCCAGGGGACACCGTGCCGAACTCGTTTGGTGCCGGGCAAAACGTTCTGGTGGTTGAGGATGACCCCGTTGTTCGCCAGGTGGCGGTCTCGACGCTGCACTCGCTCGGCTTCAGCGTGATGGAGGCCGCTTCCGGCGATGAAGCGGCCCGGCTTCTGAGGGCGGATCGACGAGTCCATCTCGTGTTCTCGGATATCCGCATGCCGGGCGAACTGACCGGGATCGGTCTTGCGCGCCTCATCAGGCGTGAGATGCCTGAGATTCAGGTGCTCCTGACGACCGGCTATGTGGACGGCGACGAGCCGATTGAGAACATTGACCTTCTCTACAAGCCGTACCGGGCGGCAGATCTCGCACAAAAGATCCGCTCGTTGACGGGAGCATGCCGCCCCGCCGAGGCCGAAGCGTTTCAGATCCCCCCAACGGCCTCTGCGGCGGAGTGACCGGCTTGGCTCCTCGCTGAGAGGCCTTCGAGGCATCTGGAGCGTATTGATTGAACAATGGCGGCGAAGTCATGTTGCCGTCTGCGGGCTCCTGGTCCAGAAGCCAATGTTCCGAAACCTGTAAACCCAACACACCAGGATCCAGGGAGGAAAGGCGCTCGGTTGCTGACAAATATTGCTTTGTTGCGGTTGGCTCTGAAGTTCCGGTCGATGTCCACGAAATGCAGAGCTGAAACTTGGCCCGTTCCGTGTGAGTTCCCCATTCAAATTGTCCGTCAGCGCTGACGGTCAGAAAAGCCTGGTATCATTTGGGAGAGTTGGCATGAGCCCAATCAGAAGGATGTCTTGGGACCCTGTTCTCCAGAACGGCCTTCATTCCTCGAAGGAGAATCTGGTTGTCACGATAGGGCATTCGCTCCGAGCTTGTTACGATAGTATCCTGCAACAGGGTGTTCCGATGAGGTTCAGGTCGTTGATTGAGATGATCGAGCGTTCCGAGCGGGAAGCCATGCGCGCGAGCAAGCGGTGATCCGTTGCGGCGGATCAACATCTTATCGTCCGCGAAATAGGTCGATGGCTCATCTTGAACCACCGCCTGTTATCGACCGGCCTGCTCGTCTTCGACGGCTGAGGTGATCGTCAGATGGGTGGGCCGCGGACGACCCATCTGAGTGTGCAACCGAAGGGAGGCAGCATGTTCTTTGTCGTAACCGGAAACACCGGGAACGGAGCCGTGGCAATCACCTGCGACAGCGCAGCCGCCGCGGTGGAGAAAGCCCGCTCTCTCATCGCCGAGGGTGTGAGAGACGTCCTCATCACCGACGCCGACGGGCTGCAACATGCCCCGGCTGACTTCGACCGGCTCTTCGTTGCAATCCCCGCGGACACCACGCCCACGGCTTGATGCAACCGCTGGGAAGGCTATTCAAAAAGAAAGGCCCCGGGAGAGGGGCCTTTCCGGCACGAGGGCCATGAGGGGGTTGATCAGGGCCGCACGCTCGAGCTGAGATAGCGTCCAGAGTCTTCTGGACAAGGTGTGCCAGCTTGGGACTGGGTGTCCCTCCAGCTGGGGCGCGCGTTAGCCCAGCTCGTGCTCCGCCATCAGGGCCGCGCCAGCTTTTCCGGACAGTGTCACTCGTGCCGCATCGCCAACCTGGGGTGCTCGCGCTACGCTGCGGCGATACGGCATGAACAAGGGCCGAGCTGTGCCGAAAGGACGGAATGACACCCTCGCGCGTGCACACGGGCTGCTTGCGGGCGCGCTCGTGTTCCTGCTGCTTGGGTCATCAGTCCGTGCGCAGAGCAGCGCGTCCTCACCCGGCCCCTTTGCCGGCTTTGCCGGATCCTGGACGGGCAGCGGTACGATTGCGCTGTCGAACGGCACCACGGAGCGCCTCCGCTGCCAGGCCGCCTATGCTGTGGCATCCGCCGGCAATAACCTACGGCAGAACCTTCGCTGTGGCAGCGACAGCTATACCTTCGAGCTGCGGACGGACATCAACTACGACGGGGGCCGCGTTGGAGGCTCATGGGCGGAGACCACGCGCAACCTCTCGGGGAGGATCTCTGGCCGCGTCAACACGGGCCGGATCGATGCTGTCGCGGAAGGTCCTGGCTTCTCGGCCGGAATTGCGATGAGCACCCGCGGATCACGCCAGACGGTGAGTATCCGCTCCCAGGGGACCGAGCTGTCGCAGGTCTCGGTCGACCTCAGCCGCACACGTTAGGGGAGGGCTGCCGACAGGCCCGGACCTGCTATCATAGGGCGGAGTTGTGAGTAGCGAGTGACGATATGCATCTCACCCGAGGTGAGGCCGGACCATGGAGACGCGGGCGCGGTATGCGTTGATTGGGCTGTTTACACTGGGTGTGGTCCTCGCTGCCTTTGCGTTCGCGTACTGGCTCCGCAGCGCAGGCGGCTTCGGCGAGCGTGCGGTTTATCGCGTCCGCTTTGAGAGCCCAGTCACTGGATTGCAGCCCGGCTCGACGGTCCTGTTCAATGGCATCCCGGCCGGCGTGGTGACTGAACTGGAACTTGATAGGAACGATCCCCGCCAGGTCATGGCAACAATCGCTCTGGATCAGGGGACCCCGGTCAGGGCCGATACCCGGGTCGGCGTCGAAGCCCAGGGCCTCATGGGCGCACCATCGCTGACACTCGAAGGCGGGACGGCAGCGTCGCCGCCACTGAGTTCTGGCGACGGTACGGCCATACTCGTGGCGGACCTGGCCGCGACCCAGGACCTGAGCCAGGCGGCACGCGAGGCGTTGCAGCGGTTCGACCGCCTCATGGCGGAGACTGCCGAGCCGCTGCGCGACACCATCTCCAATCTCAGCACCTTCTCGGGAGCCTTGGCGCGCAACTCCGATCGTCTGGACGGGATCCTGGAGGCGCTTGAACGTCTCGGTGGTGGAGGCCCTGCAAAAGCCCCGGCGCCGACCTACGACTTGACGGCGCCTCGGGAGTTTCCCCCGCACGACAAGACCATGGGCGGACAGCTGGTGATACCCGAACCGACGGCCCTCGTCCTGTTCGACACGCAGAAGATCCTTATACGGCCACGAGCGGGGGAGAGCGTGGCGCTGGACGCGCAATGGAGCGACAGCCTGCCGAAGCTCCTGCAGGCCAAAATCATCCAGAGCTTCGAGAACGCCGACTATGTGCAGACTGTTGCGCGGCCGATCGACGGCCTGGCAGCCGACTATCAGCTTGTGATCGACATCCGCAGCTTTCAGGTGAGCCTGACGCCGGAACCTAGGGCAGAGGTGGAGTTCACGGCCAAAATCCTGGGCGGGGATGGCCGAATTGTTGGTGCGCGAATTCTGCAGGAAGGCGTTCCCGTCAGGGCTACTGACGCAGCAGCGGCGGCGGTGGGTCTCGATGAGGCCTTCGGCAAGGCTGCAACCGAGCTGGTGCTCTGGGTCTCAACTCTCATCTGAAACCGACTCTGCAAACGATGCTGTCCAGAAATGCTTGTTTGGGGTTGATGATTGCTCATCCCAGCGGAGCTCCTGTCTTTGCGCCGCTATAGGCAAATCTGTGACTACGGACCAATTCTCAATACAAAGCACTTCTGAAGAAGCAGAGCAATTAATGTTTAATTAACTATAGAAAAGCAGATGATTATGTATATAGAGTTAATGCCCGACTAGTTTGTTGCTCAAGACGTCAAAAATTACCTGCATTTGCGCCGGAACCATGTTCTTCACTGGGCGTAGTCTAGGCAGCTTGGCTGCTGTCCTGCAGTCAGCTCTCATTGTTACTGCTTACTGAAGGTGAACTATGAAGCGTTCGCACGCTCTTGCTTTGTCCGGCGTTGCCCTGTTTGTCGCCCTCTCAACCTCATCTCACGCTCAAGCAATCCGACCGGGTCAGCAGTGCCAGCCCGCCGTCGCCAACCCTTCCATGTACGGCAACTGCCGCCTTCGCATTGTGAGAGGCCACGAGGTCTGCCGCTGTGCCATCCTTCCCCAGGCTCGGCACCGTCTCAATCGGGTCGACCGGGATGACATGACGACAGGGGCTCTCGGGCGGGCGTCAGCAGGGTCCGTGGCTCCTGCCAGGGCGCCGGGTGCTGGTGGTTGGTTCGCTTCCGGCTCGACAGGCCCTGCGGCATCTGCGAGGGCCGCAGGGGCCTCTTCCGTTGCAGCAGGCTCCGGATCAGGCCGAGCCGATAATGGCGGATCGTTCGCAGGTGGTGGGACCTTCGGTGGAGGCGCTGACAGCAGCAGCCGTGGCAATCCGGGCAACGACAAGGGCGCTGGCAATGCTGGCGAGAGCCCGAATGGCGGCGGCTTCGGTGGCGGCTCCCACGGCCGCAGCGATGCCGGCGACAGGGGCGGCAACAATGGTGGTCGCGGCGGTGGTGGAAACCAGGGCGGAGCCGGCAATCCCGGCAATGACAGCAGCGTAGGAGGTGCCGGCGAGAGCCCCAATGGCGGTGACTTCGGCGGTGGTTCACAGGGCCGCGGCGATACAGGTGATCGGGGAGGCAACAGCAATGGAAACAGCGGTGGCGGCCATGGAGGCGGTAACAGTGGCAACGGTGGCGGGAATGGCAACGGCAATGGCGGCGGGCGGCGGTAAGCTTCTTGATTTCCACCGGACGGCTGCCGCGATAGCCTGAGCCGCTGGGAGGGGGAGCATCCACCAAGCTTGCTCGTCCAAGCGGGGCCCTGGCTGCTTTGTCAGCCAGGGCCCCGCTTGGCTTTTCCTGACGTGTTGAGCTATCCCACAGGCCTTGCTCGTTCTGAACTCGTTCACGCCTGTGGCGGCCAATCACGAGGCATCTGACCAGAGACTGAATTAGATCACCTTCAATGGATCCTTGCAGAAGGACTTTGAGGCATTGTTCACAATGACGGAGTTCTGTGGCCAAGCCGATGTTCAAGCGACAGCGCTTGGACGCAAGCTGCGACGCCTAAAGCCGCACCATCTTTCGGCAGACACTTATGTCGGCGATCTCAGCCATCACAGCATCAAGAACACCGATTGGGACCTCCTCATCCTTCTGCGTGAGCAAGGGAGAGCTGCAGCGGATCCCTGGCTGCGCGATGCACTGCCGGAGCCTGAGGTTGCCGCTACGGTCAACGGGCGCTCTGGCGCCCGTTGATCAGGAAGCGTAAGGGGTAGGCCAGCGCCTCAAGGCAGCTCGCTTGATAACCGGAGACATGAGCTTCGGCAGACGGACTCATTGCAATCTCATCTTGCGCCGCGACCATTAACGAGACTGCATACCGATCTCTATGTGAGATGTGGAGCGAACCCCTGCGATCTGGATGAAGCTCTGCGTTCCAGTGCGGGCGCGCTTACGCCAAGTTGGGAACACGTCGCGTAGAGTGATCGGGAACAAGGGGCCTGTTCGCTTCGGTCATGTCGCATAACGCAGCTCTGAATTGATCGAGGCAACCATCTCGAAAGTACAGTTAACTGTTGGATAACGGCGGCTCAGCCTAAGAAAACGCCAGCATTTTCAACTGGGCCTGCCGGGTGAATATTCCTCCATTGGAGCAGATTTTCACAACAGCCGTATCGGATTTGCCGTTTTCCCTTTGGACGACTTGCCGCATCTGGCGTGGATGGGGAACGAAAGCCCTTTGCGAGCCGTTGCCGGGGCAAGTTGCAGTATAGGCGTGCGTTGTTTCAATGACCGATGATTTGACCCCTGCGGCTCTGAGCGCCGTCCAGAGCCGGATCGAAGAGATAGCCGATCAGGCCGGGATCGAAGGGCACGCGCGCCTGAGCGTGGACGACACATTGGCTGCGCTTCCGTGGGTTCTCCGTCGTCGTCTGGTGCTGATGCTTCAAAGTTTGAAGGCATTCTCGCCGGATCCAGCCGTTCGGGCGGCTGCCGACTTTTTCCAGATCAAAGCTGCGAAGATATGGGCCGCCATGCCCTTCCAGGGGCACCAGGACGAGACGACAACTGATACCACTGTGCTTGTTGAACCCAGACGCACGAGCTCCCCTGCCGCACGAGGCAAGAAACCTTAAGCGTCTGTTGAAGCGGCCAGTAGCACATGCCGAATCTGGTAGGGCCCAGCAATACCGTGAGTTCCCTCACCCGGCCTGCCCCGCGAACTTTGGAGCCACTCTGAAGTTCTCTTGGAAGGTCGCGGTCGGACCATGTGGAGGGACCTCATGCAAAAACTCGCATACGTCACGATCTTGTGTCTCCTTGCCGGAGCCTGTTCTACCCGGCAGCAAACAACAAGCACGGCCGTTGGAGCCACAGCCGGCGCAGTGGTCGGTGGCCCCGTTGGGGCGGTCGTCGGTGCGGGCGCCGGAGCTGTGGCGGGAGCGCCTGGCGGCGCTGTGGACGAGGTTCAGGGCGACAACCGCCGGCGCGCAGTGCGGCGACGGTAGGCCTCACCATCTGCCGACCTCGGCGAGCCAGGATGGGCCTCGGGAGCATTTTGCCGGGTCTCCCTCGAGGCGGCTTAAAAGCCGCCGTGCGTTGATCTCGATCCCGGGGCGCTGGTTGTCCGGGTGATCCCCGTTGAAAGCACATCCGTTCACCTCGCAGCCTATCGATGTGTGATGAAAACACGATCACCCGTCGACGACTTCAGACTCTTAATGATGCCCGAAAATGTGTGGGCCTTTCCGGATGCTTGCTCTTGCGGCCGCCGGATCCCGGCCCCACCTAGGGTGAGCCGCCCGGGCAAGCACGAAGCAACAAGTACAGCCGGGCCGAACCTGACTTCAGAAACGACAGAACTCCATCCTTCGGCTGGCTCAGGATTGCGCAGCCTGTGTGAGATTGTCAGACCATCTCGGGAAAACGCGGCCGGACCGATGGGCAGACACCATCGCTGGCTGGATTTGGGAGCAGAGACCCACAATGAAGAAGAAGTTTGTCACCGCGCTCGTCTTGAGCGCAGGCGCGGCTTTCGTTGGCCAAGCGGCCGCAGCCCCGGCAAAGCCGGCCTCCTACGATGGCACCTGGAGTGTCCGCCTGGTCACGGAGGCAGGGAGCTGTGATGCGAGCTACCACTACACCATCGCCGTCGAGGATGGCCGCGTGCGTCCGATCTCGGCTGCGGGCGCGAGTGTGTCCGGCGGCGTGGGGCGCGACGGCAGCGTGACGCTTAGCGTTCAGCGCAGCATCGCGCAGGCGCAAGCGTCGGGCCGCCTGCGGGCCAGTTCCGGCTCCGGGACATGGCGTCTGGCCATGCTTGGATGCACCGGCCGGTGGACGGCCGAGCGCGGAACCGTTCAAGCCCAGGCCAGCTAAGCAGCCTCACTTCAGCCTGCCGGCATTCTTTGGCTCCGCGCTGAAAGTGCCGGCTCGCGCATCTCTCCACTTGGAACGATGCTGCCGGATCGGATGACGTGGGTGGTCCTGCCGCCTTTCTCCTTCTGGGGCGACATTGCTACTCGCCTCAGCGGCGCCTTCGCCACACCTCCAGGCGGGCTGAGCAGGCCTGATCCTCGGCCGCTAGTAGCTTCGTGGCTCGTATGATCGGGAATGTGTTCGGCGTCGGTTGTAATGCAGAGATCAAACCCATTGAAGTTGGCTGTCCGGGGGGCGCCGGGCTCACATCGTGAGCCGGCCCGCAAGCGCCATACAGAAGCCGATCGTGCTAGCCGCTGGGCTTGTCCGCTTGAGACCCTGACGTTTCGGCAAGGCAGAGAGAACGAAAACGGCCACGACCGCTGCGAAGATCGCCGTTTGGCCGGCCCACTCGGGTGCGCTGCTGGCAAATGGTCCGAGGATCAGCCCGGAGATCAGGAGTGTGAGAAGAGTGCTCCAGAACAGCATCAGTCATTATGGTTCATCATGATGGCCGAAGTTTTAAAGTGGGGTTCCTTAACGGCAGCTGTACGAAGAGGCAGGCTTGATCATCGAGCATCGTCGTAAGCACCACCATCCGGTTTGATCGCCATCGGTTTGACGTTCGTGTGTGCTGGAACCATGCCCCTGGCGCTGAGTTAGCCCGGGCAATCAACAAGGGGGTCCTCCATGCACAAGACCGTCATCACATTGGCTTCATTGGCCGCGCTCACGATGTTCCCGTCTCTCGCCTCGGCCCAGAATCGCACAGCTGTCGGCGTCGGGATCGGTGCGGTGGCAGGGGCAGTTGTTGGTGGTCCAATCGGCGCGGCCGTCGGCGGGGTGATTGGCGGTGTGATCGGTGCGAGCACGGACCAGCGCCGCACCCGTGCGTACCGCAGCAACCGGAAATCATATTACTCGAGCTACAAGGACAACCGCCGCTCGGTGAGGCAGCCTGTCCGCCGTGAGGCTCCTTCTCGTAAACGCGAGTTCTATCCACTCGGCTAATCCTGTCCGCCCTCTTTGGTAGTCGCGAGATGTGTCGCACCTGACGTCCTGCGGCGCAATCGCGAGATCAGTTGATCGACGCGAGGTGTTCTGCCCCAGGAATGGGACGGTCGGCTTAGATGATCGTGTCAATGAGCCATCGTGAGAGCTCACCGTTGTGGAGGCCGGATTCTCAGTGATCCAGGCAGCGCTTTGGTCCACTCATGGGGAGCGGATGCTGCACAGCTCATGCCTCAACGAGCAGAGCGAGAGGTAATTGTCGTGGAGTAGAGCATCACTGAAGTGTTCAAGTGCTGGCTCATCGATGCCGTATTCCGGCGCTTTCCTCCTGGCTGATTCTGAAACAGGAGCGTTCACTCATGGATTTCTCAGAAGCATTACGCATGGCCGAACGGACCCTGACCGAAGGCGCGACTCTCGCTGAACTCAGAGAGCTCGCCTGTGATCTTCGGGCTCTCACCCCCGACAGCGCTCTCGCTGACCTTATCGAGATCCGAATCCAGGTCATTGAGGACCGTTGGCAAGTTGATTGAGGCCACAGCAGATCCAGGTCAGACGGCCTTGCTCAGGTGTGAGCGCAGTTCGGGGCCGCTCAGAAAGCATGTATGTTGGGGGGTGTTCCTGCAGAACGCTCATCCAAACAGAGACCCACCCTTTAGTAGCGTCATGACAATGGTACGATGACCGGTCTCAACAGATCCCATGTATGGCTTTTGTGAGTTCGACGTCATGTCTGGCGCGCAGCCCTTGCATGAAGCTCGTCAGCTTGCTCAGACACGGCGAGTCAACGATATCAGCAGCGGCTGATATCAACGCGGCACCGCTTTCTTCCTCCCGGCGCTGCCGCATCGGCCGTTCCCTCTGGAAGGTTTTGACCCAAATGTCGAACCTCAACTTCGCCGGGCCCATGGCCCGGCTTTTTCTTGCCTGTTGCTGAGACGATTGCGACGCGGCCCGATCACAGATTTGCTGCCCCTCACTTCCTTCAACAGGTCCGCGTCATGACGGCGGAGCGCCTATCGCTCCTCTCGTGACGAGGATTGCGCGTGAACGCATAGCCCGGCGTAAACCTGCAATCAGGTCAATCTCACAGTGGCGACTCCACTCCGTCAGAGAACCGCCTCATTCGGCGGCATGTGATGTAAGCCGGTTGCCATTGCACCTATCGCCTTCGTTATGACTCATCTCGGCACAGCCTGATCCCAGTCCCTGTTAACGTCTCGTTAACCCTGTTGTCCGACGATGACCTCAACCGGCCCTGTGGCAGTTTTCTCAGGTGCCTGATTTCCAAACAAGCTTTCCATTTCAGGGTGCGTTTCCACGCGCTCCGTACAAGGTATTCCGTCATGAGCCGACAGCCGCTTGTATTGCTTGTTCCCCCGGATCGTTTGACGGGCATGACGACATCCAGTCATCTCGCCGGCTATGGTCTCGAGATCATCACGGCCAGCAGCGTGGAAGCGGCACGGGATCTGCTGCGCACGAACCGACGCATCAGTGTTTTGGTCATTGATACGGATCTTGGTCAGGCTGATGACGGTTTGTCCCTCGCCAAGAGCGCCCGTGTGTCTGATCCCGATCTCAAGGTGATCTACACGTCACGAATGCCATTCAGGTTGAGGGAGTCCGAGAAAGTCAGCGGGGCTCCCTGCGTGCGCACGCCTTATCGACCGCACCAACTGGTGGGCGTGATCGGTCAACTCGTTCGGCGGCATCCTGCAGAAGAGTTGGAGGCTTACGCGGCCTGAGCATCAATGCAAGGGCGGAGCTGCGGTGCTCTGTCTGGAGCATGACAGGACCGGGAACCGGATAGGCCGTGGGGCGTCAATCCTGGCATACCTTGGACCTGGTGAATGGACCCGCATGACGCTTGCCCTTTCTGTGCGCCAGCCCTTTGCCTGGGCGATCTTTCACGCCGGCATGGAGATCGAGAACCGAGACTGGCCGACCCAGCAGCGCGGGCGCGTTCTGATCCACGCTCCAGCCATCGTGCGGCAGGAGGACTACAGCATCTTTCAGCAGGCGTGTCGGAATCCTGAGCACTGGTTGTGTCAGGCAATCGCCCGCGGTGGTGGCCTGCCACGGAAAGAGGACCTCGCTAGGGGAGGGATCGTGGGCGAAGTCGAGATCGCCGATTGCGTGACCGAGCATCCCTCACCCTGGTTCTCCGGCCCGTATGGCTTCGTGTTGCGGCACGCCCGCGTGCTCCGGTTCAAGCCGCTGCCCGGTGCACTCCGCTTCTTCGATGTTGATGAGTGTTCTCCCGACGAATCCCTGTGATCGGCAGGTCTGGCGCTTCCACGCCATCCTACCGTGTTGGAGCTTTCGAACGGCACCGGTTTGTTTGGCACAGCAGCACGACGCATGGAGCAACCGTCTTCTGCATGCCGGGCTGCGGCGAAGGGCGGGGCGTCAGCGGAACTGGCCTTCACCCATTCGGAAAGCCATAGCTTCTTGGCTCTATCTTTCGCGCCAACGTGTCGAGCCCTTGATGCTTCCAAACCCGACCGGCAATATTCCGCACCAAGCGTGCCGCATCGGCAAGTTCCTGATCGGCGCGGGTTGTGGCGCGGCTCTCGACACTCTCCAGCACCAACATGACCTGGCTGCGGTTCTCAGATGGCAGTGCGATCAGCGTTGCCTCGAGGTCCGAGGGACTGCCAAGCGAGGCGTCCGTCTGCCGCGCCATGGCGTAAAGCCGTTCCAGGATGATGGTGAAGGCTTGTGAAGCCTCTGGCTTCGAGGTCCGGGGGAGTGGTCTCATAGATACCCTTGCAGATTCTTGGCGGATACTCGAACAGCCGCTCTTCATTGTTGATGTCAGCCTGACGGATCAGGTTGAGCCCACATAACGCCAAGCTGCGAGGAAGGTTCCGGATTTGCGGGCGGATCCCGACCACTGTTCTGAAGGCTCCATGAGTGTCAGTGCCTGGCGGCTCAGTGAGAGGTCGGCTGCCGTTTCCGTTCCTGAACGACACCTGAAGGACCCGTTCCGACAGGCGTCACGCCGTTTCCATCATCCTGCGTCCCACAGTCGGCTCGCATGAGGCCTGACCGTCAGGAGGGTTTGATGAAGGCACCAACGGTGATCCTCGCAGGAGTTTTAGCCGGTCTTTGTTTTGGGACGGCGGTCCAGGCGGCCGACTACCGGGACGAGCCTTACGCAGAGGTGGAAACCCACCGCCACAGCCAGATTTTCGAGGTGCCGCAGGAGCGTCCCTTGCCGCCTCGCTTCCATGAGGAGCAGGCGTATCGTGGCGCACGCTATGTTGAGGAGGAGCGGGCCTATGACCGCCCTGTGCCAGGTTGGCGCTCTTGGGGCCATCCGGTCGCGGCTCGTCGGTGGCAGGGCCCGGGCAGCGATTGCCGCGTGATCATCAAACGACGGGAGAACCCATGGGGCGAAATCACCGTACGCCGCATCCGGGTTTGCGACTGATGAGGCCCTGGACCAATGCAGGCGTGCTAAGCTGGCCAGTGGGGTGAGGAGGACGATCATGAGATCGACAGTGTCGCTCGTTGTCGCCGGGGTGGTCGCATTTGGTTCGATTGCTCCGGCCTCGTCCCAGTCGACCCAAGGAACCGCAGTTGAAACCGGCGCACCACGCCTGCTTCCCCCGAACAAGCAGAAGATGATTCAGGAGCAGGTGCGGCGTTCGCCCGACTTGCCGAAAGCAAGTCTGGGTGAGCCGCTCCGTGTTGGGATGACAATCCCGGACGAGGTGGAGGTGATGGGATTGCCGCAGGATGCAGCGACCACCGTCGCGACCGTGACAACGTACAGCTACATCATCGTGGGAGACCAGATTGCCATCGTCGAGCCCGAGACCCGCAAGGTGATCCAGCTCATCAAGCGCTAGCCCCTCTCTTGTGCAGCCCGCTAGTAACCTGGTGCCGGCGTGGGGGCTGAGCCAACCCTTCTCGCATCATATTGCTATGGGAAAGGGCACCACCGTTCCCTCTGCAAAATCTGCCTCAGCCCTGGCGACTCTGGCGGCTTGGGCACGTTCGACGGCCGATTGCACATACGACACCAGGGTGTCGCTGGGACAGGGCTTGGCCAGGAACGCGGCTCCCGGCGGCAGGTCGCCGGCCTGCGGCCATTCTCGTCCCGACGTGATCAGGATTTCGGTGCCGGGCCAGAGCTCGTGAACCTGGCGGGCCAGCGCATAGCCGTTCACCCCCGGTGGCATCTCCACATCCGAGAGCAACACGTCCACCTCAACCCCAGCATTCATGACGGTGAGGGCCTCGTCGGCGCTGGCCGCTTCGATGACACGGAAGTCAGCTTCGATGAGAATGTCAGCCGTCACCAGCCGCACCAGCGGCTCGTCCTCGACCAGCAAGACGACACCTGAAAAGGGATTGGACACAGGACTAACAGATCAAAAATGACAAGGTAGAGCGTGATTGCCGCGCTTTGGTTCCGCCCGCGTGGAAACCTAGGCCCTTCGGACCGAGACGGCAGGGTTCAGGAGTTTCAGTCTCGCAAGGGGCACCACATTACATGCTCGGGTAAGAACTCCCAGGGCTACAGCCCGATACCCGGCCAACCGGTTGCGTAAGGGATCATCATGAATGCTGCATCGGTCACGGCTTTCCCACGCCGGACGCCCCTGACCATTCTGGTCGTCGAAGGCAATGTCCTGACGCGCTCCGCCATCAGCGACGAACTGCGAGCCCATGGGGTTCAAGGTCCTGGAGGCGAGTTCCGCCGATGATGCCCTCACGCTGCTCGACAGCATGCGCATCGACCTCCTGCTCGTCGACATCCACTTGCCGGGGGCGCAAGACGGGCTGGACGTCGCCTGTCACGTACACGCCCGTGGCATGCCCACCCGGATGATCCTCACGTCAGGGGTGTCAGAAGCCTCAGCCATCCCGGACCTGGATGACTTGGGCCTGTTCATCCGCAAACCCTACCTGATCTCGCGCGTGATCAGTCTCGTCAGCCACAGCCTCAGCTGGTCGGACCCATCCACGTTATGATGTCCCATTGTAAGCTTTGGAACAAAGCGCAAGCGTGGCGAGTGGCTCGTCATGTGCCCTGCATCGACCAACCTCACACCTCAATCCGACACTCCTGCGCCAACAATCCTCGTGGTCGAGGACGAGGTTCTGGTCCGCTTGGTGATCGCCGATTACCTGCGCGAGTGCGGCTACAAGGTCTACGAGGCTGTCAATGCGGGCGAAGCTCTCGAAGTGCTTCAATCGTCCAGGGTGCCGATCGACGTCGTGTTCAGCGACGTTCAGATGCCTGGGGAAATCGACGGGTTCGGATTGGCGCGCTGGGTTCGGGCCAACAAGCCCGGCGTTCAGGTCATCCTCACCTCCGGGGTCGAGCGCTCGGGACATTGCGGCAACCCTTTGTGAGGCTGGCCAATTGCTGGAGAAATCTTACCCGCCACACGACGTGGTTGATCGGATCCAGCAGCTCATTGGGAAGGCCAAACGTTCCTGACGAACCCAGCTCACCATAAGCAACGTCCCTGGGCGCACCCAAGCCGATGGGGCACTCACGGAACCGAGTTTCGGCGACAACCGTTGCTGCTCCTATGAAGGTGAAGCCGCGTGCCCCGATCCTTGACCAGCCTGTTGTGCTCCTGGTGGAGGACGAGCCGTTGGTGCGGCTGACTCAGGTGGACATCCTCCGTGAAGCCGGCTTCTGGGTGCTGGAAGCGGAGAATGCGGATGAGGCGTTTGAGACCCTCAGGCGGCGCAAGGACGTTGGCGTCGTCCTCACGGACGTCGACATGCCCGGCTCCCTCGATGGTTTCGAGTTCGCGCGCCTTGTGGCGCAGGGCTGGCCGGAGGTCGGCGTGCTGGTCATCTCGGGCAAAGCTTTCCCGAACCCCGGGGATATGCCGCCATCGGCCGTGTTCATCGCCAAGCCGGTATACCCCGATGCCCTCGTCGAGCACTTGCACGCACTGATGAGCCGCCACAATCCCGCCGAAGGGTGACCCTGGAAGCGAACAGGCCATGATCGAGCGGATCGATCGAGACCGCTCTCCGGGAATGCCCCTGCCCATGACAATCCAATCGCCATCAGGATTGTTGGAAAGTCTCTGGTCAGGCTCGCCCGAACGCATGTCTGCGCCTTGCGATGACCGGCAGGTTCTCAGCCCCTCAAGGCCGATCCGGTGCCGCTCCAAAGGCATCAGCAGGGCACACGAGTGTTCGCCGCCGCCGGGCCTTGAGGAGCTTGGCTCTAGGAACCCTGTCCCGTCATAGGGGTTCTCAAGGGGTCACCAAAGACAATCTAGCCTCCTGATCTCATGGAGAGAAGAAATGCTCAAGAACACCTTGTTAGCATCCGCTACTGCTTTGGCTCTTGGTGCGGTTGGTTTCGCCGGTGAGGCGCAGGCCCAGTTCGGCACGTCAGCCTGTGCCGGTCCGTACGCCACCCCAGCCGAGCGTGCCGCGCTGCCACCCTGTGGCCCAGAAGCCGGGTCGGGCGCTATGATCGAGCGCGAAACGGTCCAGCGTGCCCGCACGGTCTATCGCCCTGAGACTGTCGAGAGCACCCAGACGGTTCTGCGGCCGCAGACCGTCCAGAGGGCTCGCACGGTCCAGGAGCAGGTGAACGTGCCCGTTGCACGTACGGTCGAGCAACCCGTGACCGTGCAGCGTCAGCGCACCGTGATGCAGCCCGAACAGGTGGCCGTGAACCAGACCGTGGTCGAGCGTGAGCAGATCCCGGTCACCCGGACCGTGATGCAACCTGAGCAGGTTACTGTGAGCCGCACCGTTACGGAGCGTCAGCAGGTGCCGGTCTCACGTACTGTTGTCGAGCGCCATCAGGTGCCCGTCTCGCGCACGGTCATGCAGCCTGAACAGGTGGCCGTGAACCGCACGATCACCGAGCGGGTTCCGGTGACGACCACGCAGACCGTGATGCGCCCCCACATCGTCTACCGGCCTGAAACCGTGCAGACGACGCAGATGGTGGAGCGACCCCGCACCATCACCGAAACCCGCACCGTGATGCGGCCTCGCACTGTTACGGAGACCCAGACGGTGGAGCGTCCGCGCACCATCACGGAAACTCAGACGGTGATGCGGCCGCGGCAGGTGACGGAGTACCAGATTGTGGAGCGGCCCCGCACCGTCACGGCGAGGCGGACTGTAATGCGGCCCCGCACGGTGGTCGAGAACGACACCATGATGCAGCGACGCACGATCGTGCAGAACCAGACCGTCACCCGGCCTCGTACAGTCGTGAGCAACGAGACGGTGGTGCGTCCGGAGCAGGTGCGCACCGCTCGCACGGTTCTTCGCCCTGAGACAGAGATCACGACCGGCAGCATTGACCGACGCATTGAGGTCGACGCTGACATCACCACCGGCAGCATCGAGCGCCGCCGCGTGCGCAACGTCAACTTCCAGTAAGCCGACTACTAACGAACGGAACGGGCCGGACTTGTGCCGGTCCGTTCCGGAGGTAAGCGCGAGATCTACTCCCGATTAACTGAACTCGCCCGGCCGAGTAGACTATCGTTAAGGACAAGAAACTTTGCCTTTGACATGCACACGACGGTCCGATCGTGCTTTCACTTTATAGGAAGCATGGTGGCTTAGCTCGAGTTTGGCCACCTCAGAACCTAGCATGCAGCCGTCGTGACAGGCGCTTCAGTAAGTGCTCCTCGCAAGACATCGCTAAAGGTCTGTTGTGAGAACGGCTTCGAAAGCAGGTAGTTGTGTTGGTAACGTTGGGGAAGAACGCTGGAATCGTACCCTGTTGTGAAGATGAATGGGATGCCGCGATGGCGTAGGACATCCGCAATCGGATAGACCGCTAAGCCATCCAGATTGACGTCGAGAACGGCAAGGTCGAACTCAGCCTTGAGCGCCAACATCATGGCCTGCTCGAATTTGGCGGCCGGACCGACGACATGCCCTCCGAGATCGCACACCATGTCCTCAAGCAACATCGACACCATGGTTTCGTCTTCGACGACGAGAACACGGGGTTGCCGCGGATCGTGCATGGGAACCCTCTCAGTGGCTTGGACTTGGCGAATATATCTCTGCATGTGACACCTCATCGAGATGACGCCGTTGCCGGAGCGGATCGATGCACCTGCGCAGGAAGTGTCCTGCCGCCGTTGAGCGGCAGGACGGTCAGCTCGCCTACGGCTGTGCGGCCTGGATCTCGCGGGCCTCGCTGACGATCTGACCGAACACCGCGGATTCCGGATCGATCTCGAGCCCGAGCCTCTCGTTGAGCACCTTGACGGGCTCTTCCGGCACGCCCTGCTTCGACAGTGCAGCCAGCGCCGTGGCGGCCGCGGTGATCTCCGCGTCAGTGATCTCGTCCTCGGTATCCGTGCCGAGCGTCAGCGCCTTCTCGTAAGTTGCGATCAACCCGACCGTCGAGTGCGGTGCGGCATTCCGCCGGGCGGTTGCCGAGGCATTCACCGCGTTCATGCGGCCGAGCTTGGCGGTGTCGAGGCCGATGGTCTTGGCGCTGGAAGCTGCCCTCTTCGCGTCGGAGGAGACTGTCGTGCCGGCGTCCCTGGCATCACGCTTGGCATCGCGGGTGCTGCGCGCCTGCTCGGCCCTGGCCTGCCCCTTTGCGGAGGCATCGCTCGGGCCGGAGCTGCGGCCGCTGCGCTCGCCGCCACGGGAATTCTCGGCTCCACCGCCGCGCGACTCGCCGCCGGATTTTCCTCCGGAGCCGCCGCCATGGCCGCCGGAGTTGCCGCCGCCGTTGCCGCCTCCGCCGCTATTGCCACCGCCGTTGCCGCCACCGCCGCCATTGCCGCCACCGCCGCCGTTCCCTCCGCCGTTGCCGCCTCCATTGCCTCCGCCGTTTCCGCCTCCGTTACCACCGCCATTGCCTCCCCCATCGCCGCCTTTGGCCTGGGCTTGTGATTTGTCGAGCTTGAGCGAAGTCAGGTCGAGAGACAGCGGTTGCAGGCTGACGGCGAGTCCCAGGGCAAGTGCCGAAACAGTCAAAGCAAGACGTCGTGTCATGAGGTTTCCTTTCAAAATGAGTAAGCCTTTGAGCCCCCTTACCCTGAGACGTATGTGAGAAATTTTCCCACGTCAACCTTGATGTGGGATTGCTTCCCACGGCTGATCGGCCTATTTAGACACCATGTCCGGCGATGCTCCCCGCTCCCTCGAACCAGCCAAGCTGCATGCGCCCCTGGCGCGCCTGCTGCGCCCCCTCGTGCGGCTCCTGATCCGGAGCGGGATCACGTTTCCCATGCTGGCGGAGCTGCTGCGAGAGCTTTACGTGAACGTCGCCGAGCATGACTTCGCCCTTCAAGGCAAGGAGCAGACGGACAGCCGCGTCAGCCTCCTGACTGGCATCCACCGCAAGGAAGTCCGCCGGCTGCGAGGCGCCGGCGCCCCGGTCAACACGGTCCCAGCGACCGTCTCGCAGACGAGCCGCATTCTGGCCCGCTGGCTCGCGGACCCGGACTTCACCGGCCCCGACGGACGCCCCCTGCCTCTCCCCCGCACGGCCGAGCCGTCGCACCCCTCCTTCGAGCGCCTCGTCGCCTCGGTCACGCGCGACGTGCGCCCCCGCGCCGTGCTCGACGAGTGGGTCGACCGCAAGCTGGTGGTGCTGGACGACAAGGATCGCGCCGTGCTGGCCGAGGCGGCCTACGTGCCGCGCGGTGGAGATGACCAGCAGCTCTACTATCTGGGGCGCAACCTGCACGACCACATCGCCGCCGCGGTGGCGAACGTGGAAGCTGGGTCACCGCCCTTTCTGGAACGTGCGGTCCACTACGACGGGCTGACCAAGGAACTGGCCGAGCAGTTGCAGCAGCGCTCCCGCGACGTGGCCATGGAGGCTCTCCACACGCTGAACCGTGAAGCCCATGCCGCCAGCGACAAGGCTCCCCCGGGACAGTGGCGGTGGAATTTCGGCGTTTATGTCTATTCCGAAGAGGTCGTGCCGCCATCCGCTGCAGCGACATCCACCGACACCAGAGACAAGGGAGCCAAGCCGTGAAGCATCACGCCGCTTCGCTCGCACGAACCCATGCGCTCTGGCTGGTGGCGCTGGTTCTGCTTGTCGCCTCATTGACCCTTGCATGGGGCCAGAACGGACAGGACCGCGGCATCGGCGGCACCGGGGTCGTGTCCGACGATCCAGACGGTGACCGGGGCATCGGCGGCACGGGCATGATGGGCCGCATCCGCGGGTTCGGCAGCATCATCGTCAACGGCCGGCATGTGAACTACGCACCCGACGTGCCGGTGCGGATCGACGGACAGACCCGCGCGGTTTCCGACCTGAAGATCGGTCAGGTGGTGCGGGTGGTGGCCGAAAACCGCAACGGCGTGCTGGCCACGCGGCAGATCGATGTGACCAGCGAGGTTGTTGGCCCCATCGAGGCGACAGGCAGGAAGACCCTGACGGTGCTCGGTCAGACTGTCGCCACGCAGGCGCTGGGCACCCCAGGCCACTGGCAGCGCGGCGACCGCGTGGCGGTGTTCGGCCTGCGGCGGCCGGATGGCACGATCGTTGCAAGCCTGATCGAGCGGCGGGAGGGCGGATCGGACCGGATTGCCGGCCAGGTGACAAGATCGCGCAATGGCAGCCTCGGGATCGGAACATTGAAGCTCGCCGGGGTGGATCCTGCCCTCGTCGGCAATCGGGTCGTGCTCGAAGGATCCTATGCCAATGGCACGCTCCAGGTGACCGGGACGGCCCGGGAACGGGATCTCCTGGGAGCGAATGTCCGGCGGTTCTCCATCGAGGCCTATGTGGAGCGGACACGGAACGGGTTGCGGCTCGGTTCGGGGCTCGAGGTGACGGGCCGCCCCGCCTCGACCCTGCCGGTCGGGTCCTATGCGCCGGCGGTAGTGACCGTCGTGACCGATCGGAGGGGCCGTCTCGGCATCGAGGGGGTGTCTCTCGAAGGACAACCAACGTCATCGCGCGGATTGAGCCAGGGGGTGGATCGCGAAAACTCGCGCAACACGCCGGCGGATGCACGAGGTCGCGGGCCCGCCCCGCGCGATACGCATCCGGGATCCGGCTCGTCCCGCCGGGATTCTTCGCTGGGAGACGCTCGCGGGCGCGATGGCCACGGCGGGTCATCCGGCAATCGCTCAGGCGACGGCGGCAATAACGGCAATGGCAACGGTGGCGGCAACCAGGGCGGAGGCAGAGGCGGCGATCACGGCGGAGGCGGACCTGGTGGTGGCTCCGGCGGCTCCGGTGCAGGCGGCGGTGGCGGCAATGGCAACGGCGGCGGGAATGGAGGCGACCAGGGCGGGGGCGGCAATGGTGATGGCAACGGAGGCGGAGGCAAACGCTGACAGAATCGGCATGGTCCCGCGTCTTTCCCATTATGTGCCGCACGATGCAACTCGTATCATAAGGATCGGCGACAAGACCGCATTACCTCGTTTTGCACCGGATCGACTCGGCGCAGGGCATTCGGTGCTTCTTTTCCTTGAAGGTCAAACAGGACTTGGATTGGTATTGCGCCATCATGATACAAGATGTGCAGAAGCCGCTAGACCAACGAAGCCAAATCTTGCAACTTTGATATAAAACTTTCAGCCTTAAAGAAAGAATATTGCCAACCCAAGCAGATCTGTATTATTATCTTGCATGACGGTTCTTCGTCATCGTCGCTCCCTTTGGGTTCCTCCGGACCTCACCTCAAGCCGCTTGGAACAGCGGCTTTTTCTTTGCCTCGTGTGACAACCACGGATCGTTTACCTGATTGTGGCAGGATGCTGTCACCGGGCGCGTTGCGTATCAGCCCGACCCAATGCGGAGTCGCCCCTCCGCTCACGCCTTGGCTGGGACCTTCTGGAACCACTCCTGGCCAGGGCGATGCTGTTTCCGGGCTACCTTTCGTTCCAGAGTGTAAGCCATTAGGAACTTTGGCTTATCCGTTTGCTCCGTTGTGGATCAGCCGAACCGGCATACCGTCGATCACGTGGCGTAGTAGTCCCCCGCATAGCCACGGACGCCCTGGCCGGAGATCCCCAAACCTTCCTTCGGCTGGGGCGTGCTTTTGCGCCGGTTGCTCTCGCGCGAAAGCAGCCCGCAATCCTCAACATTGCTGCGGCTAATTCAGTGTCGGCTCCAGGGGAACAGACAATAGAACATAGCCCGCAGGACAGACCACCTCAAGCCGCCAGCCCTGCCAGGACTCGCCAAGCTCCATGACCTCGCCGCGCATGTCTTCAATGGCTTGCCGCGCGAAGAGCTGCATCGTCTCAAGGTCTGAGACCTCGATCCCCGTATCGTCCGGGATGACTTCGTGACTGTTCACCAGATGAAAGTAGCAGCGCATCGGCGACCTCTGGACAGCAACGCAGCACAGGGCTGCTCAAGCCAGACCTTGGCCCGCAAGAGATCACCGGATTGAGGTCCTAGTGCGGCACTCTAGTCTCAAGGCCGAGGTTCGCCAATAAGACAAGTTGGCTATGGATGAGCAGGGAATAAATCCTGAGCACATCCGTTTAGTCCTGATCGGGTTGCTTCTGCCAATCAAGAAACACTGGCTATGATCGTGGTTGCCTACGCAGTTATCAGCCTCATGGCTGCCCTCCTGACAACTGTGGCGGCGGTGTTGCTCACCTCTTTGTCTGCCTTGGAGGTCGTGGGCTGCGCTATTCTGGCTGCCAACGTCGCCCCGCTTGGCCTAGCCGTTCTCATCGCGAGTTCCAGAAGCCTGAATCAGGGCCGTAATCAGGTTCGCTACGGCGCACAAGAACACTGCAGTTGGAGTGCCATGAGAAAGAAGGATTGGTCAAAGAAACGCTGGAGCACCGGTGATGTGGCCTACCTGGGGGCCCTGCTCGGCATGCTCATCGCGGGCGCCCATGTCTTCTGGCATGTTTTTCAAGACAATCTGCCGAGCGAAGATCCGCTGGTTCATATCACGGTTGATCTCATCGCCGGTACCCTGGGTGTTGCAGGTCTGTTTGGCAGTGTCTCCGGCATCCGGAACTGGCTGATGCGGGTGTGAGAAGAAGGTCCGCAGGGCTCCGGCATAACTTCTATCAACAATAGCTCTCGGCTTCTAAAAAGGACAAGCGTTAGGGCACCTCTCACCGGAATTGGTCCTTGAGGCCTGCGAGCTGAGGATATCGTCGCCAGCGGCCGATACCTGCGGGGGCTTCCACCAACAACAAAAGCGCATGGGCAAAAGCGAGCGAGGAGCTTGGCATAGTCATGGTCAAGGCCGCCACTGCGGTGCTGTATGTCCTTCAGTTCTACGAACATGACCTCGCCAGAATGGCGGCGAGAGCCGCATCAGGAACCCTGGCAGGTACGACCGTGCCCTCGTTCGAATGGTGAATTCCGGCAGGATCGACTTTGGTGTCGAGCTTCTCACCATGCGGGGACGCCAGATGTCGTAATCCGGGCGCAATCTCCGGAAAAGCTTCCTGGACTAACTCGGGTCCGCCGGCCATTAGCCGGCTGTGGCGTGCGGATTTTGATGATGCTTACTCATAGGAAGATTTGGCAAGCGATCGATACGGTTGCGGAAAACTGCGACCTGACCGCCTCAGGACTTGCCCGCAAATGTGGTCTGGATCCGACCACGCTCAACGTCTCCAAGCGGATCGGCCCTGACGGACGGGAGCGCTGGCCCTCAACCCAGACCATTGCGAGGCTTCTTGAGGTGGCTGAGATGGATCTCAAGACCTTCGGGGAGCTGGTGGAATCGTTGCCGCATACTCCTAACGTCCGGACGAGGAAGTCACGCCTGAAGGCGGCCCAGGATGCTGCGCAATTGTGACCCTCTCAGCCTTCACCTGCCGTTTTGCCTGACTTTGGCGACAGAACGCCTGTCGAAGAAAGGGCCCGCCGATGGCAAATCGGGGGCCCAGTTGGAAGGTGTAGGTGAACAATCCTTCACCTGACTAACCCTTAAGGGGTAGGCGGGTTCCAGCTTGACCGCCTTTGCGCAGGGGAATGGGCACCTACTCCGTCTGATTAATCCCGAGGGGCACACCCTTTCGGGAACTTCCATGTAGTAGCGTGGTTAATGCGCCGACACGCTCAAGCTTCAGCACCTCCGATCCACAGGGCTCTCTGGCCCGACGGATCTGCCTGCTCACGGCAGGTGGAACGGGAATGCTTTGACGCCGAGGCGGTCTGACAAGAGCAAGGGGTACCCGGAAGATGGACCACGATCTCGCCGACAGGGCACAGCCCTCGACTCTGGCCCAGCGCGCTCAACCTTCTATAGCAACCTACCTGATCTGCCAGAACACGCTGCTTCGCACAGGTGTCAGCCGCATTCTCGACGGGACGCGGTTCACGGTGGCAGACGACAAGTCTAGCGGGCACGAGGTGCCGGATCTCGTCATCCTCTGCGATAGCCTTTCACACGAGGGCTCCGTTGAGACGATCCGACAGCTGAAGGCGCAGTATCCTGGTGCTCGCGTGGTCGCACTGGGCGACAACCTCGATCCTTGGACAGTTCGGGAATTATGCGCTGCTGGGCTCGATGGTCTGTGCCCATCCGGAATGTCCCCACCTGCCATGTGCAAGGCACTGGAATTGGTGATGCTGGGTGAGAGATTCTTGCCGATCTCGGTTAGCCTCGCCCTTCTCAACCAGCCGTCTGCCCCGCAGCCGCCGACAATGGGCCCGGCGAATGACCCTGCAGCACTAGCCGGTAAGTTCTCGGATCGCGAAGCTCAGATCCTGAAATGTCTCACAACGGGAGCCTCGAACAAGCTCATCGCACGGGAGCTTGGTCTGGCTGAGGCCACGGTTAAGGTGCACATCAAGGCGATCCTGCGCAAGGCCAAAGCTGCCAATCGCACCCAGGCGGCTATGTGGGCATCCCAGCATTTTGGACTGGCCGCTCACTCTCCAGCGGTGGAACTCGCCAGATAAGAGAGGCTTCAGTGCACCCTGGCAGATCATGCGCACCTCTGTCGCTGGAACCTGGGTCGCTCGTTACTGCCAAGGTTCCTTCTTTGTTCTTGACATCATCTGAGCAGGTTTGCATCATTTCCTAAAACCACACAGCAGGTTACTGGGGGCAGGGCATGACACAAGCGCAGAAGTGCCGGGTTCTCATTGTTGAGGACGAGGCGGCAATCTCGATCCTGATGGAGGACATGCTGTCCAATCTCGGCATTGAGATTGTCGGACCTGCCTCACGGCTCGATCCAGCCCTGCAACTCGCCCGTGAGGCGGACCTCGACGCCGCGATCGTGGACATCAACATTGGTGGCGTTCAGTCTTATCCGGTTGCCGATGTGCTGTGCAGCAGAGGGATCCCGGTGATCTTCGCCACAGGCTATGGCTCGTCGGTTTTGCCCGAGCGCTTCAAATCCTGCCCAATCTTGCAGAAGCCGTTCGACCAGCATCGGTTCAGCGAGATCCTGCACACTGCCTTGGACGAGAGTCCGTGCGAGATCGCGGTCGTCTAAACGCTTTCCGCTCTCGCCTTATAACGATGTAAGCGAGCTTCGCCTTTACGCACTTAAGCTGAGTGGAGCAAGCTGTTGAGGAGCCTGACGAGGGTATCAGGATCAACCGGCTTGCCGATGAACAAAGCCCCTTCCGGCAAACTCCTTCTGACTGGGAGCAACCCGCCCCGACACGATCAGAATGCCGATGTCCCGCGGATCCGCCCGCACCCTTCGTGCCAGTTCGAAGCCGTTGATGCTGCCCCTGGGCATCTCCAGTCGGTGACAACGGCCTGAATGTCGGGAGCAGATTGCAGAACCTGCAAGGCATCGCCCGTGCTTGCTGTAGCAAGGTTCTTTGCTGAGGTTCATCGGAACAAGTGATCTTCAAAGGGCATAAGTGAAAGCTGAGGGAAGATCTCCCGCCCTTACGAAGAAAGGTTCTATGCGTAAAGTGTATCTGATCCTTTTGCTAAGCCTTCTGCTCTTCTAGTCCTGGATCATGAAGTTGCTGTGGTGGCACTTCGTGTAAGCTCGCCAGGCGGGCGCCTGCCTATTTTGTGCCTCAAACGAAAAAGGCCCGGGGTTTCCCCGGGCCTTTTCTGTCTCTGTGAAAGAGAGATCTTAGTAGGTGCCGAACTTGTAGCTCAGGCCCACGCGAACCGTGTGGAACTCGATTTCGTTGTCGCCGAGATCAACATCGTTGAACACGTTGCTACCACCATCAAAGCTGGTGTAACGGTACTCGAGGCGGGTGGTCAGGTTGTTGGTGAACGCATATTCCACACCAGCGCCAAGCGTCCAGCCGGTCAGCGTGTCGTCATCGTCACCGACGATGCCGAAGCCGTCCGAGAGGCCCGCGAAGGCAAAACCACCGGTCGCGTAGATCAACGCGCGATCAAACGCGAAACCGGCGCGAGCGCGGATCGAGCCCTGCCAGTCGAGAGCGTTGCCAGCAAAGCCGTAGTTCGTGAACACGACGCCATCGCGGGTGATCACAACGTCTTCATCATCGTCATCGCCGAAGACGCCTTCGATGTCGCCTTCGACGCCGACCACGAACGAGCCGAGCTGAACGTTGTAGCCAGCGTGGACGCCTGCGAGGAAGCCATCACCTTCGTCGCCGAAGTCGCCGCTCTCCACGACGAAGCCGCCCGGAAGCACGATGTCGTTGTCGTTGGCATTCCAGCCATAGCCGACCTGACCACCGACGTAGAAGCCGGTCCAGGTGAAGACCGGAACAGGAGCGAACACCGGAGCCGGAGGAGCAGCGCGCAGCGGCAGGTCGGCAGCAGAAGCGGCGGAGATGCCGATGGTGACGAGGGCCGTGGCGGCCAGCAGGCCGAGAAGACGGGTTTTCATGAAGACGAATCCTTTGGAGGAGGAGATCTTAAGGCAGATTATGGAGAGGCGGGGAAGAATGGCTATGACAAAGATGCAACACCACTCCGGTTTAGGCCCCGCTTGATGGGACCCAAGCCGCGATTATGCTTACCGCAGTGTTAACAATTCATGCATTTGACACGGTGCGTAGCGCGTGCCCTACTGGTTCTGTTCTTCGGACGGCTCCGAAGGCGAGGAGAAACTGACCCTGCCCCGCAACGGGCAGGGTCTTTTACGTCTGCATTACAAATCCTGATATCCGCGTCGCCGCTTTGCCTGAGCGATAGCTTCAAGAGTCAGGCCTGCCTCGAGCTCGTCGGCGAAAACCTCGGCCGGCTCTTGGCCGTTGGTGCCGATCCCTCCCCAATTGCGCGCCCGGCGCACGATCCCCAACGGAACCCGCTCGATCATCGTTAAGTGTTGGTACTCTGACCTTCGATTGACCCGCAGTATCAGGTGCCCATACTGAGCGTGATGAGCCGCCTGATCCGCTATATCCGCAACTCGCTTGCCCGTTTCTCCAGGGGCCGACCTCAAGACGGTCTTACGGCCATTGAATACGAGGCTGTGTGTCTGATCTCGTACGAAGGTAGAGCGGCTTACGCCCGGGCCCGGCAGCAGGCCTTCTATTGCCGCGCGAGGGGAAGCGAGCAGGGTTTCCGATTTTGGTCTGAGGTGGCGGCTGAGGTTGATTGGCGGGCAGGTGCGAGCGCGAAAAAGGACAACCACGGTCAAGATAAAGCGTGACTTCTAGATGGAAGAAGGGGCTACTTCTACTATCGGTAAAGGAGGATAACGGGCGCTGAAAAAAGGACGGCGAACCCTGATCCTAATGGAACGGGAACTATCGGAAATTTTAGTCCAGCCCCACGGTCTTGGGCGTGCTGGCCTCGACCTCCAGAACCGTCGGCTCCTCGGCCTCAAGCTCCTTCAGAGCCAGCTCTCGCCAGTAGCGGAGCTCGGCCGTGTCCTTGCCAACCTGCTCCTCGGCTATGATCGCGTCCCAGCCAGGTCCCTGCTCATCGGCGAGTTGCCGGGCTCGTGCCGTGATCTCCTCTTTCGTAAACCGCGGCGTGGTCATCGAGGGGCTCCCTATCAAACGGAGAAGGGGCTCATGCAGCCCGAGTGTGACGGGACGGTGATGAGCACGATCCTGCTGGGGCGTCCCCCAATAGCTGCAGTCAGAAGGGACTACGCTTCGCTAGAGCGTCGAAGCCGCCTCTCAGCTGCTGAACGCGCTCCTGATATACCTTGCCTAAGCAGGCTCGGTCGGCCCCGCAGGCTGCTCGCCGCTCGAGCCAGGCGGCCTGCTCATCCTCCATGTCACCGCGGGCGCCCATGCCAAGCAAGGGCTTGAGCTGGGTGTAGAGGACAGCCATCTCGACGTCCGCATCGTTCAGCTGGTGATCAGCGCAGATGGCTTTCTCGTCCGCCGCTTCAGCCTTGGAGCAGTCGAAACTGGCAGCCGCGGCGGGCTGCCATGCTGAAATCAGCAATAACGCAGCGAAAGACATGAGGCGCAGAGCGGTCCTGATCATGAGATCATCCTTGAGAGCCTGACTGCTGAGCAAACCCCTCCAGTCGATCGAGGCTCCCGGTCATAGGGGTTTGTTGTGAAGCAGGGTTAACAACCGGTGAGGGCTTTGCGTCTTGCGCGAGACGATCCTGAGCCGGAGCGCGCTGGACAGGCATCTGCCGATCTGGGGAGTGACCCCTCTCGGTATCGCCGCCGGTGACAGCGGACGAGCCATCTTACGGAGGTCTGCTGATTTCCGATCGGGAGCGACGCACGCTACCGCCGGCCATGATCCCGACGGACAGCGGGTCGAAGCTGGTCAGGCGGCTGTAGTCACCTCCCGCGCCAGACCCACCCGCCATTCCGGTGCCAATCGGATCCATCCCGGTGATCTCGACCCGCGTGTTCTCGGCTCCCTCCACCCTGACGAGATCAAACAGGAGGCTCGCGTGCCTGGGCGCCAGCCGCACGCAGCCATACGAGGCCGGGCTCCCGAGGTGGGTCGTGGCACGGCTGCCGTGAATGGCATGGCCCGCCTCGGTGAAGAAGATCGAGTGCGGCATGGGTGCGTTGTCCCATTCCCGTGAGTCGTGCACCCTGGCCAGCCGTGACGGCGTGAAGGTGCCGGTCGGCGTCGAGTAGTCGGCCGTGCCCGTCGACACGGGTCAGGAGTAGCGCTGTTCTCCATTGACAGACACGGTCATGCGCTGGGCGGTCTTGTCGACCACGATCGACACTTCAGCCACTGCAGGACCAGCAAGGACGATGCCGCCGAGCAGTGCAAACAAGGGTGAGATGGCTCTGTGCATCGATCAGCCTCCGGCGTTGTTCAGGTCCGGGTTAGGACACTGCACAGGGATGACGGTCAAGAACGGCTAAGGTTCCGATATCGAGCAGACTGTGATGAGCCTGTCGAGATAATGTGTTCAAACCTAATGCACGGCTGCGGCGCCCAGGGCACACAAGGGTGACTGGTCAGGCAGCCGGGAGAGACCGGGAGTACTTTCGATGGAGCCATCACACCCCCTCAGCCGCCGCGGTCTCCTCCGTGCCTTGGCGGCAACCAGTGCTACTGCCATGATGTGGCCCCTGACCGGGGTTGCACAGCCGGGTCCGGTTCTCACGCGAGCCATTCCTTCGACTGGGGAGGCGTTGCCCCTGGTCGGACTCGGCACCTGGATCACGTTCAATGTCGGGCGCGACGCCGAAGCACGGGACAGCTGCGCCGAGATTATGCGGGCATTCTTCGCGGCCGGCGGGCGCCTGATCGACTCCTCGCCCATGTACGGCTCATCGCAGGAGGTGGTCGGCTATGGCCTACAGAAGCTCGGTCCTTCGCCCCGCCTGTTCTCGGCCGACAAGGTCTGGACTTCGTCTGGTTCAGCCGGTCCAAGCCAGATCGAGGCGTCACGCCGCCACTGGAGGGTTCCTCGCTTCGACCTGCTGCAGGTCCACAATCTCCTGTCCTGGGAGACCCACCTCAGGACGCTCCTCGCCATGAAGGCGGTCGGCGAGGTGCGCTATGTTGGGATCACCACCTCGGAAGGACGCCGGCACCGCGAGTTCGAGAGCATCATGCGTCAGCATCCGCTCGACTTCATTCAGGTGACCTACAACATCCTCGATCGTGAGGTCGAAGAGCGCATTCTGCCCCTGGCGGCCGAGCGCGGCATCGGGGTGATCGTCAACCGGCCATTCCAGCAGGGTGCCCTGCTTGACCGCCTGGAACGCCACCCGCTCCCGCCTTGGGCGGCCGAGATCGATGCGAGAAGCTGGGCGCAGTTCATCCTGAAGTTCATCGTCTCACACCCGGCCGTGACCTGCGCCATCCCGGCGACGACCCGGGTGGATCATGTGAGCGAGAACATGGCAGCGGCCAGCGGGCGCCTGCCGGATGCCGCGCTGCGGGCCCGCATGATCGCTTATGTCGAGGCTCTCTGATGGCGGACTGGCTGTCCTACACGCCATCGGATTTCCTGCTGTTTTCGGCCCGTACCTATTAACGTCTGTTCGAGCTCTACAACCGGGCAATCTGGCCGGCGCAGATCCTGGCGCTGCTGCTCGGCCTTGTCATCCTGTGGCGGCTGCATCGTGCTGGTGGCTTGCAAGGCTCAGTGGTCACCGTGATCCTTGCGGCCGGCTGGCTTTGGACGGCTTGGGCTTACCTTGTGGAGCATTACGACACGATCAACTGGGCGGCGCGCTACTTCGCCATCGGCTTTGTTACCGAGGCACTGCTGCTCATCTGGGCAGGCGTCATTCGCAGCCGGCTCTCGATTCAGCCGTATAAAGATTGGATCGGCCGGACCGGAGTAGGGCTGTTTGTGTTTGCGCTAGTGGTGCAGCCGCTGATTGGCTCGCTTGTCGGTCGCGACTGGAAGCAGGCCGAGATCTTTGGCATCGCACCGGATCCCACTGTGCTTGCCACGCTTGGCATCCTGCTGACCGTGGACGAGCAGCCTCGGTTGGGGCTCATGGTCATTCCGCTGATCTGGTGCGCGCTCAGCGGAGCGACCCTGTGGACCATGGGCTCACCGGATGCCTGGATCATGCCTGTGGCCGGCCTTGGTGCCCTTGGGCTGTCCGTCTATCGGGTGTTGTCCGCGCGAGGGCAGGGCAGGATTGGGAAACCTGAAGCGAGGTGAAACGACTTCCTACCCCTTGCGCCGTATTGCGGCCGAGGCGCTCGTCCGTGCACCGGGCGATCGAAGGCGGACCCGGAGGCATTTGGAACCAGTAGCGAACGATGTCCGCAGGGCGCTCGCTCTCGAGTGATGCGCTATCCGTCGCCGCAACTCCACAGGATGGTAGGTGGACCTTGACTATGAATCGGCATCGAAGCTTTGCCCCCTCCCAAGGAAAGCGCAACGCCTGGATTTAGCGACACAAAATGGAAATCTGACGGGTCACGATCGGCGCCGATAATGACCCTATCGACGCTACGAATTCACCAGCCACGTCATGCGCGTAACGTCAGTCGGCTCAAGGGTCCGTATTCGATGCTGATTCACACTCTCAGTTTCTGCGGCTCGCCTGAAGAGGGATCAACGGTGCGGCCCGCAGGATCTCGCACCGTCTCTCGCTCCCGCCTTACTGCCGCGGTGCCGTCGGCGGTGTGTTGCCAGGAGGGCTGGCGGACTGCGGCGGTGGATTGGTGTTGCCGGCAGCCCCTGGCCGGTTTGGTTCATTCTCGCTGTAGCGGAACGCAGGGGCGTCCTGCAGGTCGGCCTTGGTCATCTTCACCATGGCCCGGTCCGGCCCGCCGTCATCGGCACCTGCGCCGGCCGTGGTGGCGGTGCCCGCCGTGCCGGTGCTGCCCGTCGTGGTCGGCTGGCCTGCTGGAGGCGCGCCGCCCGGGCTCGCTGGAGTAGCTACACCGCCGGCGGTGTTGGTTCCATAGCCACCGGCACCGGCGGCCTGGGCTTGGTTGTCGGCCATCCACTGCACCTGGCCATAGGGAATGGCGATGTCCTTCTCGCCAAGGCCAAGGAACCCGCCGACGACGCCGACGATGGCCTGGATCTTGCCGTCCTTGCCGACCAGCACCTCATCGACATCGCCGATCTTCTGGTTGTCGGCGCCGTACACATCGACGCCCATCAATTGCGAGCCGCGCATCAGGTCCGGCGTCATCTGGGTGATGATCTGCCCGGAGCCGGCGGGCTGCGTCGGGGCCGGGCTCGTCTGCGCCAAGGCCGATCCGGCCATCAGGGCCGTAGCCGCCAAGCCGGCGGCCAGTTGCAGTCTCAACATGATACCCTCCTTCGAGGTGCATTGCGCCCGGATGGGAGCGCTTGCCAGGACAACGAGGAGGGGCCGTGATGGGTTCTGCGATCCGGCTCCTGCCCGTCTCGCCTGGGGTAGGCCGCACCTTGGCCCCAAACTACAAGGTGACAGGCGGCATGGGAAACTCTGTGGGACTGCAACGGGCATGCCCACATGGCGCGTGCCATGCAGCCCTGTTCAGCCTGATCGCGCCAGCGTAAGCGCTCTCCTTTGGCAGCCTTAAAGCTCTTGGATGAGCCTTCGGCTGCGCAGGCGAAGATCCTGAGCCCTCTTGACCGAGTGCCGTCGCCTACCAAGAAGATTGTAATCGGGCCTGCAGCAGCGGGGACGTCGGCCTTCGATTCGCGGGAGGACAGCGATGACGCCAGACCTTTGCAATGCGTTCCGGCGGAACTTCGACGGATCTTGGACCTGCACCAGACCACGCGTGCTCACGCTAGCTAGGCGGCGGACAGACCGTCACCATCGAGGTCGACCAGACGATCCGGCCCGAGGAACTCCTCGGCGGCTATGACCTTGCCGCCTACCTGGAGCAGACCTGCGCCCACGGTGACACTGCCGAGTGAGGGATCCCGTTGGGCTGTCGCAAGGAGGGCTTCATGCCGCATCCTCTCGTCCTGATCACCGGATCCAGCGGCTTTCTGGGGCAGGCCATAGCCGCGCGCTTGGTCCGGCACTACCGGGTGGTCGGGCTCGACACCGTCCAACCGAAGAAGCCCTTGGAGGGCGTCGAGACGGTTCTGGTCGACCTGACCTCCGATGACAGCGTGCACGATGCCTTAGGTGAGATCCGCCGCCGGTTCGGCGCGCGCCTCGCTTCGGTGATCCATCTGGCGGCCTACTATGATCTCTCGGGCGAGCCTGATGCCAAGTACCAGAGCGTGACAGTCGAGGGCACCCGTCGCCTTCTGCAGGCGCTGCAGAAAGGATTCGAGCGCGTCGAGCAGTTCGTCTTCGCCAGCACGATGCTTGTTCACGCTCCCACACAGCCGGGCCGGCCGATCACCGAGGACTGGCCCCTCGAACCCAAATGGGCCTACCCGCAGTCGAAGGTCGAGACCGAACAGCTCGTCCTGGCCGAGCACGGCCTAATCCCGGTCGTGATCCTGCGGCCGGCCGGGGTCTATGACGAGCGCTGCCGCTCGGCCTTCCTTGCCCAGCAGATCGCCCGCATCTACGAGCGTCAGCCCACGGGCTACCTATTCGCCGGTAATCCTGAGCATGGCCAGCCGTCGCTGCACCTCGACGATCTGGTCGACGCGGTCGAGCGCGTGGTGAACCGGCGAAGCGATCTGCCGGGCGAGGTCACCTTTCTCCTCGGGGAGACCGAGACGCCCAGCTATAGGGCCCTGCAGCGGCGCATCGGCGAGCTCGTGCATGGCGAACCTTGGCCCGTGGTGGCGTTGCCCAAGCCCCTGGTCGAGGCCGGCGCCTGGATGCAGGAGGAGGTGCTGGCGCACGACCCCTTCTCCAGGACGATGTCAGCGTGTTGGCGATCTCGGGCAGGGAGGTGATGCCGCCGAGAAACAGCATGCCCACGAAAGCCTGCCCCCAGCCTGTCTTGCGGGAGATGTTATCCAGATAGTGAGTCAGACGCGTGCCGGCGCCCCAGACGAGCACGGCTGCCACGAGGAAGATCCCGATGTTGACCCAGACGGGATAGTCTTGTGCATTGGACAGAGGCAATCGGTACCACTTCCGTTCGGAGCTCCAAACCAGGACGAACCTTTAATGTCCCCTCCCACTGACAGTTCCGAAAAGAGCGCCTGATTTCGGCCAACATGTCAGTGAACCCGACAGGCTGAGTGTAAGGGGGAAAGAATTCTCCAACAAAGGGCAATGTCCACAACTGGCACCTCTCGGAAGTAGACCCAAAGTCTGCTCTCGCGAGGAACACCGGACGTTCTTGGAGGTCAGGGGATCGGCAGAGGATAACCCTGAGCGGACCATTCCGTGGCTCTACATTCCACAATTCCCCATTACGCGCAATTTGACGCACGTTCTGCCGGATCATCTTCCCATGGCAGCATGAGACTGGTAGAGCAAATGATTAGAATAAATTCATCTTTGGGGGCATAGATGAAAGCCTATGACGATACTGACAAGGCAAGACATGACCAGGCGAAGCAACGAAGCCTGGAAGCTATCGACGCCCGGCTGGCGCGTCATGAAAAGGTAACCCAAATCACCCTAATACTGGTCCTGATCCTAGCCGGGCTGACGCTCGCCCTTCTGGCCAATCACCTCTTCGGCCATTCAAACTAACCACAGAACAAATCCGCAGGGGCCATGATGAACTTCCATTCGCGTGATCTGAACCTCGCTCGCCTGTGCAACGAAGCTCTCGACCAGCCGCTGACTGAGGCTGAGCGTGAGGCGATGACCGCGGCGGCTGCCCGGAAGATTGAGGAACTGTTCGATATCCTGCGCATCGATCACCAGAACGACCACAACACGCGCGAGACGCCTCAGCGCGTCGCCAAGATGTATGTTGAGGAACTCCTGGAAGGCCGGTTCACCGCCCCGCCCAGGATCACCGAGTTCGACAACGCTCAGGCCTACGATCAGTTGATCATCACCGGGCCAATTGAGCTGCGCTCCATCTGCGCCCACCACCTGATGCCAATCTACGGCCAGGCTTACATCGGCATCCTGCCGGCGGCCGATGGCAAGATCATCGGCCTGTCCAAGTACGATCGCATTGTGGAGTATTTTGCCTCCCGGTTTCAGATCCAGGAGGAACTGGTCAAGCAGATCGGGCAGTACATCATGGACATGACCGCTCCCCGTGGGCTGGCCGTGCGCATCAGCGCCGTGCACATGTGCAAGACCCAGCGCGGGGTCCGCGCCAGCCACCGCAGCCGCATGGTCAACACCTACTACTGGGGCGAGTTGGCCAGCGACACCGCGCTCAAGAGCGAGTTCGTGCAGGAATGCGCGACCCTCGACCGGGCAGGGCCATAAGAGGTCCATCATACCCAAGCGGCTCAGTCCGCCCTTCTCCCTTGAGGCTTCTTGATCATGCGTTCAACTGGGGATCGCATCCGTCACGCCATCAGCTTCGAACTCGGCGGCCTTGCCCTGATCTCGCCGCTCGGCGCGTGGGCCTTCGGCATGCCAGTGGCTGATGTGGGCGTGGTGGGTGTAGCCTGTGCGATCATCGCGACGGTTTGGACCTACATCTACAATCTGGCCTTTGATGCAGCGCTGCAGCGCCTGAGGGGCGGAACGCACAAGAGCCTTCCGCTGCGCATCCTGCATGCTGTTGTGTTCGAACTGGCGCTGCTGGCCCTGCTGATGCCCGTCATCGCGTGGTACCTTGAGGTAGGCCTCGTGCACGCCCTTGTCATGGATGTTGCCTTTGCCGGGGCCTACATGGTCTACGCCCTTGTGTTCAACTGGGCCTACGACCGTGCCTTTCCTCTCCCGGAGTGGCAGGGAGAAACCCAGCCACACCAAGCGGCGCTCTGAGCCGCTGTTCCGGATGAACCGCTTTCCTGCCTGAGGTGGCGCTGTGGCGGTCATGCCATCCTGAAGCGCCCAACGGGCTAGGCTGCCAAACCCATGCGGGCCTCGGCCTCACCGCGATAGATGCAGCCTTCCTGGGAGCCGGACATGCCGCGCTTGAGCTCCACTTCCTCGAGGCCGGGGAAGCGTTCCTTCACCAGCTTCCAGACATATTTGGTGACGTTCTCCAGCGAGGCGACGCCGATGGCGGGGTTGAGGTCGAGATTGCCGTGATCGAGGCCCGACCCATGCTCGCCCTTGATCTCCTTGATGTAGTTCTCGACGTCGTAGAGATTGACCGGCCAGCCATAGACCTCGTCGACGGGCCCGCCGAAGGTGAGCTTGACGATGAAGGTATGTCCATGCAGCCCGGAATAGGGAGCCACCGAGTGAGCGGCATCGAACGTGAACTCGCAATAGGTCTTCATCTCTCTTGCCCCAGGAACCTGTTTTTGTTTTGACCGGCTTGGAAGGATGTTCCCGTCGACCCAACCACGGTGAGGAATCTGCACTTTAACTGCCAAAGTTTCCTACCATGCCCTGATCCATCAGCCAAAGTAAGGGAAACCCCTGATCCGCTCGCCGCATTCCATCAATGGCCCTACCCGAAGTTCTTGTCGTAAGCCATTGACGGATATAGCCCGCAACAGCCTCTATCCTCGGAAGGTCTCAAAATGGCACTCCTGAGATGTAAGCGTTTGGTCCGCTTCGGCGTTCGCAAGCCGACGTTGTTTCAGTCGCCGGAATGCGAATTTCTGACCCGTTCCGGACTTTCCGCATCGAGATGCCAATCCGGAAATTCACGGCAGCGTAAATGACGCTGTGGTATGGCAAACAGGTGTTCAGCTAGCACCTGAGTACGTGAGTGTAGGGGAGTGCGATCATAGCGGCAGAGGGAACCTGACACTGGTGCGGGTGCCCTTCTCAATCGGCTCCCTCTCCACCTGACCATCGAGCTGGTTGGTGAAGGCGTCGATGAGCTGAAGGCCGAGCCCGCCCTTGCGCGGCGGTCCCATGCCGCGCCCGTTGTCTTCGACCACAAGGCAGGCCTCGCCGAGTTCGGACTGTGTCGTGAAGCTGACCCGGATGATGCCACCGTCCTCGTCGAAAGCGTACTTCAGGGAGTTGGTGACCAGCTCGTTGACGATCAGCCCGGCTGCCACGGCCCGGTCCAGAGGAAGCAGCGCTCCGCGCTCGGCCTCAACCTCGATGCTCACGGTCTCCCGCTGCGGGTCGATGTTGGCACATAGGGCCCGCAGGTAATCGCCGAATTCCACGTTGCTGATGCCCATGTCGAACGAGAGCTGATCCTGAGCCAGGGCAATCGCATGCACCCGGTCCATAACACTCACGAAACGGTCCCGGTCCTCCTGTGTCGAAGCGTGCCGCCGTTGCAGGGCCAGAAACGAGATGATGGTCTGAAGGTTGTTCTTCACGCGGTGCTGGAACTCGCGCAGGACCACGTCGGCAAAGGACTTCTCCCGTCCATGAGCAGCCGCAGCCTCGGCCGCCTTGGTCTCAGTCTCCAACCGCAGCAGGGCAACGCCTAGAATATTGGCCATGGTGGACAGGAAGGTCACGTCGCCTTCGTCAAAGGAGCGTGGTTCCTCCGCATCGACTTCGAGCACACCCCAGGTGCGGCCGTCGATCCGCACCGGCACGTTCAGGATCGAGACGATGCCATGGTCGCGCAGGCTCGGGTGCATGCGGAACTCAGGGTCATTCGGCAGGTCCTCGACGATCACCGGAGCAGCCGTCTGCATCGTCCGGCCTGGAGGTGAGGCATTGTCGAGGGCAAAGCTCGTCTGGCCCACCACGCCAGGTTTCCAGCCCACCCCTGCCACCATCAGCAGGTCACCGTGATCCGGACGGTAGCACAGCACTTTCACGTGCTTGATGTGGGTGACACGGGAGACCTGGGCCGTGACGTAGTGCAACAGCCTCTCTCGCGGCAGAACCTCAGACGCCACACGGCCGAAGGCGGCGAGCGCCCGCTGGTACTCGTGCATGCGCTTCAGTTCAAGGCTTGGGCCGTCGCTCCTCTTGGGCATCATGCCTCCTGCTCAGATGCCCGTCGGGGCTGTCTTACTGCAAGGCTGGAAAAGCTCGGTGGTTGGGTCTGGTTCCGTCAGGGACGCGCAAGTGGTCTCTCAGCAGGCGGTCAATGGGTCCCCACCACATTAAACTTGCTTCTCGTCAAGAGGTGACCTTAGCCAAGGTCTGCCTAGATGACCGGCATTGTTTCACGTCTTGGCATTAGGAACAAAGGCTGTTGATCTCTCTTTCGTCGGGTATGCCTAAATCTAAATCTGATCACCGACCCCGTATTCTCGTTGTCGAGGACGAGGCACTCGTCCGGATGACGCTCGTTGACGTGCTGGAGGATGCCGGCTTCAAGGTGATCGAAGCAGTTCATGCCGACGAGGCCCTGCGAGTCCTGAAGGCTGTCTGGGACATCCAAGCCATGGTCACGGACGTGGAGATGCCGCGCGGCAGCATCAACGGGTTCGAGCTGGCCCGCCAGGTTCGCGCCAGCCGCCGGGACATTGGGGTGCTGATCGCCTCTGGGCGCGCCGCACCGAAGCCGGGTGACCTGCCGGAGGGAGCCTTGTTCATCGGCAAGCCCGTCCATCCTGAGACACTCGTACGTCTGATTGGGACACTGCTCACCGTTGACGGGGGTTGAAGGAAAGGGATCTGTTCCCTCGCGTGGGTATGGGAAAGCAGCAATAATCCACATCACGCGCTTCGGAAGGGAAGGGTCAAAGCATCGATGTGGGGAGCGGAGCCTCGACCGAGCAGATCAGGCCTGTCGGAGCGTACTCAATCCCAACCTCGCCATTCAGGTCATGAGCCAGGCTGCGCTCGATCAGGCGCGACCCGAACCCTTTCCTTGTGGGACGGGTGACCCTCGGGCCGCCAGTCTCCTGCCAGCGCAGAAGCAGAAGAGGCGGGCTCTTCGTGTGATCCACCATCCAGCTCAGGTGAACCTCCCCGGCTGCGTTTGAGAGCGCTCCGTACTTGACCGCATTCGTGGCTAGCTCATGAACGGCCATTGAAAGCGCGAGAGCCATCCTCGGTACGAGGTGGACCCGGCCTCCTTGGACGCGGATCCGCCCCTCCCGCCCGTTGCCGTAGGGTTCGATGACATCACCAACAATCTCGTGCAGCAGAGCGCCTTCCCAGCTCTCCCGGGTGAGCACGTTGTGAGCGCGGGAGAGCGCGAACAGGCGGCTCTCCAGTGCCTCACGGACCTCCAAGGGTGTCTCAGACCCGCGCAGCGTCTGTGTTGCGATGGATTGTACCGTCGCCAGCGTGTTCTTCACCCGGTGGTTCAGCTCGTTGATGAGCAGCCGCTGGTGCTCCTCGGCTTTCTTGCGCTCGCTGATGTCCTGGATCACGCTGATGCCGTAGAGCGGCTCCCCGGAGGGATCATCGACCCGAGAGGCCGCGACTTCCACCCACACCTCATGGCCATCCTTGTGGATGTAGCGCTTCTCGACCGTGTACGTGTCTGACTTCGCCAACATCAGGTGCGAGAACCGCTCCAGGTCCACCTCGCGGTCATCCAGATGGGTCAGGTCCCAAAAGGTTCGTCCGAGGAGCTCCTCCCGGCTGTATCCGGTGATGGTGCACAGGCGCTCGTTGACGCGCAGGAAGCGCCCGCTTCGGTCGACTTCACCAATGCCGGCGAACACGTGCTCGTAGGTGGCGCGCAGCCGCTGCTCGTTCTGCCGCAGGGCCGCTTCCCTGTCCCGCAGGTCCTTTTCGATGCGGGCGCGCTCGACGGCATCCCATGTACGATGGGCGACGCGCTCGACGAGCATGATCTCGGTAGCCGTCCAATGACGAGGCCTCGCCTCGTGCACATAGAGGATGGCCCGAAACCGCCCCTCCTTGATGAGGGGTGCCACGATCAGGGAGCGACAGCCAATGCTTGCCCATGTTGCTGCGTGATCTTGGCCAACTCGCGGATCAGCCAAGCAGTCCTCAACGATGAGCGTGCGCCCGGCCCTCAGCTCCGCGATCACGGCGGGGCCGAATGCGTCGAGAATGCGAGCCTCACCGGCGAGGCTCGCCACGGATGCGTCCCGCGTCCAGTCCTGCTCGACCGCCACGACCTGCTCCGTCGCATTGATCTCGCCGTATCCAGTGCGGTCTGCGTTGATGTGGCTGCCGAGCGCCCGTGCTGCCGCCAGGGCGATGGCACACGGCTCAGACAGGGTGGCAAGCCGCTCGCTCAGCTCGACATGAAATCTGGCTCTGTGATCCGCCTGCACCTTCTCCGTAGTCTCGGTGCAGGCGCAGAACATCCCAGCAATGGCGCCGCTGTCATCGCGGACAGGCGAGTAGGAAGAGGTGTACCACGTGTCCTCCGGAAAGCCGTGACGCTCCATGACGAGATGCAGGTTCTCGTGGAACGTGGCCTCTCCGGCCATGGCCCTGATGACAAGCGGCTCGATGTGGTCCCAAATCTCCGGCCAGACCTCCTGGAAGGGACGGCCCAGGGCATGCGGGTGCTTTGAGCCCAGGATTGACGCGTACTCATCGTTGTAAAGGAGCGCGAGCTCCGGTCCCCAGGCGACGAACATCGGGAACTTGGAGGTCAGTATCAGGCTCACCACCGTGCGGAGCGCTTGTGGCCACGTTTCAAGGGAGCCGAGGGGAGTGGTCGACCAGTCCCGACTGCGCAACAGAGCGCCCTTCTCTCCGTCATCAAGGAAGCTGTGCACCGGCTGTTCCAGCCTAGGGGCGCCTGGACCTGTAGGTGTCCTGCTTAACGGCGATGAGTGCTTCAGTTTGGCGCGTGAAGTTCACGATGCAGGACTTTCGGTCGGAATGCTCGCGGAGGAGATAGAGGTGGAAGCCCCTGTTTCAATCGAAGCAGCGGAGGAATGGCCGGTGCAGCATCCGCTAGCCGCCTGACTGGCTGGCGAGTTGCGGAACATGATACCGAGGTGATCCTGCCCTACCGCGGCCTGACTTCGGTCCCGTTTCGATGCGGACCACTGATGGTGCATAAGGAAACGCCCCGGTGAGAAGCATAACGAGGTCTTCAGCCGGGGCGTCTGTGGCGTGTAGGGGGGCGATGCCACACCAGCCAAACTAGGTTGTCCCGACCGAACCGCAACTGAGCAAACGGGGTGAGCCTTTATTCCTGATCGCGAACTCCGCATCGGGAGTTGCTGCGGTGAGGAGAACGCCCTAACCGAGGGGTCCCTGCGTGACCTCCGGCTTAGGGCGCCAATGGCCCTGGCTGAGAGAATCGGGTTGGAGCCTCAACCAGGGCCGATGCGGCTCAAGGGAACTGAAACCGCATGGCCAGAGCTTGGTCGTTCAACCGTGGCTATTTTATGGATTGGCACCCGGCTGCTCACCTAAGCCTTAGATGTACCTTGTAGGGCGGCTCTGATCGTCGGATCCGGCGCGAACTCCTCGCCTTGCTTGACGGCAAGCACCTGGGCGAGCCTGATCCGCGCCCGGTTGACCCGGCTCTTGATCGTGCCCACCGCCACTCCGCATACCTCCGCCGCTTCCTCATAAGACAAGCCTTCGGCTCCTACCAGAAGCAGAGCCTCCCGCTGGTCGACGGGGATATGCGCCAGAGCCTTGCGGAAGTCCGCGAAGTCGAGCCTGGCGCCCTGCTCAGGCGGAGCCGAGAGACGGGCCGCGTAGGATCCATCCGCATCCTCGATCTCACGCCTTCTCTTGCGGTACTCGGAATGAAAGAGGTTGCGCAGGATCGTGAACAGCCAAGCGTTGAGGTTCGTGCCTACCTCGAAGCGATGGATGTTGGACACAGCCCGCACCAGCGTGTCCTGAACGAGATCGTCAGCACGGTCGGGGTGGCCCGTGAGCGACATCGCAAAAGCGCGTAGGCTCGGAACCGACGCCAGGATTTCATCACGCAGCGCCAGATCCAGGGTCAATGAAATGTCCTCCAGGCGAGGCTCTGATCCAGCAGGGCCAAGAGCCTCGCCGGAACCGGTTCGCACAGGACATTGTCATAGTATTCGCGCAACTCACGCCCGATCCAATCCAACTCGACAGGCCCGAGCTTGCCAGGAACAGGGGCGGGCCCACAGCTTTCCGGCATTTCTATCTCCAGGAAGGTAACGCCATTGGGTGTCTGATCCTCGTCCATGGGAGCCTCGCCGCCAATGCCCAGCCGTGCGGGCGAACGTGTCGACTTGCGAGATGTTCCAAGCGGCTCGCCTTCTGCAATGGGCTTCTCACCTTCGCCCTTCCACGGCTTAGATCTTCGTGTCAGCGACAGCGGCGCCACGCTCGCCCAGGCGCCGGACCGGTCCGGTGGTTGTGTCCCGGGAGGTTTGCCGCTCCAACTCGGCGTTCAATTCGGCGCCAAGCAGCACGGCAAAGGCGCTCAGATACGACCACGTCAGCAGCATCATGATGGTCCCGAGCAGCCCGAGCGTCTGGTTGTACGAGGGAAAGTGCGAGACGTAGAAGGAGAACCCGGTGGAGCACACCAGCCACAAGGCTGTCCCAACCGCCGCGCCGGGGCTGACCCAGCGCCACTTGGCAGCCCGCCGGCAGGGAGCAAAGCGGTAGAGCATCCCAAGGGCGGTGATGCACAGCAGGGCAAGGGCCGGCCAGCGGGCGAAGGAGGCCACGGTTCGCACCGCTGGATCCAGCGGCAGTCGCTCCAAAACCAGAGGGAGCAGTGTGAGAAGGGCAAAGGCCAACACCATGAACACGCCGGCAGCGAGGGCAACGATCAGCGCATCGCGAGCTCGCCTGAAGAAGGGTCTGGCTTCCTCCTCCCGGTAGGCGATGTTGAGGGCAGCGATTAGGCCGGAAGCCCCGGACCACGCGCCCCAGAGCGCCGCGAGCACGGCGCCACCGAGGCCGGCCCCGAGTTGGGTTCGGGAGGTCTGGGCAACCGCTTGCATCTGATCGGCCAGGAACGTGGTCGCACTACCAGGTACGAGACCGCTCAGCATCTCAATGGGGCGATGCACTGCCTCCGGGCTGGCCAGCAGTCCGAAAAGGGAAACAGAAGCGGATGCGCCTGGGATGGCGGCGAAGATGGCACAGAAGGCAACACCAGCCGATCTGAGCCACATGCCGTCGCGGCCGAGGGAATGCGCCAGTCTGGCGAGAACATCAAACCAGCCGCGGTCAGGAATATCCCCGGGACGCTCGGCATCGCACGTAGAATCCATCCAAGCTCCTGGGCCGACACATTCCTCTTTTGGCATCTGCGTGCGGTTGAAGTCGTCCATGCAGACGAGAGCCTCATGGTGCGGCAGAACAGGACGCCAGCGAGGGACCAGTCCTCTCCGGCAGAGGAGGTCAGGACACGCAATCCATCCTGATCGGAGCGGTAGCGAGCCAACTCCTGAGGCTGCCAACAGTTCGCTCGGAGAGTGGCGTACCAACTAGCCAAGGAGCACGTCTGGCCTTCATCGCCCGCGCCGCCATACTCCGAGACGGGCGGAGCGCGCCTGGTCCTCGGCCGCCTGTAGCTCCTCTGACGCATCTGGCGTTGCTCGGCCTCCGCCGGCGGCCAGGATGATGGCCGAGAGGTTGTAGTTCCCGATCCGGCAGCGCTGGAGGCCGGGAGTGTCGCTTGGGGCGCAGATCACCTCCCGCCGACGCAGGAAACGGGCGAGCTGCCGGGCCAGGGTGCCGCGCTCGCCCTGAATGCCTTCCAGGCGAACCATCGTGCCGCGGATCACGAGAGTTCCGGTGTCCATCACCTCCGGAGCCCCGCGCAGGACGGCGCCCTCCGGGGCAGGGGGAGCAGCCCCCTCCGGATCTGCGCGTGCCACTTGCGCAGTCGGAGCTTGCTGCTTGTCCTTGGCGAGCAGAGGTGCGGCGCGAGTCAGAAAGTCATGCCAGATCTGCGCGGGCAGGTCGCCGCCCACCACCTTGTTCATCGGCGCGTTGTCGTCGTTGCCGACCCAGACCCCGACGATCAGGTCGGGCGTGAAGCCGACGAACCAGGCATCCCGGTATTCCTGCGTGGTGCCCGTCTTGCCGCCCGCCAGCACATTCGGCAGCCGCGCCGCCTTGCCCGTGCCGTCCCGCACCACCGCCTGCAAGAGGTCGAGCATCGCCGCCCGGCTCGCACCCAAGCCCTCGGCGCGGGGTGCTGCGCCCGGGCGGGTAAACAGGGCCTGCTGGGTTGAGCCCTGGATCGAGCGGACCGTGTACGGCTCAAGGGCCAGGTTGCCAGTGGCCACAGCCGCATAGGCGCGGGTCATCTCCAGCAGGGTCACCTCGGCCGACCCGAGTGCCAGGCTCGGCACCGCCGGCAACTCGGACTGGACGCCCAGGCGCTTCGCCGTCTCGATCACTGCCGGGATGCCGACCTCGTCGGCGAGTTGGGCCGCAACCGTGTTGATCGATTGTGCGAAGGCGTTGCGCAGGCTCACGGGACCGCGGAAGCGGCCGTTGGCGTTCTGCGGCTCCCAGTCACCGATCTGCGTCGGGCGGTCGACGACCATGGACTGCGGATCGTAGCCCTTCTGTATCGCGGCGAGATAGACGAACAGCTTGAACAGCGACCCCGCCTGACGTCGTGCCTGCGTGGCACGGTTGAACTGGCTCGCCTCGTAGTCCCGGCCGCCAACGAGGGCACGGATCGCGCCGTCGGGTGAGAGCGCGACCAGGGCTGCCTGCGAGACGTTCTTCTGCCGTCCCTCGGCGTCGAGCCGGCGCTCGATGACGCCCTCGGCGAGCCGCTGGAGCTCCAGGTCGAGCGTGGTGCGCAGCGTCAGGTCGCCCGAGGCGCCGCCAAGCAGGCGGCGCACGTCAGCGGCTGCCGTGTCGACGAAGTAGTTGGTGCCGGGCGGCGTCTCGGGTGGTACCCGCAGGTTCACGGGCTCGGCACGGGCCGCCTCCGCCTGATCCGCCGTGATCGCCCCGGTGTCCACCATGGCCTGGAGGACGGTGTCGGCCCGTTCCTTGGCCCCTCCGAGGTTGCGGGTGGGGGCAAGCTGAGACGGTGCCCGGACGAGGCCGGCGAGCATGGCGGCTTCAGCCAGGGACAGTTCCTTCGTCGGCTTGGCGAAGTAGCGCCGAGCGGCTGCATCGACCCCGTAGGCGCCGGAGCCGAAATAGGCCGTGTTCAGGTAGCGCAGCAGGATCTCTTCCTTGCTGAGCTGGCTCTCCAGCCAGAGGGCGATGACGGCCTCCTGAATCTTGCGCCGCAGGTTCTGGTCCGGCGACAGGAACATGAGGCGCGCCAACTGCTGCGTGACGGTGCTGCCGCCCTCACGGGTGCCGCCCGCCTGCCAGTTGCGCCAGGCTGCCCGCAGGATGCCCAATGGATCAACGCCAAGATGGCTGTAGAAGCGACGATCCTCGATGGCCACGATGGCCTGGGCGAGGTGGGTCGGCACGTCGGCGGCCGTGACCTTGGTGCCCTTGAACACCCCCCCGGGTCGCAAACGTCTCACCGCCATCCGCCTCGACAATCAAGGCGCTCGGGGTGGGATCGACCTGTAAGCCGCCGTCCAGGGGCAGGGTCGCGATGCTGTAGCCGACAATCAGGACCAGCAGGGCGGCGACGCTGCCGGCGACGATCAGGGCGTGCCACAGCCGGATGCGTGACAGGGTGCGGCGCGCTCCGGTGCCGGCACGCTTCGCGCTCCGGATGATCGGCTCGCGCAACGGCCCAAGGGCTGCCGCCGTGCGGCTTGCCGCGGCCCGAGCCAAGCGGGCGCTCGTCCCGGCGATGAGGCGGGTCCGTGCCGCAACCAACCCGGCGAAGCGCCTGCCTTCCGACACGACCTTCCGACTGGCCGGGGCCACGCGTGAGGCCAGCCGTTCGAAGCGGGATGGGGCTGGGGGCGGAACGGGCTCGGCCAACGACAGGATGTCCCTCTGCGGCTTGGGTCCGGAAGGCTCATCCGAAGTTGGGCTGGGTGCGGTCACGATCCTCGGCTTTCCACTGCTACGCCTTAACAACCCGGAGCCGCGATTCGCGTTGCGCTGGGCCAGGCGCCTTGTGCCGAAGACAAGCGTGGCAGATCAAGGGCCTCCGCTGCCGCAGCGCTGGCTTAGTGCGGGACTTCCAGTCTCGGTGTAGACAATCGAAGTTCCTTGGGCCAAGCGTACGCTTGAGTATCCGCTTTTAAGATATATTCCGTTCATGTTGCATTCACCTTGGTTAACAAGACTTTAGATTGATGTATGGAATAGTTTTATTTGAAACGACTTCGGATGAAACGCGTTTGATCTACAACGGGCAGCAAGCCCGCGATAGATCCAGGAGTTTATCCATGTCGATGAAGATCCTTCTCGCCGGTGCCGTCCTTGCTTCGCTCGCCCCGGCGGCCGCCTTTGCCCAGTCCGGCGGCGCCGCGGCCGGTGCTACGACTGGTGCTGTTGGCGGCGCTATTGTTGGCGGTCCAGTGGGTGCGGCCGTCGGTGGCGTGACGGGCGCCATCGTGGGCGGCCTTGCCGATCAGCAGCAACCGCAGTTCCGTCAGTACGTGACCACGCAGAAGGTGCCGTCCTACACCTATCGTGAGGAGGTTCGCGTCGGCGCGGTCCTGCCTGAATCCGGTGTGACCTATTACGAGGTGCCGGCAGAGTACAAGGTGAAGGGCTACCGCTATACGGTCGTGAACAACACCCCCGTGCTCGTCGAGCCGAGCAGCCGCAAGGTCGTGCAGGTCATCCGCTAAGGAGCGCCTGTTCCCGGGATAAGGGTGGGCGGCCCGTTTGGGTCGCCCATTCCGGTTCTGTAGGAGAGTGGGTCGGGCGAATCCTTGTCCGTTCGGTTGGGGTTCGGCGAGGACCCGATAATGCAACCTTCCATACGAGCCCACGTTCGCTCCCAGAGAGCGTCAGGAGTTATGTCATGAGGGTACTTGGTTGGACTGCCGCGATGAGCCTGATCCTTGTGGGATGGGCGGGCGGCGCCTCGGCCGATCCTTGGAAGGACGAGAGCGGCCACGGTCGCTGGCGTGGCGGCTATGAGCGCGGCTACGACGGCCCACGCCGAGGATATAACTTTGAGCGTCCCCGTCGCGAGCGTCGTGCGTTCAAGGAGGAGTACGACGACGGCCGCTGCAAGGTCGAGCGCAAATGGGAGCGCAACGGCGAGTACAAGGAAGAGCGCAAATGCCGTGGCGGCGGACGGGCTCCGCGTGGGGCGTCATACGGGTACCAGCCCTATCCGTCCTACGGCTACCGGTACTGACCACGGGTCGTAGTTCGCTGAGATACCTTTCCGGTTTATCAACGCGCGGTGTGCGAGAGCAAGCCGCGCGTTGACAAGGAAGAACCACGATGAGGCCCGCGTCAGTCGACACTTGGAGCGTAGCCATCGCGGCCGTGTCCGGGGGCATCCTGGTGGCCACGGCCTACCACGTTCTGCATGACCACTCGTAACTTCCCTTCGCGGACGTTCTTCCGCATTTCATCCCGCAGTTGATCGCCGGTTGTGTAGGTGGTGCCCTGGTCTTCGGAGGAACCGCGATAGCTTACCGGAAAGGCAGGCTCAAGGATTGGACGGGCAACCCTGGAAGTCAGTCCGGGCGCCAAGGGTGAACCGGGCCTTCAGAGCATGACTTGCATCAGGATCGCATAGCTCACACCGACAGTGCCAAGGCGAAGGCCAGGACAGAGGCGGCCTGGTGCTCGAACCGGTCGAGTTCGGCTTGGCTGTCTTCGACACGGACACGACGCTCAAGATCAGGAACCCTCATTCAGCCACCCGCAGGTTGGATCGATACGCGGCATACAAACGTCGCAGTAATCCGTAGGATCCAGCCTGCCATGTCGAGAACGAACCCGAGGCAGGGCTGGTCCCCGATCAGCGCCGCGCCGCGTGACGGCACGCCCGTGATCCTTTGGATGACCGAGGACAAGACGCCGCCGGAGATCCCTGAACCGGTGGGGTTCTGGACTGTCAACTCAAAGGTCGGCATCGGGTATTGGCGCCTTTTCAGCGACCCGCCCCGCTTTTGTTCGGACAGACAGATCCGCGGTTGGCGGCCGCTCCTTCGCGAGCATTGATCCGCCCGTCTGAGGGTGTGCGGAACACACTGCCGGAAATAAACACGCCTGCTCGATCCTCTGCTTCTATTCCTCGCGCAGCCAGGTCGCGGACGTCGAGGTGATTGTCCGGCTCCGCACCTCAGAGGGAATGACGGCTGGAGCCTGCGCGGATTAAGCAGGCCTCATGCTCAGGCCGTGGGGCGGAACTGAGCTTCTATGCTTGATGGGCTCAAAGAGTGTGTGGTTTGTCGCCCGGTACGACCGCAGACCCGTCTGCTCCGCGGAGTGAACCTGCCGCACAACGTGCGCTGGCTCACGGCGTGTAGCGATTAAGCAGGTTATCCCTCAGCAGGGCGTCATTCTTGCAAGCCTCAACCCGGGAGGGTTCCGTCATGGGGTTCTATGCACGTCACATCGGTCCGCGCTTCGTCAGCTGTCTCTGCTCGATGGAGGCTATTGCCAACGAGCGCCAGAAAGTCGTGCCGCAGGCTTCCGGCGTGGTGCTGGAGATCGGCATTGGGCCGGGATTGAACCTGCCGCTGTACGATCCGCACCGCGTCACCCGTGTGATCGGCGTCGATCCGGGATCGGACTTCCTGAAGCTCGGTCGGGAACGTCGCGGCCACTCGCCGGTTCCCCTGGAAGTCATTCCGGCGCCGGCGGAGGCCCTGCCGCTCGCGGACAACAGCATCGACACGGCGGTGATCACCTATACTCTGTGCTCGGTGGACGATCCGGCTCAGGCGCTGCGCGAGGTGCGCCGTGTGCTGAAGCCGAATGGTCGTGTGCTGTTCCTGGAGCATGGTCTGTCCAGTGATGCGGGCGTCGCCACCTGGCAGCACCGCCTCAACCCGATCTGGCGCAGGCTCGCCGTGGGGTGCAATCTGACCCGTCCGGTCCAGAAGCTCCTCGACGAGGCCGGCTTCATGATCCGCAGCATCGAGCACTACTACCTTGATGGTGCGCCACGGCCGGTCGGCTTCCTGTGCCAGGGTGTTGCCGAGGCAGCATAGGCGCAATGCGGCCGATCTCGAACATCGATGGAGAGATCCATGCGAGGCATCATGAAAGGGGCTGCCGCCGTTCTCGGCAGCCTTCTGATCCTCGGCACGGCAGCTTATAGGTACCTCTGGTATGCGCCGGCTCCGTATCTGCCATCGCTAAGCGCCGCAGCCGAGCGTCGGACGGTGCAGGTTGGGGATCGGGAGCGAACGTACCTCGCCTATGTTCCGGCGAACCTTCCTCCGGGATCGCCGCTCGTTATCGTGCTGCACGGGTCCGCCATGGACGGCGCCACGATGCGCCGCTGGACGGGCTACGAGTTTGATCGGCTGGCGGATCGTGACGGCTTCGTCGTGCTCTACCCGGATGGTTACAAGAAGAACTGGAACGATTGCCGCCGCGATGCCACCTATCCGGCGCGGTTGGAGAATGTCGATGACATCGGCTTCATCAGGGTCTTGATCGAGCGGTTCGTATCGGAAAAGGGTGTCGATCCGCGCAAGGTCTTCGCCTTCGGCTATTCGAGCGGGGGGCAGATGGCGCATCGGCTGGCCATCGAAACACCTGACATGGTCGCCGCCGTGGCAACAGCCGGCGCCAACATCCCAGCTCCGGACAACAGTCTGTGTCCACTGGAAGGACGCACCGCACGGGTGATGCTGGTGAGCGGGACGGATGACCCAATCGTGCCATTTCATGGCGGTGAGGTTTCCCTGTTCGGATTAGCAAGCCGCGGCATGGCCCTGTCGGCTATGGAGACCGGTGCAGAACTGGCCCGCCGCAACGGCATCACCACGGGTCCGGATGTGGCACGCCTGCCGTCTCAGAACCCGGACGATGCGACCCCGATCGAGCGTCTTGTCTGGTCCAAGGAGCATGAGCCCACCGTCACGCTCTACGTGGTGCATGGGGGAGGGCATGTGGTGCCCCAGCCAGCCTTCCGCTTCCCGCGCATGCTGGGCCGCATGACAGGCAACCTCAACGCACCGGCAGAGGCCGTGACGTTCTTCCGTCTCGGTCGCGCCGCTGCGCAGACTGCATCGGGGTCGGGATGCCAGGGCGACTGCTGAAGGGATCCTGCGGCACTGGCCTGCAACGCCGCAGATCCGGCCGCAGGGAACAGCTGCTCGCGGCATTCCCCGGCCCCAAGGGCCTCGACAGTAAAAATCAGAGCCGGCGTTCGTGGAAGGGCCGGAGCGGCAATCTCGTCTCCTAGGTGGACGATTGACCTGCCTTTGACCGAGCAAAGGCCGGTACCTGGAAGCGGCGCCGGTAGGCGCCGGGCGTCAACCCAGTGACACGCTTGAACAACCGGCGGAAAAAGGCGGCATCCTCGTAGCCGACCCTCCAGCTGATCTCATCGGCAGGCTCATCCGTGCGCTCGAGCCGGCGCTTCGCGTCCTCAATCCTGAGACGCTGGACATAGTCGATCGGTGCAAACCCAGTCGCCTCTGTAAAGCGCCGCTTGAAGGTCCGCTCGGGGAGGTCCGAGCGGCGGATCATCTCCTCCACAGGGCTCGCGATGGAGAAGTGGGTCGCAAGCCACGCCTGAGCATCAGCAATGGCAGCATCGCCGTGATCCCGCCGGCCTTGAAAGACGATGTAAGGAGCGAGCCCGTCGTGGTGCCACTGCAGCGCGAAGTAGCGGGCCACTGTTTGTGCCGCGGTCGCGCCGACATGCCGGGCAATCAGATAGAGCACGAGATCATGCCACGTCATCGAGGCGCCGGAGGTGACGAACTCCTCGCGCTCGCCCGAGACCACCAGCACCCGTTCGGGGCTCAGTGGCACATACGGGAACACTTTTGCGAACGCCTCAGAGTAGCCCCAGTGGACCGTCGTCTCCCGCCCGTTGAAGAGCCCGGTCTCGGCAAGCAGGAACACGCCGGAGCAGGCCGAGCACAGCAGGGCGCCTTCAGCGTGCATGCGCCGAACCCAGTCGACTATGTCCGGGTACCGGCCGGTCTTCCAGCCCTCAGGCCCCAACAGCACCGACGGGACAATGATGATGTCGGTAGCCGTGACGTCCGAGACGGCGCGGTGAACCTCCACGGGGACGCCGCTCGCCAGCGCCACCTGACCCCGCTCGGCAGCGACGATCTCGACCGTGAACGGCGATGCTTCCGGGATTGAGGGCTCCAGGCGGCCGAGCATGCGGAACGAGCCCAGCACGTCGTAGATCCCGGTCAGGGTTGAGATGACCGCATCAGGGATGGCGACAAGGCTGACGTGCAGCGGGCGCGTCGTTCCTGGCATAGGAGGTCTCCCTGGCACAAATGAACCGTCATTGGCCAGTCTCGCACTCCCGCTCTCAAGGGCCAACCCGGCATCCTGACCTGGACTTCGGCGCACAGGGCGCATGAACGCAAGCCTGGAGGCGGCAATGATGATCAACCAGCAGACGCTCGACACACTGGTCGGCCAGCTTCTCGGGGAGCTTTCAGCCGGCTATGGCGGCGTCATGGTGAGTCTCGGGGATAAGCTGGGTCTCTACAAGGCAATGGCCGGCGGGGGGCCTCTGAGTTCGCACGAGATCGCCAGGCGCAGCGGCTGCAGCGAGCGCTATGTCCGGGAGTGGCTCAACTCCCAGGTGGCCGGCGGCTACATCGCCTATCACCCATGCTCAGCCACCTACGAGCTGACCCCGGAGCAGGCTGCCGTCTTGGCTGACGACACAAGCCCGGTGTTCCTGCCGCACGCCTGGCAGGTGGTTGCCTCCATGTGGGCCGATGAGCCGAAGACACTCAACGCCTTCAGGACCGGAAAAGGCGTGAGCTGGGGTGAGCACAGCGAGCGGCTGTTTTGCGGCGTCGCCGCGTTCTACCGCAACTGCTACAGCGCCAGTCTCATTCAGGAATGGCTGCCGACACTCTCAGGGATCACGACCAAGCTCGAGAAGGGGGCCAGGGTCGCGGATGTCGGCTGCGGGCATGGTCATTCAACGGTGCTGATGGCCCAGGCATACCCGCAGAGCCGCTTCTGGGGCTTCGACGTTCATGAGGGGTCAATCGAGATCGCCCGCCGGGTGGCACGTGAGGCGGGTGTCGAAGAGCGGGTCAGCTTCGAAGTCGCACAGGCAGACGAATACGCCAGGCACGACTACGATCTCGTGTGCTTCTTCGACTGCCTGCATGACATGGGCCGGCCCATTGACGCCGTACGCTATGCCAGGACAGCGATGGCCGAGGACGGGACGGTCATGCTGATCGAGCCGTTCGCCGGTGACCGGGTCGAGGACAACATCAACCCGGTCGGCCGGCTCTACTATGCGGCCTCCACGACCCTGTGCTGTGCCCATGCGATCTCGGAGAACGGCACGCATGTCCTGGGAGCCCAGGCGGGCCCGAGCCGGCTTGAAGCCGTGCTGAGATCCGCCGGGTTCGGCACCGTGCGTCAGGCCGCCCAGACACCATTCAATCTGATCATCGAGGCCCGCCTGTGATCCGATTGCTGAATGCTCGGGCAGGCGTTCCCCGCAACTTTCCTTTCTGTCGTGCAGGAGCGTCCTATGCCTCAGATCCATGATACCTACCCTGGGCCCATCAGTGGGCTCTATCTGCCTCGCATTGCTTGGAACGTGCTGCGGCAAGAGGGGATTCAGACCATCGATCATCTCTCGGCTATTGCTGACCGGCTTGAGCAGTTTGCTGGCGTTGAGTCCAGGATAGCATATGTGATCAGGCAAGCGCTTGCCTGTGCCACGCTGCGCGAAGAATGCATGCTGTTTGAGGAGCATCCTGGCCCTTGGTGCGCGTAAGGCCAAGATGCTTTGGCGCCCTCGATCATGAGGTTGAGTATGGCACGAGGAACATCGCCTGTGTGTGCCAGAAGAACGACTCACGTCCAGTCAGGTGAGTGTGTGCGGCAGGTACACTAGCCAAGCGTGCTTGCGGCTACAACCCGGACTGAATGGTTTTGAGGAGACGAAAGCGCATCGTGCCGTCATTGCTTGTGAGCGCGATCACGAAGCGCACACGCCCATGCTTGGAAGTGTCGGCATAGCCCGCCAAGGTGCTGACGCCGGAAAAGGTGCCGGTCTTGAAGTGGGCGCCGTCGCCGCTGCGGAGCAAGGTGGCATGAGGCTCGAAGAGGCGCAGCAACCGGGCAAGGCCGCGGGCCGTGAAGCGGTTGCCGCGGCTGATGCCCGAGCCTTCCTTGAGCTGGATGGACTCGGCGAGGCCGTGCTTGACGAGCATCTCGTTCGCAACCTGGAGCGACTTTTCGAGGCTAACGGGCCCGCCCAGGCGATGCGCGCCGATCTCCAGGAAGACCTGATTAGCGATGTAGTTGTTTGAGCTGAGGAGCAACCCGGCGAGGATCTCCGAAAGGGGGCGTGACTGGTGATGAACGTAGACCGGTTCCAGGCTCTTGGGCACAGCTCCAGTCGAGATCTTGCCTTTGACGCTGCCGCCGGCCCGCTCGATGAATGCGGCGATCAGCTCGCCGGCATAGTGCAGGCCCACCGCGGGGTTCTGGGTGAGGCTGATCCGGCCGCGACCCTGAGTGTCCCGCGCCAGGAACTGGCTGATCGCCAGCGGCGTGATCGGGGTCTGCTCCTCGGCGGAGCGGACCGTCTTGCCCTTGCGCACGGCGTGGATCGTGTTGAAGTTCACCGCCAGCGCGGAGTTCAGCGCGTCGTAGGCCTCGTCGGTGTTCTCGATGCCGGGAATACGGATGTCGGAGGGGTAGTAGCTCGCATCCAGCACGATGCCGCTCAGCGGCTGCTTGCCAACTGCGGCGACCAGCGCCGACGCGAGCGGGGCCAGCTCTTCGGAGATCAGCAAGGGATCGCCACCACCGCGAATGTAGAGCACCCGGTTTTCGCCAAGGTAGAAGCGGGTCTTGAAGCGGTAGTTGGGGCCCAGGACTTCCATTGCCAGCCAGGCGGTCACGATCTTGGTGACGGAGGCAGGCACGAACGGCCTGTCGGCGTTCTGAGCCACCAGCTCGTTGCCCTTTTCGTCCATCACGAGCACCAGCCCCGACGGAGCGAGCGCCGCAAGCGTCTCCCTGGCATTGGCCAAGGCTTGGGCAGGCAGCAGGAGCAGAGCGCAGGCGAGGGCGAGGGCGAGTAGGTGAGGCCACATGAGGACGCCAACCCGCGTCCTCCAAATCGTCATTTCCGGCAGTTGGCTCAACATAGCGCTATGGCCTCTTAGCTTACATGGGAGGTCTGGGATCGCCCACTTTCGCGCCGCTGCTAGGTGCGTAGTGGACGTGCATTAGGGGGTGGTTGGCTGAGGATGAAGCTGACGTTTGTCGCCTCGGTAGGCAAGTCCTCGGGAAAAGACAGCTGCGGGTGAGGCTCGCTTCGTCGGTTGAGCACCGCACAAGCACACTGGCTCATCCATCCAGTTCCTCTTCGAAGATCCTCAACGTTGGCCTTCACGGCATGAGTCAACTTCGTGTCAAAATGTTTGATGAAGCACCGCCAGGAGGGCCGCCGACACTCCGAGAATGGCCTTCCGCAGCCGACCAGTACGGACTTGTTGGCAAACTGGATCTACTTCAAATATCCGGAAGCCGTGGTCATCTTGTTAACAGTTCTTAACCACCTCGGACCAGCGGTTCTCGAATCATAAAGCCGGGTCGCGAATCTCGGTTCGCTCCGAATACTACGTACATTCGAATCAAGTGCGTAACTTCGAATCATCCGGAACCCGGGTTTTACATACGAATTGACTCGGCCTTTTCAGCTAAATGATTCTAGCTAAAGAAGTTTCCCACCGCTGAATCGATCTATTGTGAATGGATTCTTGACGCGCGACTCCACAGCCAACTCAGAATCGGTCATGTCTCGTAACGGCACGAGTGTAACGGGTGGATGCCATGCCTGACATGAAAGGGATCGAACGGGTTCAGCGCTTCCGCAAGTCTCGCCGGGAACGGGGAGACAAGGAAGTGAACGTCTGGATTCCTGGGCTTTTGAGCACTGCGATTGACCAAGCGGTCAAGAGTGGTCGCTTCAAGTCTCGTGAGGCCGTCATCACCCATGCGCTTGAGGCCATGTTTGCCGAAAAGGATTGGAATGTCGTGACGTAAACCAGGCAAAGCAAAAGGCCCACGAAGCTGGAAACTTCGAGGGCCTTTGGAGAACCCCCGAGGGGTGGCCAAAAGGAATGTGTTGCAGCTTCCTTATGCCATCCCGACAAGCTGAATGTCAAGAGCATCGGTTTCGGTGAACGCTCCCGCTTTGCCCTCAACATGGAGGGTGCGATGCAGCTTGCATCGTCAGGAGGCCGGCGGCTGAGACATGCCGCTCTGGCCGCAAGGAAGCTTGCGCTCGAAGACGGGCGCACAGTCACACGCAAAGAACTCTCGGCCGCCGCTCGCGAGGCCAGCAAGGCGCTTGACCTGCGGCCGGCCCAGCGGGCAGTGCTGTCCGAGCTGGTTGCCTGCTGGGGCGAGCAGGAGTGGGAACGGCTGCTGGTATGGCCGTCCAACGACTACCTCATGAGCCGCACCGGCCTGACCGAGCGGGCGATCCGGCGCATCCTGCGCCAGCTGATCGACCTGCAGCTGATCGCGCCGAAGGACTCGCCCAATGGCAAGCGCTACGCCGTTAAGGATCTCACCGGGCAGGTGGTGGACGCCTTCGGGTTCGATCTGACCCCAGTCTACGCCCGCCGGGGCGACTGGGCGGTGGTGCTCATGGAGCAGAAGCAGCTCCGGGAGGTGCAGAAGCGTGCCTTCGACGAGGTCACCATCTGCCGGCGGGCGGCGGAAGAAGCCTTGAGCGCCTTGGCTGAGCACTTCCCAGAGGTGAACCGGTCCGAATTGGAAGACCAGCTGAAAGCTCTCCAGGCCCGCACGCCGATCCGGTCCAGGATCACCCTTCCAGCCGACCTGCTAGACGCCTGGCAGCTGTTGAGAACTGATGTTGAAGAGGCCTTCTATGAAGCGGGCAAAGCCGGACTCGGAGTCCTCCACACTAATAACAACAACGGATCTCCTAGTGAGCCTTGTAACAAGGGCTTTCCGAAGAAAGCTGAGGCGGTTCGTTCAACAGAACAAACGCCGGAGCACCTATCACCGGAATTGATCCTTGAGGCTTGCCCCACCCTCAGCGACTACGGTCAGCCAATCGGGGATTTGGCGGATATCGTCTCCGCCGGCCGCTACCTCAGGGCCTCACTCGGGGCGCATGAGAGCGCGTGGGCGGAAGCCGTCGAGGAGGTGGGGCCCGTCAGGGCCGCCATTGCGGTGATCTACGTCCTGCAGCTCTACGAGGACGACGCCGCCAAGAACGGCGGCGAGAGCCGGATCAAGAACCCGGGCGGCTACTTCCGTGCCCTCACGCGGATGGTCAGAGCCGGCAAGATCGACCTCGCCGTCGAGCTTCTCGCCATGAGGAGGCGAAGAATGTCGTAAGGAGAGGAACCGTGCGCGTCGAGATGACGACGGGCCAGCGTGCCTGGCTCTAAAGAGCGGAAATCGCAGGGTGCATCACCGGCGTGAATCGTTCATGCTCAATGGATTCAGGACTTTGATTGGACCTTGTCCAGGTGCCTGCGCGACAGTGGCGCATGGCTCAAGACACCATCCAATATCTGGTTCTTCACAGGTGCGATCCAAGTTGCAACATGGCTCGTTACTATGTCCTGGCGATCGAGCCGAGCCTGTTTGGCGATGCGACCCTGATCCGCGAGTGGGGCCGTATCGGTCGACCAGGACAGCGTAGGGTCGAGCTGTACGAAAAACCGTCATGTGCAGCGGAAGCCCTCGAGACTTGGCTCCAGCGAAAGCGGCGACGCGGCTATCTGCTGCGAAGCGGGTAGAGCAGAAGTACAGAAAGCTTGGTCTGGTCTCAGCGCAGGATCTTGAGCAGTTCTTCGACGGCTTCAGCCTCCTTGAGACTGCCTCTCTCGTACTGGCGCAGCACATCCCTGATGTGGGCGCGCTTTGAACGTGAGCTACCAACCTGCTCATCATGGGCGGCTGCTTGCTTTTGGATCACAGGCGGCAATGCAGGCTTGCGGAAGAAGTTCTGAGCTTTTTGCAGCAGTCTCATGGTCAACATTCGTAGCGGATGACACAGATGATCAATAGGCGCTCTTGAGGCCGGTCCGTTGCCTCCTATCCTTAGCAACCGGCAGGATCGAGGAAGACAGACTTTGGTCGAAGGCATCGGGGCGGGAAAGCCGAGCTTTGATCTTCGTTATGGTATGAGCGGGCTTCGACAGTGCACACGGCTGATGGTGTCGAGCGGGCGCTAAGAGGATAACCGCAAATGGCTGAGAGTTTCTCGCCGACCATTTTCCTTTACGGCATGGCCCTCGTGCTCGCCGTGGGAAAGGCGTTCACGCTGACGATCTGGCGGCCCCTTCCGAAACCGAGGCCAGGACTGAGGCAAGAGATGCTGCAGGCATGGAAGAACCGGAGGCTCCGGAAACAAGCTGCAATAAGTCCAGTCCAGCATCCTCGAAGTGAGCAGGCGGTAGACGATCCCTTGAAGGATGCTGAGGGGGCTAAGAGGGAGCCTCACGCCACAGTGCCAGCTCCGGAACAGGGTCCAACCCAGCTCCTGAAAACTAGCTTTGGAGATTGCAGGCCGTTCAAGCTGCCTCGGGTTGGTCCGATCTTGCACCTTCCGCCACAATGTCGAGCATGTCATCGGGCAGCGGCCGCTGCAGTTTGAGCGCTACTTCCGCTGGCGCCGTGAGCCAAGTCTCGTACTCCTCCGGTGTGGTGAGGACGACCGGCATGGCCTTCGGGTGGATCGGCCCGACGACGCCGTTCGGCTCTGAGGTGAGGAACGAATAGAGCAAGTGCTCGCCCTCGACCGGCTCGGCCTTGGTGCCGCGCACTCCCGTCCATGGCCGCCAGATACCCGCGAAGGCGGCCAGGGGCCGTTCCTGGTTGAGCGCGAACCACACCGGCGTCTTGCGCGGCTTGGTGTCCTTGTACTCGCTGAAGCTGGTAAGGGGCACGAGGCAGCGGTACTGAGGCTTGAGCCAGGCGCGCCAGAAGGGCGAGGATACGTTGCGCACGTTGGTGACCGGCTGGGTGCCGACCTTCGGCGGCGGCGGAAAGCCCCAGCGCATCTGGATCAGCTCGCGCTCGCCGTCGACGGTCCGGACGACGGGAGCCATCTGGTCCGGAAAGATCGCTGGCAGGGGAGGAACGTTGCCGGCGCTATCGCGGGCGACCTCGAAGGCCCGGCGCATGGCTTCCTGGGTGGTGTAGCTCGAATACAGATTGCACACGGGTGGGATCCTCCGGCGGGGCATGGTCTCTCGTACAGTCGCGGTAGTTTTCAAATCGTGCAGAGGCTGGCATAGCCGGGGGATGATGGACAAGCCGACGACCACAAGTTCCGAGCTCGTGAGCGACCAAGGGCCGCCGGACCTCGCACTGCCCGATGACCGCATGCCGGAGGCCGAGGTGGCCCTGCGGCTGGCCGAGTTCATCCTGTCACTTCCCGGCTCGGGAGCCATGGCCAGCGTCGCGATCGACGGGGCCAGCATCAAGGTCGGCGACGCGGTCATATTCGACATCGGCCGCTTCATGGCCGGCACTGGATGGGAGCAGACCAAGGAGCCGCAGGTCGGTCGGAACGCCTGGACCGGCACTTACCGGCGTGGCGACAAGACCATCCGGGTGCACTCGCGGCCGGGCGAAGGCGACGTTGTCGCCACAGTCAACGGCCGCCGCATCGTCGCCGAGTGCAAGAAGGGGCCGCTGGTCCGAAAGCCCGGCAGCCCAGAGTACCCGCTGCTCACGACAGCACTCGGCCAGGCGCTTCTGTTCCATGTCGCCGCCGATGACATCGTCGTCGCGGCCGCTCCGGACACACCTGTCTTCCGCAAACTTGCGGAGACTTGGCGGAGCCGTCCCCTTGTTAGGCGGGCCGGCATCCGGATCGCCCTCGTGGCGCGCGACGGCGCGGTTTCCGGGCTGGATTTGTGACCGGCACAAGATGCGGTGGCGCACGATAGAGTGAGATCTCCTTCGCCCTGACCAGATCTCGGAGGGATCATTGTGAATTGCTCGCCTACGACGCCAGGGCGTCACGCCGGTTTCTGATGGGTTGCACCGGGACGTAGACGAGCTTCCGGTGCCAGTCGCACCAGCTCGACCCCTCGGGCGTTGGGGCTCCGCAGCAGATGGCGTGGCGAGGATCGTCGGAG
>NZ_JAFBID010000027.1 GCF_016811235.1 Microvirga arabica
CCGCTGCAACAACACGCCGGACAAGGTGCGCACCATCATCGGTGCACATCCCACATGAGTTCCGACGCTGTACTTAGCTCGAGGCTGCGGCCGGCGGAATTGCATTGCCAATAAGGACGGCAGCAGAGGCAACCAAAGACAGTATGCCCGCTGACCCCGCAGGCGCTTCAAGAATGGCCTTTTTCCACCCGCCACGATTGCTAGCTTGGCACGAGCTGCCTCTATCCACTCTGCAGGAGACTGCTGAAAAAGGCGGTCCCGAAGTCCGAGTTACTTCTGCTAAAAAAATGTTTCCGCGCAAGAAAGACACCGTGCCAATACCGCCCTGCGGGAGGTAGACATTCTTCGAGAGCAGCTTGTGGACGGGCTGGCACCCGCACATCACGTTGTCTATGCTGGCGCATGCCTATCTCACCATCGTGCGCCAGCACGCCATCGGGGAGAGTCCGCGTCAAGCGCGTCACCGTGCAGCTGCTGCCGTTCACCGTGCCCGAGGTGAAACAGCTGCTTTTGCATCTGGTGTGGGAGCGGCCACCTTCGGCTGCGGCAGTGGAGCACTGGTCGGTGTGGCATTGGCGCCATCAGCAGCGGGCGCGAGAATGCCACTGGCGCAAACGCACCCGCCGCCGACGTAAAACCTAGCTGTAGTATTAGTGGATTGTGGAATGGGAGGCGGGGAAGTACTGGTCGAAGGTAGGAAGACTCTCCACGTCTTGCGTCAATGCCGGAGGTTGTAAAGGCGGACCCTTTGTTGTAAAGGCACATAACCGTCCTCAGACCACCTGTTCCTTGATCTTTCGAACGCTTTCATCAGGCGCGGGACAGATCCAAGAGATCACCCTTGCAAGTCTGAGCTCGTGGGACGTGGATTTGCAACGTCGTCCCGCCCTAAATTCGCACGGAATTGGCTTTATGCGGGCGCGTTATGAAGGTCAGTTTCGTTTAAATGAGTGGATTTCTGGATGAATGCTCCCGCGCCCAAAGTCTCGTTCGTATCCCTAGGCTGTCCCAAGGCCCTGGTCGATTCCGAGCGCATCATTACCCAACTCCGCGCCCAAGGGTATCAGCTAACCAAGGAGCATGACGGGGCCGACGTTGTCATCGTCAATACCTGTGGCTTCCTCGACAGCGCCAAAGCCGAGTCCTTGGAAGCCATTGGCGAGGCCATGGCCGAGAACGGCAAAGTCATCGTCACTGGCTGCATGGGCGCCGAGCCCGAGCAGATCCGAGACCAGTTCCCGAATGTTCTCGCCATCACGGGCCCTCAAGCTTATGAGTTGGTGGTGTCGGCCGTGCACCAGGCTGTGCCGCCGGCTCATGACCCATTCGTGGATCTTATCCCGCCGCAGGGCGTGAAGCTGACCCCGCGCCACTATGCCTACCTGAAGATTTCGGAGGGCTGCAACAATCGCTGCTCCTTCTGCATCATCCCGAAGCTGCGCGGCGATCTCGTCAGCCGCCCCATCGGCGACGTGCTGCGCGAGGCCGAGCGGCTTGCCAAGGCTGGCGTCAAGGAACTCCTGGTGATCTCGCAGGACACCAGCGCCTATGGTCTCGACATCAGGTATCAGCCGAGCCTCTGGAAGGACCAGGAGGTCCGCACCCGCTTCTTCGAACTGGCCAAGGAACTGGGCGACCTCGGCATGTGGGTTCGCATGCACTATGTGTACCCCTACCCCCATGTGGACGAAGTGATCCCGCTGATGGCCGAGGGGAAGATCCTTCCCTATCTGGACATCCCCTTCCAGCACGCCTCCCCGCGGGTTCTGAAATCCATGCGCCGCCCCGGCAACCAGGAGAAGACCCTGGAGCGTATCCATAAATGGCGCGAGATCTGCCCGGACCTGGCCATCCGCTCGACCTTCATCGTCGGCTTCCCCGGCGAGACGGAAGAGGATGTGGATTTCTTAATGAAATGGCTGAAGGAGGCCAAGATAGACCGTGCCGGCTGCTTCCAGTACGAGCCCGTGCAGGGCGCGCCAGCCAACGACATCGCCGGTGCCGTTCCGGCCGAGGTGAAGGAGGAGCGCTGGCATCGCTTCATGCAGACCCAGCAGAAGGTCAGCGCCGAGATCCTTAAAAGCAAAGTGGGCAAGACCTTGCCGGTCATCATCGACGAGCAGGGCGCAACGGTCGCCACCGGCCGCACGAAGTACGACGCCCCCGAGATCGACGGCGCCGTCTATGTAGCCTCGACGAGGCCGCTGAAGCCTGGTGAGATCGTTAATGTGACGATCGAGAGCTCCGACGAATACGACCTGCACGGGACGGTGATCTGAGGCCCCTGCCCCTATGTATCGACAATCTGAGCGCTGCGGGTGATCAGTACGCCCGCAGCGCTCATGTCGTTTTGCGCCTTGGCAAGCGAGCCATCGGTGTCGATGGCCCGTGAGGCATCCTCGATCACATAAGTCTCGAATCCGGCCGCAGCTGAGTCGAGCGCTGTCCAGGCCACACAGAAATCGAGAGCCAGTCCCGCGCAGAATACCCTGCGGAACCGGCGTTCCCTGAGATAGCCCTCCAGGCCTGTAGAGGTTTGCCGATCCGCCTCCTTGAAGCCGGAATAGCTGTCGATCCCGGCGTTGTAGCCTTTGCGGATGACGAGCTGCGCATGCGGAATGTGGAGGTCTTGCGAGATCTCGGCACCCGGCGTGCTCTGTACGCAGTGGTCGGGCCAGAGCACCTGAGGACCATATGACAGGTCGGTCAGCTCGAAAGGCTGCTTGTCGGCATGGCTTGAAGCGAAGGAGGCATGTCCCTGCGGATGCCAGTCCTGCGTCAGCACCACGTGCTGGAAGGCTTTGGCGAGGCGATTGATGGGCGCAACAACGGCATCACCATCAGGCACCGCTAACGCGCCGCCGGGAAGGAAATCGTATTGAACGTCCACCACGATAAGGATGTCCTGCTCACCCGGCCTCACGATACCCTGTCCTTCCGATCACTGTTCCTCAGCCATGGAATATAGCGGCCCAAGCAAAAAGGGCAGCCGGTCTCCCGGCTGCCCCATTCTGCTGAAATCCGCGAAGGCTTATTTCGGGATCCTGTCTTCGATGCCCTTCACGTAGAAGTTCATGCCGAGCACCTGCTGGTCCGACAGGGCGCCCTGGCCCTTGCACTCGATCTCCTTGCCGTCCTGGCCGATGATCGGGCACTTGAAGGGGTTGAGCTGACCGGAGCGGATGGCGGCCTCAGTCTCTTGAGCCAGCTTCTTCACGTCGTCGGGCATGTTCTTGTAGGGCGCCATCACGACCATGTTGGAGGCCAGGCCGCCCCAGGTGTCCTCGGACTTCCAGGTGCCGTCGAGAACGGCTTTAGCGCGAGCGACGTAGTACTGGGACCAGTCGTCGATGATGGCGGTCAGCTGAGCCTTGGGAGCGAACCGCTCCATGTCAGAAGCCTGGCCGAAGCCGAACTTGCCGCGGGCCTCAGCGGCCTGGATCGGAGCCGGGCTGTCCGTGTGCTGGGCCAGCATGTCGACGCCCTGGTCGAGGAGCGCCTTGGCGGCATCGCCTTCCTTGGCCGGATCGTACCAGGTGTTGGCGAACACGATCTTGATCTTGACGTTCGGGTTCACCGACTGGGCGCCGAGGTAGAAGGCGTTGATGCCGGCGATCACTTCCGGGATCGGGAAGGCACCCACATAGCCGATGGTGTTCGACTTGGTCATCTTGCCGGCGATCTGGCCGATGATGTAGCGGCCCTCGTGGAACTTCGCCGCATAGGTCGAGAGGTTCGGGTTGCGCTTGAAGCCGGTGGCGTGCTCGAACTTGATGTTCGGATACTTTTTGGCGACCTTCAGGGTCGGCTCCATGAAGCCGAAGGAGGTCGTGAAAATCAGGTCATGGCCGGTGCGGGCCAGCTGCTCGATGGCACGCTCGGAATCGGCTTCCGGCACGCTTTCCACAAAGGTGGTCGTGACCTTGCCTGGAAAAGCCTTCTCGATAGCCTGACGGCCCTGGTCGTGCTGGTAGCTCCAGCCGTGGTCGCCCACGGGACCCACATAGATGAAGCCGATCTTGATCTTATCCTTTGGCTGGGCAACTGCGCCCGTGGCCGACAGAGCCAGGACCGTTGCTCCTGCCAAGGCTCCAAACACTTTCCCTGAAAACATGCTCGTTCCTTCGAGGTTAGGTTTCCAATATTCCGTCGCAGGTCTGGAGGCTTATGGCAAGAATTCCTCTGCCTACACTTTGGTCAGATGAACACCGGGTTGCTCACCGGTCAGGCACGAAGGGCACCCCTAGGGAACCGGGGGCTCCGATGGCCCGGCCATGCCGAATGGAGAGGAGCAGCAGGGCGACGATGGTGGCGAGATACGGCACCGCCGAGAGCACCTGCGATGGCACTCCGAATTGGGCGGCCTGGGCGTGAAGCTGCAGCACCGTGGCTGCCCCGAAAATGTAGGCGCCGACCAGCACCCAGCCAGGCCGCCAGGCCGCGAAGACGACCAGGGCCAGGGCGATCCAGCCGCGTCCTGCGGTCATTCCGGGCGACCAGAACCGGGTATACACGAGGGCCAGATAGGCCCCGGCCAGCCCAGCGCAGGCGCCCCCGAACAGGATGGCCCAGAAGCGCACCCGCCAGACCGGCAGGCCGAGCGCATTGGCCGAGGTGTGGTTCTCGCCGATGGAGCGCAGGGTCAGGCCCGAGCGGGTCCGCATGAGGTAAAGGCCGACCAAGACCGTCAGCACGATCGACGCATAGACGAAGAGATCCTGCTCGAAGAACAAACGCCCGACGATGGGAATGTCGCTTAAGACCGGGATGTCGACCGGCGCGATGGGATCGCGCCGCGCGCCGACGAACGGAGCGCCGATCAGTCCGGAGAGACCGAGACCTAAAATCGTGAGGGCAAGGCCCGAACCTGTCTGGTTCGCGGCAAAGCCGAGAACGAGCAGCGCAAAGAGCGCCGCCATGAGAGCGCCGGCCAACATGCCGGCGGCCACGCCCAGAAGCGTGGAGTCGAAGGTCACAGCAGCAGCGAAGCTGCAGGCGGCTCCCATCACCATCATGCCCTCGACACCCAAGTTCAGGACGCCGGAGCGCTCCGTCACGAGTTCGCCGAGAGCTGCGATCAGCAGCGGCGTGGAGGCGGTCACAATGGTCAGGAGAATGGCCTCGAAAGTGGTCACTTGCCCCCTCCCCGTGTCACAAAACGAATGCGGTAGCTGACCATGGCATCGGCCGCGAGCACGCATAGCAGCAGGATGCCCTGGAACGCCTGGGTGAGATCGAGGGGCAGCTTCAGCATGATCTGCGCGCTCTCGCCACCGATGAAGGTCAGGGCTACGACGAGAGAAGCAACCAGGATGCCGATGGGATTGAGACGCCCGAGGAACGCGACTGTAATGGCCGTGAAGCCATAGCCCGGGGAGATCGAGGGCTGAAGCTGGCCGATCTGCCCCGAGACCTCGGAAATGCCGGCCAATCCGGCGAGCCCGCCGGATATCGCGAAGACGGCCAGCGTCGTCGCCTTGGAGCTGAAGCCGGCAAAGCGGGCCGCCCTGGGAGCGTCGCCGGTGAGCTTGAGGCGGTAGCCGAACAGGGTTCGGCCGAGGATGACGGCCGTAACCACGACGGCGATAGCTGCGAAGACAGCGCCATAATGGACGCGGCCGGCCTCCAGGATCGGCGGCAAGGTAGCGGCCGGATCGAAGGTGACGGATTGTGGAAAGTTGAAGCCCTGGGGATCGCGCCACGGGCCGCGCACGAGATAGTCGAGCGTCAGCTGCGCCACATAGACCAGCATGAGGCTGGTCAGAATCTCGTTCACGCCGAACCGGGTCTTCAGGAACGCTGGAATCAGGCCCCAGAGAGCGCCGCCGAGGATACCAAGTAGGAGCATGAGCGGCAGCACCCAAAGTCCGGCATCGGTGCCATGGGTCCGAAGCGCGAGCCAGCCCCCAAGCACGGCCCCGATCACATACTGACCCTCTGCGCCGATGTTCCAGAGATTGGCGCGAAAGCAATAGGACAGGCCGATGGCGATGAGCGCCATCGGGGTCGCCTTCACGATGAGTTCCTGGAGCGACCAGGGATCGCTCAGAGGCTGGAGGACATATACATCGAAGGCGGCGAGCGGCGAACGGCCCATGAGCCAGATCACGAAGCCTGCGATCAGGAAGGCCGTGATGAAAGCCGCAATGGACGCGAAAATGCGCATCACCGTGGAAGAGTTGGTGCGAGGCGTCAGCTCAAACCGCATGGACGCCTCCCTGAGCCTGAGCAACGCCGAGCATCTCAAGACCCACGGCTTCCTTGGTCCATTCGCCGATGGGCTTCAGCGGACTCAAAGTGCCCTGGTGGATCACGGCCATCCGGTCCGCTACCTCGAACAGTTCGTCGAGATCCTGGCTGACCACGACCACGGCGCTCCCCTCCCGCGCCAGATCGACCAGCGCCTGACGGATGAGGCGGGCCGCGCCCGCATCGACGCCCCAGGTCGGCTGATCGACGATGAGGAGCTTTGGGCGTCGGATGATCTCGCGGCCGATGACGAATTTCTGCAGGTTGCCGCCTGAGAGCTTACGAGCCTGCGGGTCTCCTTCGGGCGTGCGCACGTCGAAGCTCTGAACAATGGACCGGGCGACCCGCCTAGCGGCATTCATCAGGATGAAGCCGGACCGGCTCACCTCGGTAGCCGCATGGGAAATCAGTGTGTTCTCGCTCAGACTATGGCTCGGAGCGGCCGCATGGCCCAGCCGCTCCTCCGGCACGAAGGCTGCGCCAAGGCGTCTGCGCGGATCGATACCCAGAGTGCCCGAGGGTTTGCCGTTGATGACGACGGACTCAGCCCGATCCGGCAGGCGCTCGCCCGACAGCGCGGCGAAGAGCTCGCTCTGGCCATTGCCCGCAACCCCGGCGATGCCGACGATCTCGCCGGCCCGTGCCACGAGGCTGATGTCGCGCAGCGCCTGCCCGTGTAAGCCGGCCGGCGGCATCGACAGGTTCGACACCCTGAGCATCTCCCCCTGCGGGTGATGCGGCGCATCGGTGCGGATCTCGCCCACTGCGCTGCCCACCATCAGGGCGGCAATCTCGCGGGCGCTGCTCGCCCGGGGATCGATGGTGGCCACAACCCGCCCTGCCCGCAGAATGGTGGCGCGGCGGCAGAGGCGGCGTACCTCTTCCAGCTTGTGGGAGATGTAGAGGATGGAGCAGCCCTCTGCCGAGAGCCTGTCGAGGGTCGTGAAGAGATGCTCGGCCTCCTGCGGGGTGAGCACCGAGGTCGGCTCGTCGAGGATGAGCAGGCGCGGGTTCTGAAGCAGGCATCGAACGATCTCGATGCGCTGACGCTCGCCGGCCGAGAGGGTCCAAACGGCCCTGTCCGCATCGAGCGCCAAACCGTAGGTCCGGCTGATCTCTCCAAGCTTTTCTCGAACCTTGGACAGGCTCCATTCGCTGGAGAGCGCCACGGCGATGTTCTCCGCCACGCTCAGCTCGTCGAAGAGCGAGAAGTGCTGGAACACCATGCCAAGGCCGAGCGCCCGCGCCTCGACAGGCGAGCCGATGGTCACGGGACGGCCTTGCCAGCGAATCACGCCGGCGCTCGGCTCGATCACCCCGTAGAGGATCTTGACCAAGGTCGACTTGCCCGCCCCGTTCTCACCCAGAAGGGCCTGAATCTCGCCCGGCTCGATCGAAAGATCGATTCCGTTATTCGCGAGAAGATCGCCGTAACGCTTGCTGATCCCTTTAAGTTCGACGAGGGGCGTTCCCGAGGGTGGTACGTCTGCCTTCACACAAGCGTCTCTGACTTAAAGGTTGAACCCGGGTCGGAATCTGCACATGAATGATGGCTCATACGGAAGCTGGCAAGCGCCGTAGAGGTCCGTCACTCCTTCGTGAGCCGATCATAGGGATGCGGCGCACCGGTCGGCAATGGCGAATCCATGGTTTATTGTGAGTCCGCTCCCCGTGCACAAAAATGGTTAAGAGGCAAGGCTTTGACCGAAAGCACCTATAACGTTGCTGTTGTCGGCGCTGGGGCCGTCGGCCTGAGCGCTGCCGTGGCTTTTGCCCGCGACGGCTTCAAGACCGTTCTGGTCGGAGGGCTCGATACGCGCCGGGATGGCCGCACTGTCGCTCTTCTCAACGGCTCGGTGCGCTTTCTGGAGGCGCTCGGAGCATGGCCCGCCATCGTTCGGGAGGCCGCTCCGCTCGAGACCATGCGGATCGTCGACGACACGGGCAGCCTGTTCCGTCCTCCTCCGGCCTCGTTCCGGGCCGGAGAGATCGGCCTCGACGCCTTCGGATGGAACATCGAGAACACCGCCCTGGTCGAGAAGCTCGCCGAGGCAGCGCAGGCTTGCGTGAACCTGACCCACGTGCCGGAATTCGCAACCGGCTTCGAGGCGAGCGACACCGGAGCCAGCCTGACGCTGGCCGGTGGCGGAACCGTCAGGGCGAGCCTCGTAGTCGCCGCGGACGGGCGCAATTCCAAGCTGCGCCAGATTGCCGGGATTGGAACCCGCACCTGGTCCTATCCCCAATCCGCCGTGACCGTTATCCTCGCCCATGATCGGGACCACAGGGAAACCTCGACGGAATTCCATACCCGCCATGGGCCCTTCACGCTCGTTCCCCTGCCCGGCCGCCGCTCCAGCCTCGTCTGGGTCACGAGCAAGGCCGAGGCGGAGCGCCTGTCGCAACTCGACGAGGCGGCTTTGGCGGCCGCTATCGAGCGGCAGGCTCAGTCACACCTCGGTGTCATGCGCGTCGACGGCCCACGGGGCCTCGTGCCGATGACCGGCCTTTCGGTGAACCGCTACTGGGCTCGGCGGGTCGCTCTCGTGGGCGAGGCAGCCCATGTCTTCCCGCCCATCGGGGCGCAGGGCCTCAATCTCGGCTTCCGCGATGTCGCCTCCCTGCGGGATGCGGTCGTAGACGGGCAGAACGAGGGGCATGAGCCCGGGTCCGAGGAAACCTTGACCCGCTATCAGAGCAGCCGCGACCTCGATGTCCGCCTGCGGACGGCCGCCGTGGACGGGCTGAACCGTACTCTTCTAACCGGCATGCTGCCAACGGACTTCCTGCGCGGGGCCGGCCTCCTGGCGCTCAGCAATATCGGTCCTTTGCGCCGGGTTGTCATGCGCGAGGGGGTTCTGCCGCGGGTGGGCGCTCCCCGGCTGATGCAGGGCGCTTCGACCGGTTAGGGAAACAGGTCGTAAGGCATGGCGCCTGTCTTGGTGATGTAGAGGATGACGGTCAGGGTCAGCATCGAGACAATCGTGCCGATGAGCACGCAGGCCGAGGCGCGTTCCACGCCCACGTTGTACTGGGTCGAAATGACGAAGATGTTCAGCGCCGGCGGCAGCGCCGCCATGATGACCGCCGCATAGATCCAGGCGGGGCCGAAGTCGCCCAGGGCCGAGAGTACCACCCAGACGAGAAGCGGGTGGAGGATCAGCTTGATGAAGACCAGAACCGGCACCTCTCCGGGCATCTGCCGCAGGGGCCTCAAGGCCACGGTGACACCGAGGATGAACAGGGCGCAGGGCGCGGCAGCCCCCGCGAGCCACGTGACGATCTGGTCGGCGGCCTGGGGCAGTTGGAGATGCAGGTAGCTCGCCGCCACGCCGATGGCGGTCGCGATGTTGAAGGGGTGAGTCACGACACGCCAGACGATCCTGCGGATCGTGGCCGCAAGACTCAACTTCTCGACCCCGGCCAGGGACATGAGGAGCGGCACGACGGAGAACAGAAACAAGTTGTCGAAGACAAAGATCAGCACCACCGGGGCGCTGGCCGAGGCGCCGATCGCCGCAAGGATCAGCGGCGGCCCCATATAGCCGATATTCGAATAGGACCCGGCCACCCCCTGCATGACCGATTGCGGCAAGTCCCTGGTGTAGCGCCATCCGGTTGCGAAGGAGAGCGCGAAGGCGCAGAAGGTCGAGAACGTCGTCGCCAGGATGAAGGGCCAGTTCGCAAGCTCGTCCAGGGGCTTGTCGGCGATGAGCCGGTAGAACAGGCAGGGCAGCGCAACATAGATCAGGAAGAACTGCATCCATGCGAGCCCGGCTTCCGGCTGCTTCACCACCTTGCCGCAGAAGAAGCCGAGCCCGATGAGGCCGAAGAAGGGGGCGAGCAGGTTGAACAGCCCGATCAGGTCGGACATGGGCGGCTCCAGGCAGATGGACGGGCAGACGGAGGCGTGAGCATCTCTTCTGGCAAGGTTCCAACCTTGCGGCAATCCCACCTATCGGCAGACCCATAGTCCTAAAATGCAGGGCTGGCCGGGAAGAACTCTGCTCTCCTGATCGTGAGATGGGTGCGTTTGGAGATTTCCGTCCAGATGACTATATGAAGGACCAGGAGTTAAGACCATGAAAGCGAGTTCAGCCAAATTCGCGATCGGCCAGGTGGTCCGCCACCGGGTGTTTGACTTCAGGGGGCTCATCTTCGACGTCGACCCTGAATTCGACAACACTGAGGAGTGGTGGCTCTCGATCCCCGAGGAAGTCCGGCTCCGCAAGGACCAGCCCTTCTACCACCTCTTCGCCGAGAACGCGGAAACCGAGTACATCGCCTATGTCTCCGAGCAGAACCTTCTGCCCGACGAGTCAGGCGAGCCGTTGCGCAACCCGATGATCGGCGAGATGTTCACCCGCCAGAAGAACGGCACCTACAGGGCCCACCCAATCCTGGCGAATTGAGAACAAGCGCGCATCAAACAGAAACGCCGGGCTCATGGCCCGGCGTTTCTGTTTGATGAAAGCTGTCTGGCCTTACGGCTTGGGAGCTGCCTGGGCGGCTGGAGCGGTTGCACCCGGGGCGGCAGGCGTGCCCTGGCTCTGGAGCATGCGCTGGCGCATCTCTTCGCTCTTCTTCTGCAACTCTTCCTGCAGCTTCTTCTGCTGCTCTTCGAGCACCTTCGGGTCGATCGGGGGACCGTCGAAGGCCTTGCCGAAGCCGGCAGCCGGGACGGCGAAGGTGATCTCGCGGCCCATCTGGTTCTGCACGCTGACGTTCAGGTTGGCGCCCTTCTTCAGGGCGGCGATGAAGTCGTCCTTCACCTGAGCCTCGGCGAAGCAGCCGTTGGGCAGGCACATGACGTAGCGGCCGGCAACCGCCTGGCCTTGGTCAACCGTGAAGCGCAGGCCCGGCTGCAGGAGCAGGCCGAGCGGCATCACGAAGCGGGCAACCTTCTGCGGCTGCGCACCCTTCACGTCGTAGACGGCGAGAGCGAGAACCGGCTGGCCCTGATCGGACACGAAATCGCGGGTGGTGTAGCAGATCTCGGTGTTGGTGTTCTGGTCCTTGCCGCAGACCTTCGTCCATTCCGGCTGCGATGGTTCGGCCTTCACCTGCACGACGGTCGGACCGGCATTCTGCTGCGGCTGAGCGCCCTGGGCCTGGGCTGGAGCGGCGGGACGTGCCGGCTGAGCGGTCGGAGCGGCGGGACGTGCCGGCTGGGCTGCCGGAGCCGCAGGCCGTTGGGCCGGAGCGGTCTGAGCCGGAGCAGGTTGAGCCGGAGCGGTCTGGGCCAGAACGGGTGCGCTCACCAGAACGGCCAGAGCTGTTGCCAGGCCACGGGTCCCCCCCAGGCTCGCGAAGCGTGTCGCGAAAGACATGTCGTTAGATCCTCTTCAGTCGAAAGGTCGGCTTTCGAAGTGGCCGTTGATCCGGCGCGTTCTTAACCTGTGATGACGTGGTCAAATCCTCGCCCAATGTGGCGAAGACAAGACGCGTGGCGCTCCTTTAACCTTTCGTGTGGTAGGTTTCCAGTCACCCAGGGCAAAATTCTGTACAACATTGCTCAGGTGAGAATTGGCATCGGGAGAGCCATGGGCCGCTGGCTTATCAGAAATCTGCTGTTTTCGGCTGCTCTTGCCCTCGTGGCCTTCGGGGCCGCCGCCCAGGAGGCGCTGCCAGTGCGGCATGGCATCGCGATGCACGGGGAACCTGCGCTTGCGCCCGGCTTCGAGCACCTGCCCTACGCCGATCCGCAGGCGCCAAAGGGCGGCCGAATCACGTTGGCCCTGCAGGGGACCTTCGACAGCCTCAATCCCCTGATCGTCCTGGGCGTCGCGCCGGATGTGGTGCCGCGCTATGTGCTGCAGCCGCTCATGATGCGCTCCACCGACGAACCCTTCACGATCTACGGCCTTCTCGCCCGCTCCGTTGAGATGCCGGAGGACCGGAGCTCCATCACCTTCCACCTTGATCCCCGCGCCCGGTTTTCCGACGGCCACCCGCTCACGGCCGAGGATGTGCGCTTCACGTTCGAGATGCTGAAGAAGAACGGCAAGCCGTTCCATCGGTCGAGCTTCAGTCAGGTCAAGGCGGTCGACATCATCGATCCGCACCGCATCAGGTTCGATCTCTCGGGCTCCAATGATCGGGAACTGCCGCTCCTGATCGGGATGATGTCGGTGTTTCCGGCTCACGCGACGGATCCCGAGAGGTTCGACAAGACCACCCTCACTCCGCCCATCGGCTCGGGCCCTTATGTCCTCACCGAGGTCAAACCGGGGGAGCGGGTGGTGCTGACACGCCGTAAGGACTACTGGGGCGAGGATCTGCCCATTACCCGCGGCCTCTACAATTTCGACGAGATCCGATACGATTTCTATCGCGACGCCAATACGTTGTTCGAAGCCTTTAAGGCAGGGCTTTACGATTTCAGGATCGAGGGCGATCCGGGCCAATGGGCCACCGGCTACGACATTCCGGCCGTCAAGAGCGGGCGCGTCCTTCTCGAAACCATAGAGACCCGGCTGCCCAAGGGCATGAACGGCTTCGTCTTCAACACTCGCAAGCCTCTCTTCGAGGACGTGCGCGTCCGGGAAGCCTTGAGCTACCTGTTCGACTTCGATTGGGTGAACCGCAATCTCTACTTCGGGCAGCTCACCCGCTCCAACAGCTACTTCTCCGGTTCGGATCTTGCCTCCACGGGCCGCCCCGCCGATGCCCGCGAGCGTGTCCTGCTGGCAGAAACGCAATCGTCTGTCCGGGGCGACATTCTGGAAGGCCGCTGGGAACCGCCGGCAAGCGACGGCTCGGGCCGCGATCGGGACATGGCCCGCAAGGCGCTTGCGCTTCTAAGCGACTCCGGCTGGGTGCTCGAAGGCGATATCCTGCGGAAGAAGGGGACAGGCGAGCCCTTCACCTTCGAGATGCTGGTCAATTCCCGCCAGCAGGAGCGGCTCGCCCTCAACTTCTCGCAGTCCTTAAGCCGGATTGGCATTCAGGCGCGGGTGCGCCTCGTCGATGACGTGCAGTACTGGCGGCGCTTGGCCCGATTCGACTTCGACATGGTCCAATGGCTTTGGGCGGCCTCTCTCTCCCCCGGCAACGAACAACGTAACCGCTGGGGCTCCGCAGCGGCGCAAAGGAGCGGGTCGCATAACCATGCCGGAGTAGCCTCACCTGCGATCGACCGTCTGATCGATGCGCTGCTGGAGGCCAAGGGCCGGGAAGATTTCGTCTCGGCCGTCCGGGCTCTCGACCGTACCCTGCTGTCGGGCTTCTATGTGGTCCCGTTATTTTATCTGCAGGATCAATGGCTTGCCTACAGCAGCGATCTCAGGAGGCCTGAGACCGTGCCGCTCATGGGGACCAATATCGATATGTGGTGGAAGCAGCCTCGCTGATTCAAAGCGCACTCCGACGCGTCTATTGTTGAGCTTCCATTCATGTAGATGATGAAACTAATGCCCTGCTTCGACGTTAGGTGAGTACCTCCTGTCCCACTGTCGCGTCTAAATGCAGGGTATCGTCATGAACGCAATGCCGAAGGTCCTCGTTGTCGATAGCGGCGAGCGCCCCCCCGATGGCGCTCTGTCCGCCGAACTGGCCGGCATGGGTTATGCGAGCGTGACCACCCCCTTCGAGGCTGCCGACGACGTCCTGGCCCTGATCCCCAGCCCGGCTGCCGTCGTGCTGCAGATGCCCCGCCACGCCGACTGGGCGGAGCGCAGGCGCTTCCTCGACCTCGCCCGCCGTCTCCGCAAGAACCTGGGAGAGACCGGAACCCCGGTCATCATCACGGGAGGCGTGAGTGGAGCCGCCACGATGCTCCAGAACCAGCTCAGCGTGCGCGTCGCCGCAGCGCCGGATCTTTAGCCGTCCAAGAGCCGGAAGGCTCCTTCTTCCGTGACAGCCTCATCCTCGCTCGTCCTGAAGAAAGCGGCTGTTCGCGACACTGAACCGCCAAGGCTCCGATAGACCGCAATCGTGCTGCCCGGCCCTCCTCCCGTGTGTCCGCCCACATTGAGACCCGCGGTGGTATCGCCGGTCATCGTGCCCAGCCCATAACCGGGGTTCTGCCAAGGGCGCCCGGCAATGGGGCCGGGAAGTACGAACGGAGTGAGCATTTCCCGCAACAAGCCGAGCGTCAGCAGGCTGGTCTCCAGTAATCTGTCCAGCAGAAGCGCCGCATCTGCCACTGTCCCCACCATCAGGCCGTGGTAGACCCAGGCCGGGTGATAGCCCTTCGCGCTGCCCATACTGACATCCGCAAGATCCGCCCGGTCCCGTGCGATACGCGCGTTCCTGATCCCGAGCGGCGTCAGGACAAGCCGCTGCAGGGCGGCATTCAGGTCGGACCCGACTATGGTTTCGATCAGCTGGCCGACGACCAGATATCCGACATTGGAGTAGTCCCACCCCTCGCCTGCCGGATAGCGCAACTTTTGCGCGTCGAGCCGGTTCAGGAGTTCCGGCACTGGCCAAGGGTCGTCGCCGCGCCCGACCGCCTCATGGTAGGCGCGAAGGTCACCATAATTTGCCAGTCCTGAGCGATGTTGGAGCAGCTGGCGGAGGGTGTAGGGCCTGCCTTCGACCGGCTCATCCAGAGTGATGAGGCCATCGCGAATCAGCACCAGGGCTGCGGCGGCGAGAACCGTTTTCGTAAAGCTCCACCAGGGCACGAGGCGATCAGCGTCGCGGCTGTCGACCACGGCGCCCTTCTCAACCAAGGCCCAGGCTTCGATCATCAGGCCGCCTTCTTCTCCGCAATCCTGGCGAGGCTGCGCAGGATCGTGGTCGCCGCCTTGATGCGTTCGTCCGGCGTCTCGATGTCCCGAATGAACACGATCTTCATGTCCGGGCGTACCTTCGCGAAGGAGGCCTGCTCGGTGACATAGGAGATGAGGCCGGTCGGGTTGGCGAAGGAATTGTCGCGGAACGAGATGATGATGCCCTTTGGCCCGCCATCCACCTTCTCCACATTTGCCCGTCGGCAGAGCACCTTGATAGCCATGATCTTGAGCAGTTGATCGACCTCCGACGGCACTGGCCCGAACCGATCCACCAGCTCTGCCCGGAAGGCATCGATCTCCTGGTCGGTCTCGAAGGTGGAGAGGCGGCGGTAGAGGCCGAGACGCAGCTGCAGATCGGCGATGTAGCTCTCCGGGATCATCACCGGCGCGCCGACCGCAATGGTGGGCGACCACTGGTCTTCCGTCGGCTCCTCGATGCCGGCCTTGAGCTGCGCCACCGCCTCCTCCAGCATCTGCTGGTAGAGCTCGTAGCCCACTTCCTTGATGTGGCCCGATTGCTCCTCGCCGAGCAGGTTGCCCGCGCCGCGAATGTCGAGGTCGTGGGAGGCGAGCTGGAAGCCGGCCCCTAGGGTATCCAGGGTCTGGAGCACCTTGAGGCGCCGCTCGGCCTGCACGGTCAAGGACTTGTTGGCCGGCACCGTGAACAGGGCATAGGCGCGGGTCTTCGAGCGCCCGACGCGGCCGCGCAGCTGATAGAGCTGCGACAGGCCGAACATGTCGGCCCGGTGCACGATGAGCGTATTGGCGGTTGGGATGTCGAGGCCGGATTCCACAATGGTGGTGGAGAGCAGGATGTCGTACTTGCCCTCGTAGAAGGCCGTCATGACATCCTCAAGCTGGCCCGCCGCCATCTGGCCGTGCGCCACAGCCACCTTGGCCTCCGGAACTTCCTTGTCGAGGAACGCTTTCACGTCGCCGAGATCGTCGAGGCGCGGCACCACGTAGAACGCCTGCCCGCCCCGATAACGCTCGCGTAGCAGCGCCTCGCGGATGAGGAGTGGGTCGAAGGGCGTGATGAAGGTGCGAACCGCCAGCCGGTCCACCGGCGGCGTCGTGATCAGGGACAGCTCGCGCACGCCGGTGAGAGCCAGCTGCAAAGTACGCGGAATCGGGGTGGCCGATAGTGTCAGCACGTGGACCTCCGCGCGCAGCTCCTTCAGGCGCTCCTTATGGCTGACGCCGAAATGCTGCTCCTCGTCGACGATGATGAGGCCGAGATCCTTGAACTTGATGGCCTTGCCCAGAACCGCATGGGTGCCGATGACGATGTCGACGGATCCGTCCGCCAGCCCCTCCTTGGTCTTCTTCATCTCGGCGGCCGGCACGAAGCGGGAGGCCTGCGCCACGTTCAGCGGCAGACCCCGGAAGCGGTCGCAGAAGGTCCGGTAGTGCTGGCGCGAGAGGAGCGTCGTGGGCACCACGACGGCCACCTGCTTGCCGCCCATGGCGGCCACGAAGGCCGCACGCAGCGCCACCTCGGTCTTGCCGAAGCCGACGTCGCCGCAGACAAGGCGGTCCATCGGGCGGCCGGAACCCATGTCGTCCAGCACCGCCTCGATGGCGTTGAGCTGGTCTTCGGTCTCGTCGTAAGGGAAGCGGGCCGCGAACTCGTCGTAGAGCCCTTCCGGCGGCGTCAGCCGCGGCGCGTCCTTGAGGATGCGGGCGGCGGCGATCTTCATGAGCGCGCCCGCCATCTCGCGGATGCGCTGCTTCATCCGGGCCTTGCGGGCCTGCCAGGCTCCGCCGCCGAGCTTGTCGAGCTGAACCTCCGTCTCCTCCGACCCATAGCGGGTCAGGAGTTCGATGTTCTCCACCGGCAGGAACAGGCGGTCGCCGCCGGCATAGTGCAGCTCGAGACAGTCATGCGGCGCGCCTGCCGCTTCGATGGTCTTCAGCCCCTCAAAGCGTCCAATGCCGTGGTCCACGTGCACCACGAGGTCGCCGGGCGTCAGTGCCGCCACCTCGGTGAGGAAGTCCTGAGGCCGCTTGGATTTCCGCTTCTGGCGCACCAGACGGTCGCCCAGGATGTCCTGCTCGCTGATGACAGCCAGATCGGCGGTCTCGAAGCCCGATTCCAGGGGCCAGATGCCGACCGGAATCTCGTTGCGCGGATAAGCCAGCGCATCCGAGAAGCGCGCAATCGGCTTCGTCTGGCGCAGGTCGTGATCCTGCAGCACGTGACAGAGCCGCTCCCGCGAGCCTTCGGTCCAGGCACCGAGCATCACGCGCTTCTTGGCAGCTTGCAGGTCGCGGATGTGCCGGATCACCGCCTCGAACACATTGGCGTTCTCATCCGCCCGCTCGGCGATGAAGTTGCGGCCCTGCCGCGCCTCGCAGTCGATGACGAGCCGGCCAGAGGATTCCGGCAGCGCGAAGGGCGTCAGGCGTGCGAGCGGAAGGGCGGCAGTGCGCTCCGACCACTCCTCCGGCTTGAAATAAAGCGCATCCGGCGGCAGCGGACGGTAAGGCGCCACGCCCGCCTGGTTCTGGCCCATGCCCTCGCGGCGGGCATCGTAGTAGTCCTTCACCTGCGACAACCGCTCGGCGGCCGCATCATCGGACAGCGCATCGAATACCACCGGGACGCCTGGCAGATAGTCGAAAAGCGTGTCGAGGTGGTCGTGGAACAGCGGCATCCAGTGCTCGAGGCCGGGATAGCGCCGCCCCTCGCTGATCGCCTCATAGAGCCGGTCGTCGCGGGTCGGCGCCCCGAAGGCTGCCACATAGGCCTGACGGAAGCGCTTGATGCTCTCGGTGGTCAGCTGCACCTCGCTCATGGGAACGAGATCGAGAGCCCGCAGGGTGCCGACCGTGCGCTGGGTCTCCGGATCGAAGGCGCGGATCGACTCCAGGGCATCGCCGAAGAAATCCAGGCGAACCGGGTTAGGCAGTCCTGCCGGGAAAAGGTCGATGATGCCGCCGCGCACCGCGTATTCGCCCGTGTCGCGCACGGTCCCCGTCCGGAGAAAGCCGTTGGCTTCTAGCCAATTGACCAGCTGGGTCGTGTCCACCACGTTGCCAGGCGCTGCCGAGAACGTTTCCGCCGCGATGCGAGCCCTCGGCGGCACGCGCTGGACGAGGGCGTTGACCGTCGTGGAGAGGATGCGTGGCTTGTCCTCGGAGGTCTTGGAACGGGCGAGCCGCGCCAGGGTCGTCATGCGCTGCGCGGTGATCGCGGCGTTCGGCGACACCCGGTCGTAGGGCTGGCAGTCCCAGGCCGGGAAGGTCAGAATCTCGATTTCAGGCGCGATGAAGCCGAGGCTGTTGGCGAAGTTCTGCTGCCGCTGCCCGTCCCGGGCCACGTGCACCAGAACGGCCGGACCCTCTACCTGCCCCGAGAGGCCGCGAGCGAGATCGGCGACGGCAAGCGCATCGAAGCCGTCAGGTGTCCCTGACAAGGTGAGGCTTTGCCCCTTCTTGAGGGCGTCGAGGGCACGGGTCAGGGCAGGCTTCATGGTGAATATCAGGCCAGAGATCAAAGGGAACGCGGGCGTTTCCGCCCGGTTCGGAGGATGAGAGGTTTTACAGTGTCATCCCTGGCGGTCCATCAGGATCGGAAAGGGATCCATCGTGCAGGCGTGTGAGTGGATTCCCTTCCCCTCCGCTCCGGTCCGGCCGGGAATGACAATGTGTCAGCTGTGGATTGGCGACGTGTGGGTGTGGAACGCTTTGAGACGCTTGAACAGAGGTGTGTCGTAGTTCGAGGGCGTCTCGATCTCGCCGGTGATCCAGCCGAGCAGGTCCCGGTCAGTCACCTCGATCAGGCGCTCGAATTCGGCGAGGTCCTCCTCGGAGAGTTCCCCGATTTCCGCATCGGCAAAGCGGCCCATGATCAGGTCCATCTCCCGCATGCCCCGGTGCCAGGAGCGGTACAGGATCTGCCTGCGGCGAACGTCGAGGCCCGCGCTGCTGCGTGTCGTTCCGCTCATGACATTGCTCCGATCCGATAAGATTGCGTCGCCTCCGGGCGGCTTGATCGCTATATAGCTATCTCCCCTCGACTTACACCCCATTTGAATGTCACTGCGTCCTTCCATTCTCGATCCGCTCTTCGCCCCGGCCAACACCCTGCCGGGCGTCGGGCCAAAGATCGCCCCCCTGCTCGACCGCCTCCTCGGCGAGCCGGGCAAGCCCACGCGCGTTGCGGATCTCCTGTTTCATCTGCCGAGCAGCGGCATTTCCCGTGAGATGAAGGGCTCCGTGGCGGATGCACCGGTCGGCGAGCCGGTCACTCTCTCGGTCAGCGTCGTCGCGCACCGACCGCCCCCGCCCGGCCGCCGGGCGCCCTATCGGATTCTGGTGGAGGACGAGACGGGTGACGTGACGCTGATCTTCTTCAACGGCCAGAAGGCGCGTCTCGAAAAGATCCTGCCTGTGGGCGAGCGCCGCTACATCTCTGGAAAGATCGAGCTCTGGGATGGGCGCCGGCAGATGGTCCACCCGGACCGGATCCTCGATGATCGCGGCATCGAGAACCTGCCGGCCGTCGAGGCTGTCTATGGTCTCACCGAGGGCCTCTCCTCGCGCATGGTGGGCAAGTTTATCGGTGCTGCCCTTGAAAAGGTCCCGCATCTGCCCGAATGGCAGGACCCTGCCTGGATGGAGCGCAATGCCCTGCCGGATTTCCGACAGGCGCTGTTTGCTCTCCATCGGCCTGACAATGCCGCTCAGCTGTCCGAGGATGCGCTCGCCAAATCTTCCCCACGTCGGCGCTTGGCTTATGACGAGTTGCTCGCCTCCCAGCTGGCTCTCGCCCTCGTGCGAAGCCGCATGCGGCGGTTGCCGGGGCGGGTGAATGCGGGCGACGGGCGTCTGGTCGAGCGCTTGAGATCTGCCCTGCCCTTCGGTCTCACGGGGTCGCAGGAAAAAGCCGTCGAGGACATTCGCCATGATCTCGTGTCCGACAAGAAGATGCTGCGGCTGCTCCAGGGCGATGTGGGTTCGGGCAAGACCGTCGTCGGCCTGCTCACCATGGCGAGCGCCATCGAGGCCGGACGGCAGGCTGCCATGATGGCGCCGACCGAGATTCTCGCCCGCCAGCATTACGAGCGGCTTGCGCCAATGGCGGAACAGGCGGGGCTGACCATCGCTCTTCTGACCGGCCGCGAGAAAGGTGTCGCACGCAGGCACATCCTCGCGGGCCTTGCCGATGGCAGCATTCAGATCGCGGTGGGCACCCATGCCTTGTTTCAGGAAGGCGTGGCGTTCCACGATCTCGGCGTCGCGGTCGTCGACGAGCAGCACCGCTTCGGCGTGCATCAACGGCTGGCATTGGGCTCCAAGGGCGAGGCCGTCGACATTCTCGTCATGACCGCCACCCCGATCCCACGCACCCTGGCCCTCACCTATTTCGGCGACATGGACGTGTCGGTGCTGAGCGAGAAGCCGGCAGGCCGCAAGCCCATCGCCACGAAGCTCATCGCCATCGACCGCCTCGACGAGGTGGTGGGCGGCATCGGCCGGGCGATTGCCAGTGGCGATCAGGTCTATTGGGTCTGCCCGCTCGTGGGCGAATCCGAGTCTATTGATCTCGCGGCCGCCGAGGAACGGTTCGAGATGCTGCAAGGCTTCTTCCGCGACAAGGTCGGCCTGGTGCACGGCAAGATGGCTGGCCGGGACAAAGACGCCGCCATGGAGCGCTTCTCCAGCGGCGCCACCAAGATCCTAGTCTCCACCACGGTGATCGAGGTCGGCGTCGACGTGCCGAATGCCACCATCATGGTCATCGAGCATGCGGAGCGCTTCGGCCTCGCGCAATTGCACCAGTTGCGCGGCCGCATCGGACGCGGCTCGAAGTCCTCCACCTGCCTCCTCGTCTACAAGGGCCCGCTGGGTCAGGTCGCTCAGGCTCGTCTCGAAATGATGCGCCAGACGGAGGACGGCTTCCGGATCGCCGAGGAAGATCTGCGCCTTCGGGGCGAAGGCGAGGTGCTGGGCACGCGCCAATCTGGCACCCCGGGCTTCAAGCTGGCCCGGCTTGAGGTGGACGGCGATCTCCTCGGCGTGGCCCGGGATGATGCCCGCTTGATCGTGGACCGGGATCCAGATCTCGTGAGCGAGCGTGGTCAGGCGCTGCGGGTGCTGCTCTACCTGTTCGAGCGCGATTCCGCGATCCGGCTGTTGAGAGCGGGGTAGAACAACTCCCACTGTCATTCCGGGGACGCGTAGCAGAGCCCGGAATCCATGAACACGACGACTGAAGAAAGAGCGATCAGCGTTGTGCCTCTTACAGCACTGTCATTTCGGGAGGCCACAGGCCGAGCCCGGAATGACAGCAAAGGCCTGTCTCACTCCACCGTCACGGACTTGGCGAGGTTGCGCGGCTGGTCCACGTCTTTGCCCATGAACACGGCCGTGTGATAGGCGAGCAGCTGGATCGGAACCGCATTGATGATTGGCGCCACGACAGGATGTACGGACGGCATCACGATGGTGGCCATGGTGTCGAGGCCTGTCTCCAGGGCACCCTTCTCGTCAGTGATCAGGATGATGCGGCCACCGCGGGCGGCGACTTCCTGCATGTTCGATACGGTCTTTTCGAAAATGTTGTCGTGCGGCGCGATGACGATGACCGGCATCGTCTCATCGATGAGCGCGATAGGTCCGTGCTTCAGCTCGCCGGCCGCATAGCCTTCCGCATGGATATAGGAGATTTCCTTGAGCTTCAGGGCGCCTTCCATCGCAAGCGGATACGAGGTGCCGCGTCCGAGATAGAGCACGTCCTTGGCCTTCGAGAGCTCGCGGGAGAGAACCTCGATCTGATGCTCCCGCTTGATCGCCTCGGTCATCTGGCCCGGCACCGCAATCAGGGCGTTCACCAGTTCCTTTTCGTCCTCTGCACTCAGCGTTCCACGCGCCCGTCCCGCCGCGATGGCAAGCGACAGGAGCACGGTGAGCTGGCAGGTGAAGGCCTTTGTCGAGGCGACGCCCACTTCGACACCCGCAAGGGTCTGCGCAACCACATTGCTCTCGCGGGCCATAGTGGAGGTCGGCACGTTCACCACGGAAAGCGTATGCTGCTTCTCCGCCGTAGCGTAACGCAGGGATGCCAGAGTGTCTGCCGTCTCGCCCGACTGCGAGACGAAGAGCGCCAAGCCGCCCGGCTCCAGAGGAGCCTCCCGGTAGCGGAACTCGGACGCCATATCGATCTCGACCGGAATGCGTGCCAGCCGCTCGAACCAGTATTTCGAGATCAACCCCGCCAGATAGGCGGTGCCGCAGGCGGAGATGGAGATCCGGTTCAGATCCTTGAAGTCGAAGGGCAACTCAATAGGAAGCTCAACCCGTTCGCCAGCAAAGTTGACGTAATGCGCGAGCGTGCGCCCCACCACCTCGGCCTGCTCGTGGATCTCCTTGGCCATGAAGTGGCGGTAGTTGCCCTTGTCGGCCATGAAGGACCCGGCCGGGATCTTGTGACGGGTGCGTTGCACCTGCTTACCGCTCTCATCCCGGATGTCAGCGCCCCTCTGGGTTAGGATTACCCAATCACCATCATCGAGATAGGCGACCTCATCCGTGAACGGGGCCAACGCCAGGGCATCGGAACCAAGATACATCTCGCCCTGGCCATAACCGATGGCGAGAGGAGCGCCGTGGCGTGCTCCGATCAGCAGATCATCCTCGCCGGAGAACAGGAACCCGAGCGCAAACGCGCCGCGCAGGCGCGGCAGAGTGACGGCTACTGCCTCAATCGGTCCGCGGCCCTGCCGCATCTCGTGGGTGACAAGCTGGGCCACCACCTCGGTGTCGGTCTCGGTCTCAAAACGGATGCCTTTGGCCTCAAGCCCGGTCTTCAGCTCTCGGAAGTTCTCGATGATGCCGTTATGAACCACCGCCAGCTTGTCGGTGGCGTGCGGGTGGGCATTAATCTCATTGGGCTTGCCGTGGGTGGCCCACCGGGTGTGGCCGATGCCGATGACGCCCGAGAGCGGGGATTGGGAGAGCTTGGTCTCAAGGTTTCGCAGCTTACCCTCGGCACGCCTGCGGTCGAGGTGGCCCTCCTCCAGGGTCGCGACGCCAGCGGAATCGTAACCGCGGTATTCAAGCCGCTTGAGCGCCTCCACGATCTGGGGAGCAACCGGCGTTTTCCCAATGATTCCAACAATTCCGCACATGATAAAGAACTTCCTTTTGCGACGCGACCAACGCTACGCTTGAGATCCCTCTTACAAAGGGAGGCCTCAAGGGCAGAATCAACTTGCGTAACCTATTGTGACAAACAGCCTTATTTCTTCTTGGCGGCTTGAGCCTTTTCCCGGAATCCGATGGCCCAGCCTTCCTTGATGGTCTGACGTCCACGGCCGAGACCTAAGGCATCATCAGGAACGTTGTCCGTAATAACGGACCCGGAGCCCACGAAGGCGCCCCTGCCGATGGCAATAGGAGCCACGAGGGAGGAATTCGAGCCGATAAAGGCCCCTTCCCCAATCTCGGTCCGGTACTTGCCGAAGCCGTCGTAATTGCACGTGATGGTGCCGGCGCCGATATTCGCCTCTGCCCCCACGCTCGCATCGCCGAGATAGGTCAGGTGGCTGACCTTGGCGCCTGCCCCGAGATCCGTGTTCTTGATCTCGACGAAGTTGCCGACCTTGGCCTTGGGACCGATCATCGCACCGGGGCGCAGGCGGGCGAAGGGGCCGACTCCTGCTCCCGAAGCAATCCGCGCGCCCTCCAGATGGCTGAAGCTGTGGATGATGGCTCCCTCCTCCACCACCACGCCCGGCCCGAAGACCACGTGAGGCTCCACCACCACATCCTGCCCCAAGCGGGTGTCATGGCTGAAGAACACCGTCTCCGGAGCAATCAGCGTGACGCCGGACGCCATGGCGGCCTGGCGCAGACGGTTCTGGATCATGCGCTCGGCGGCCGCGAGCTGCGCCCGGTCGTTGACCCCATGCACCTCCTCCTCCGACACAACGGCAATCGCCGTCCTGTGACCAAGGCTGCGGGCAATCTCGACGATGTCGGTGAGATAGTACTCGCCCTTGGCATTCTTGTTCTGCACCCGATCGAGGAGTGGCAGGGCCAGGTCGCCTCGGATTGCCATCAGCCCGCCGTTACACAGAGTAATCGCCCGCTCGGCCTCGCTGGCATCCCGATGCTCGCGAATGGCCAAGAGCTCGTTGCCAGAGGTGATGAAGCGGCCGTAGCCGGTTGGGTCCTTGGCCTCGAAGCCCATGGCGACCACGGCAGCCCCTTCCGCAAGGGGAGCTCTCAGCTTGATGAAGGTATCGGGCAGGATCAGGGGCGTATCGCCGAACGCGATGATCACATCATCGGTGGGCTGCGCCAGCGCTTCCCGGGCGCTCAGAACCGCATGAGCGGTGCCGAGCCGGTCCGTCTGAACGAAGATTCTGGCCTGGGCCGAGACTTTCTGGACCTCCTTGGCCACATCGTCACGATCCGGCCCAATCACGACGGCAGTGCTGGTAGCGCCCGCCTGGGTCAGGGTCGCCAGTACATGGCCCAGCATGGAGCGGTTCGCGACCTGATGCAGCACTTTGGGCTTTGCGGATTTCATCCGGGTGCCCTCACCTGCCGCGAGCACAATGGCCAGGCAGCTCCGAGACGACACTTGGGAGGTGTGAGACAGGGTCATACAGTTTCAATCCGGTGAGGCACTGCCGTGCAGCTAAATCAGAAGGGGTAAATCGGCAATCGTTTCATGAGCAATCCGGCAGTTTGCCCAATGGCCGCGTTTACTTCGTGCTCACGATTGACGATATGTATAAGGCATTCCACTTGTTTGGCTGAAGAGCCTTCGTACACGCAAGAGTATAACTGTGCCGGTACCGCCAAGGGGCATGTCCCCCTTCCATCCTCGCCGGCGCGATATGCTGGCCTATTTCGGTGCCTCCGCCGCCGGGCTGGCATTCGCGCCAGCCCTCAGAGCGCAGACGCCTCAGGAGACGATTTCGGCCAGGATGGGGGAGAATCAACGCTTCGATCCGGCGGTCGTGGTCGACATTGCTCGCCAGCTTGCCAAGAAGCCGTTCGCTGCGCCCGCCAACGACCTGCCGGACGTCTTCGCGAATCTCAATCCGGAGCAGTACGCAGCCCTTCGCTACACACAGCCGCCAATCTGGAGCTCCGAGTCCCGCGGAATCGCCGTCGAGCCGCTCCATCGCGGATTCGTGTTCCGGGACGGGGTCGAGCTTTTCCTGGTCGAAGATGGGGCTGTTCGCCGGATCGGCTACAACCCCGCGCAATTCGACTTTGGCCGGATCAATCTGCCTAACAACCTCGGCGACATCCGCTATTCCGGCTTCAAGCTGATTGCCCAAATGGGCAACGGCAGGCCCTTCGACTTTGCCGTCGTGCAGGGCGGCACCTTCTTCCGCGCCATTGCCCGTGGGCAGAACTACGGTGCCATCGCGCGGGCGCTGACCCTGCGCCCGGCGGAAGCCCGCGGTGAGGAATTCCCTGCCTTCCGCGCCTTCTGGCTGGAGCGCCCGGCCGTGGGCAGCAACAGCATCACGGCCCATGCGGTCCTCGATTCGGAGTCGACCACCGGTGCGGTCCGCATGACGTTCCGCCCTGGCGACATGACCATCGTTGACGTAGAGACGACCCTGTTTCCCCGGGTCAACCTGGAGCACGTCGGGTTGGGTGGCCTTGCGTCGACCTATCTCTACGGACCAAACGACCTACTCAACGCGGATGACATCCGACCCGCTGTCCACGATTCTTCAGGGCTCCAGATGCTGAACGGATCCGGGGAATGGCTCTGGCGGCCGCTTCAGAATCCGGAGACGCTCCAGATCTCCGCCTTCGTCGACAACTCTCCCCGCGGCTTCGGCCTGCTGCAGCGGGAGCGGTCCTACGAGGCCTTCCAGGATGACGAGCAGCGTTTCGAGCGCAGGCCGAGTGTCTGGATCGAGCCTCTGGGCAATTGGAGCCAGGGCAGCGTGCAGTTGCTGGAAATCCCGACCGACGCCGAGATCAACGACAACATTCTCACCTACTGGCGCCCAAGAGCGCCCATGGCGGCAGGCTCCGAGGTTGCCTTGGCCTATCGGCAGTATTGGGGCTGGAGCGCACCGGAGCGGCCACCGCTCGCGACCGTCACCCAGACCCGCTCTGGCCGGGGCAGCGGAGGCCGCCGGCGGAGGTTCGCGGTCGATTTCAGTGGCGACGTTCTGGGTGACAACCTCCCGGGGGACCTAAAATCCGTCTTAACCGTTGGCCCCGGAACGTTCCAAAACCTCAAACTTTTGCCATATCCTGAGAGAAAGACAGTACGTGTCGCATTCGAGCTTGACCCGGGCAACGAAAACGCGTGTGAGATGCGCCTGATCCTAGAAGCAGGCGGGAAACCGATTAGCGAGACATGGCTGTATCGTTGGACACCGTAAGTCACGATTCGAAGGAAAATGTAGCCGCCCTTGAGCGGCCTGCAGCCGCTATGCCTCCCGAAAAGCACCTCGACATGCCGACCCAGTCGCTCCGGCGCTGGTCGGCGTCCGAGGAGCGCAAGCCCCTTCTGCAGCATCCGAAGCTCGGAACATGGCTCGCGCGCCTCTTCGTGTTCGGCGGCGGCCTCCTGATTACGGCCTACGGCACCTGGGAAATGTATCAGGTCGTGTCGGTCAGCCGCACCACGGCGCTCCAGTGGGTGCTCCTCGGCCTGTTCACGGTCAATTTCTCGTGGATCGCCGTTGCGTTCACGAGCGCGCTCCTGGGTTTCCTCGCCTTGCTCCGTCGCCCAGGACATCAGGGCCCCCTGCCTTCGACGCTCCTGCACAAGACCGCCATAGTGATGCCGGTCTACAACGAGCAGACGGACCGCACCTTCGCGGCTCTGGAGGCGATCTATGAATCGGTTCAGGCGACCGGGCTCGGGGACAGTTTCGACTATTTCATCCTCTCGGACACCACCAACCCGGATGCCTGGGTTGCGGAAGAGCGTGCCTTTCTCGCCCTGAGGGAGCGCCTGGGACCCGGCGCGCGCTTCTATTACCGCCATCGCCAGAAGAACCATCACCGCAAAGCCGGCAACATCGCGGACTTCGTCTCCCGCTGGGGTGGGCATTACGAGCACATGCTGGTGCTCGACGCCGACAGCCTCATGACCGGCGAGTGCATCGTGCGCCTGGCTGCCGCCATGGAAGCCGATCCCGACGCCGGCATCATCCAGTCGCTGCCGCTGATCATCAACCGCAACACCCTCTTTGCCCGCCTCCAGCAATATGCCGCCCGCGTCACTGGCCCGGTGATCGCCATGGGCCTTGCGGTCTGGATGGGACGCGATGGCAATTACTGGGGCCACAACGCCATCATCCGCACCAAGGCCTTCGCGGCCCATGGCGGATTGCCGGACCTGAAGGGCAAACCGCCCTTCGGCGGGCACATCCTCAGCCACGACTTCGTGGAGGCGGCCCTGCTCCGCCGCGCAGGCTGGTCGGTCTACATGCTGGCGGACTTGCAGGGATCGTATGAGGAAAGCCCACCCTCCCTCATCGACCTCTCGGCCCGTGACCGGCGCTGGTGCCAGGGCAATCTCCAGCACATGCGGGTGGTCACGGCAAAGGGCTTGAAGCTGCCGACCCGGCAACACTTCGCCACCGGCATCATGTCGTATCTCGCCTCGCCGTTCTGGCTGTTCCAACTGATCGTCGGTATCGCCCTGGTCCTGCAGACCACCTACATCCGGCCGGAATATTTCGCCCGTGACTTCCGCCTCTATCCGATCTGGCCGCGCTTCGACCCCGAGCGAGCCCTCACGCTGTTCGCCGTGACCATGGGGATCCTGCTTGCGCCGAAGCTCTTCGGCCTGATCCTGATGCTCATCCGCAGCAGCGATCGGCGCGCATCGGGCGGCGGCATCCGGCTGATCATCTCCTCGACCATCGAGATCATCCTGTCGGCCCTCCTGGCGCCGATCCTCATGCTCATCCAGTCCGGTTCGGTGTTTCAGATCCTGCTCGGACGCGATACGGGCTGGCAGCCGCAGCGTCGCGACGACGGTTCCATTCCGTTCAAGGACATCGTCCGTCGCCACAGGGCTCATACGGTGCTGGGAGCCCTTGCGGGTCTCTCGGCGTTCATGATCGCCACGTCCCTCTTCCTGTGGATGTCACCGACGATCATCGGTCTTCTTCTGGCGATCCCTCTGTCCTGGCTCAGCGGCCAGTTGGGAGCGGGTCTCGCCCTCAAGCGGCTTGGGCTCCTCAGGACGCCTGAGGAGTATCAGCCTCCGGCCATCGCCACGCGCGCCAACGAGCTTCAGGCCCGCAACATCACCTTCGGCTTCGACGACGCGGACAGCCTGAGGGCCATCTACGAGGATCCGACCCTGAGGGAGCGCCACATCGAGATGCTTCCGCCGGCGCCGGCGCGCAAGCGCGGGATCATCGAGACGGAACGCGCCCTTGCGGAGGCCAAGCTCGTTGATGCCGAGACCATCGACGATGCGGTGAACTGGCTCCACAACAAGGAACGCATGGTCGTCCTCCATGACCGCGCTCTCATCGACATGCTGGTGCATCTGAAGCCCAAACCGGCCGAAGCCCAAGCTGCGGAGTAACCCGGATCCAGAGCCTGTCAGGCCCCAGCCTCCACGGGGCTGAGGGCGGATGTCTTCTCCGCATCCGCTGCCACTTCACTCAGGACCCAGTCGCGGAAGGCTTCGATCTTTGGGGAGCGCCGGCGGGCTTTGGGATAGACCAGCCAGTAACCCCGCTCGGACGTGGCGAGCAGGTCGAAGGGCTGAACGAGGCGACCTGCCGCGAGATCCGCCGGAAAGAAATACGGGTTGATCAGGGCAAAGCCCTGCCCCGCCATGGCGGCCATGCCCTCGAACTGCTGAGCGCCAAGATAGTTGTCGGGGCGCTGCGACGGGTCGAAGTCCTTCACCCCTGCGGCCGAGAACCAGTCCTGCCACCACGGATCGTTCGGCGAGATGATCGGGAATTTCAGGATATCCGATGGCTCCTTGAGCGTGATGCCCCGGATGAGCTCGGGACTGCAGACCGGCGTGAACAGGTTCGGAAACAGAAGATGCGCCTCCAGGCCGGGCCAGTTCCCGTTGCCGCTCCTGATCCCCAGGTCGAAGTCACTCTGGCCGAAATCCACCACCTGCCCTGAGATATTGATCTGAACGGCGATGGTCGGATGAAGCTGCTGGAAGTGCCCCAATCGGGGAACGAGCCAATTGGCTGCGAAAGTGGTCAGCGTCGAGATCGAGAGAACCGTTTGAGCCGATGCTTCGATGCCTGCAAAGGCAGTGCGCAATGCTTCGAACGCCTCTGTAACGGCAGGAGCAAGTTGCCGCCCTTTCGCCGTCAGGACCACCTGGCGCGGCAAGCGAACGAACAGGGGCGCGCCGATCCGGTCCTCGAGAACCTTAATCTGATAGCTCACGGCGGCTTGGGTCATGCCCAGTTCCTCGGCCGCCCGCGTAAAGCTCTGGTGCCGCGCGGCTGCCTCGAAGACTCGGACGGCACTCATAGGAGGCAATTTCGACGGCATCTTGGGCATGATTATCCATAAGGCTGCCTTATGCCAGCCTATCGGCATTTGCTTTGTCAAGCTCCTGAAACAGGAGCACCGTACAGGTGCTCAATCGAGGGTGCTGAAAGCCCTCTGGCCAAACAAATCGGTAGGCTGTCATGAGGTACGAAGAGACTCGCCGCTCGCGCGGTATCGAGAATGCTTGGCTGCGCCTGAAGCTCTGGCTGCGCCCGGGTCTTCTCAGAAACGATACGGTTATCTCGGATCTGAGCCATCTGTCCGACCATGAGCGGCGCGATATCGGACTGCCCGAACCGGTCCGCTACATGGATTGGCGGATCCTGAAGGATCAGAAGTAGCCCGGCGTTCAGGATGTCAGGCGACTCGGCTTCAGCTCCCCGCTCTGCTCCAGCAGGGAATGGCCGGTGGAGGCGATGTGAGCCTCGATTCGTTTCAAGTCACGGACGATGTCGAGCTGAAGCGTGCCTGTATCGCCTGCCGTCCGGCCGGACCGAAGCTGATCGAGATGCTTCTGGGCCACCGCCCGCTCAAGATCTCGGAACCGCTCCTTCTCGGAGACGAGCCGGCGGGCCGAGCCGATATCCTGGAACATGAGAACGGACGCCGCCAGTTGCAGGTGCTCCAGCAACTTGGCATGCATGCTGGCGATGTCCTCCAGGCTGTCCTTGGGCAGGCGCAGGTGGTTCTTGATGCGCTTGGCGGCCAGCTCCATCAGGTTCTTGTCGATGATGTCTCCCACATGTTCCAGATTGATCGCGAAGGCGAGGATGTCCGAGAGGCGCTTCGCCTCCGCCTCGCTCAGAGCTTCGTGATTGATGGAGCTGAGATAACGGCGGATGGCACTGAACAGCCGGTCCAGTACATCGTCAGTCCGGCTGACCTGATCGACGCGGCTGATGTCGTCCTCCCGAAAGAGATCCTGTGAGCTGCGCAGCATCGCATCGACCGTATCGACCATCCGCAGAACCTCCCGGGCTGCGTTGGACAGGGCGACTGAAGGCGTATCCAGGGCATCCTTGTCGAGATATTGCGGCACGCCCGGATCGGAGGCCTGGAGCTTTTCCGGGAACAGCCTGACGAGCAGCTTTGCGATCCATGGCAGCGGCAGGATGAAGATGGCAGCCAGCACCACATTGAAGATCGTGTGGAAGTTCGCTGCAAGACGCGCCGGGTCCGGGTCGATCATCGTCATGGCAGCCAGAATCGGATCGATCAGCGGCAGCGCCACCGCGCAACCGACGACCCGCGTCGCCAGATTGCCGACCGGCACCCGGATCTTAGCGGGGTCGCCTCCCATGGCTTCCAGGAAGGGATTGAGTGCGCTGCCCAGATTGGCGCCAAGCACCATCACGAGAGCTGCTGCCGGTCCGATAACGCCAGCTGCGGCTAGGGACATCACAAGCAGCATCGCAGCGACGCTGGAATGGGCCATCCAGGCGAAGAATGCCGACAGGAACACCATGATCAATGGGTCCGCGGCGATGGATGCAAGAAGTTCCTTGAGGACGACCGAGTTCTCGATCAGGTGAATCGTCTCGCTGAGCAGGTGGAGCGACAGCAGCATCAGCCCAAGTCCGATGGCGACGCGCCCCAGATCTTTCGTCCGGCTCGTCTTTCCGCGCCGGAAGGCCATGAACCCACCGAAGACAAGCACCGGGAAGATCAGCGACACATCGAAGGACAGCACCTGCACGATCAGGGTCGTGCCCACATTGGCGCCCAGCATCACGGCAAGGGCTGGAACGATGTCCACCGCTCCGCCGGCCGTGAAGGATGCTACCATCAGGGCCGTAGCCGTACTGCTCTGGAGAACTGTCGTGACGCCGACGCCTGCCAGGAAGGCTTGCAGGCGGGTTCTCAGGGCCATTCCCAGGATCCAGCGCAGATCGCTGCCGAAAGCGCGTTGCACTCCGCTGTTGACCATCGTGATGCCCCAGAGAAGCAGGGCAATCTCACCGAACAGGTGGATCAAGACGGAGGTGGCAGACATTCAGTCCTCGAAAACTCACAATGTGGCACGATCGACTTGCTTATCCCGCAAGAGCCAGGACGGCAATAAGGTTGCCGGCTAATAATGGTGGTCTGCCGCAGAACTTTGCCCAATGAGGGTAGATCGAGAGGCATCTTGGCCCTGGCAGTGATCTAACCCTAATTACTTAATAGGTTCAAAGATTTGGCTTCGCCTACCCTCCGAGGGACAACCGGATGTAGCCGTGGAACAATTTGGCTACTCCCAACGCATGCTCTCATCCCCGGAATGACGTCTGCTCTTTTCCACAATTAGCCGGTACGCATGAACATCGACACGGCCAAGTCTTAAGGTTTGAAGTCTTGAGGGCCGAAGTCTCGAGGGTCGAAGTCTTGATGGACACTATCCCACTGGTGAGTATGCGAGGGTATGAGATGGGTTTGGACGATCCATTCCCGATTGAGAAATGCTCCGGGCGTGTCCGGGGAGCCATCCTGGCAGAGTTCCAGGGCCGATGTCCGACGATCCGTGAGGTGGCCAGCATCTCCGACGCCCAATGGTTGACGGTGCCCAATATCGGCCCGACGACTCTGGAGGAGCTGCGCAGCATGACCCAGCAGGTTCCTAGCAGGGAGGATGACGCGGCTGCCCCTCACATGGCTGATCATGAAGTCCTGTCTCGACTGAACCGGCTGCAGAGGGAGTTGAATCTCATTGTGAGTGAAATCCGCTCAAGATTGTCAGGAGCGCAGAAGCGGCGGCGTATGGAAGAATAGCCTGATATAGAGAGCCAAAGTCGTATCTGATATTTTCAGCAACGGAATAACATATGTCGTCGCTGTTTTCAGCACATTCCTGTGGGGAAGATGTGACACATCGCCTGTAATTTCAAAGAGATGTCTCTAATCGATTTGAATTAAACCCTAGATCAGGTATGGCCAACCTTAACAAGATATGACGTGGCGTTGGGGCAGGTCATGGCTACCGTAGAAACGAGCGTGCAGAATACCGGGCAGAGCAGTTCTGCCGGGACGACCAGCTTCATCACGGTTCATGCGGACGGGAAGTCGGACCTCAACATCAGGATCACGGAAGCTGGTGGCAAGCTGGTCTTCGACGTTTCCGTCGCTCCGGGCAGCAATCCCAACCTGTCGACTCTGCAAGCGCTCTATTTCAACATTGCAGGTTTGGATCTCAACGAGAACACTACGCTGAACGTCGAGGGCGCCTCGATCAGCCGCAGCGGCGTGATCGGCGACAAGGCCGGCTTCGAATCCAGCAACGTGAATGGTCACGGCGGGCCCTACGACGCTTTCGTGGAGTTCGGGTCGAATGGGGTCTACAGCACCACGTTCACGCTGTCCGATCCCGCATCGAGTGAGCCGCTTCGGCTGAGTCTCCTCAGCGGGCAGACTTTCGGGTTCCGTCTCGACACACCTGACGACAAGATCACTGCAGTCGCATCCCAGCTTCCTGTTCAACAGCCGGTTCTAGACCCGACCATTCCGGACGGAAATGGCCCGGATGTGACCGGTTCCTACGACGACCTGATCGAAGCCGGCGACGGCGACGACATCATTCACGGCGGCCGCGGCAACGACGAGATGCAGGGTGAAGGCGGCAACGACACCATTGTTGGAGGTACGGATTACGGTCGCTTGGCTTGGGATGGCGGAACCCTCACGAAAGTCACGATCGGCGACAACCTCTACGGCAACGACGGTGCCGACACCTATTTTTATGCGAAGGGCGACGGTGTCGATCTGATCTGGGATTTCAGGCCGGATGAAGACACAATCGTCATTGGCTACAGCTCGACGGAGATCATCGGCGCGACTTTCGTGCGTGGCGTGACAAACCGCATTGAGACCTCCAGCCATGACAAGATCGTGCTGATCCTGGGCAAGGGCGCCACGACTCACGACGCCATCATCATCAATGACTTCGGCGGTTTGCGCGACAGCACCCGAGCATCCTTCGTGTTTGCCGACGGCAAGAGGATGTCGATGAAGGAGGTCCTCGCCCTCGCCGAGAATTCCCCTGTTCCGACCGCCCTGCAGGATACATGGACGGGCACAGCGGGAGGAAATGGTCGCAATTCGGGCCGTGCGAGCAACTCGCTCGATCTGTTCGGCAGCAACGGTGCCGAGACTCTCATCGGGCGTACGGGTGACGACCGCCTGTACGGCAACGAGGGCTTCAACCAGCTCAATGGCAATGATGGCCATGACGAGCTTTACGGAGGCAATGCCCGCGACATCCTGATCGGCGGGCGCGGTGACGATCTGGGCCTCGGCAATGGTGGCGCTGACATCGTTGTCGGCGGTGTCGGCTCCGACAAGCTCTATGGCGGCGGCGGCGCAGATATCATCTACGGCGACACCGATGGCCTCGATGACGGCAAGGACATCTTCAACCAAGGCTTCGACTTCCGGTTCAACCTTGGCCTCGAAGAGAAGTATCGCGCCCTCTTCGAGGCGGCGGAGCCCACAGCCGGCAGCGGCGTGAGCGCCGGGCCGCTCGTGATCACACCCGGAAAGAACTGGTGGGGTGGCTTTGAGGTCACGGTCGCGGTCAAAGCCGATGCAAGCCTTGGGGGCTGGAACCTCTTCCTGAACAGTGCCTACGAGATCACATCCATCTGGGGCGCCGAGCTCAAGAAGGTGCAGGACGGCAGCACGAGCTCTCTCTACGAGTTGAAGAATGCCCCCTGGAACGGCAACCTTGCGAAGGGCCAGACGACCACGGTCGGATTTACGGTGCGCACTCCCTTCGACTTGGTCGTCGAGAATAGTAATCTGCTCATGGCGGGACTCAAGATCGGCACAGACCGAACTCTCGATCCGGGTGTCGCGGGTGCCCTCAGCCTGGTCAACCGTGAGCTTGCCGGCATGAAGGAGGTAACTGCGACCGAGAGCTACACGCTTGCCGGCAGCACCAAGAAGCTGGTTGCGCTCAGCGGCAACAAAGCCATCGACTTAGCCGGCAACAAGATCGGCAACACCATCATCGGCAATGATGGATCGAACGAGATCGCCGGACGCGAAGGCAAGGACATTCTGACAGGCAAGAAGGGCAAAGATACTTTCATCTTCGACACCGCCCTGTCCAAGGCAAACCTGGATACGATCACCGATTTCGACGTGAAGAATGATCGCTTCTGGCTCGACAACGCGATCTTCAAGAAGCTGGGCTCAGGCAACGCGACGAAGCCGAAGCAGTTGAAAAAGAGCTTCTTCAGCCTCGACGAGGCCAAGGATAAGAACGACCACGTGATCTACGACAAGACCACCGGTGTTCTTTCCTACGATGCAGATGGATCCGGCAACGGACAGGCTGTCGCGTTCGCCAAGCTCAAGGCCGGTGTCGAACTGAAATTCAGCTACTTTTACGTGATCTGACCGGTCCCGTCGTCACCACTCCATGCAATGAGAGGTGCGCAGCGCATGCGCGCCTCTTTTCTATGACAATGACGCCTTCAAAGATCCCCCTCAGATCGCGAAGGGCAGAACGGCGCGTGTTCCCGCGTGCTGCAGGTCGAACCTGACGGCGGAATGCAGGTTGGACGCCATGGCGTTCACGATTCTCGTACCGAGCCCGCTTCCCTGCACTTTTCCGTTTCCCGTCCAGCCGATGCCGTCATCCTCGACGACAAGAACGACCTCCTCGCCGGAAGACGACAGAGCCACGCGGATATCGCCCGACGCACCCTCCGGGTAGGCATACTTGAAGGCATTGGTGACGAGCTCCGTCACGATGACACCGATCGACACGGCCTTATCCGTTGGAATGGCGATTGGTTCCGCCAAGACGGTGATCGTGTGGACGCGACCTGCGGCCCTCATGGCACCTTCCAATTCCTCGATCAGCCCTTGCAGATAGGTATCCATCTCGACGAAACGCACATCGTTCGATGTGTAGAGACGCCGATGAATCTGCGATATGGCTGTTATCCGGCTCTGCGTTTCGGTGAGGGTGTCCTTGGCGACCGTGTCACTCCCCAGGGCCCTCTGCTGCATGGCCACGAGGGATGCAACGAGTTGGAGGCTGTTGGCGACACGGTGGTTGACTTCGCGAAGGAGCATCTCCGCGCGCTCCCGCGCCTCGCGCATTTCACGCTCGGCCGCTTCCTTCTCGCGCCGGAGGCGAGCGGCGGAAAGCGCCTGCTCGGCAGCCGTGCGCAGGAGATCGAGGAAGACGCCGCCGACATCCTTGATGACGTAATCGGCAGCACCCGCCTTGAGCGCGGCAACCGCAATTCGGCCTTCATCAGTGCCAGTCACGTAGACCACAGGTGGAGGGTCGGGCAGCTTGTGGATCTCCGTGAGAACTTCCAGCCCCTCCTTGCCGGGCATGAAGTGGTCCAGGGCGATCACGTCGAAACGCTCCGCAGCGAGATGGCTCAAGCCCTCGTCGCCGCTCAACGCATGCCTCACATGGAAACCGTGGCGCGAAAGGGTGCGCTCGACGAGCCGACCAAGGCCGTGGTCATCATCGATGTACAGGAGCCGGATCTGCGGGCTGTCTGTATTGCCTTCAGTCATAGGGTTTCTGGAACCTGGATGACGGACAGGAACAACCCCAACTGCCGGATGGCCTGTGAGAACGACTCGTATTCAACCGGCTTCGTGATGTAGACGTTGGCACCAAGGTCGTAGCAGCGCTGGATTTCGCGCTGGTCGTCGGTGGTCGTGAGCACAACCACAGGTGCGCGCTTCAACTTCTCGTCCGCTTTCAGCTTGATGAGAATGTCCACCCCGTTCATGTCCGGCAGGTTCAGGTCCAGCAGAACCAGGAATGGTCCGGCGTTGCGGACTTCTTCGCTGAACAGGTGGTCGACGGCACTCGTCCCGCTCGGGAAGGTCCGGATCTCGTTGCAGACCCCCGCACGGCGAATGTTCTTCTCGATCAGGCGGGCGTGCCCCTCATCATCCTCGACCATGATGATGGTGACAGGCTGTTGCTGGGGCATCAGGCAGCTTCCGAAGTCATGGAAATGTATTTTGGCAGAACGACCGTGAAGGTCGAGCCCTCACCCAGCCGCGATGACACGGTAATCGTGCCGCCTAGCCTTCGCACGAGCGCACGCACATGCGCAAGCCCGATGCCTTCTCCCTGCTGGTCCTGCACACCGGAGCGCCGGAACAGGTCGAAGATTCGTTCGAAGTCCTGGGGAGCGATCCCTCGCCCGTTATCCTCGATTTCGAACTGGACACTTACTCCATGGTCCCTGCCCCGTACTACGATCCGCCCAGGGCGGCTGGAGTCCAAATACTTAACGGCGTTGTCGATCAGGTTGCCGAAGATCTGCTCGATGGCGAGCCGATCGCTCGTGAGGTTTGGAACAGCCTCAATGAGCAGCTCCGCGCCGCGCCCATGGAGCTGGTGTGCGACGCTTTGGCACTGGGCTTCGAGCAGCTGGCGCATGCTGAGCGGCTCCGGCATGAGCACACGCCGCCCCTCGCGGGAGAGCTTCAGGATGGCGTTGATCAGCTTGTCCATCTTGACGGTCGAAGAGCGGATGAACCCGATTGCCTCCGGCAGGTCCATTTCAATGGCCATGCGGGCTTCTGGCGTGACCAGATGAGGATCCTTTCCAAGGACCTGCCGGTAGAAGCGCTCCACCTCGGCCTGGGCTGCCTCGAGCTCGCTCGTGAAACCCATCACATTGACGAGGGGCGCCCTGAGATCGTGGCTCACGATATAGGCAAAGCGCTGGATCTCCTCGTTCGCCTCATCCAGTTCGGCAACCCGCTCGGCCAGCATGGATGCAAGCCGCCGTATCTCCTCCTGGGCCTGTTTGAGATCGTGGATGTCCGTGCAGCTGCCATACCATCGGACGATGCGTCCTGTGCTGCCGCGAAGCGGCTGCGCTCGCCCCAGAACCCAGCGGTACTCGCCCGAGCGATGCCTAAGCCGGTACTCGATGTGGTAGGGCTCCCCTGTTTCCAGGCATCGGCGCCAGACACCCCAGGCCCTGTCCTGGTCGTCTGAATGGAACATCCCATTCCATCCTTCTCCATCGGTCGTCCCCTCGGGAACACCCGTGTATTCGTACCAGCGCTGATTATAGTAATCGTGAAAGCCGTCGGGCTGCGTCGCCCAGATCAACTGATCGATCGAGTTCGCGATGACCCTGAATCTCTCTTCGCTCTCCTGCAGCGCCTTTTCGGCCTGACGGGCTTCCGTGATGTCCACGTTAACGCCGATCATCCCAAGGAACTCGCCCTCTGAGCCGAAGCGCGGCTGGGCATCGCTTCGGATGATCCGGTACTGTCCGTCGCTGCGCTGGAAACGGGCCTCGGTCGTGAAGGTAGAATGGGTCTGCACGGCCTGGGTCAGCGAAGCAAGAAGGCCTTCCTGGTCATCTAGGTGGACCGTCGGACCCCAGTTGAAATCCTGAACGTCAGCGTCTTCGACCTCCCAGAATTCCCGCTGCGCGCGGTTGAGGTAGACACACTTTCCAAGTTGATCGCTCATCCACAGCATGACCGGAGCGCTCTCTGCCACCAAGCGAAAGCGCTGCTCGCTTTCGCGCAAAGCTTCCTGACTCCGCTTCCGTTCGGTGATGTCGAGAGCCACGCCAACGATCTTGGAGGGCGTTCCGTCAGGATTGAGCTTCATCTCGGCTCTCAGCAGTAGCCAACGGATCGATTCATCAGGCCAGATATAGCGAAACTCAACCTCCACAAACCGCTCACCGCGGGCCATGACATCTCGCGCGGCCGCCTGCATGCGCTCACGCTCCCCAGGGTAGTAACGAGCGCGAATCGCCTCGATGGAAGGCTGTGCGTCGGGGGCGAATCCGAGAAGCTGGTACAGTTCCGGCGAGCCGACCAGCGTGTCGCTTGCGGCATCGAGCTCCCAAATCGCCATTCGACCGGCATCGATTGCAAGGCGCAAGCGAGCCTCGCTCGCCCGCAGCGCATCCTCAATTCGGTTTTGCTCTGTTACATCATGTCCTTGGACGAAAATGCCCGACACCATCCCGTCTGGACCAAGGAGAGGCTGATACAGGAAGTCAAGGAAATGCTCTTCCGGCGTGCCACCTGGACGAGCCGCCAGCAGGATCCGGATCCTGCGGCCGACGAAGGGCTGTCCGCCGTCATAAACACGATCCAGCAACTCGACGAATCCCTGGTCGACGACCTCGGGCAGAGCCTGCCGCACGGGTTTGCCCACGATGTCATCACGACCGACCAGGCGCAGATAGGCGGCGTTCGCCATTGTGAAAACATGATCCGGACCGCTAAGAGCCGCCATGAAGCCGGGAGCCTGCTCGAAAAGGCCACGCAGGTGCTGGCGCTCCTCTGTCAGAGCCTGATTGGTCTCCTGCACCGCTTGAGCCCTGCGGAACATGTCCGTCTCGATCAAGGCGGAATGCACTGGAGGAACGGTAGAGCTTCGCGTCAGAACTCTCAAACGCTGCAGCTCGGTCACATCGACCGTATGCTGGAGAATGAAGGTCATCTCGCCCGCATGGTTGAAGAGCGGCGTGTGGGTCGCACTCCAGAAGCGCTCCTCGAAACCCTGGCCGTTGGGCAGGGGAATGGCGTACTCGATGATCGGAATATGATCGGCCAACTTCTCGCGGATCACTTTCTCGAAGGAGTTGCGCAACTGACGATGGCTTGGCGTGTCCGGATCGCTGGGAAAGGCCTCGAACATGTTGCGCCCGACAAGGTCCTCCCGCTCGCGCATGGTGACCTTGAGGTAGGCATCATTCATCCCGACGATATTGAGGGAAAGGTCTAGAAGCACGTACGGATTGGGGGATGCGCTGAACAGCGCCTCAAAATTAATCGTCTTCAAAACTTGCGCTGGACAGCAGCCAGCCTCCCTGTCTGAGCCGGGCGGAGCTTATGCGTATTTAGGCCCTGTTTGTCCGAGAGCCATGGGATGCGCCAAAGACGACCAGATCTGTGACTAATCCGGCACTCTCGGCATCCCGCCTGCGGCGCAACAAAACCTTGACCACAAGCGTTCCGCTGAAAGTTGAGGCCCGTTGCCTCTATAGAAGGGTATGCAGGGTTGATGATGAACGGAGCGAGCCCATCAGCGCCTTCCTCTGAAGCCGGGGAATTCGCCCAGTTGCAGGCTCGCCTGGCTGCCATGTTCCGTGGCTTTTCGGATCAGGACACGCCACGGACGGTCGTCATCGTTCCGAGCCTGACCATGGATCGGGAGGTTCTCGCCAACATCTCGGGCGTTCATCACTATGAAGAGCGGATGCTCTGCTATCTGATGCTCCTGCGGCTGCCCCGGACGCAGATCATTTATGTGACGAGCCATCCGGTCCCGGAGCCGATCGTCGACTACTACCTGCACCTGCTGCCGGGAATCCCTGCGCAGCACGCCCGGAAGCGCCTGACCCTTCTCTCCTGCCACGATGGTTCGCGCACCTCCCTGACCGAGAAGATCATCGAGCGCCCTCGCCTGCAGCAGCGGATCCGGGACTCCATTCCCGATCCGTCCGCCGCCTACATGATCTACTTCAACGTCACGGAACTGGAGCGCGACCTGGCGCTCAGCCTCGATCTGCCGATCTATGGCTGCGATCCCGACCTTCTGTCGCTAGGCTCCAAGAGCGGCTCGAGGAAGATCTTCCGTGAGGCCGGCATCGCGATGCCCGAAGGCTTGGAGGATCTCTTCACGCCGGATCAGATCGTGGACGCGCTGCTGGAGCTAAGGCAGCGCCGGCCTGCCATCAAGCGAGCGGTCGTGAAGCTCAATGAGGGGTTTTCAGGCGAGGGCAATGCGGTGTTCGCCTATGGGGGAGCCCCCAATGTGTCCGACCTGCGAGGCTGGGTCCGCAGCCGCCTTCCTCACCTTGCCTTCGAAGCAAAGGACATGACCTGGGAGTTGTTCGAGGAGAAGCTCCGCGCCATGGGCGGGATCGTGGAGGAGTTCATTGAAGGAGAGGTCAAGCGCTCCCCTTCGGCCCAGTTCCGCATCGACCCGCTCGGGCAGCTCGAGCCTGTCTCGACCCACGATCAGGTTCTCGGGGGCGACAGCGGGCAGGTCTTCCTCGGCTGTACCTTTCCGGCCGACAAGCACTACCGCCTCGATATTCAGCAGGATGGCCTCAAAGCGGCCAGGGCGCTTGCCGAGCAAGGCGTCTGCGGGCGTTTCGCCATCGATTTCCTGTCGGTGCTGGAAGGCAACGAGTGGCGCCACTACGCCATTGAGATCAACCTGAGGCGCGGGGGAACGACGCATCCGTTCATGATGCTCGAGTTCCTGACGGATGGCTGCTACGACCCAGCCACCGGAAGCTTCCTCACCCCGGCCGGTCAGCCCCGTTGCTACTACGCCTCCGACAACCTCGAATCGCCGCTCTATCGTGGTCTCACCCCCGGCGACCTGATCGACATTGCGGCAATCAACAGGCTGCACTTCGATGGAGCCTGCCAGAAGGGCGTGGTCTTCCACCTGATCGGCGCCCTGTCGGAATTCGGCAAGCTTGGTGTCCTCTGCATCGCTCCATCTCATGAGGAAACGGAAGCGCTCTACAGACGCACGACCGAAGTGCTCGACCGGGAGAGCACAACGGTCTGATTCCGCTGCATCAGCTTTCGTAAGTGATCTGCACCCGATCGGCTGACTGGCGTGCCCGCTCGCGGGCCTCTTCCACGGTGCTGCCGGACGCCAGTGCAACGCCCATGCGACGGTGCTTGCGGCTCGTGGGCTTGCCGAACAGGCGGACCTCCACGTCAGCGTCCCCGGAAGCAAGCTCCAGCGCCTCACGCAGTCCCTGAATCGAGAACCGTTCGGCCTCACGGTCCGCCAGGATCACGGCCGATGCGGTGGGTCCATTCAGGCGAACCTGCGGGATCGGCAGTCCCAGGACGGCACGGGCGTGGAGATCGAACTCGGAAAGGTTCTGGGACAGGAGGGTGACGAGTCCCGTATCGTGCGGACGGGGCGAAAGCTCCGAGAAGATCACCTCGTCCTGTGTGACGAAGAATTCGACTCCAAAGATTCCGTAGCCACCCAGGTTGTCGACAACCTTGCGGGCCATCTCCTGAGCCTCGGCGAGCAGCTTGTCGGTCATGGGCGTCGGCTGCCAGGATTCCTGGTAGTCCCCCCGCTCCTGCCGATGCCCGATGGGCGCGCAGAAGGATACGCCCTCGCGGGAGCGGACCGTCAGCAGGGTGATCTCATACTCAAAAGCGACGAACTCTTCGACGATCACCTTCTTGCGGTCGCCCCGCATGTTCGCCACGGCATCGTTCCAGGCCTGCTCCAGCTGGTCGGCCGTCCGAACGGTGCTCTGGCCTTTACCTGAGGAGGACATGACCGGCTTGATGACGCAGGGCAGACCCGTATGCTCGGCCCCGGCCCTCACCTCCTCCAGGCTCTCCGCATATCTGTACTTGGAGGTGCGCAGCCCAAGTTCGGTGGCGGCAAGCTCGCGGATTCGGTCCCGGTTCATGGTCAGAGAGGCCGCACGGGCTGAAGGCACGACTAAAAAGCCCTTATCCTCGAACTCCTGCAGCACCTCGGTGCGGATCGCCTCGATCTCCGGCACGATGAAGTCAGGCCTATGCTTCTCGATAGCCTGCCGCAGGGCATCGGCATCGAGCATGGAGAAGACCTCGGCCTCATCGGAGACCTGCATGGCCGGTGCATTGGCATAGCTGTCGCAGGCCACCACATGGCAGCCGTACCGCTTGGCCGAAATCACGAACTCCTTGCCGAGTTCGCCGGAGCCGAGAAGGAGAATTTTGGCAGTGAACACGAGGCGCTCCTTCGTTTGTAACCGAACGGCGATACATCGGATTCCGTAGCCGATCCATAGGGTCGAGTCGATCCCGGACCGTGAGAGCCTCTCCTGAAAAAGCTTTGTTCCTGGCCATTTTCCGAGGTTCGTCATGGATCCGCTTTCGTCCAGCGGCGTTCATGAGCATCGAGGGGATTTCAGCCTCGCTTGCGCTCAGTGCAGCCCTGCCGTCTCAACCATGCACTACGCAAACATGAGCTTCGTGAGTTAAGGGTCTGCCCAGGAGAAACCCTATGCTAGCCAAGAAGAAATCTTCCGAAACCCAGAACCGGCGCGTGACCCGAGTCGACCCTCCTGCCCTTGAGGAAGCGATTGCGGCGGCCCAGGGCCTGACGGACGATGTTGAGAGCCAGATCGAGATCGCCGCGCAGCTCATGGGAATGTCCGAGGACGAGGTCCGCCCCGAGGTCATGAAGGCTGCAGTTCCGGCTCCGGTCCGTCGACCCATGCGCTTGGCAGACCGTTTCTCCATGCCCGAACGTAATGAGGGCTCGAAGGTCGTGGTGGTAGAACGGAAGCGCCCTCGCCTCGTCATGCCGCGATAAGCCTGTTATCCTGTTCTCCCGCCCGGTGGCGCTGGCCCGATCGGCTGGCGCCTTTGCCTTTTCTAACATCTCCTCCAGCGGGATTGCCCGAACATGGCCAAAGGTATCGTTCTCGCCTTCCTTGCCTTTGCGGTCTTCGCCTGGGGCGACGCCATCGTGAAGGAGATCGGCCATGGCCTCGACCCGTTCGAGGTGACCTTCTTCGGCTATCTCATCCCGCTGATCCTCTCGCCCGTTTTCATGAAAACGGGCGACAGCGTGCTCGACATGGTGCGCTGGAATAGGCCCTGGCTCATGGGGCTCAGGGTCTTCCTGATCGCGGCCACGACGCCGCTCAGCGTCATGGCGTTCCGGAGCCTGCCCTTTGCTGAGGCTTTCGCGCTCCTGTTCCTCATGCCGAGCTTGGTGACGGTCCTCTCCATTTTCATCCTGAAGGAGCATGTGCGCTGGCGGCGTGGCCTTGCCGTGTGCGCCGCCTTCGTTGGGGTGCTGGTCATCGTACGTCCCGGCTTCAAGGAACTGTTGCCCGGTCATATTGCAGCCCTTGCGGCTGCTTTATGCGCAGCCGGAGGGGTCATTGCCGGCCGCATGATCGGCCATACGGAAAAACGGTTCACCCTGATCAGCACCGTATTCCTGGCGACGACCCTCCTGGCTGGGGTGCTGATGATTCCGGGCTTTGCCTGGCCCACAGGGCATCAGTGGATCCTGCTCCTCGCCTTTGCCGCGACAGCCTTCGTCGCACAGGCCCTGTTCATCGTGGCGACGATGTACGCTCCGGCCGACCGCCTCGGGGCGACCCAGTACAGTCAGATCCTCTGGGCCCTGGCAATTGGAGCCATCTTCTTCGAGGAATGGCCTGACGCACTGGCCTTGTTCGGCATCGTGATCGTGGTTGCAGCCGGCCTGTTCATCTTCGCCCGCGAGCAGACGCTCAAGCGTGGCCGGCCGGAGGCAGATTCCTTGCCTGAGACCGTACCTCCCGCGCCGGCGGCGACATCCACCTCGCACTGAGGCTGACATCACAGAGGTGCGACTTCTGCCGCATCCGCGTTCACTCGCCTGCCCCGTGCCCTATGTCCCTGAGCGGCAATCATTGGGGCTTGGTCCTCAGTCAAGGGCCAGACAGGCAGGGTGGATTTCGTGACAGGCGCCTATATCAATCGGATCGGCACGGCTGTGCCTGAGTATGACGTCCATCAGACCTTCATCGGTTTTGTCGACAACCTGTTGCCCGAGCGAAAGGACAAGCTTCTGTTCAGGCGCATGGTGCAGCGCTCCGGCATCGAGCATCGCTACTCAACCCTCACGCCCAGTGAGAACCTGAACGTGGCTGCCGATCAGGAGGGTTTCTTCCAACCGGGGCAGTTTGCCGGGACTGCTGCCCGGATGAGCCGTTTTGAAACCCATGCGGTTGATCTTGCCGAGAGGGCTGTCGAGGCTCTTGATCTTGGCGAGGAACTCCCCTCACTCACCCATCTTATCGTAGCATCCTGCACGGGCTTTACCGCTCCGGGGCTCGATCAGCAGCTGATGGCACGCCTCGGCCTCACCCCCTCCATCGAGCGCACCATGGTCGGATTCATGGGCTGCGCGGCGGCCGTCAACGCATTGAAGTTGGCGCACCACATCGTCCGGTCGGAACCCTCCGCGAAGGTGCTGGTCGTCAATCTGGAGCTCTGTACCCTTCATCTTCAGGAAACCTCCGATCTTGAGGTGATCCTGGGGGCTCTGCTCTTCGGCGACGGATGCGCCGCGAGCTTCGTGACGGCCGAGCCACGCGGCATTGCCCTCAAGGATTTTCGCGTCGCGACCATTCCGGATACGAGGGATCTCATCACGTGGCGCATCGGCGATGCCGGCTTTCAGATGAGCCTGTCCGGTGAGGTGCCGCAGCAGATCGCGAAATCGCTCCGCCATGAGGCAACCCGCAACGATGACGGAGGCATCCTACGTGGCCAGCAGAAAAACGAATTCGACCTCTGGGCCGTTCATGCGGGCGGGCGCACGATCCTCGACGCGGTCGAGCAGGGACTAGAGCTTGAGCCGGATGCCTTGCGCTGGTCCCGCGGGGTTCTGCGGGATTTCGGCAACATGTCGTCCGCCACCCTGATGTTCGTGCTGGGTCGCATGATGCAGCAGGCGCCGCCGGATTCGAGAGGATTCGGCATGGCCTTCGGCCCTGGGCTAGTCGCCGAAACCTTCCGGTTCGACATCGCAGGGTAACGCCGCCATGGGCCGAAGCTTCGCCGAGCGCAGCCACGAGACGGAGCTGATGGACACCGAGGCTGTCAGTTTCGAGGATTACCGGGCCTGCCTGAAGGATCTCGCCACGGTCAATGCTTTGACCCTGACCCATGGCCCAATCCTGACATGGCTCGACCGCGCCACCCGCAATCTGGCACCGAGCGGGCGTGTGACGGTTCTCGATGTGGGTTACGGTTATGGCGATCTCCTGCGCAAAATCCATGCTTGGAGACGCCGTAAGAGACGGATCGTCGATCTGGTTGGGGTCGACCTCAACCCCATGAGCGAGACGATTGCCCGTGCGGTCACGCCCACCGATGTCTCCATCGATTACCGAACCGGCAACGTCTTCGACTACGAGCCCGAACGGCCGATCGACTTCATCATCAGTTCCCAGACGACGCATCACATGTCGGATGAGGAGCTGGCAGTTTTCATCCGCTGGATGGAACAGGTGGCGGCACGCGGCTGGTACATTGCCGACCTGCACCGTCATTCCGTCCCGTTTCATGCTTTCGGCGCCCTCGCCCGCGTCGCTCGCTGGCATCGCTTCGTCCAGCACGACGGGCCCGTCTCCATCGCTCGCAGCTTCCGGAAAGACGATTGGGAGAGGATCCTGCATGCAGCGGGCCTTTTGCCCGGAACGGCAGAGATTCGGTGGCATGTTCCGTTCCGCCTCTGCGTAAGCCGATTGAAATGAGCGGCTACCGTACCGAGGAGTGCGTGATCGTAGGCGGAGGGCTCGCCGGAGCCTCGGCCGCCTGCGTCCTGGGCCGGGAAGGCCGCTCGGCGCTTCTCCTTGAGCGCGATCTGCAACTACGTCATAAAACCTGTGGCGAGTTCCTCAGTGTCGAGGCGCAAGCCTATCTTGCCCATCTCGGCATCGATCTCGAAGGTCTAGGCGCAAGCCGGATCTCGCGCCTGCGGCTGTATCATCGTGAGGGACAGGCTGACGCAGAGCTGCCCTTCTTGGCCCGCGGAATCTCCCGCAAGGTTCTGGACGAAACGCTTTTGCAAAAGGCCGTGGCGTACGGCGCTCGCGTTGTGCGTGGCGCGACCGTGCGGTCCATCGCAGCCGATGAAGCAGGCATTCGGATCGACGCGGGACCATTCGGCAAGATCCAGACGGAAACACTCTTTCTGGCCAGCGGCAAGCATGATGTCAGGGGTGTCAAGCGCTCGGCATCGGGATCCATCAACGATCTCGTCGGCTTCAAGATGCACTACCGGCTCTCGGAGCGCCAGCGAGCAGCCCTCGACGGCGCCATCGAGGTCGTCCTGTTCGATGAAGGCTATGCGGGTCTGCAGTTGATCGAGGGCGGGATCGCCAACTTGTGTCTGGTCGTGTCCCGGAACCGCTTTGAGCATGTCGGAAAGAGTTGGACCGGCCTGACTGAACATATCGTCCGTGAGTCCCCGCTCTTAGCCGGCCGGCTGCGGGACGCACTCGCGCTTTTCGACAAACCCCTGTCGATCTTCCAGATACCTTATGGCTTCGTTCATCAGCCCGAAGCGATCGAGGCTCAAGGGCTCTACCGCCTTGGCGATCAGATGGGTGTTATCCCCTCTTTCACCGGTGAGGGCATGTCGATAGCCCTTCACAGCGGGTGTCTGGCTGCTTCGATATTTCTTCGCCATAGCTGCACCGGCGGCGATTTCCATCGGAAGATGGCATCCGACATACGGCGGCAGGTCCGGCTCGCCTTCTTGCTCAATAAGGCTGCGCGCTACGGACCGGGCCAGTCGGCGCTCTTTCAGATCTGCCGTACATGGCCTTCCCTCATGCGGCAGGTCGCGGCCTTCACCAGACTTCGGGAGGGCTCCATGCAAAGCGCACTGGCACTGCCATGATCGTGCCACGGAAAGTTCAGACATCCGCTGCTGTCGCTGAGCATTACGACGAGCTTGACCCGTTCTACCGCGAGATCTGGGGTGAGCATCTCCATCACGGCCTCTGGAAAAGCGGTCGGGAGACGCTGAGCGAGGCGGTCGAGGCCCTCCTCGCCCATCTCGCCGGAGCACTGGAGCTTCATCCTGGCCAACACATCTGTGATGTCGGTTGCGGCTATGGCGCGACGGCCGAGTGGCTCGCGCGTCGCTATGGTGTCCGCGTGACCGGCGTCACGCTCTCGTCCGTACAGCTTCGGAAGGCGCAAACCCGTAGCGCCGCATCGCCCCTGCTGCACTTTAACCTGCAGGACTGGCTCGGGAATACGTTTGAGAGCGAGAGCTTCGACTGTGTGATCGCCATCGAGAGCTCCGAGCACATGCCCGACAAGCAGCGGTTCTTCGACGAGGTCTCTCGCACCCTCCGTCCCGGCGGGCGCTTCGCCGTCTGTGCCTGGCTGGCGCGTGATAGCGCCCGCTCCTGGGAGGAACGCTACCTGCTGGAGCCGATCTGCCGGGAGGGGCGTTTGCCAGGTATGGGCAACGAGTCGGAATATTGCGCATGGGCCAGCAAAGCCGGCCTCGTGGTCGATGGGTTCGAAGACCTCAGCGCCAGGGTGAGGCGCACTTGGGCGCTGTGCACGGGGCGGGTGGCAAGGAAGCTCCTGACCCATCGGCAATACAGACGCTATCTGCTGGACGCCCGAGCCAGGAACCGCATCTTCGCCCTCAGCGTCCCACGCATCTGGATCGCCTATCTGACCGGATCGATGCGCTACGGTCTCATGACGGCGCATAAGCCGAAGTAGACTCGCGAAAAATCCTCTACGAATTGGCCGAGCGCACGAGCAATTCCGCCGCATCGGACGCACCCATGGCGCTCGCCAGAGCATCTGCCGTGAGCCCGCCGGCATCACGCGCCTGAGGATCGGCTCCGCGCGCCAGCAGCATCTCGACGATTTCGATCCGGTTGAACATGGCTGCGATCATGAGCGGAGTCTTGCCGCCGTCACCCCGGCCGTTCACGTCGGCGCCTCCGTCGAGAAGGCACTCCACCGATGCCACGTCGCCCTTGAAGGCAGCGCCCGCGAGGGGCGTCTGGCCCCGATCATTGGCGAGTTCCGGATCGGCGCCATGCTGCAGCAGAAGCCGCACGGTCTCGGCATGTCCATGATAGCTCGCCAGCATCAGAAGCGAGTCGCCCTTCTCGTTGCGCAGGTTGGGCGGCAAACCCATGTGGAGAAGATCGCCCAACTCTTGCGCCTGCCCGGCCCGCGCGTGCTGGAAAACGCGCTGAGCGAAGGCGATGGTCTCCTCGTCCGGCTCCGGGCGCGGCTTCGGTGGCTCGTCTGTCATGGCGCTCTCTCGATTCTCGCCTGCGATGTACTGGTTCAGATAGCGGTGAGGTGCCGGGCGAGAAGATCCAGAGCAGCGGGACCATCGACGCCAAGGGCCACCTGCACAAGACTTCCCTCCGGGCTGATCGTGAGCGCTCCAGCCGCCTCCCCATTTCCGGTGTCAACGCTCAGGCGAAGCTCCTCGATGCGGAAGAGTTCGGGCGCAAGGGCGTATAGCATCACGCAAGGATCGTGGAGCGGGCGGCTCTCCCGGTTCGCCGCACCTTCAAAATAAGATTCGATGAGGCTGCCCACCATGGCAGCCATCGGATTTACGTTTGCTGCCAGGGTTTCAACGAACTCACGTGTGGCGCGTACGCGGCGGGTGACGTCGAGAGGAATGAGAACGAGGGGCAGGCCCGACGCGACCACAACCGCCGCCGCCTCGGGATCGGCCCACAGGTTGAACTCGGAACGCGGCCCGACATTGCCGTGCTCATGGATTGCTCCGCCCATGGCGATTATCCGGCCAATGCGCCTTGCCGCCTCGGGTCGCTCGAGAGCGAGGCGCGCCAGATTCGTCAGCGGCCCAAGGGCGAGCACGTCAACAGCGCCAGCCGGCTGCTCCAACAGGAAATTGGCCAGCCATTCCACGGCATGCTGGCTTTCGGGAAGCCACGCGGGATCAGGCAGGGCAACCCCGCCGATGCCGTCCTCTCCGTGCAGGTTCAGCGGCTCGGGGCCTGTCCGCGACAGTGGCGCGGAGGCTCCTTGGAACACCGGAATATCTTCCCGATCTGCGAATGCGAGAAGGCGGCCTGCATTGCGCGTCGTGGCTTCGATGCCGATGTTGCCTGCCACCGTCGTGACTCCCGCGATGCTGAATTGGGGCGAAGCGAGCGCCAGGAGAATGCCGATGGCATCGTCGATGCCGGGATCGGTGTCGATGACGGTCAGGCGGGGTTTTGCGCGAGTCATGATCGGGGTAGAAACCTTTCAGGTCCGTGTGGTTTCTTATCCGACAGCGGGCCGCTTTTGACCATAGCCACAGGTGCGCCGTGACCCGTTCCGCCCCACTTCCCGACGATCTTCTGGTGAATGCCGTGGATGAGGTGGCAATCCGCCAGGATCTGGTTCTGGTCGCATTGGGCAAGAGGCCAGCGGATCGGCTCCTGCGCGTCGGGCGGTTGCTCGATGTCCACACCCGCACATGGCTCGATGATCAGGAGATCGCGATCCGCGGCCGTCGCATTGCCTGGACCGGACCCGCGGGCACTTTCCCGGGAGCCGCCCTCGCGCAGGAAGACCGCTCGAACCTTGCCGCTGGTCCAGGTTTCGGCGAGGTGCACAAGCATATCGAAAGTTCGCACATCACGCCGGAATACGAGGCAGCGCTGGTTCTCCCGCGCGGCAACACCTGGACTTGTGAGGCAAGCCATGAGTTCTCAAATGTCGACGGTCCGCACAATCTGGAATTCTGGCTGACGGCGCGTCGGCATGGCTCGCCCATGAAGATCTTCCCGCTTCCCGGCTCGGCGGTGCCGCCCACAGCCTATGAATGGGGTGGCGGCTATTACGGCTACGACGACCAAGAGAGCTTCCTGAGGCAAAGCATCATGGTCGCCGGGCTTGACGAGGTGATGGACTGGCCTGCCGTCTGGAACCCTGAAAACCCGTCGCACAAGCGACTCTGGGGAATGATCCAGGCGACGTTCGAGCAGCGCGGCGTGGTTGAAGGTCACGGCGCCGGCCTGCGGGACCTCGACTCCATCAATGCCTTCGCGGCGGCAGGCCTCGCGTCCGATCATGAAGGTTGGACGGCCGAGGAGGTGTGGGACAAGCTGCGCCACGGCATCTTCATCGAGATCAGGCCGCATTCCATGCCGGCGATCATCCAAGGCCTGCTTGAGCGCGGCCTCTCCGACTGGTCTCAGATCGCCTTCGCCACCGACGACCGCAGCGCGTCGGATACCTTGAAGATGGGAGCGACAGATCACAATGTACGGCTCGCCATCCAGTCCGGCCTGTCGCCAGAGATCGCCATTCAATGTGTGACCATCAACCCGGCGCGCCACATGCGTCTGACGCCCTGGGTCGGCAGCATCGCGCCGGGACGCTTCGCCGATATCGTGCTGCTCGACGATGTGGAAACCGTCTCCATCGCGGAGGTCTGGGCTGACGGACGGCAGGTGTCGAAGGGCAAGGAGTATCTCGGTCCCCTGCCTGCCATAGACTGGCCCGACTGGGCCTCAAAGACAGTGAACATCAAGCGCACCATTGAACCGCAGGATTTCGCGATTCCCGCAGAGCCGGGCCGGACCACCATGCAGGCAGCGCTGCTGCGGCCGTTCCACTGGCATGACGACTTCATCACCATGGAGCTTCACGTCGCGCATGGCGAGGCTCAGCGCGACCCGGCCCGAAACATCACCAAGTTTGCCATTGTCGACCGCTTCTCCGGTGAGGCAAAGATCTCGCGCATGTTCTGGCTCGGCTGCGGGCCCAAGACACCTGACACCGCGGTCGGCTGTACGGTGGCGCATGACAAGCACAATCTTTGGATCGTAGGCTCGTCCGATGAAGCCATGGCGATGGTGGCCAATCGCGTGGCGGAGATCGGTGGCGGCTGGGTTCTCGTCAGTGGCGGCAAGGTCCTGGCGGAGGTGCGCTATGAGATCGGTGGACTGATGACCCAGCGTTTGGCGGAAGAACTGGATGCTGACATGCAGCAGCTTTATACGGCCGCGGAAACTATCGAATGGCTCTATGAGCCAACCTTCTCGCCGCGCTGGTATCCGGGTTTTCCGGAACGGCTGCAATTCGCCACCCTCACCTGCGCTCCTTGGCGCTGGGTTCTGGTCGCGCCTTGCGAGGCCGCCCCGCAGGGTTTCGTCAATGTGGCGACCGGGCAGACGCACCCGGTCGTCTGGTAGGCGTCAGCCCGCCGCGTCGATCCGGGCCATCTCGGCCTTGAAGGTCATTGCAATCTGCCCGGCATCGCGCATGATCTTCTTGCGCTCCAGGCTTTCCACATCGCGGTCGCGCATGATCCACCGGCCGCCAACCATCACGTCCTGCACGTCCATAGGCATGCCTGAGAACACGAGCGTCGCGTAGATGTCGTAGACCGGCTGCAGGCGCGGCGCGGAGAGGTCGATCCGGATGAGGTCCGCCTGCTTGCCGGGCTCGAGCGAGCCGATGCGGCTGTCGAGCCCCAGAACTTGCGCACCCTCAAGCGTCGCCATGCGGATCACCTGGGCGGCCGGCATGGGCTTGCGGCTGTGGCCGAGCAACTTCTGGAACATGGAGACCGAACCGAACTGGCTGAACAGGTCCAGCGTATTGCCGCTCATCGGACCATCGGTGGCGATGCCCACCTTGATGCCGGCAGCTCGCATGGCTTCAATAGGCGCAATACCGCGCCCGGCCTTGGCGTTCGAGCGGGCATTATGAGCGACGCGCACATCCGCTTTAGCCATGCGTTCGATTTCGAACGGATCGATGTGCAGGCAGTGAGCGGCGATCAGGCCCGGGAGCAGCAGGCCCGCCTTCTCCACGACGGCAACGGGACGCAATCCATGGTTCTTGCGACACCATTCCATCTCGCTGTCCATTTCAGCAAGATGGAGCTGCACCGGCACGTCGCGATGCGCTTCAGCCCATCGGGCGACGCTAGCCATCACCTCGATATCGGTCGAGTAAGGCGCGTGAGGGGCAATGGAGGGAGTGATCCGGTCGTGCCCCGAAAACTCGGACACGAGTTCCTCGACCAGCGCAAAGCCCTCGTCGATGGTCTTGTGATCCGGCGGATTGAAGGTCGCCAGCGTCTGCCCGACGACACCGCGCAAGCCAGCCTGATCGAGAGCCCGCCCGACCTCCGTCTCGTAGTAGTACATATCGGCGATGGTGGTGACGCCAGCCTCGATGGATTCGAGAGCGCCGAGAAGCGTACCGACGCGCACCATCTCAGGGGTGACGAACTTGCGCTCCATCGGCAGCACGTAGCGGAACAGCCGGTCGTCGACATCCTCACCGAGGCCGCGGAAGAGCGTCATCGCCAGATGGGCATGGGGATTGACCATGCCGGGCATGATCACGTCGCCTTCGGCATCAATGATCTCAGCCCCGTCCACCTGCGGCGGCTCGCCGGAACCGAGCGCCCGGATCGTGCTTCCCTCGGTGTGGATCCACCCCGTCTCGATGACACTCATGTGTTCGTCGATGGGGAGCAGGCAGGCATTCCTGATCAGTACAGACGCCATTACCTGGCTCCCTCGCTTGCCAGAATCGTGCATTGCTCCGGCATAGGCACAAGCTTCACGCCCGTGCCGGCCTCCAATGGCGCCGTAAGGCTCCCGTTGGCGATGAGAGGTCCGGCTGCCGTCTCGCACTGATACTGATAAGCCCGGCCGAGATAGGTCCGCAGGCCCAACCGGGCCGGAAGACCTTCAGCGGCGGGGTCCGTCGACACCACCAAGCCGTCGGGCCGCGTGGCGAGAAGGAAGGTGTCAGGAATCGCCCCATATACGGCCTGCGACAGCCGGAGGGTGACCCCGGCTGTTTCAGCGGTGACCACATCGCCTTCGCGTGCGATGACCTTGAGGGGGATGATGTTCTCGAAGCCCACGAAGCGGGCCACGAAAGTGTTGGCGGGGCGCCGGTAGAGAATCTCCGGCTTGTCGAACTGCATGAGCCGGCCGGCACTCATGATGGCGACACGGTCCGAGATCGAGAAAGCCTCCTCCTGGTCGTGCGTGACATAGACCGAGGTGGTGCCGTTCGACCGCTGCAGCTGGCGGATCTCCACCCGCATGTCGACGCGCAGCTTCGCATCGAGATTCGAAAGCGGCTCGTCGAACATCAGCAGCGGAGGCTCGATCACGAGGGCTCTTGCCAAGGCAACGCGCTGTTTCTGACCGCCCGAGAGCGCCCCGGGCGCTCGATCCGCAAGAGCGGAAAGCCCCACGCGTTCCAGCATGGCCATGGCGCGCTTGCGGCGCTCGGAGGATCCGAGGCCCCTCTGCTTCAGCCCGAAGGCCACATTGTCCAGCACCGAGAGATGCGGGAACAGTGCGTAGTTCTGGAAGACGAGGCCGATATCGCGCTTATGAGGCGGCAGGCGCGTCAGGTCGCGTCCGCCGAGCTGGATTGAGCCCGTGGTCGGCCTGAGAAAACCTGCGATCAGGCGCAGGGTCGTGGTTTTGCCGCAGCCGCTGGCACCGAGAAGCGAAACGAGCTCACCGGCCTGCACCGAGAGCGAGAGGTCTTCGAGAACCTTGGTCGTTCCGTAATGGGCCGAGACGGCTTGGAGATCGAGGGGCTGTGTCACGGAAAGCTACTTTGCAAGAAAAGTGAGGCCGAGGGTCCGCTCCACCACGGCCATGACGGCCACGGTGAGGAACATCAGAAGCACGGAGACGGATGCGACCGTCGGGTCGAAGAACTGCTCCACATGGGCGAGAATCTGGATCGGCAGCGTGCTGATCCCCGGCCCGGTCAGGAAGAGCGACACCGACACATCGTTGAGCGAGGTGATAAAAGCGAGGATGAAGGCCGCGATCACCCCTGCCCTGATATTCGGCAGCACGATAGTGAAAAAGGTCTTCACAGGCGCACTGCCGAGGCTGATCGCGGCCTCCTCGACGGAGAAGTCGAACGAGGCGAGGCTCGCGCTGATCACACGGACCACATAGGGCAGCACAATGAGCGTATGACCGATGAGAAGGGACAGGAAGATCGGTGCACCGGTTCCGACCGTGAACGATTTGAGCAGAGCGAAACCGAATACGATCTCGGGGACAAGGATCGGCAGCACGAACAATGTCCCGAGCCACTTCGGGAGCTCGATCCGGAAGCGGTTGAGCGCATAGGCAGCAGGGATCCCGATCAGGAGGGCAATCATCGTTCCCAGGAAGGCGATCTGCAGGCTCGTCACGATGGTCCGCCGGAAAGCGCTGATCTCGAAGATGTTTTCGAACCAGCGCAGGGACAGTCCCTGCGGCGGGAAGGTGAGATAGGTGGTGTCGCTGAGCGCTGCGCCGACCACGATGACCAGCGGCAGCATCAGGAACAGATAGACCAGTCCCGCAACGACGATGAGAAAGGGATGAGGTCTGTCGGACATCAGGTTGCCATGGGATTGATGCGGCGGGCGATGTGGCTCATCGCGAGAACAATGGTGATTGTGATCACTGTCATGATGGCCGCAATGGTCGAAGCTCCGACCCAGTCGAAGGACACCATGGCGCGCTGATGCAGCAGTGTGGCGAGCACGGTCTGGCGCTCGCCGCCGAGCAGTTGCGGCGTGGCGTAGGCCGTGAAGCTGCCGGTGAAGACGAGCACCGCACCGACGATCAGTCCGGGCACTGCCAGGGGCAGAAGCACCTGCCAGAAGGTGGCGAGCGGCGAGGCCCCGAGCGACGAGGAGGCCTGCAGCACATCTTTGGGAATGTTCTCAAGTACGCCGACAAGCGAGAGCACCATCAGCGGCACAAAGAGATAAACCATGCCGATGATGACGGCTCCTTGCGTATAGAGCATCTCCAGCGGCTCGCTCGTGATGCCGAGCCCCAGCAGGGTCTGGTTTAGGATCCCGTTGCGGCCCAGGATGATGAGCCAGGCAAAGGCCCGGACCACGACGCCGGTCAGAAGCGGGAACACGGCCGCGACGATGAGCAGGCTCTTCAGCTTTCCCGGCGCACGGGAGACCACATAGGCCGTCATGAAGCCGAAAATCAGGGAGATGATCGTCGTGATGGCGGCAATCTGCAGCGTCCGGAACAGAACCGTCGTGCGGAAGCCGCTGTTGAAATAGGAAATATAGGGAGCAAAGACCCCGCGCGGATCCATGAAGGTGCCGGCGATCACAGCCCCGATGGGGATGAGCAGGAAGCCGATGACGGCGAGCGTGGCGGGCGCGGAAAGCGCCCACCCGGTTGCGCCGCTGCGGCGCCAAAAACGTCTTGAGGTCATGATCGCTGGATTACTTCCCGAAGACCTCGCTCCAGGCGTCGATCCAATCGCTCTTGGCCGCATTGAGCTTCTCGTAATCGAGGCGCTTGAGCGACGAGATCATCTTCTGGCCATAAGTCCAGCGGGCAGCCTCCTCGGGCTTCAGCTGCACCGCGGTGGCGACCGGAGCATCCACGCCGCGCTCGGCCAGCGTCTGCTGGATTTTCGGATCGAGGATGAAGTTGATGAACTGATGCGCAAGGTCGGGGTTCGCCGCGCCTTTGGCAATGTTCACCGTGTTGAGAGTGGCGTAGTCGCCCTCCTTCAGCTCCGCCCAGCGCACGGTCGGAACGGCCGCCTGGATCTGGGCCAGGGTGAAATCCTGCGCCATCGCGACGGAAACTTCGCCGGTCGAGAACAGGTTCACGAGCTCGGAGCCGGTATTGTAGTTCTTCACCACGTTGGGCTTCAGCTGTTCGAGGGCTTTGAAGGCTGCGCTCTCGTCCTTATAGGGATCGACACCCGCCTTGCTGGCCGCAACCAGAACGGTCATCGGACCGGCCGTGGTGGTGATGCCGGGCAGCGAGATGCGGCGCTTCAGGTCATCCCGCCATAGGTCGTTCCAGGACGTGATCGGTGCGCTCACCTTGGCGCTGTCGTAAATGATGCCGACGCGGCCGATGGTGTAGGCGGGACCGAACTGCCCCTGCGGTGCGCGGGCCAGCTCATAGATGCCGTTCAGGTTGGGGAGCTTGGAGCGGTCGACCGGCTGGAACAAGCCTTCCTGAATGCCGAGCTGGGAGAAGCTGTCGGTGAGATAGACCACATCGACGCCGCTGCCGCCGCGGATCTTGATCTTGTTCAGGCGGTCGGCGTTGTTGCCGGTCTCGAAGACCAGTTCGCAGCCGCATTGGGCGCGGAACGGCTTGAGCACAATCTCTTCCAGCTTGTCGCCGTTGAAGCCCCACCAGGAGATCGTCAGCGTTTTGTTCTGAGCCATAGCCGGGGCTGAAGACAGCGCCGCCAGAAGAAAGGCCGTACTGACAAGAGGTTTGTACCAACGCCCTACCATCTCAGATCTCCTAGGTTCCAATGTTTCGCTGCCGACAGGGTCGTCTCCCGGTCGGGGGCCCCTGCCCTGGTGCCGTAGGCATTAACACAACCATGGCCATGGAAAAGCCCTGCCCCTCACGGACTTTGCCCACGTTACAGACATTCTGCTCAAAAAGCTCGCAAATCAAAAAACCGGTGCCCAGCCCCCAGAAGCCGTCCGCTTGAGCCTTGGCGTCCGCAGCACCCCGACCACCCGCTCCGGCCATTCCGGGCTGATGGCCGCGAGCTTGTCTCGCCAGGCATCCGTCTGGAGCATCGCCGCACCGATGGCGACGGGTCGGACCCCGCATAAGGAGAGGAGCTCCAGGGCGGCAGCGATGGAACGTCCGCTGCTGATCACGTCGTCCACCAGAAGAACCCGCCTGTTCTCGATCAACGGCAGCATGCGTGGGTCGAGATAGAGCCGCTTGAGCTGGTCCGGGCTCGTGATGGAGGTCATCGGCACGGACAGATCCTCCCGGTACCAGAACTTGCGGGAGGTTCCGAGGGGAACATAGCGGCTGTGCTCCAGCTTCCTGGCCGTGCCTCTTGCCAGGGTGAGCCCCAAGGTCGGAAGCCCCACCACCACCTCCGGGGCGAAAGCGCGGACCTTCTCGGCGAGGCCGGCGCACAGCGCGTCCTCCACGGCAAAACCAGCCTGGTTGATGATGAGAGATGCCAGGGCATGCTCTCCATCCGCCAGTTCCCGGATCGGCAGGAGCAACTGGCGTCCATCCTCGAACTCCGCCGGATAGAAGCCGCGATGCCCATCCGCCGGTTGTCCGTCGAAGGTCGACGGCGGATGGATCTCCTGCCAGAACTCGTAGGGCTGCATTGATCGTTCCTGTCGGTCGGCTGCGGGAAGAATGATTGTGGGTTGTCCTCTGCCGGGTTATCGAACGATTCCACCCGGCATATCCAGGATCAAAGTACCATGCTCCTTCAGGACCTCATCCAGGCGGACCTACCATTCCTGCGCAGCCTCCGCCAGGATCTCCATGCCCATCCGGAACTGGGGTTCGAGGAGGAGCGGACGAGCGGCATCGTCGCTTCCCTGCTGGAGGAGGCAGGCCTTCGAATTTATCGGGGACTGGGCAAGACAGGCGTCGTCGGCACCCTGCAGATCGGCAACGGCACGCGCACCATTGGCCTTCGCGCCGACATGGACGCGCTGGCGATGCCGGAGCAGGCGGAGCGTTCATACAAGTCGAAGTTCCCCGGCAAGATGCATGCCTGTGGGCATGACGGGCACACCACACTGCTCGTCGGAGCCGCTCGCTACCTGGCTAGGACCCGCAACTTTTCCGGTACGGTCCATTTCATCTTCCAGCCGGCGGAGGAAGGCCGGGGCGGGGCGAAGGCGATGGTGGAGGATGGACTCTTCGACCTCTTTCCTTGTGGTGCGGTCTACGGCCTGCACAACATGCCGGGATTGGCCGTGGACGAGATGGCCGTCACCGCTGGCCCGCAGCTTGCATCATCGGACAGCTGGTTCGTGACCTTCAAGGGAGTCGGCACTCATGGGGCCAAGCCTCATCTCGGCAAGGATCCGATCACGGCGAGCGGCCACTTCCTCGCGGCTCTGCAGACCGTCGTGGGGCGGGTGGTCAACCCGTTGCAGCCTGCCGTGATCAGCGCGTGTTCGGTACAGGCCGGTGATCCACGGGCGCTCAACGTTATTCCCGATGTGGTCGAGATCGGCGGCACGGCGCGGGCTTACTCCGCCGAGGTGCGCGATCAGCTTGAAAGGGAGATCGGGCGCCTTGCCAGCGGCGTCGCGACTATGTTCGGCATCGAGGTCTCATATGAGTTCCGCAGGCGCATCCCTCCCGTGATCAACCATGCCGATGCCACGGCGCAGGCGTTGAGAGCGGCGCGGGTGATCTGCGGCTCAAAAGTCGTAACGAATTTCGAGCCCTCAACCGCAGGCGATGACTTCGCATTCTTCAGCGAGGCAGCCCCGGGCGCCTATGTATGGCTCGGGAACGGCCCCGCCGTCAACGGAGCGCTCCACCACAACACGGCTTACGACTTCAACGACGAGGCGATCCCAACCGGCGTCGCCTTTTGGGTCGCGCTCGTCGAGCAGGAGCTTGCAGCCTAGCGCCTCCTGGCGCGAACCTGCTCCATCTCGCCGGCATCGGCCTCGGACCGGCGGCGCCGATTCTTTCGTTGCTTCTGCGGAGCCTTGCCCCTGTCCCGCCGCGCCTTGTCCTCAGGCTTGCGGCGCTGCGAAACTGAGGTCGTGACCAGCTTCTCCTCAATCTTGGCGTTGAGGCTGGCACGCAGATCGACCACCTCCTCCACATCCCGGAAGACATCCGGATAGCGCTGGGCAAGCCAAAGCCAGGACGTGGCGATCTTCACCCGGGCCTCCAGCTTCAGGAGATCCGTGTTAACGCCGAAATCCGGCGCCTGTACACGCCCGTCGCGGGCATGCTGCCGGGCCCAATCGATGAGCAGCTCCACGGCCAGTTGCTCGCGTCCATCGACGGGTGCCATGGAATAGGACAACCGGTCGAGGATCGGCATGTCGACGGTATCGAGGAGCGTTGCCAGCTCGATCATCTCGTCCATGTCGGCCATGCGCAGATCCGGGTGGCCGGCGACAAGCGTGTCGTTCAGGTGCTGGAGTACGCGACCGAGGCGGTCGGTCTGCAGCACCTCGCTCGCCGAAAGCACCGTCTCCTGGTTCGGGCGGACATAGGCCTTGCCCCGCAGCTTTCCGGCATCACCCGTCAGCGCGTTGCCGATGATCTTCTCCACCTGGGCGTAGCCGCCGACATCGGGCAGAGCCGTCACGAGGCCTTCGTCGTGGTGGCCGAAGCGCCCTGCCCGGCCGGCGATCTGCTTGATCTCCATGGCGGTGAGCTGGCGGTCGCGAACACCGTCGAACTTGCGCAAGGTGGAGAACACGACCCGCCGCAGCGGTCCGATGTTCAACCCCATGCCGATGGCATCGGTCGCCACGAGGATCTCGGCCTCGCCATTGCGGAAGCGCGCGGCCTCGGCCCGGCGAACTTCGGGACCCAGCGCGCCGTAGACGGTCGCCACCGTGCGCCCGGACTGCACGAGGCGTGTGCGCAGATCGTGCACATCGCGGCGGGTGAAGGCCACGACGGCATCGCCTCGCATCAGCTTGTTGAGATTGGCCGGCACACCCTCGACGCGCAGCCGGCCCTTGCGCTTGAGGATCTTCACCTCCAGCGGTTCGCCGGTCATGGCAAGCAAATGTTCGACGAGAGGGATCGCCTCCGGCGCACCCGTCAGCACCACGAGCTTTGCAGGAGCGCCAACCATCGCCTGGGTCCAGGCCCAGCCGCGGCTCGGGTCCCCCAGCATCTGCACCTCGTCGATGACGCAGACATCGACGACGCGATGCAGATCGAGGGTCTCGATGGTCCGGGCGATATGCGTCGCGCCTTCCGGCAGCACTCGCTCCTCGCCTGTGACCATGCCGGCGGGAAGCCCCTCCTCGCTCATGCGCTCGAAATGCTCGAGCGCCAGGAGCCGCAGAGGCGAAAGAATTTCCGCGGTCGCGGCCTCGCGCGCGAGCTTTAGCGCCTCATAGGTTTTGCCTGAGTTGGTCGGCCCGGCCAGAAACACGAAGCGGCGATTGAGGGAGCGGGCGACCGGGAAGATCGCCGCATAGCGCTCGTAGCCAGAGGCCTCGCGGATCTGCGCCTCGCGCAGGTGCCGGAGCCTGCGGGCGGCGGCTTTCGAACGGTAGTCGTCGAGCTTCTGGCGCAGATTGCGTGCGGCACCGGCCGGACCGCCCTTGTCGGAGGCGTGGACCCGATCAAGCTTGTCGAGAGCGGCACGAATGCCACCAAGAATGGCCTGCCGCTCGTCCGCGTCCTCGAAGGCATCGAGATAAGTCTCGAGCTCGTCGCGCCAGCCAGCCAGTTCCTGCTCGCAGGCCCCGAACGTGGCGTCGCGCAGCTCGATGAGCCTGGCTTCCAGGGCCTCAGAAGCCGCCGCAAGTTCGGCACGTTCCACGCGGGCGGGTGCCAATACCACGGCCGCGACCTCGACGGGTTCGGTGAAGGCAAACTCGGTGGCGATCTCGATGGGCTCGCTGTCGGGCAGGACCTGCATCGGCTGGCTGAATACCGCCCGATAACCAGCGAAAACGCGCTCAGGCTTCCAGCGGCCGCTCTCGATCCGACGGATGTCCTCGGCGATATAGATGCCCGTGTTCCTGCGGACAGGCGCCAGGATGCTCTGGCGCCGCCGATGAGCCGCATCGTCGGGAGACTGGTCGCTGTCCTTTCGGCGCCCATGAGAACGCTGGGCGGATCCACTCTCATCGCCCTGCCCTCGCCAAGACGGAACCTGAGCGGCAAGCGGCACGACGACCTCAGGGTCGAACATCGGCTCTTCGACGCTGCGCCCGCGCCGCTGCACAGTCCGGCGCTCCGCCACCGGGATCAGCCCGGCCTCGATCCAGCGGTCGCATTCGGCCTGGCTGGCGAGCAGGATGCCCGGCAGGTGGTTGAGGCTGACAAGGTTCTTCGATTTCTTGGACATTCAGATTTCCGAAAGGCGGCTCCCGCCTCTTTCATGGACAGCCTGTCGTCGCAGCTTGCGCCGCGTGTCCGGGTAAACTCCAGAAGGCTGCAGATGTTTTCGAGTGTCGCTGTGAAGCGATGACGACCCCGCTGCTCCGGCCATGCTCTTGGGATCGATGCAGGGGGGTAAGATGTTGAGGTGCCGCGCTTTTCCTATGTGATTACTGCAGAGTGCAATATCAAGGGAGCTGCTGGCTATGGGCAGCTCTCCTCCGCAATGCCTTATCCCCTGCCCAATAGAGCCTGTTCCGGCTCACGCTGTACCTTCGCCCTTCAGCGTCCTTCGCAGGAAAGACAGGCCCAACGCGGAGAGAAAAGCCGCCTGCTCCTTGTTGGCGGCGCCATGCCCGCCATCGTCAGGCTCGTAGAAGAAGACCGGCTGCTTCATGGCCTCAAGCTTGGCTGCCATCTTTCGGGCATGGCCGGGGTGGACGCGGTCGTCCCGTCGGGATGTCACAAGCAGCGCGGGAGGATAGGCGCGGCCCACCTCCAGGTTCTGGTAGGCGGAGAAGCCCGCCATGTAGGCCCAATCCTCGGGTCTATTCGGATCACCATATTCTGCCACCCAGCTCGGCCCGGCCAGAAGGCGCGTATAGCGCTGCATGTCGAGGAGCGGCACGGTGCACCAGATCGCTCCGAAGCGTTCGGGATAGCGAGTGAGCATGTTGCCCACGAGCAGGCCGCCGTTGGAGCCGCCATAGGCCGCCAGCTGCCTCGGCGTCGTCACGCCCCGTGTGGCGAGATCCTGGGCGATGGCGGCGAAATCATCGTGAGACAGGCGCTTGCCCTCGCGCATGCCGGCCTTGTGCCAAGCCGCTCCGAACTCTCCCCCGCCGCGGATGTTGGCCACGACCCAGACATTGCCCCGCTCCAGCCAAGTCTTGCCGATGCCTCCGAGATAGCCCGGCGTCATCGAGACGGAGAAGCCACCATACCCGTAGAGCACCGTCGGGCGCGGCCCGTCCTGGCCGTTCGGACCAATCTGGTAGTAAGGGATCCGCTCCCCATCCACCGAGACCGCCTCGTGGCGCGTCACCTCCAGGCCGGATGCGTCGAAGGCGGCGGGCGCTTCCTTCAGCACCTCGATCCGCTTGTCCTCCGTCACGAGTGCCAGCTTCGTCGGCTCGACGAAGCTGGAGATCGTCAGGAGAAGCTCGTCGGTTCGCTCCAACTGGCTCGCATCTAGCGACACGGCATGGATGGAAGCCGTGTCCGGCAGCCCCTCCAGTTGCTCCAGGCTCCACGGCGAGCCGGGCGTTCCGAGCCAGATCTGGCTGGCGAGGTTGTCGAGAACCGTGAGCACCAGCCGGGACTTCGTCCACCAGAAGCCGGAGAGAACCCGCCGGGGACCGGGTTCGAACAGCACCTCGAACTGGCGGTCTCCTTCAAGGAAGCGCGAGAAGCTGATCGCCAGGAGCACATCGGCCGGATAGGTGCGCTCCGGCAGGGCCCAGTCGCTTTTCAGCTTCACGACGAGCCAATCCTTCTCCACGTCGAAGCGGGCATCGAGCGGCAGATCGATCAGCAGGGGTTCGCCGTCCTCGCGCGCGAGGTAGCTGATCCCCTCCTCGAAGGTGATCTGTCGCCGGTAGAAGGTGCGTTCATATCCGGGCTCGCGGTCAACCGAGGCCGAAATGTAGATGTCGCTGGCCTCGCCCTCGAACAGCACAGGCGCCTGCATGAAATCCGAGCCGCGGCGCCACAGGCGCACGGTTCGCGGATAGCCTGAAGCGGTCGCGGCATTTGCCCCGAGGGTGGTCGAGACAAGGAGCGTATCCTGATCGAGCCAGGCCGCCCCACCCTTGGCCTCCTGGAGTGCAAAGCCGTCTTCGATGAACCGTTTCTCGATGAGATCGAACTCACGGACCACCACGGCATCGGCACCGCCCCGGGACAAGCTCACCAAGCCGTAGCGCTGTTCCGGCTGAAGCGTGCCACAGCCTTTCCAGACCCAGTCCTCCCCCTCCAGGCCTGCAAGCGCGTCAATGTCGAGAACCGTCTCCCAAGTCGGCTCCGGCTGGCGGTAATCCTCCATGGAGGTGCGCCGCCACAAGCCGCGCACGTGGGCAGCGTCCTGCCAGAAATTGTAGAGCTGCCCGCGTCGGCGGGTGATGAACGGGATATTGTCGGGACGGGTCGAGATCTCGTAAAGGGCCTTCTTGTCGGCTTCGAAAGCCTGGTCGCACAAGGCCACCTTGGTGGTTTCGTTATGGGTTCTTACCCAGGCGAGCGCCTCCTCGCCTTCCACATTCTCCAGCCAGAGATAGGGATCGGTACGTTCCTGCATCTGTTCGACCTTCATGTGGATTCCGCCCAGATGGGCTTGAGGGGCGTGAGACAATCGACAACAGGATTATTGGTCAACTGAGGCCTGCGACAACATCCTGGTGGCGAACCGAACCGTTCACCATCCGTTGATGGTCAAACCATCGAGAAAGGGGCCATGATGGATCCGTTCGTTTCAGCGTTGGAAGAACTCGCGGAAGCGCTGCTCGCAGGAGAGGATCCGGAAAGCGCCTTGCAGGATATCGCCCAGGAACATGACCTTCCTGCCCCGGCTCTGCGCAACCGCGCCCTTCGGGCACTGGGCCCGCTTGAGACCTACAATAAGCGACAGGCGGAGTTGAAGAAGGAACGCGACCAGACCGCCCGCCGCCGCGACCCGGTTTTTGCCGGGGCATCGTTTCTGGCTGCGGTCGCGAGCCTCAACCCCAGGCTCAGTGCCGAGGACAGACAGGCCGAGATCGAGCGCCTCGCGGCCGAGTACGACGTCGATCCTGCCGCGCACAAGGAAGCCATCGAGCGGCTGCGCAGGCGCTGAGACGCGACGGATAGGATCAGGTACGCAGATAGTTGAGGCAGCCTGCAGGAAGTCCGGCTCCGGTGACCAGAATCGCGCCGTGCCGAAACAGCCTCCACGCCGATTGCCCGCCAGCGAGTCGGGCGACGGCGAGATCCCCGCTGCCGTCCATCCAGACCAGCTTCGCGTCGACCGATGCGAGGGATCTGATCACATGCTCCTGCCCTGTGCCCGGGGGGAACATCACCGTGGTGAATTCATTGCCACGCAGAGGCCAGATTCCTAAAGCTCCTGCTCCGACAACCATGAGGGTGACCAATGTTCGGGTCGGAGCGGACGAGTTGAAAGCCCTGGACCCGTCGTTCTTCGGCCAGTTCAAAATCCATCCGAGGATCACCGGCACGAGACCGAAGATGCCAAGCCAAAGCAGGTCCCAGAAGAGCGGGCTGCTGCTGTCCATCCTGATGCGGTGGATGCCGAGCAGCCAATGCGAGAGAGCGGCATCGGCCACGTGCCAGGCACCGAAGCCGATCAGGATGCCGGCGATCAGCAGACGGCCGGACATCCCAGCGGGGTTGCGCCGCGAGACCCACAACATCCAAAGTCCAATAGCGGCGATCACGTACATCAGAGCGTGAAAATAGCCGTCGGCAGCGACCTGGAACCGGATGTCGTCGCCGTTCATGGCACTCAGGAGATGATGCCATTGCAGGATCTGGTGGAGCAGGATTCCATCGAAGAAGCCGCCGAGGGCGAAGCCGAGCACATAGCCCGGCCATGGATGATAACGTCGGGATGCGGTGATTGCCACGATGCGCCCTGGGTTGAAGAGCCGTTCCAATCTCTCAACCGTCAGTGCCGATCCAAGTTTCAAGGGTTAATCTATGTTTACGCTTGCGTTTGATGTGTCGGGTTCCTGACAGACGAGGAGGCGCCTCTCAGGTAGGATTCGAATCAACAATACAACGAACGATTAGCAGGGGGCACAAGCATGGCCATCCGAACCTCGGCACTCGTCTTCTTCAGCAAGGAGAGCGAAGGCTGCTTTTCGGACCATGAGGTGCCAGATGAAGAGCAGGAAAAGAAAGCCGTCTGACTCCAAAGCCCGTCGCGCTGCAAAGCTTGAGCGACAACTCAAGACGATCGAGGCGCAGATTGCCTTCTTGGAAAAGGACACCGGCCTGAAACTCGCCGAGCAGGACCACTTCGTGCTGTGGAGACGCCCCAACCTGTTTGCACCTTGGCCGCTCGGAGTTCAGCACTAAAAGAATCTTGAAACTCGGGCTGCGCCGGCTCCTTCAGCGAGGTCTATGAAAGCGGTTGAGGACCGCCGTCCAGCGTTGCGGCCAGAACGCCACGACGGCAACGATGAGCGCAACCAGGACAAGAGTCATCATCACCTGCGCGACGCCGAAGATCGGCGCTTCCTTGGCAACGAACCAACTCGTCACGAAGCCGACCGCGATCATCCGGAGTCGAACGATCCAGCTGAGCATGTGAGCCTCCATTCCCGTGGCAGGAGCTCTGCGCATCATGACGGAGCGTTCGGGTGTTTCCTTGATCCCAACCAATGTCAGCCGGTTAGCTACTAGGTCCAGTACAGGATTCGAGCGTACGGGAGAGTGCTTCCTATCGCGTTCTCGAAGAAGCCCCGCATCTCCTTCATGACATCGGACGTGTACACATACTTGACCGAATTGAACTTTGTTGTCTTCCGAGCCCGTGTCTGTTCGTCCATGTCGAGGTCCGAGCCGGGATACCACCCGTTCAGGACGGTCTTGGACCCTGGCGTGAACCGGTGGGTGATCAGTTCCACCGACAAGTCGAGATCCGGCACATCCCGGGTTGCGGCAGCGGCATCCTCGAGCAAGGTGCCGTAGGCCTCGCGCCAGTTCTCGACAGGCATGATCGGTGCAATCGTCAGGCCCACCCTGTAGCCGGCCAAGGCTGCCAGTCGCATGGCGTTCAGCCGCGCTGAAACGGGTGCGGTGCCGCCCTCGAAGCGAGCCGCCGGCTTTGCGTTGACGGAGAAGCGGATCCGGGTGCGTCGGCTATGCGGGATTCCGAGCAGTGGCTGGACCGCATCGTACTTGGTGGTGAAGCGAAGCTTCACGGGAGCCTGCCAGGATCCGAAGTGCGCGATGGTTGCAGCAAGCGAGCCGGTGAGATGCTCGATTCCCAAGGGATCGGTATAGCAGGATGCCTCGAACGTGGTGCCCTCGTGCATGCGGTCCGCGGACCGGGAGGTCACGGCTCCCCTGCCGACATAGTCTTCAAGGTTGCCGAGGATCTCGGGCAGATTGGCGTAGACCCTTGTGACAGGAGGGCCCGAAAGGGAGCCGGCGAGGTAGCAATACTGGCAATGAGCCGGGCACCCCTCCTCAAGATCGGCCCGCCAGTCCGCGCTCGGCGGGATCGGTTGCAGCCGAAGCTTGCTCGGAGGCGCTACGACAACCGCGAGGGTGGTTTTAGCATTCACATAGCTCTGCCGCTCATTGTCTCCGCTCAAACCCGTCAGGCGGTTGCTTTTCAGCTCGATGATCTCAGAGCCCAGCGCGGACGCTCGTTCAAGGATGGCGCGGCCATGCTCCCACTCCAGCGCAGCCGGCGTCACGAGCACGCGCCTGGGTCGCCACAGCTTCGGTGCAGCCTCCCTCTTCCCATCCAGGGCCAGTCCGGCGTTCAACACGGCATCTCCTACAGCGGAGGGAACGCCGACCGGGAACGCGAGGTCCTTGGCGGGCAATCTGCCACAGCTGCAGATTGGTTCGGACACAAACCTCAGAACGGGATGCGCTGTCCATCCCAGGCGAAGAACCCGCCGCTGTCCGCAGCCGTGAGACCGTCGAGGACAGCAAGCAACCGCTCGGCTGCATAGGCAGGGGTGAAAAGCTTTCCGCTCTCAACCCCAGTTTGGAAAGGCTGGCTCAAAGCCGTATCGACGGTTCCAGGATGAAGGGCAACACAGATGGTGTCGGGCTTCTGGCGCCTGACCTCGACCGCCAGGGTCCGTATGAACTGGTTGAGGGCAGCCTTCGAGGCGCGGTAGCCGTACCATCCACCGAGCCGGTTGTCCTCGATGCTGCCGATACGGGCCGAGATCACGGCGAAGATGCTCTTCCCGCTCTTTGGCAGCAGAGGGAGCATGTGCTTGGCGACAAGCGCAGGACCAATGGCGTTGACGCGAAAGCTTCGGGCCAGGAGTTCCGGATCGAGGATTCGATAGGTTTTCTCCGGCTGTTGATCGACGGCATGGAGAAGCCCGGTTGCCACAAGAACAAGGCGCAAAGGCGCGCCGTCTTGGAGTTCCACGGCCGCCGCGGCAATGCTGGGCTCGTGCTCGATATCGATGGCTCCGGAGCGTACGCCTTGGTACTCGCTGCCAAGACCCCTGCGCGACAGAGCATGAACAGCTTCGAACCCTTCCGCGGCCAGTCGCTCCGTGACAGCCCTTCCAATCCCTCCCGAAGCGCCAATGACAGCGGCTCGCGAAGGCCGCTCAAGACTGGCCAGCAGGTTCGATGAGGTAATGGGAAACTCGATAGGAATGACGCCCAATTATGTGCGGCCGCCCTTGTGCAGGGAAAGAACTTTCATCCCTGCTCGGATCCACCTCCGGTTTTCGTGAACAAGGCAGCCGGATCAGAAGCGCTGAGCAGAGAACGGCCTCTCGTCGACCGAGCTTGGTCGCGCCTCAATCATGCCTGCCACCATCTGGACCGTGATAGCTGCCTGGGTGAGGCCGTAATGCCCATGACCGAAGGCATAGATCACGCGCTGGTCACGTCCGGCGGGCCCGATCACCGGCAGGGAATCCGGGATCGAGGGACGAAAGCCCATCCA
>NZ_JAFBID010000028.1 GCF_016811235.1 Microvirga arabica
GGTCTGGTGCTAGGCACCGATCTCAGAGGAGGAGGTTGGAAATCGTTCCAACTGAAAGATAACAGCTCAGGCTTCGAGAACGCCTTCTTCAATGTAAGCTAGAGTAACTCACAAGATACAATCGTTGTTCTTCGAGCGTCTGCGGTTAGGCCGCTGTGCCCTCACCGGCGATGTGCGCCAGTGGAGGCAAGGGCAGAGGCATCCAGTCCGTCGGATCACAGAGAGTTCCGCCAACGCTTCGCCGCAGGCCGTGTTGTGTCCACGATCCCCATCGAGCGGTGTCAGGCGTTGTGCGGGATACCTCGTGACAGCGGGCTTCAGACCGTGACCCTGCTCAGCCTCTTCTTCAGCTTCTCAGGAATGCGCGGATTCCCTCAATCCATACTCTATAACTTCTCTCACGCCGGAGCATGGAAGCGACTGACGATGCACTCGGACTTTTATGGGCGCTCACAGGATCGCGAGTTCTTCAGCGTCGAAGTTAATGCCGATCATGTCAACGGGTCCGTAGATCGCCGCCAGCGCAAGCAGTCGGCGGGCCTGCGGACCATCCTTGGTCTTGCGAGCAAGCGCACGCAGCTCAGACGCGTTGAAGTCAGAGCGGAGGGGGATCGGCATGGTAAACCTCCCTGGTTCACCAAACTGAATCACACCTGCCACAATCCGGGAAATCACGAACGAGTCAGCTCTTCAGGGACTTGGTATGAGAGGCTGGTGAGCAATTTTATTGCGCAATGTAAGTCATTGATTCAGAATAGGTTTGGCTGGACTGCCGATGCGGAAGCGGGCTGTTGCGATAGCTTGGAGGGTCAGCCATGGATGCTTGTGTCTACGCCAGCGATCTCACTGATGCCGAATGGGCGCTGCTCGAGCCCCTCGTCCCCCGCAGCCATCCAGCAGGACGGCGACAGACCTATCCGCTCCGGCGCATCGTCGATGCCATCTTCTATCTGCTGCGCACCGGCGCGCAGTGGCGGCTACTGCCGCACGAGTACCCGCCGCGTGGTGCCGTCTTTTACCACTATGCCCAGTGGCGCAAGGATAGCACCTGGGAGCACGTGACCCAGGTTCTGCGCGAGAGCTATCGCCGTGCGATCGGCCGGTCTCCTCAACCGAGTGCGGCGATCCTCGACAGCCAGTCGGTCAAGACCAGCGAGATGGGAGGGCCGCGCGGCTATGACGGCGGCAAGAAGGTGAAAGGCCGCAAGCGTCATCTGCTCGTCGACACGCAAGGCACGCTGCTGAAGAACAAGGTGCAGCCCGCCGACCTCCATGATCGCACCGGGGCCGAGCTCCTGTTGGAGGGTCTGCAGCATCTGTTTCCGGCCATTGAGCGAATGTGGGCCGACACTGCTTATCGCGGATTGAAGGATTGGCTGCGCCGAGCGCTGGGCTGGCAGCTGTCGATTCCGCAACACTGGTGGAGCGGCGGCGTCTGGATGCGGGCTGACGCAGAGCCGCCGACGCGCCCAAGCGGCTTTCAGGTGCTCGCGCGCAGGTGGGTTGTTGAACGAACCATCGCCTGGTTGACCACCAACCGGCGGCTGGCCAAGGACTACGAACGCCTGATCGAGACCGGCGAGATGCTGCTCTATCTCGCCATGAGCCGCATCCTGCTGCGCCGCCTCACCCGCAAGAACGAAAGATAATTGCTCACCAGCCTCTAAGCTTGTTATTGCCGCCAACGCATCGTTACCGGAAGGCGACGACCTGCCCTTCGGGATTGAGCCTACAGGTCACGCGCGCCTGCCTGACCTGCTTCTTGCCCTTGCGGGCGTACTCTATGCGGGCAAGAACAGGAAGATCCACCAGGCCATCACGGGTTCTCGCTTGGGGCCCAGCACCCGTCACGTTCACCGCAACAGATCCAAGCCGACGCGATCTTGCCGCAAGGGAGGTTTGGCACCGCTCAACTGCCTTTGAATGTGCTTGAGTTACCTGTGGCTTGCTGCGCGATGCTGACCGTGGCGCTGTACGGAGTACACGCCGGACAGGCTGCCTGGGAGAGACGCGTTGAGAGGGGCGGTCATACCAATAGCCAAGGTCTGCCAAGCCTGACGGAACGACAGTGTATCGGGCGCTCTCCTGCCGCTGGGCTGCTTGGGCCGAGGCCGCTCTGGCGGGCGATGGCCGAGACCGACATGCCTTGCCGGTGCCATTCCAAGATCATGACTACCTCCCCAAGCTGGATCACCGCCTGTCCTCCTGACCATCAGGAGCAGCATCGGCGAAGAGAGCCTGCCGGTCTTCCCGGCAGCGGCCGAAACGCTCGGCTGCCGCGCTCACCTGGGGAAAATTCAATCGGCAGGTCTGGGGAGTTTCACTCCGGTATCAACAGCCGTGAAGGGCATCCGTCAAGCTTTGACATTAGGCACAAGCGACTGCCACGGTCGCTATCATCCCAAGTGGAGGCAAAGCCCCGCCGTTCGCGCAGAGGGACTTTGCCGGAGTTGTTGAGGTGACTGTTCGCTAACGCTCAATCAGCAGGATTTCGCCGAGTTCAAGGCAGTAGCGAGTGCGGGCGGGCCGAACGGTGCACCGAGACCGCCTCATGTAGGTCCCGCCATCGGAATCCAGGAGCCAGAGGGTTTTGGGTGTGACCTGGTACACCACACACCAGTGGTCAGTGGCCCCCGTGATCCCGACGATAGCGACGCACGCTGGCCCCAATTCCTGCTCCAAGGCTGCCCACAGGTCGGGCAGGGTGTGCTGGTCCTGCTTCAGCCGCAGGGGATGTGCTTGGAAGGTGAGATCCCGATCCCCGCAGCGTCCCTTGCCCGCAACCGCCACCAACCGCTTCAGCTGGCACCAATACAGGCCCCGGAGCAGGGATTTGTGGAGGCAGGGGCTGTCTTGCTCCAGGGCTTTGATCAGCTTCGCAAACAGCTGCTTGCACTGCTCATCCCGCAGCCGCAGGACGTACCGAAGGGCGTTCACGATGGCGTAGACGCCACACAATCCGTCGAGGTCGCCCTGCCGGTAAGCGCGCCTGCGCTTACGCATCAGCTCCTAGTCGGGGCAGGCGAGGGTGGTTGCGAAGGGGGCGACGATCCCACGTCTACAGGCTCTTGAAAGGTTGAACCTGATTGGATCCTGATGCGAGGGATACAAGGGCTCCGAAACTGGCCGGAAGTAAGAGGCGGGATCTGAACCTGTCCGGTGGAAGCAACAATCAGCGCGGGGCAACGTAGGATGGTGTTCTGAGCAGCATAAGGCATAGCAAGGGCTCCTCAAATGCAAAGGGAGCCCGGAAGGCTCCCGTGAGGGTAGGGTTGAGCGGTCAGGGAACGCCGTGACCAATGATGTTTGAGGTAAAGCTCGGCAGCAGGTGCCCCACCGCATAGCAAAGCTGTACGGTCAAGCCTGGGAAGGTGACCATCAGGGCCGAAGCATTATCACCCTACTAGGAAAATAAGCTCTTGTCAAGGGTTTATGCCTTATGGTCAAGGTAAAGGCCACGTTTATGGTCAAGTTAACGGCGAAGCTGGCATCGTGACCCAGGATAATCTTTGAAGATGCCCTACCTTCAACAACCAGGCCAGGTGCTTCGGGGTGCCATCCAGAAAGCCATATCGGTCTTTCCCCTGCAGTGAACTGTGCGAAGGGTGGAGGTAAAACGTCGTGCATCCCAAAGCTTGGTTCTAGCTCCATGATGCCTGCCCCTCGATTGCCTCCAGAAGAGCTACCTTTAGCAAAGCACCGTTGCTCCTCAACACCTCTCTTACGGTAGTGAAATGACCAGTCCAGCCGGTTGAAAAGCACAGAGGCTATGGGAGCCATTTTCGCGGCTGATGAGGCGGCTTTGGCAGGGAACAGTATGATGTCCATTTGCTCCTCCAGAGATCACTGGCTGCTTTGATTACCCATGTTGCTCCTTTCTGGCGTTGTGCGGCACAAGTTATTCTCCTCAACTGAGGATCTAAGTGACCGCGAACGACAGCGAAGGGGCACTCATTGCGCAATCCACACCATGCCAGAGCCTGCCTCGTGTCCGGACTTCTGCTCCTCGCTCCTGCCGCGTTAGCACAAGCACCTTCCATCGACTTCCCAGACATCCCCCTGCCTCCCGTCATCGAGGGGCTGATTGGGTTGCCCCAAGCCTATACCTCAGGGCGTAAGGCTCATCTTGCGACAATCAGGCGTGAGGCCGAGCAGGTGGGGCTTCCTCCTGATGTTGCGGACGCGGTAGCGCAGGTCGAGAGTAGTTATAACCCTGGTTCAGTTGGAGGAGTTGGTGAGGTCGGCCTCATGCAAATCCGTCCTACAACCGCCGCCATGCTGGGCTACAGAGGCACGTTGGCTGGATTGTTTGAGCCCGAGACGAACATTCGTTATGGCGTCGCATATCTTGGTCGCGCGTGGCAGCTTGCTGACGGTAACCTGTGCCGTGCGCTCATGAAATACAGGGCAGGACACGGTGAGGAGCGCATGACGCCGCTCTCGGTGGAGTATTGCCGACGGGTTCGGACCCACTTGGCAGCCGTTGGATCTTCCATTGGTGCAGGGGGCGATGCAGTGAGCGTTTCGCCCACGGCCTCTTCGACTTTCATCGCATCCAGCGCATCTAAAACCGCACCCAAGGCTGTTGCTGACAAGGAAGCCGAATCCGACACGGCCAGCGCGGTTCGCCAGGCAAAAAGCACTTCGGCGAAGACCATGCGGGTTCGTCCCCCACAGCGACCGATCACCGGATTCAGAATCGCTGCCGTAAGGCGGATGAAGGTGGCTTCTGCCGAGACGCGCTCCCTCACCATCGTGCAGGCGAAGGCGAAGAGAAAGGCGAAGATTCAGCAGATGTGGGCTGCCCATGACGCACGCCTGCAGGCCATTTCCGCGAGGTTGAAGCCTGAGAGTCTTCGTATCTCTACCGGAATCTGAACATTACTGGTGTCAGTAGGCGTGAGACAATTGAGGCTTGGGCGCAGCGGATGAGCAGTTCCAAGAGTCATAGACGACAAGCCAAGATACTCGCCTGCAGGATACCAAGGAGGCGCTCTAAGTTCTGGCCTCACCATCGGTTAGCCCTTGGAGCATCCGTGGAGCTTTTCCTGAGGGGACTGCGCTCAGCTGTCGCTTGCAAACGAAGCCCGGTCCTGTGCTCGTAGCTCCTCAACAGAGAGGTGGCAGGGCTGGCACGGATATGGTCTGCTTGGACCGACCGGCTTGAGAGACGAGGCGCTCGTTACATGCTCCCCGTCAGGGGAACAACCCCTCTGCTCAGCGCGATTTATCTTCCCCGATGCTCCTGCTTGAAGTTGGCATTCGTTCCAGCAGCGCCAGCAAGCGTTCCGGGACGGGGCCTCCCATGCAGTCGTCGTACATTTTTCGCAGCCCATTGCCGAGATGTTACTGTATTAAACGGTCAAGCTTTGGGTCCTGGGGCGTCCTGCCTCCACCGCTCCCACCAGCAGCTGTCGCCAAAGCAAGGGTCCCTAGGGTGTCTGGGTTGTCCTCATGCATGACCTGGCCTCACGTCCAAATCTCGGACAGGTGAAACTAGGGGAAACCTTTGTAGATCGTCATGTACCAAAAGGGCTATTGCGCAGGAGCGTGTTCCGCATGGCGAGTGTGTAGGGGGACAATTTATGTCACAACTAGGTCTGGATGCGAGACCTCCTTGGCGTGAGCGACGACCTGGAGGGCTTGGGACAAAGCGTCTGAATCGGGCCGCTTGGAGCGCCAGCTATTCTCGCCCGTCGGTTGGACATAAGCTCAATCGTCACCGATGTTGAAACCTCAGGAACAACTAATGGCTTCATGCTGGCTCGTCGCATGGCGAGGGAGCGACCGGAGGTTCGTCTGATCGTGGTGTCAGGTCGGGTGGCACCGAAGCCAAGTGATTTACCTGAGGGTGCCAGCTTCATCGCGAAACCCTTCTCTCCTCAGACGCTCCTCTTTGTCGCCAACAGGATGGTTCAGCGATTGAGCAGCCGCCTGGGTGGGGCATTTAGAACCTCAATAGATTTTTGGTCAAGGTAATGGCCAAGCTAACGGGAATCGCGAAAATGATACTAATATGGAAGCGCACCTTGGGCCGTTACGGTAACGTTAAGCGCGTAAGTGTGCTATATGGCCTCTTTAGCGACGAGGAGATGACCCATGCGGCGGCGGGATCTCGTGTTTCTGTGGACTGCGGCACTCATCCACCCGAGGGCCACCCAGGCTCAGCCGAATCGGGTTCGGCACATTGGAGTGATCGCCACTTTTGGTGCAACAGATCCAGACGGAGCAATTCTTTTAAAAGCTCTCCGAGATGGTCTCCAGGAGCACGGATTTACAGTACCCCGTAACCTGCAGATTGAAATACGACATTCTGGTGTACCCGCTCAGATTAGTGCCTTTGCTGCCGAACTTGTGCAGGCTGGGGTTGAGTTGATAGTGACCCACGGCACGCCCGCAGTTGAAGCAGTGAAGAAAGCTGCTGAAAGCCTCCCGATTGTTTTTGCAACGATTGGTGACCCCGTAGGCGCTGGCTTGGTCCAAAGCCTCAGAAAACCGGGTGGTAACATCACAGGCTTAAGCCTCTTAGCTTCGGATTTAAGTCACAAGCGATTGGAAATAGTAAAGGAAACCATGCCCCGGTTAAAGCGGGTGGCGATGTTGTCGAATCCGTCCAATGAGAGCCTCAATGTACAGCTTGCGGAAACTGTGGCGGCGGCGCGCATGTTAGGATTAGAACTGCAATCGATCCCTGTGCAACACGCTCGCGAATTGGAGTCCGCAGTATCCACTGCTGCAAGTGCGCACGCTGATGCGATTATCATAACGAGCGACAGCATACAGATGAACCGGCGCACTGAAATAGTTGAGCGTGCAATGTCTCATCGGATCCCCGCAATCTCAGAATATCGTGAGATTGCCTTGGCGGGTGCTCTGTTAAGTTATGGCCCAAGTCGCGAAGATTGTTGGCGTCGCGCTGCGAGCTACGTTGCTAGGATCCTTCATGGCGCAAATCCTGGTGACTTGCCGGTGGAACAGCCATCCAAGTACAACCTTGTTATAAATCTGAAGACTGCCCGCGCTTTGGGCGTCGACGTTTCACCGCTCCTCTTTCGCGCTGATGAGGTAATTGAATGATGGGCCGAGGACAGGTAGGCGAAGCGCCATAGCGGGGGCGGCGGACTGAGGCTCAACTCGGGTTCGGATCTAGCAGCCAAAGATTATCTCCAAATACGCTGCAAAGATACGCTACCCAGTTCCATACTGCGCCTTATGCGAAATCGCGCAAGCCCCACGCACTTAGCGCGCTCGACTCTAACCCTTGCATTAAGGCTTCCTTAAAGCTGCCTTCAAGTGAACGGGATCAACTCGGGTTACGATAACCGGCTGATGCCCATTGGAACTTGCGAAATAGAACCGTCCCTTGTCGTCCCAGGAATCGTAGCCCGTGTGGACGTGCAAGTGCTTCAAAGCCGGGTCTAACTCAGCGAGGGTGCACAGCTTTTGTGTATTCCCCGTCCCTAAATCGAACTCATACAGGGATGTAAACTCGCTTGGTTGCGGTGATGTGCTCGTGGCAGTGTAGGCCTTGGTCCCGTCAGGAGTGACCGCAAAGAGCCAAATGTAAATGCCGGTCTGACCAGTCTCAATCTGACCCAGGTAGGACCAAGACGGACCGTTATCATCGAAGTGGTAGACATGGCCTCTATCGTCTGAGAAGAAGCATTGCCTGCCTCCGGCCAGACACTGGCCGACCTCAAGGGCTCGCCCCTCCTGCAAAGGCCAGTCCGTTCGCTCGCCAAATCCAGTCTCTGGATCGTAGTAATGAATGTGCCCGTGCACTGAGGGGGTTCTTGGGTTCCTCGCCGTAAAGTACAGACGTCCGCGCGGGTCGACCCACATCACACGGCCCGTATAGACGTAAGATTGCTCATACGAGTTTGGTCTACCGAGAACTTCCGTTCGGCCACGAGCCACGTCATAGCGATAGATCTCGCCCGTTGGGACACCAGCGCCGTAGATGACGTTGCGTGCAGGGTCGGACGCCAGCGTCACAACATTCCCATGCGCCACCGCGATGCCCCCAGGTTCGGAGGCACTCAGGTCTGTGAAGCTGTTAAGGCGGGGATCGTAAGCGTACCAGTGGAACCCCCGTCGGGTGAGATATTCGTCATTCAAGCGGGAGCGATCCATCGTTGCTACGTAGACTTTACCCCGATGCCAAAGGGGACGGGTATGGAATTTCTGTGCTGTCTCGCCTGGCATCCAGTTCTGGACCGCCTCAGAAGCAGAGCGAGCATCACCCACGAACTGAAGCGTGCCCTCTTGTGATCTGAGGCGGTATAAGGCCGAGTTCGTTACATGGTCCATGCCGCCCACGTAAATGTCACCGTCAGGCGATGAACCGGTGGCGTGCCAACTCTGCGTGGGCTGAAGCCCGTTGGGTGTGCTGGGGAGCCTCCAATGCCAAGTGCCGTTGAGCTTGCCACTCCAACCGACTTCGGGATCGTTTGTCGGAGGCAAAGGGGATTGGCCCGAACTGGGCGAGGTGAGGCAAACCAGGACCAACGTAATTACCCAGGCCCCATTTTGAGCTGAGGTTCAGGCGGACACGGTCTGCAGGATTGTCTTGAACGCGTTGGTTCCCAGACCGAGACGAGCCGTGTCAACGACCGTTCGAATGTCCGCTTCGCCCTCGGCCGCCCACATGGCCCGGTAGCCGTTGGTCACCTTGCGCTGAATGACGGCGGGTCTGAGCGCGCGTTCGCAGGCATTGTTGGTCGCCTCCACCATGCCGGGCCAGTGGGCGAAGGTCAGAAGCTGATCACGGGCGCGCCGGACCTTGCTCTGAAGGTCGCGGGCGAGATCACAAGAGGTCGGCGCGGCCAGGATCGCGTCGAGACTGCGCTCCAGGGCTCGGCGCTTGCGGGCCAGGGTCGAGGCGGCCAGCGTTGCGACCTCCTCCGCCAGGGCAAAGGCCCGGTGCAGCCACAGCTTGAGGCGGGAGGGCAGGACATCCTCGCTCGCCTCATCGGCATAAGCAACGTCGCGGGCCAGATGGGCCAGGCAGGTCTGATGGGCATCGGCATGGCCCTGTTGGGCGCTGTAGCGGTCGGAGCACCAGACAGCAGGCCGGTGCCCGTCCATCATCGTCCGGACCACGACGGCACCCCGGGGCACAGAGGCATGATGGACCACCGCCTCCGAGCAGCGAAACACCCAATGGTAGGCGTTGGAGCCTTCGATCCGGACGCCGGTCTCATCAGAAGCGATGGCCTTGGCTTGGCGCAACGCCGCGATGGCCCTGTCGCGCTCGGCCGCAAAGGCGCCCTGCGCCCGGCGCAGCAGGTTCATCAGGCCACCCTGGCTGAGCGTCAGGCCGAACAGGTCGGCGAATGCGCTTTGCAACCGCTCGTACGACAGAGCCTGGAAGGTCTTGAGATAGGTCGCCACGGCATGGATGCGCGGCCCGAACGGTGTCCCCTTGGCCGCCTCTGGCACGGGCGCAACGACCCGCATTCCACAGGTCGGACAGCGCACCGCCAGACGCCGATGGCGCTCGATCCACGGCTTGATCGCGGGCAGTTCGATCGTGTCGTGTTCGCTCACGGTCGCGGTCGGAAGATCGGTCGCCAGCCTGGTCCGGCAGCATGGGCAGTGGTCCGGCTGATGGTCGATGAGGCGATCCACATCTGGGCTCATGGCGCGGCTGTGCCCGTCATGGCCCGGCTTGGCGCCACCCGGCTTGGCCTGATCCCGACGCTGCTTGCGATCGGTCGAGGGCGGCTTTGAGGATGTGCGCGAGGTCTTTTGCGGCCGCTGCAGCCGCAGCACCAGCTCAATCAGCTCTTCCTTGCTCAGACGCTCAAGATCGCTGCGGCCCATACCAGCAGGGAATCAGCGAATCCCGCTTCGCGCAAGGGCCTGGGTAATTACCTTGCTCGTCATCACCTAGCCTCCGGATTGCCTAACATATGCTAGGGCTTCAGCTGTAGGCGTCCTAGATTGCGAGAGGTAGGGTTTCCACCATGATATGAGTGTGGACGCCTGTCAGGCACATCAACAATTTGGATTGGCGCTAGGCGGACAATCCAACCTGCGGCTTACAGGTTCTATAGGTCCAAAGAGGACCAGCAGCAGCCGCTACAGCCCAGTACAAGATGTGGGGTGAGGTGAGGGGCGAGTGTCCGCAGTAGCGGCCAAATCACTTAAATATCAATGGCTTATGGGTGAATAGTGGCGGAGGGAGCGGGATTCGAACCCGCGATACGGTTTCCCGTATACACACTTTCCAGGCGTGCGCCTTCAACCACTCGGCCACCCCTCCAGCGTGAGCCTGCTCGGCTCAGGAACCCTTGCCCGCCATCCGGCAGGCAGGTCAGGTTCTCCGCTTCATCTGCGGAGCGCCCGTGTATCGCTAAACCGGGGCAAAAGGCAAGACCGAACTTGTGGCAAATCATCCGGAATCGCCTTTGCCATTGCGACAAAACAGACTAGATAATCTCCCCTCTGTTTGGAGAGGTATCCTCCCTTGAAGTTCTTAGCGCGTAGCCTTGGCCTTCTGCTGATTGCAGCAGGATTTGTTGGGTTGGTGATCGATGGAACACGGTCCATCGTCAACAATGCTGTATCGTTCGCCTCCCTTGGCAAAGTGGCCGGGGTCATCTTCCCTGGGAGCATGGCCGGTCTGGAGGGAGGCGTGACGCAGCGCGCCTATCCTTGGCTGTGGGAGCCAATCGCCACCTACGGTCTCCAGTTACCCGCCTCGGTCACGGGCTTCGTCATCGGCGCACTTCTGCTGTGGTTGGGACAAAAACCCTTGGAGCCCATCGGCTATCTGGCTGAGCGCTAAACCTCTCACGGCAAGGTGAGGCAGGCGGCCCCTCCCATCAGAAGAGGGCGATGATTACATAAGCGGGGTCACGCGAGGGATCCCCCATGTTCAGCTTCCGCAAACGCACCGACCTGCCGCAAGCCGCCGAGGCCCTGCCGGGCCGGTCCAGCCCCATTCCAACCGCCGAGCGGCATTTCATCAATGGCCGTCCGCTGCTGCCGCCCTATCCGGATGGCATGGAGAAGGCTGTTTTTGGTCTCGGCTGCTTCTGGGGCGCGGAGCGCAAGTTCTGGCAGATGGGCGACGGCATATGGATCACGGCTGCGGGATACGCCGCCGGCATCACGCCGAACCCGACCTACGAGGAGGTCTGTTCAGGCCTCACCGGCCACAACGAGGTGGTGCTGGTGGTGTTCGACCCGAAGGTGATCTCCTACGACGCCCTGCTGAAGACCTTCTGGGAGAACCATGATCCGACCCAGGGCATGCGCCAGGGCAATGACGTCGGCACCCAGTACCGCTCCGGGATCTATGTGTTCAACGAGGATCAGCGAAACGCCGCCGAGGCCTCCAAGGCCGCCTATGCCCAGGCGCTCGCCGCCAAGGGCTATGGCCCGGTCACGACCGAGATCTTGGAGACAGGCCCGTTCTACTTTGCCGAGGACTATCACCAGCAATACCTGGCCAAGAATCCGAACGGCTATTGCGGCCTGGGCGGCACCGGCGTGTCATGCCCCATCGGCGTGGGTGTCGCGGCCGAGTAAGCCGCTTTATCCTCGTCAAGACACAAGAGAGCGGTTCGCTTCCGGCAGGGGCGAGCCGCTCTCTTTTTCAATTCAGGGCCCGTCGGGCGCCGCGAGAACGCTCCGGCACTCGTTGGGCAACTGCGCCATGGTCAGGGGCGGGCGTGGCTTGCCCGGCTTCGGGTTCAGCATCTGGGGCGTGAACCAGCCCGCAAGCTCCGTGCCGCAGCCGTCGCCGCCGGGGGGCGGGTCCTGATCCGAGCATCCTGCGCTGCCGGCTGGGCAGGCAAGGCGGATATGGAAATGATAGTTGTGGCCCCACATGGGCCGCACCTTGGTCAGCCAGCCGCGGTCCGCGCCCGCCTCGCGGCAGAGGGCTTTCTTGATGGCGGGGTTCACGAAGATCCGGGCAACGCTTCTTTCCTGCGCGGCGGCGCGAATGAGAGCGGTGTGCTGGGGTGTCCAGCGGTTCGGATCCACGTCGAGCCAGTCGTCGCGCACCACGTTGGTGGCCGACATCTCCTCGCGCTCAATCCGGCTCAGGCGGCGGTTGGGCATGGGGGTAAGCCAGATATCCGCATCGAGGCCGATCTGGTGCGAGGCGTGGCCCGTGATCATGGGCCCGCCGCGCGGCTGCGAGATATCGCCGACGAGAATCCCCGGCCATCCATTGACGGAGGGAAGCCGCGTGGCGAACCTCTTCAGGAAATCGATCAGCTGCGGATGGCCCCAATTGCGGTTGCGGGACAGGCGCATGACCTGCCAGTTCTCGCCATCCACCGGGATCGCCTCAGCGCCTGCAACGCAGCCACGGGCATAGCCGCCGATGGAGCGCGGCCGAAGATCGGCCGGCGTGGTGCGGCGGCCGAAGAGCTCTTTGGCGGCGAGCCTAGGGTCATCCGGGTTGGCCAGCGGGGCTAAGGGCTTCGGGTTCAGGGTGCCCTTGTCCTGCGCGGCGGCGGAGCCGCCGATGACGAGGGCAAGCGTGATGGCGGAGAAGCGAATCGGGTTCATGCAGGAAGGCTAACCCGCATCCCACGACTTCGGAACGTGCCGACGGCGGCCATCTTGTCGCTCTTCAAAAGGAAGGGCCGGATGCGAGATCCGGCCCCTTTGTGCGGTCAGTGCCGCGGCTGCGGGCGGCCCTCGTAGGGACCGCGCTGGCTCACATGGCCGGGGCCGAGCGTGCGCTTGTCGTGACCGTTGCCGGTGCGCCGCATGGTGGGCTGGTAGCGCGGCGTCGGGCGCTTGGCCTGGCGCCGGCGCTGTCCGCCGCTTAGGGACGGGATGAACAGCGCCGCGATGCCGGCGGCGACACCGGCCAGAACGGCCGCCGTCACGAACGGATGAAGCTGCGCCTCGAGGAGGAAGCTCGTCTTGCGCGGCTCGCCGGGCAGGGACGAGTACATGTCGCCATCCTCACGGGCCTCATAGAGATTGTCGCGCATGCCGGAGCGTTCCGGCTGATCCGTCGTTTGGGATCCGTAGCCCGTCCATTCCATCGCCTTGTCGACGAGGCGCGGCGCCACCTTGCCCATGGCGCCGATCACCCAGCCGCCGAACCCGACTGTGATCTCACGCCGCTGATGCTCGGCCGCGAACATGATCGCCTTGCCCACAAGATGCGGATCGTAGGCCGGCGGAGGAACGGCGTTGTTGTGGTCGAGGTAGTTGCGGGCATGTTCGACATAGGGCGTGTCGATGGAAGACGGCTTGATCAGGGTCACGGCGATCGGGGCGCCCTGGTTTTCCAATTCCATGCGCAGGCCGTCGGTAAAGGCCTTCACCGCATGCTTAGAGGCGGAATACTGCGTCTGCAGGATCATGGTCCGCTCGGACAGGACGCTGCCCACATTGATGATGGTGCCGCCGCGGCGGCGCATGTGGTCGGCAGCGATCATGGAGCCGTTGACGACACCCCAATAGTTCACGTCGAAGAGCTGGCGCTGGTCCTCCATGGGGATCTCATTGAGGTTACCGTACAGCGCAACCGCCGCGTCGTTCACCCAGGTGTCGAAGCCGCCGAAGGTGTCGATAGCCGTGCGCGCCACGCGCTCCAGATCCTCCCGCTTGCTGACATCCGCCGCCACCGCAATGGCACGGGTGCGCCCATGGCTGAGCTCATCGGCGATCTTGCGCAGAGCCTCCTCGTTGCGGGCCACAAGAACGAGGCCCCTGGCGCCGCGCTCGGCGAACAGATGCGCTGTTGCAAGTCCGATGCCGCTGGATGCGCCGGTGATGACGATGACCTGCTCCTCAACCGGCTTCTGGCGAACCGCCATGGCAATCTCCCTCATATCCTCAACGTTTCCGGAAACGTTGATCAACGTGAGGGCGGTGAGGGGGTTCCTACGGCAGCGCTTCGCTCAGGAGCAAAGCCTTGGAAAGCCTGGAGAAGAGCCGCACGGAACCGGGTTTTCAACCCGAGCGTTGCCTTAGGATCTCACACACGAAGGAGCGAGATGATGCAGACGACGGCACAGAGCGGTGACGTTCGCGAAACCCAGAGCCTGATCGCCAGCGACAAGGTCGAGGGAACGCCCGTCCGCCGCTCGGACGGTGAGAAGATCGGGACGATCGAGCGCGTGATGATCGAGAAGCGGTCCGGCAAGGTGGCCTATGCGGTTATGAGCTTCGGCGGCTTCATGGGTCTCGGCGAGGAGTACTACACGCTTCCCTGGGGCGTCCTGAAGTACAACACGGAGCTCGATGCTTACGAGCTGAACCTCAACGAGGATCAGCTGCGCGGTGCTCCCCGGCGCAGTGCGGAAGGGCACGATGCCTCCTACGACCGGGAATGGGAGGAGCACGTCCACCGCTACTACAATGCTACTCCTTATTGGGGTGCCAGCGACCCGATGAGCACGGGCCGGTAATCAGTCTCCAACCCGGACAAAAGAAATCGCCCGGTTTTCACCGGGCGATTTTTTATGCGCACGCGCCGGACGATAGGGAAACCTATCCCGGCGCGTGCCGCATGGGCGTCTTAGCGCCTGGACTTCGACGGGCTCTTGCGGGAGCTCGACGAGCGGGAGCTGGACGAGCGCTTGGCGACCTTGCCCGACTTCTTCGTGGAAGAAGTGCGGCTCGAAGCAGCGGCAGCGCGCTTGGGCGCCGACTTGGAGCTGCTGCGCGACTTGGACGCCGAGCTGCGGGACGAGGACTTCACCGCACCGCGGCTGGAGCTGCGCGAAGCTGTCTTCTTGGCCGAAGAACGCGATGCGCCCGAACGAGCCGACGAGGACTTGCGGGAAGCCGACGAGCTCGACTTGGCCGAAGCCTTCTTGGCGGTCGTCTTCTTGGCAGTGGTCTTCTTAGCAGCCGTCTTCTTGGCGGTGGTCTTCTTGGCCGCCGACTTGGCGGAAGACTTTGCCGAGGTCTTCTTCGCGGTGGTCTTCTTAGCAGCCGTCTTCTTCGCCGTGGACTTCTTGGCGCCGGACTTGGCCGAGGACTTCGAGGCCGACTTCGAGGTCGACTTCGCAGCCGTCTTCTTGGCCGTCGTCTTCTTGGCGCCCGAGCTCTTCGAGCCCGACTTCTTGGTGCTGGACGAGCCGCTGCGCGAGCTGCTCTTCTTCGTGGACTTCTTGGTGCTGGTCGCACCGGTGTCACCCGTGAACAGCATCGTCAGCGGGTTCTTGGTATCTGTCGGCATTGCCGCCTCCTTCAAGGGCCTTCGCGTGCAACCGTCACGCTTGCAAGGCAACGTCGTTATACCAAGGCGGTTCCGAATAACGGAAAGTGTAGACAGTAGAACGCGCACTTTTTCTGTGGATATGTTGCTCAACGATGCTCTCTTCACTTGCCGATGCAAGACTCAATATCGGGTGCAGGATGAGTGAGTTAGAGTCGCTTGCAGAGAGGACGCGGCATGGTCAATCAACCCGGATGGCCGTCGCATACTGTCGAAAAATCCATTTATCATCAGACGCTTATATGATGCCAAAAGTTGATCTTATACACCATGCGAGTATTCGAACATCTTCAAGAACGTTCAACATCGCGGTGCAATCCTCCTCACCTGGAGAGGGAAGATCAGGGCCTTTCACGAGCCCGATGCCATGCTCCGACGCAACGCGAAAAAATCGTCTCTTCGGCATGACGTTCGAGATGGAAGCGACGGTTTGAGTCGAGAATCATGTTCGATGACTTATCGCGCGGGGTGTTGTCTGCCGACTTGAAGGCGATCACTCGTGCGCGCCTTGGTCGCTGGAGGTCTCGTGTCGATGAAGGCTTCACGCCACGGAAGCGGCGGGGTAAGCGGAAGGGGCATTCACATCGTCTGGTCCATCGTGCCCCAACGCAGCATCCTTGCCGTCGTCCTCTGGATGAGCGGCGCGCTCCTCTCCTTCTCGGCAACCGCGATCGCCGTGCGCGCGCTTGCGCCTGCCTTCTCGATCTTCGAGATGCTGGCGGTCCGCAACGGTGCCGGCGTCCTGATCCTGCTCGCCCTTGCACTTGTCAGGCCGGAGCTCAGACCAGGCTTGAGGCCGCGGCGCTTCGGGCTCCATCTCACGCGCAACGTCCTGCATTTCGCCGGCACGGATGGGTGGGCTTTCGGCCTTACGCTTCTGCCGTTAGCCACCGTCTTCGCGCTCGAATTCACCACGCCGGCCTGGGTGGCGCTGCTGGCGATTCCGCTGCTGAAAGAGACGATGACGCGCGGTCGTCTCGTGGCTGTGGTTCTTGGCTTCATCGGCATTCTCGTGATCCTGCGGCCAGGTCTGGAATCCTTGCAGCCGGCCAGTTTCCTGATGCTCGGCGTGGCCTTCAGCTTTGCGCTCGTGGCGATCATGACCAAGCGCCTCACGATGACCGAGAGCACCTTCTCGATCCTGTTCTTCATGAACCTGCTGCAACTGCCCATGAACCTCGCGGGCGTGAGCCGGGCCTTCTGGCTTGAAGTGCAGTCGTCCCACGCGTTGCCCCTGATCGGCATCTCACTCGGCGGCCTGCTCGCCCATTACTGCCTGACCAACGCCTACCGGCAGGGCGATGCCACGATGGTCGTGCCCCTGGACTTCATGCGCATCCCGCTGATCGCCTTCGTCGGTTGGCAGTTCTATGGCGAGCCGCTCGATCCCTTTGTCTTCCTTGGAAGCTTCTGCATCATCATTGGCCTCCTTTACTCCCTTCACCGCGAGGCACGAACCGCATGACCTGGTCGCCGCAGCAGGATGCCGCCCTGAAAGCCGTCGCCGATTGGCTGCGCCGCGGTGATCGTCCGGTGTTTCGCCTCTTCGGTTATGCCGGCACCGGCAAGACGACGCTCGCCAAGCACATCGCCGAGCATGTGGATGGAGAGGTGGCCTTCGGCGCCTATACGGGCAAGGCGGCGCTCGTGCTGCGCACGAAGGGCTGCGCGGATGCCTCCACGATTCATTCCATGATCTACCGCTCGCGGGAGTCCGACGAAAACGGTCCGCAATTCGTCCTCAACCGCCAGAGCCCAGCCTCCAAGGCTGACCTCATCATCATCGACGAATGCTCCATGGTGGACGAGGAACTGGGGCGGGATCTCCTGTCCTTCGGTCAGCCGGTGCTCGTGCTGGGCGACCCGGCGCAGCTGCCGCCGGTCAAAGGCGGCGGCTTCTTCACGGAAGGCGAGCCCGACGTGATGCTCACGGAGGTGCACCGCCAGGCCAAGGACAACCCGATCATTCATCTCTCGATGCAGGTCCGGGAAGGCGGGCGCCTCGAGCCGGGGGTCTATGGCGACAGCCGCATCATTCGCCGTCGCGAGATCGATGCCGCCGCCGTCATGGCGGCCGATCAGGTGCTGGTCGGCCTCAACAAGACGCGGCGCCTCTACAACATCCGCCTGCGCGAACTGAACGGCTACCGCGATCCCATGCCGGCCGCGGGCGAGAAGCTCGTCTGCCTGCGCAACGACAAGACCAAGGGCCTGCTCAACGGCGGCACCTGGAGCATCCAGGCCCTGCGCGGCATCCGCAACGACTTCATCCGCATGGACGTGCTGCCCGACGACGACACCCGTCGCCGGTCCGTGGAGGTGGCCGTACACAAGGCCTTCTTCGAGGGCACGGAGGAGGAGGTGCCGTTCGTCCTGCGCAAGGAGTCGGACGAGTTCACCTATGGCTATGCCCTGACCGTGCACAAGGCCCAAGGCTCGCAATGGGACGACCTCGTGCTCTTCGACGAGTCTTACGCCTTCCGCGAACATCGCAGCCGCTGGCTCTACACGGCCCTGACCCGGGCGGCTGAGAAGATCACCGTCGTGGTCTAGAAGACGGGCTCCACCCTCTCGGCGCCTTCCGGGAACCCGATCAAGCTTGAGCGCTTATGCCTGCAGCTGAACAATAAGCAGCAGGAGTTGCCGGCATGCTCAAATGGGCCCTGATCTTCCTCGTCGTATCTCTCGTGGCTGGTGCCTTGGGCTTTTCAGGCATCGCCTCCGGGGCCCGCAGCATCGCCAAGGTCCTGTTCGGCATTTTCCTGCTGATCTTCATCCTCTTCATCCTGCTGGCCTGGGGCGCGGGCGAGCTGATCTTCTAGAACTGCTTCTGCTGATTATGCATGCGCCGGGTGCATGAAGTCCCTGCTTCGAAAGCTCTGCCTTCTTTCCCGAGGCTCGCTATAGGGGCTGTTCAACTTTTTACGTTTGGGCGTGCTTGAGGGAAACTTTCTGTCTCGCGTGCGCCTTGAAGCGTAAACGAACGAAAGGGACGCCCCATGAAACGTCGTACATTCCTCCAGGCTGCAACCGTCGGCGCCGCATCGAGCGCCATTGCCGCTCCGGCCATCGCCCAGTCGAACCCGGAGATCCGCTGGCGGCTGACGTCAGCCTTCCCGAAGTCCCTGGACACCCTGTTCGGCGGCGGCGAGACGCTCGCCAAGCTCGTCTCCGAGGCCACGGACGGCAAGTTCCAGATCCAGCCCTTCGCGCCCGGCGAGATCGTCGGCGCACCTCAGGCCCTTGATGCCATCGCGGGCGGAACGGTGGAGATGGGCCACACCTGCTCGTACTATTATGTCGGCAAGGATCCGACCTTCGCCATCGGCACAACCTTGCCCTTCGGCCTCAACTCGCGCCAGACCAATGCGTGGCTCTACCATGGCGGCGGCAATGCACTGCTGAACGAGTTCTATGCCAAGCACAACGTCTACGCTCTGCCCGCGGGCAACACCGGCGTGCAGATGGGCGGCTGGTTCCGCAAGGAGATCAAGACCGTCCAGGATCTTCAGGGCCTGAAGATGCGCATCGCCGGCCTTGCAGGCCAGATCATGGGCAAGCTCGGGGTTGTGCCGCAGCAGATCGCCGGCGGCGACCTCTATCCGTCGCTCGAGCGTGGCACCATCGATGCCGCCGAGTGGGTGGCTCCTTACGACGACGAGAAGCTCGGCCTGAACAAGGTGGCGCCGTACTACTACTATCCGGGCTTCTGGGAGGGCGGTCCCGCGATCCACTTCTACATCAACCTGCAGAAGTGGAACGAGCTGCCGAAGGCCTATCAGGCGGCCCTCCAGGCTGCTGCCGGCTATGTCAACGTGGACACGCAGGCCAAGTACGACGCAAAGAACCCAGCGGCGCTCCGCAGCCTCATCGGCGCCGGGGCGCAGTTGCGTCCGTTCTCGCAGGAGATCATGGATGCGGCCTACAAGGCGGCCAATGAGGTCTACGATGAGACCTCGGCCAAGAACGCTGACTTCAAGAAGCTCTATGACAGCTACAAGGCTTTCCGCAGCGAGGAATATCTCTGGTTTCAGGTGGCGGAATACGCCTTCGACACCTTTATGATCCGCGCCCGCGCCCGCGGCTGATCAAGCATACGAGAAAGGCGGGTTTAGAGCCCGCCTTTCTCCGGATGTCACTGGCTGGCAAAAGCCGACGTATCCTCGCCCGCGAGCTTCTTCGCGTAATAAGCGATCGTCTTCGCGTAGACCTGCGACTTGTTCCAGGCCCGGATCGCTTCGAAGTTCGGCGTGCCGGGCTCCCAGTCTGCACCCTTCACCCAGCCATGACCTTTCAGATAATTCGCCGTCGAGGCGAGCACGTCCGCAGGACTGCGCAGGAGATCGGCGCGGCCATCGCCGTCGAAATCGGTGGCGTACTTGACGTAGGACGACGGCATGAACTGGGTCTGCCCCATCTCGCCCGCCCAGGCCCCGCGCATTTCGGCCGGAGACAAATCGCCCCTGTCGACGATCCTGAGCGCATCGAACAGGTGAGCCTTGAAGAAGTCGGAGCGACGGCAATCGTAGGCGAGCGTCGCAACCGAGCGGATCACCGGCAGGTTGCCGCGCACGGCGCCGAAATCGGTCTCCAGCCCCCAGATCGCCACCAGAACCGGACCCGGTACGCCGAAGCGCTGCTCGATGCGCTGGAGGGTGCCCGCATGCCGCTGCAGCATGTTGGCGCCGCCCTTGAGGCGGCCGGCGGAAACCATGCGGCCGGCGAATTGCTCGAAGCTCTGCTTGAACACGCCCTGACCGCGATCCTTCTTGATCACGCTCTGATCGAAGGTAACGCCGGACAGTCCCTGTCTGACAGCTTGGGGCGAGATACCCTGCGCCACGGCTTCCTGCCCAATGTCGTCGAGCCACTTCTCGAAACCGGCGGGATCCCGGCAGGTGGCAGCGGTCGCTTGGCCTGCCGCGAGCAGGGTGGCGGCGATGAGCGAGGCGCGTATGAAGGCCTGCATGAAGTCTCTCCAGGTTCATTTTCGTTCCTCAGCGAGGTAGGGCCAATCTCCTGTAACTCAAGATCACAGGCCCTTGAGGCAACCGGAGCAGTGCCGGCGCGTTGCTATGACGATGAGGGGCCGTCCCAGTGGGAGGATCGAGTGCGTAGCGTCAACTCCTGGCGAGCAGGGGCATTCCAAGCCGCAGCCCTGGTTCTGATCTTCGCCGCTTCCAGCACGCAGGCTGCCAACGGGCCTCTCGACCGGCCGGTGAGCAGCGAGCCTGTGCAGGTGCGCTTCGATCCTATGATTCGCCAGACTTCGGTGAAGGGTGCCGCCCCGTCCGGCCTCTGCTTCTCCTTCTTGCTGCCGGAGGAATGGCACTCGACCGCTCAGGGGCTGAAGGCTGCCCGCTCTGACGTCGAGATCGGCATTGGCCTTCGCTCCGCAGGCGAGCTTCGCGACATGCCGCAGCCCGATCTCGCGAGCCGCGACGCGGCCTTCCTGCAGAAGGATTACGAGGAGTTGCTCGGACGTCCGGCGCAATCGGTTTCCCTGTCATCGCACGGGAAGGCCGCGCGCTGGTCCGCAACCTGGATCGACGCCAACCTGCCGAGCGCCTCGCAGAGCATGACAGTCGAGACACTCATCGTGCCGCTCTCCGGCGAATGGGTGCTCGAACTCTCGCTCACCGGCGTTGAAAGCCAGGCGGCTCAGGATGCGCTCGCTGAGCGCCTGCTGACCCGATTGCAGGTGCAGGGCAGGGCAGCCTGCCAGGGCTGAGGTCAACAGAGACCTTGAACGCTTTTCATCGGCCCGCTCGCCTGCCATGGTGATCGGCCCGAAGCCGGCGTCGCGCAAGGACTGAGCCATGGACGTGATCATCTACCACAATCCCCAATGCGGCACCTCCCGCAACACGCTTGCGATGATCCGCAACGCGGGGATCGAGCCGCACATCGTCGAGTACCTCAAGAGCCCTCCCACGCGCCTGCTCCTGCGCCAGCTCATCGACCGTATGGGTGTGAGCGTCCGCGAGGTGATCCGCGAGAAGGGGACACCGTTCCAGGAACTCGGACTCGACGATCCGTCCATCGCCGACGAACTTTTGCTCGATGCCATGATGGAGCACCCGGTCCTGATCAACCGGCCCATCGTGGTCACGCCGCTGGGCGTCAGGCTGTGCCGTCCGTCGGAAGCGGTGCTCGACATCCTGCCGCCGCAGCAGGGCGAGTTCGTCAAGGAAGACGGCGAGCCGGTGGTCGATGCCGCGGGGCGGCGCGTCGGCATCGCCTGACACTGCGGAACAAGCGCGCACTCCTCCGGTTCAGGAACAGGACATACCATTTCCGGAGGAACAGCCCATGGAACTTCAAGGCAAGGTCGCGCTCATCACGGGCGCAGGGTCCGGCATCGGCAAGGCGGCGGCTCTGCGCCTTGCGCGTGAAGGCGCCATGGTGGGCGCGCTCAGCCATACGGACGACGAGATCCGCAAAACCGCGCAGGAAATCGAGCAGGCCGGAGGCAAGGCCATCCCGCTCGTCGCGGACGTGGGCGATGAAGCTCAGATGAAGAAGGCTGTCGACGATCTCGTCCAGGCCTATGGACGGCTCGACATTGTCTTCGCCAACGCCGGAATCAATGGTGTCTGGGCGCCCATCGACGAACTGCAGCCCAAGGAATGGGACCGCACCATCAACACGAATCTGCGCGGAACCTATCTGACGATCCACTACGCGGTGCCGCACCTGAAGCAGGCGGGCGGCTCCATCGTCATCACCGCGTCCATCAACGGCACGCGCACCTTCACAAGCGCGGGTGCCACGGCTTACTCCGCCACCAAAGCCGCCCAGGTGGCGATGGCCCAGATGCTGGCGGTAGAACTCGCCAAGCACAAGATCCGTGTGAATGTGGTCTGCCCCGGCAAGATCGATACGGAGATCACGGAGAACACGGACAAGCGCAACACGGAGGAGGCGGAGGTCCCGGCCGAGTTTCCTGCAGGACGGATCCCGCTCACCGGCAACGAGCCCGGCACGAGCGAAGAGGTGGCGGAACTCGTGCTCTTTCTCGCATCCGATCGCGCCCGCCATATCACCGGCACGCCGGTCTGGATCGACGGCGCGCAGTCGCTTCTTGTGTAAGTCAGCGAGCTGGAGGCGCTAGTGCGCCTCCAGCCGCGTTCCCACGGGAACGGTGGGCTCCGGCACGAAACTCTCCTTCTCCCCCGTAGGCGGCGCGGCGCGCTGGATGCTGCGATAGGCGCCCCAGATCGCCATGAGCAGCTGGGCGGTGACGAAGACATAGACCAGCCCCAGGCGTCCGAACTCCGTCATCGCCACACCCGCAATCACGGGCCCGACGGCCGCGCCTGCGCCGAGAAGGATCAGGAGGCCGCCGGCGGCCGCCACGAACTCGCCGGGCTTCACCATGTCGTTCACATGCGCCGTGACGATGCTGTAGGTCGGGATCACGCTGCCGCCGAAAATCGCCACATAGATGAAGAGCAGCCAAGCCGGCACGGTGAGCGGCACGGCGTGGATGAGCACGAGCAGGATCGATGCTGCCATGGCGGCCGTTCCCATGATCACATGGCGCCGGTCCATGCGGTCGGAAAGCCAGCCGAGGGGCCATGTTGTGACAAAGCCGCCGAGGGTGCCGCAGGTCATGAAGAGCGCGATCTCCGTGGTGTCCAGGCCGCGCTCCTGCGCCCAGATCGGGCCAAGCGCGAAGAACGAGCTGGTGGTGATACCGCACAGAACGGCCGCCACCACGCCGAAAGGCGATTGCCGGTAGAGCTGCATCAGGCTGATCCTCGTGTCGCTCACCGCATGGGCCGGAGCGGTCGCCCGCGACAGGGCCGTGGGCACGAGGGACAGGGTGATGAGGATCGCCACGAAGCAGAACAGCCGGAAACCCTGCGGATCGCCTGCCGGCAGGAGCATCTGCCCGCCGATGCCGGCCACCAGACCCGTCATGCTGTAGAGGCTCAAGGTCTGTCCGCGGGTCTGCGCCGTCACGGAGGCGTTGAGCCAGCTCTCGACCACGATGAACAATCCCGCAAAGCAGAAGCCGGTGACGGCCCGCGCGGCAACCCACACGGCCGGGCTGATCACGAGCAGATGCAGCAGCGCGGCCGAGGAAGCCACCGCGGCCAAGGCCGCGAAGGTGCGGGTGTGCCCCACCTGATGGATCACGCGGCCGGCCCAAAGGGAACCCAGGACGATGCCGACCCAGAAGGCCGCAGCTACGGTGCCGATCTCCGTGGGCGTGAACTGCTCAAGGCTCCCTCGCACGCTGAGCAGCGTGCCCTGCAGGGTGTTGCCGACCTGAATGAGGGCATAGCCGAGGAGAAGGGCGAAGAGGGTCGGCAGCACAGAGCGCATGGATGTTGGCATGAACTCTCCTGAGTTGATGAGTTCCTGTGGCTCGGACGTGCGGTTCGCACGAGCTCTGCCTCAACCTGCCGCCACGCCAAATCGCGGCGTCAACAGACACCGTGCCACCAGGATCAGACAGGAGAGGACATCAAGCCTTATGCGTGGGTTGAACTCTGGGACAGGGCTGTAGTTCCGTTACACTGCAATTGAGTTCAAGCCCGTCGGGAGGCACTGCGGCATCATTCCCAGGGATCATCAACCTCGCCGGGATTCAAGCTTGTGGTCAAGACATTGATGAAAGCCTTGACCTTCGTCGGAACAAACCGCCGATGGGGGTGAAGGATGTACACTTCCAGTGACCCGACATGATGATCCGGAAAGAGCGAGACAAGCCTGCCTTCACGCAAATCCTGACCGCAGACGAAAGTCGGAAGCCAACTGACGCCTGCTCCGGCCCGGGCGGCGAGGATCAGGGGCTCGGCTCGCGTTGAGACAAGCTTGTTCCTGATCCGGATCTTCTTCGTTTCGTTGTCTTTCTGGAAGATCCACTCGTCCGATGGAGACGGCATGCCGTACGAAAGGCACGGATGATCGGCAAGCATCTCAGGACTCTCCGGACGACCATGCTGTTCGATGTAGCGAGGGCTTGCGACGATGTGAGCCCGTGAAAGCGCAATGCGGCGACCGACAAGGCTGGAGTCGAGAGAGGCCGAGATGCGGATGGCGACATCATATCCTTCCTCGACGATGTTCACGAAGCGGTTCGAAAAATCAAAGGTAAGATCGACTTCGGGATAAAGCCTGAGGAACTCGGCCGTCATCTGCCCAAGATAGGGGCTGAACTCGTTTGGAGCCGTGACCCTGAGGGGCCCCCGGGGGGTCGTCACGCCTGCGCTTGCTTCGCTCTCCGCCGCCTCAAAGTCGCTCAGGAGTGCAAGGCAGCGCTCGAAGTAGGCCTGCCCGACCTCGGTTGGCCTGACCTGGCGTGTCGTGCGGTGGAGCAGCAGTGCCCCGATTCTCTTCTCAAGGTGAGCCACATGCTTCGTCACCATGGCCGGCGACAGGTCCAAGTTCCGGGCTGCCGCGGCAAAGCTTCCGAACTCCACGACGCGCACATAGGCACGCATGCTGTCCAGGGTATTCATATCTGCCCCCGATTATTTACTGACAGTGTGGAATGAATTTACCGGGAGCACAATTCTCATTCCAGGCTTCCTAGGGTAGCTTTGGTGGTGCCGGGGCAGAAAAGCATCTTGTTCGGTAGGCTTGTGATTAAGCGGTGCTGAGAAACAATAATGAAAAGTAAGTTTGTATCAAATTCATCTCGGCGCGCTGCTGAGGGAGGACATTTGCCGAATTGGCGTGAGGTGTTGAAAGCCCTTCCTCCGTCTGAACCTGTGTGTCGACGGAAGCAAAACCACTTTATCAACTTTGTCAGATTCGTTCTGAACCAGAGAGGATCTTATTCCAGGTTTGTTTCAGGCAAGGATAAAACACCTCTCGTTGCTTCGACTTTGTGAAACAGTGACAGGCCCGCCGGGCAAGATTTTTTCTGCTTGTTTAACCGAGCATCCCACAACGCTTCTGTAAGCCTGCCGCCGTCAGCCGCCTTGGCTTCCATTCAGGCGCGGCGCTCACCCTTGTGGAGGAGGACCTGACCGGGGGCGCTGGTGTTGCTCTCGGTGGTGAAGGTCATCAGTGCCAGCCAGGGCTAGTAGGAGCGTGGGCGCGCCCGATCCGAGGCTCCCGCGACGGCTGCTGAATGAGAAAGAGGGCCCTTGAGGCCCTCTTCTTTTACGTATCCATCTTCAGCGCGGCGATGAAGGCTTCCTGCGGGATGTCGACCTTGCCGAATTGGCGCATCCGCTTCTTGCCTTCCTTCTGCTTGTCGAGGAGCTTGCGCTTGCGCGAGGCGTCGCCGCCGTAACACTTTGCGGTCACGTCCTTGCGCAGGGCCCGGATGGTTTCGCGGGCAATGATCTTGCCGCCGATGGCGGCCTGGACCGGGATCTGGAACATGTGCGGCGGGATCAGCTCTTTCAGCTTCTCGCACATGGCACGTCCCCGGCCTTCGGCCCGGTCCCGGTGGACCAGCATGGAGAGGGCGTCCACCGGCTCCGCATTGACCAGTACCGACATCTTCACGAGGTCGCCCTCGCGGTAGTCGGAGATGTGGTAGTCGAAGGAGGCGTAGCCTTTCGAGATCGACTTCAGGCGGTCGTAGAAGTCGAACACCACCTCGTTGAGCGGCAGGTCGTAGACCACCATGGCGCGCTTGCCGACATAGTTCAGGTCGATCTGGATGCCGCGCCGCTCCTGGCACAGCTTGAGCACCGAGCCGAGATAATCGTCGGGCGTGAGGATCGTGGCGCGGATCCACGGCTCCTCGATGGTCTCGATCTTCATCACGTCCGGCATGTCGGCCGGATTGTGCAGCTCGATGGTCGAGCCGTCGCGCAGTTTCAGGTGATAGACCACGCTTGGTGCGGTGGAGATCAGGTCGAGATTGAACTCGCGCTCCAGGCGCTCCTGGATGATCTCGAGGTGCAAGAGGCCGAGGAAGCCGCAGCGGAAGCCGAAGCCGAGCGCGGCCGATGTCTCCATCTCGTAGGAGAAGCTGGCGTCGTTCAGGCGCAGCTTGCCCATGGCAGCGCGCAGGTTCTCGAACTCGGCTGCATCCACCGGGAAGAGCCCGCAGAACACCACCGGTTGTACGGGCTTGAAGCCCGGCAGCGCCTCGGCGGTGGGCTTGCGCTCGTCGGTGATAGTGTCGCCGACGCGGGTATCGGCCACTTCCTTGATCGAGGCGGTGAAGAAGCCGACCTCGCCCGGCCCGAGCACGGCCATTTCTTGCATCTTCGGCGAGAAGACGCCGACGCGGTCGAGGCTGTAGGTGGCGCCCGTGCCCATCATCCTGATGGTCGAGCCCTTTTTCATGGACCCGTCGATGATGCGCACCAGAACCACGACGCCCAGATAGGCGTCGTACCAGGAATCGACCAGGAGCGCCTTGAGCGGCGCATCCGGGTCGCCCTTGGGCGGCGGCAGCTTCTGGACGATGGCCTCCAGCACGCCCTCGATGTTGAGGCCGGTCTTGGCCGAGATCGGCACGGCCTCCGAGGCGTCGATGCCGATCACCTCCTCGATCTGCTCCTTGATCCGGTCCGGATCGGCGGCGGGCAGGTCGATCTTGTTGAGGACCGGCACGATCTCGTGGTTGGCGTCGATGGCCTGATAGACGTTGGCCAGCGTCTGGGCTTCCACGCCTTGGCTTGCGTCGACCACCAGCAGCGAGCCCTCGCAGGCGGCAAGCGAGCGCGAGACCTCGTAGGCGAAGTCCACGTGGCCGGGGGTGTCCATGAGGTTCAGGATATAGGTCTTGCCGTCCTGCGCCTTGTATTCCAGGCGCACGGTCTGCGCCTTGATGGTGATGCCGCGCTCGCGCTCGATATCCATGTTGTCGAGCACCTGCTCCGTCATCTCGCGGGCGGTGAGCGCCCCGGTGGTCTGGATCAGGCGGTCGGCGAGCGTGGACTTGCCGTGGTCGATATGGGCCACGATGGAGAAGTTGCGGATATTGTCGAAAGTGCGCGCGGTCATCAGTAAACTCTGGCGGGTGTGAAACCCTGTTGGCCGGGCAATAGCAGCCCGGCCCCCTCATGCCAAGGGAAGGCGGTGTCGCGTGGGCGCTTTCCGGGCTTTCCGGCGCCTCAGTGCCCGGCCGCGAGGCTGGCACCCTCCTTCTGGTGGGTGCCCAGCTTCTCGACCAGGGTGGCGCTCGCCTCGTTGAGGCCCACGATCTCCACCGGAATATCGTGGTGGCGGAACTTCAAGACCACCCGGTCCAGGGCGTTGATGCCGGTGATGTCCCAGAAATGGGAGGCCGTCACGTCGATCACCACCTTTTCCAAATCCTCTTCGCGGAAATCGAAGGCGCTGTGGAAGGCCTCGGCCGTGGCAAAGAAGATCTCGCCGTTCACCCGGTAGGTCCGGACGTTGCCGTCGCGTTCCGAGGCGACGGTAAAGAACTTGGCCACTTTACGGGCAAAGAAGATGCCGCTCAGGATCACACCCACCAGCACGCCCTTGGCGAGGTCATGGGTGAAGACCACCACGGCGACGGTCGCCACCATGACGATGCTGGAGCTCTTCGGGTAAAGGCGCATGGCCAGGATCGAACCCCACTGGAAGGTGTTGATCGACACCATGATCATCACGGCGACGAGCGCTGCCATGGGGATTTGGCGCACCCAGTCGTCGAGCACCAGGATGAGGAAGAGCAGGAAGGCGCCGGCCCAGAGGGTCGAGAGCCGCCCGCGCCCGCCGGACGAAACGTTGATCACCGACTGGCCGATCATGGCGCAGCCCGCCATGCCGCCGAACAGGCCGGCCACGATGTTGGCAAGGCCCTGACCGCCGCATTCCCGGTTCTTGGAGCTGTCCGTATCCGTCATCTCGTCCACGATGGCGGCCGTCATGAGGGATTCGAGCAGCCCCACCATGGCGAGCGTGAGCGAGTAGGGCAGGATGATCTGCAGGGTTTCCAGGGTGAGCGGCACGTCGGGGAGCGCGAAGACCGGCAGGTCGCTCGGCAGCTGGCCCATGTCGCCGACCGTGCGCAGGTCGAAGCCGAACCAGATCGAGACCGCCGTCAGCAGCACGATGGTCACCAGCGCGGAGGGAACCACCTTCGTCACCAGGGGCAGAAGGTAGATGATGGCGAGGCCCACCGCGACCATGCCGTACATGAGCGGCCCCTGGCCCACGAACTCGGGCAGCTGCGCCATGAAGATCAGGATGGCTAGGGCGTTCACGAAGCCTGTCACCACCGAGCGGGAGACGAAGCACATCAAGTCGCCGAGCCGCAGGAGGCCAGCGACGATCTGGAGCAAGCCGGTGAGCAGCGTGGCGGCGAGCAAATATTGCAGGCCGTGCTCCTTCACGAGCGTGACCATGACGAGGGCCATGGCCCCGGTGGCGGCGGAGATCATGCCGGGACGGCCCCCCGCGATGGCGGTGACGACCGCGATGCAGAAGGAGGCATAGAGGCCGACCTTCGGGTCGACGCCGGCGATGATCGAGAAAGCAATGGCTTCGGGGATCAGGGCAAGCGCCACCACGGTGCCGGCGAGCAGATCGCGGGGCACGTTGGGAAACCACTCGGCCTTGAGGCGGGAGAGATGGGTCATGTGAAAAGTCTCGTGAGCCCTGCTGGCGAGGGCATGCTGGGCCGCGGGCAAAAATCCTTGCCATAGGGCAGGGGCGGCCGTGGGCACTAAAAATGGGAAACAGGTTTGAAGGCGCGGCAAGGCGCCGACGCGCCGCGCTACGGCGGGGTCATCGTGAAGGACTTCGCAGGGAAGCTGTCGTGAACCATGCCCCTCCATAACAGCATGATCCAGCATTGCAACCGGCAGCACTGGGATCAGGACATGTGTTCGGCGCATGATGTGAGCCCGATTGGATTAGCAATCCCGTCTTCGCGCCCTATCCTTGCAGAACGCATTCAGGCTCCCGAGGCGGCGATGACAGGACGTTCGGCACTCTCAGATGCTCCGCAGGATGCCGGCGCCGGCAGCCGCCCCGCGCTTCACCGGACCATCGGCCCCTTCCAGATGGCGCTTTATGGCCTCGGCAGCATGCTGGGCTCGGGCGTCTACGGACTTATGGGTCAGGCGGCGGGCCAAGTGGGCAACGCGGTCTGGCTCGCCTTCCTGGTGGCCCTCGTGGCGGCTCTGCTGACGGCGCTCTCCTACGCCTCGCTCGGTTCGCGCTATCCGCGGGCAGGAGGAGCGGCCTACATCTCGGAGCGGGCCTACCGTTCGCCGCTCATCGGCTTCGTGGTGGGCCTGGCGGTGGCCTGTTCGTCGCTCACCTCGGTTGCCACCCAGTCGCGCGTCTTCGCGGCCAATCTCGCGACGCTCACCGGAGGCGGCGAGGCCATCGTCACGTGGCTGGCGCTCGGGTTCCTGCTGCTTCTGACCGGGCTGGTGCTGCGCGGCATTCGGGAATCCATGTGGGTCAATGTGCTGTGCACCTGCATCGAGGCGGCCGGCCTTCTGCTCGTGGTGGCGGTGGGCATCAGCTACTGGGGCAGCGTCGACCTGTTCGAGACGCCGCCGGCCGGAGAAGCGGCCAGCGACGTGATGATGCTGCTCGTGCTTCAGGGATCGGTGCTCACCTTCTTCGCCTTCATCGGCTTCGAGGATACGCTCAACGTGGCCGAGGAATGCCGCGATCCGCAGCGCACCATCCCCGTCGGATTGATCGCCGCCATGGCGATGGCCGCCGTGATCTACGTGGCCGTGGCAATCACGGCCGTGTCCGTGCTGCCGTGGCGCGAGCTTGCAGCGGCGCCAGGGCCCCTGACGGCCGTGATGGAGCGGGCAGCGCCCTGGCTGCCGCCCATCGTTTATACGGCCATCACGCTCTTTGCCGTGGCCAACACCGCTCTGGTCAACTACGTGACGGCCTCGCGCCTGGCCTACGGCATGTCGCATCAGGGCCTGCTGCCGGGCTGGCTCGGCCGGGTCCATGCCACCCGGCGCACGCCGCATCTGGCGATCGTCGCGCTGTTCGTCGTCGTGACCCCGCTCGCCCTCATCGGCACCATCGGCCAGCTCGCGGCCGCCACCGTGCTGCTTCTGCTCCTCGTCTTCGCCCTCATGAACGGAGCCCTGGTGCTGCTGAAGAACCGGCCCGGGGAGCCGCACGGACGATTCGAAATTCCGCTTGTCCTGCCAATTCTCGGAAGCCTCGTCTGCGCCGGTCTCGTGATCGTGCGCGTCACCACAGGCGACTGGCGCGCGCCGGCTCTCGCGGGCGGAATGCTGGCGGGAATTCTCCTGCTCTATGCGTTGTTCCGGCCCAAGGCGGACCGCCTGAGCGCGAACGCCTGATCCCTTTTGGGGGTGAGGATCGTCCGAAGGGCCACTCCAGAAGAGTTTTAGGCGCACGACGCTCAAGTGCGTAGGATCACCGCGGCATAAGACGAACAGGCGTATCGATCGGCAATGCGTTCATCCTGCAAGAAGGACGACGTGCATGGCCAAGGTGATTGTCACCGCGCAGCGGTTGAGATCCGGTCGGAGCCATCGCTTGGTGGCCATGAGGGCGACGCTGGTCTTGACCTTCGGCGTGCTCACGCACGTGCCGGCAATCCCGCAGCCCGCAATGATGACCCCGCCATCGACGCTGCGGGAGACCGGCCTCTATGCCAATTTCGGCACCCTGGATGTCGATCCCGCGCATCTCGCCTTTGCGCCCCAATATCCTTTGTGGAGCGACGGCGCCGCCAAGCGCCGATGGATCTCGCTGCCGCCGGGCACGGCCATCGACGGGTCAAATCCGGAGGCGTGGATCTTCCCGGTCGGCACACGCTTCTGGAAGGAGTTCTCCTTCAACGGCCAGCGGGTCGAGACGCGCTATCTTGAGCGCAAACCCGATGGCCAATGGCTCTACGCCGCCTATGCCTGGAGCGCCGATGGCCGCGAGACGCAACTGGTCTCAGCCCGCGGCAAGCGCGGCGCCTATCCGCTCGCAGGCGGGCGCTCGCATACGATTCCGGGCGTCGCCGACTGCAAGGCATGCCACCAAGGCGGCCCGTCCGAAGTGTTGGGTTTCGGCACCCTGCAGCTGTCGCCGGAGCGGGATCCCGGTGCACCGCATGCGGAGCTTCAGCCCGAGCCGCATGTGGACCTCAGATATCTTGTCGACAGAGGCCTGCTTGTCGGCCTGCCCAAGGCCCTGCTTGAGGCGCCGCCTCGGACCGTGGCGGCAACGGCAACGGAGCGAGCGGCGCTCGGCTACATGCATGGCAATTGCGGCCATTGCCACAACGAGCGGGGTTCGCTGCAGAACATCGGGCTCTTCCTGCGCCACAGCGTCACGAATGCAGGCGAGCCGGCCATCGCGAGCACCATCGGGCAGCCCGTGAAGAAGCAGGCTCCCGGGCAATCGCCGGACGCGGTGCTGCGGGTCGAGCCGGGTCATCCGGACCGCAGCGGCGTCATGCAGCGGATCTCCTCCCGCTCCCCGGCCTTGCAGATGCCGCCGCTCGGAACCGAGCTGATCGACGATGAGGCCGTGCGTCTGCTCAATCGCTGGATCGCCGAGAGAGGTGCTTCCATTCAGCAAGCCTCTGCAAACGAAGGGAGATGACCATGCACCGCGCCTTACCGTTGATGGTGACGATTGCCTTGCTGGTGCCCAGTGCCGTGCCTGCACAGGACAGCGCCGGCGCGCAGGTGAAGCGCGGCGAATACCTGGTCTCCATTGCAGGCTGTCACGATTGCCACACGCCTTGGACCTCGGGCTCCGCCGGTCCGGAGCCCGACATGAAGCGGGCCTTGTCCGGCCACCCGCAGGATCTGACGATTTCCGCGCCGGCCACTCTCTCCCAGCCCTGGAGCGGAGCCATGAATCCAACCTCGACAGCTTGGTCAGGCTCCTGGGGGGTAAGCTTCTCCGCCAACCTCACATCCGATCCGGAAACCGGCGTGCTGCGGGATTTCACCGAGCAGCAGTTCATCCAGACCATCCGCACGGGTCGGCACCAGGGGCAGGGCAGGCCGATCCTGCCGCCGATGCCGTGGCCGGCTTATGCAAATATGACAGACGATGATCTGAAAGCGGTCTTTGCCTATCTGCGCCAAGTTCCTCCCGTGAAGAACATGGTGCCCGATCCGCTGCCGCCGAAGCAGTGACAGCCAGGCGAGGCTCTACCGCCCCTTTTCCAGGATGCGCGAGATCACTTTGGCGGTGTAGTCCACCATCGGCACGATGCGGGCGTAGTTCAGCCGCGTCGGGCCGATGACGCCCAGAACGCCGACGATCTTCTGGCTGCCGTCCCGGAACGGGGCCGCGATCATCGATGAGCCGGAGAGGGAGAACAGCTTGTTCTCCGAGCCGATGAAGATGCGCACCCCTTCGCCGCCCTCGGCGCGGCTCAGCAGGTCGATCACGTCGGTCTGCGTCTCAAGGTCCGAGAAGAGTAGGCGGATGCGCTCCAGGTCTTCCGCCGCCTTCAGGTCGTCCAGCAGATTGGCCTGGCCGCGCACGATGAGCTGGCGGGATTCGGCAGGCCCCACCGTGGTGGCGAGCCCCGCCTCCACCAGCCGGGCGGTGAGTGCGTCGAGTTCCCGCTCCATGTCGCCGCGGCGGGCCTGGATCTCGCTCTTGAGATCGCCCAGCGTCTTGCCCTGGATGCGGGCATTGAGAAAATTGCCGGCCTCCACGAGAGCCCCTGCGGGCAGGCCCGCGGGCAGGTCGAGAAGGCGGTTTTCCACCGAGCCGTCCTCGGAGACCAGCACCACCAGGGCACGGGCCGGATCGAGGCGCACGAACTCGATGTGCTTGAGGCGCGCATTCGACTTGGAGGTCACCACCACGCCGGCGCCGCGCGAGACACCGGAGAGCAGCGCCGAGGCCTCGGCGAGCGCGGTTTCCATGGTGTGGCCCGAGGCGGCCGCCCGCATCTGCGCCTCGATGCGCGCCCGCTCGTCGGAGGTGACGTCGCCGATCTCCATCATGGCATCGACGAAGAAGCGCAGGCCCGTTTCCGTCGGCAGGCGTCCGGCGCTGGTATGAGGGGCGAAGATCAGGCCCGCCGCCTCCAGGTCCGCCATCACGTTGCGGATCGAAGCCGGCGAGAGGGGCATCGACAGGATGCGCGACAGGTGGCGCGAGCCCACGGGCTCGCCCGTGATGAGATAGCTCTCGACGATCTGGCGGAAGATCTCGCGGGAACGGTCGTTCAGCTCCGCGATGGCGCGAGGATCATTCATGAGGGCAGAATAACCGGGCACGTGCATCGGAGGTCATGGAGCGTCAATGGATCGTCCTGTGGCATCGTCATTATGTGACGGTGCTTGAGCGTGAAGGCAAGTGCGCTCGAATCCGTTCACCGTCTTAAGGGCCGTGTCGGAGGGCTGCAGGTCGGATCCGGTGATGATGCTGATCGTGCCGTCGGTCTCCAGCACGACCGCTCCCACATCCTCAAGCCGCGCATGCCCGTCGGAGCGCACGGCCGCCAGAACCTCCTCCCGGGAGAGGCGCTGGGACCGGAGCGCGCTCTCCAGGAACCGGCCGCGGTGGACGAGCAGGGTGGGCTCGGACTTGATGAGCTCCTGGAACCCTTCGGAGCGGACCGACAGCCAGGAAATCGAATATTGCAGGCCGATCAGGAGCGCGAGGGCCAGGACCCCCTCGGCCAGGGCAATGGAATTGTTGAGCAGGATGGTGGCCAGGGTGGAGCCGAGCGCCACCGTGACCACGAAGTCGAAGGCGTTGAGCTTGGCAAGCGTCCGCTTGCCCGAGATCCGCAGCAGGATGATGAGGGTGATATAGGCGAGTGTGCCGACGACAAGAACGCGCCACAGTCCGGACCAGCCCTGAAAGAACATGTCGGCTTCCTCCCGGGTCGCTAATGCCGGGGGAGCGCGATGGTTCGGGCCCCGCCTGCCTTGCCGTTGCGGCTCCAGGCCTCTATGAGCATGAAAACCTTAGGAGACAACGACATGCGCCCGTCCAACCGTGCCCCCGACGAACTGCGGCCCGTCACCCTGGAGCGCGGGGTCGCGCGCTATGCGGAAGGCTCCTGCCTCGTCTCCTTCGGCAACACGAAGGTGATCTGCACCGCCTCGCTGGAGGAGAAGGGCCCGCCGTGGCTGCGCGGCACAGGCAAGGGCTGGGTGACGGCGGAATACTCCATGCTGCCCCGCGCCACCCATGAGCGCACCCGACGCGAGGTCAATTCCGGCAAGCCCTCGGGACGCACCCAGGAGATCCAGCGCCTCATCGGCCGCTCCTTGCGCGCCGTGGTCAACCTACCGGCCATGGGCGAGCGGCAGATCGTGGTCGATTGCGACGTGATCCAGGCCGACGGCGGCACCCGCACCGCCTCCATCACCGGCGCCTGGGTGGCCCTGCACGATTGCTTCGCCTGGATGCAGAGCCGCTCCATCATCTCGATCAATCCCCTACGCGAGCCCGTCGCCGCCATCTCCTGCGGCATCTACAAGGGCACTCCGGTGCTCGATCTCGACTACGCCGAGGACTCGGCCGCCGAGACGGATTCCAATTTCGTGATCACGGGCTCCGGCGGCATCGTCGAGGTCCAGGGCACGGCCGAGGGCAAGCCCTTCTCCGAGGAGGAGTTCCTGAACCTGCTCCACCTCGCCAAGGCTGGCGTGGCGCAGCTCGTGGACCTGCAGAAGAAGGCCGTGGCATGAGTCTGCATCGCGCTCTCACCGGCAAGGTCGTCATCGCCACCCACAACGCGGGCAAGCTGCGCGAGATGCAGGAGCTGCTCGCGCCCTTCGGGATCGAGGCCGTCTCTGCGGGCGAGCTCGGCCTGCCCGTGCCCGACGAGACGGGCCATATGTTCGCCGAGAACGCCGCGATCAAGGCCCATGCGGCCGCCAAGGCCACGGGCCTGCCGGCGCTCTCCGACGATTCGGGACTCTGCGTGGACGCGCTCGACGGCGCGCCCGGCCTGTTCACGGCCGATTGGGCCGGGCCGAACAAGGATTTTTATGCCGCCATGGAGCGGGTGATGCGCGAGCTGAAGAAGCGCGACGCGACGGACCGGCGCGCGCATTTCGTTTCGGCGCTGGTCATCGCCTGGCCTGACGGGCACGAGGAGCTGTTCGAGGGTCGCATCTTCGGCCAGGTGGTCTGGCCACCGCGCGGGACTAAGGGTTTCGGCTACGACCCCATGTTCCAGCCGGACGGCTTCACCGAGACCTTCGGCGAAATCTCCTCGGACGAGAAGCACGGCATCGACTGGTCGAAACCGCAGCCCTCGGGGCTCTCCCACCGCGCGCGCGCTTTCGTAAAGCTGGCGGCCGGGTGCTTGGACAGGGCTTGAGATAACCCACTGTCATTCCGGGGCCGCGTAGCGGAGCCCGGAATCCATAACCGCTAGCGGTGCAGGAAAAGGCACAACGCTGCTCATCCTCTCTTGAGCCGTCGTGTTTATGGATTCCGGGCTCGCCTGCGGCGCCCGGGAATGACAATGAAGGGCATGGTAATCGCAAAAGAAAAGAGCGCCCCGAGGGGCGCTCTCGCTGCTGAGTAAGCTGATTTAGACGTTGGTCGGGCCGTTGCCGCGGCGCTTGGCCATGTAGGCGTCGAACTCCTCGCGGTCCTTGGCCCGCTTCAGCTCCTCGACGAAGTTGCGGAAGTCACAGGCCTCCTCGTCGAGCTTGCGGCGCTCTTCCTCGAGGCGCTCCAGCTCGCTGCGGCGGTACTCGTCGAAAGCCGCGTTGCCGGTGCTGGCAAAGCCGCCGAAGCCGGCAGCGCCGCGGGACGAGAAGAGGTCATCCTTGGCGCGGCCGAACGTGTCGTTCAGGAAGGCCTTGGCTTGGTCGTATTTCGGATATCCCATCATTTTCCACACCAGATAGGCCAGCGCGAGCGGCCAGACGAAGATGAAGCCCAGAATGATGCCGGCGATCTCCAGACCGCGGCCGGGCTTGCGCCCGCAGCGACGGTTGGTCCGGTTTTCCCACGGCCCCGCGTGCGGGCCCGCGTTCCAGGCGGCGGAGGCAGAATCTGACATCGATAGGGTCCTATGTTAATGCTAACAACATTAACATGCGGATCGATCTGGGCGGTTTCAAGGGATCAAACTCTAAAAATCGACAGGGAGCTTAGGCTTTGCCCTTGAGAGCGCCGTGGACGAGGGCAAGCACGCCGGCCCGCAGGAGTTCGTACTTGTCCGGCAGTCCAGGTCCCTTCGGCAGCTGACCCGCCGCGTCGAGGGTCGCGATGCCATGGGACAGCGCCCAGACCTCGATGGCGATGAACCGGGCATCGACCGTCTGGAAGCCTTCCGGAAAAGTATCGGCGAGCGCCTTGACCAGGAAGTCGAACGCATTGCCGGCGGGCTTGCCCCCGCTTTCCACAGCCTTGGCCCAGAAGGGCCCGCAGGAGGCCTCGCCCTCGGCAGCCTTCGCCGAGAACATGGCCGTGTAGAAGCCGGGCTCCTGCTCGGCGAAGGCAAGATAGGCCTCTCCCATGCGTGTGAAGCGCTCGAGCGCCGTACCGTCGCTCTGCAGGGCACGGCCGAGGCGCTTGGCGAGTTCGTCGTAGCCGCGGAACGCCACCTCGGCCACTAGGGCATCCCGGCCCCGGAAATGGCGGTAGAGCGCCGCCGGCGTCACGCCCACGAGCTTGGCCGCATCGGCGAGCGTGAACCCACCGATTCCCCGCTCGGCAATGAAGCGCTGCGCCGCCTCGATCAGCGCCTCCTTCAAATTGCCGTGGTGATAGCCCTGCCGGTCGAACGGACCGCGCCAATGCCGCATGATGGGTTCCTTAACTCTCTGCCGGCCATCTTAGGCTCCCCATACGGCGGACGCCAGAATGGAACGGCTCATAGAGTGAACATCATTGTGAGTGAAGAGGTTCAGAAATCTTTCACCCGCTACGTGTCATCCTCAGGCCAAGCCGCAGGCGAGGGAAGGGGATCCACTCACACTCAGCGCCGCTATGGCTTCCCTTCCCCTCCACTGACGCTCCGGGCGCGAATGTCATCAGTGCGTAGGACACACGCGACACCGGCACCCGTGACGTTCGGCCTCCGACCTGCCATATACGCCCCATGATCGATCATCCGACGCGCGATGTGGGCTTTGGCGTTTATGTCCATTGGCCCTTCTGCGCCTCCAAATGCCCCTATTGCGACTTCAACAGCCATGTCCGCCACCAGCCGGTGGATCAGGAGCGGTTTCTGGCGGCCTTCCGGCGCGAGATCGCCCACACGGCGGCGCGCATTCCGGGCAGGACGGTCACGAGCGTGTTCTTCGGCGGCGGCACGCCCTCCCTCATGAAGCCGCAGACCGTGGGCGCGATCCTCGATGCTATCGGTGGCGCCTGGGGGATTGATCCGAAAGCGGAAGTAACGCTCGAGGCTAACCCCACCAGCGTGGAGGCGGAGCGCTTTCGCGGCTATCGGAGTGCTGGCATCAACCGGGTCTCGCTCGGCGTTCAGGCTTTGAACGATCCCGATCTCAAGCGCCTCGGGCGCATGCATTCCGTCGACGAGGCCTTGGGCGCGGTGAAGATCGCCGCTTCCATCTTCGAGCGCTATTCCTTCGACCTGATCTATGCCCGGCCTGGGCATACGCCAGAGGCCTGGGCCGCGGAGCTGGAGCAGGCGATTTCCCATGCGGTGGAGCACCTGTCGCTCTACCAGCTCACCATCGAGCCGGGCACCTGGTTCCAGCGTCTCTACGATGCGGGAAAAATCACCGTGCCGGACGAGGAGACCGGCCGCGCGCTCTACGACATTACGCAGGAAACGTGCGAGAAGCACGGCCTTCCCAGTTACGAGATCTCGAACCATGCGCGGCCCGGGGCGGAATCGCAGCACAACCTGCTCTATTGGCGCTACGGCGAATATGCCGGCATCGGCCCCGGCGCCCACGGGCGCCTGGTGACAGGCAATGCGCGTCTTGCCACATCCACCGAGAAACACCCGGAGACCTGGCTGGAGTTGGTGGAGCGCGAGGGGCATGGCGTCATTGATGAGGAGGTGCTGACCTCCGAGGCCGAGGGCGACGAATTCCTGCTCATGGGGCTTCGGCTCAAGGAGGGCGTCGACCCGCGCCGCTTCGAGGCCTTCACCGGCAAGACACTCAATCAGCGCGGCTTGCGGATCCTCGCGGAGGAGGGCCTGATCCGCCACGACGGCTCACGCCTTGCCGTGACGCCGAAGGGCTTTCCGGTGCTCAACGCGGTGATTGCGGAGCTGGCGGCTTAGAACGCGCCACTGTCATTCCGGGGCGGCGCAGCCGAGCCCGGAATCCATAAACGTTCACGGTGCAGACTGGAACGGCCTCGTGGTTATGGATCCCCGCCTGCGCGGGGATGACAGGGTTGAGGTTCTGGCGATCTATCCTGCATGCGATCCCGGACCGCCTGCAGCGTCCGGGATGACGCTGTGGTTATCTCTTCAGCTTCGACTCGATCACGTCCCACACCGTCACGGCGAGATCCGGTCCGCCGAGGCGCTTGATGGCGCGGATGCCGGTGGGCGCCGTCACGTTGATCTCGGTGAGGTTGCCGTCGATCACGTCGATGCCCACGAGGATCAGGCCCATGCGCTTCAGGTCGGGGCCGATGGTCTCGCAGATCTCGCGCTCGCGGGGCGTGAGGTCCGTGGGTTTTGCCGCTCCGCCGCGCACCATGTTGGAGCGGATGTCGTTGGCCGCCGGCACCCGGTTGATGGCGCCCGCCGCCTCGCCGTCGATGAGGATGATGCGCTTGTCGCCTTCCGTGATCTTGGGCAGGAAGCGCTGGATCACCCAGGGCTCGCGGAACAGGTTGGCGAAGAGGTCATAGAGCGATCCGAAATTCGGGTCCTCCCGGCCGACCTTGAACACGCTCGCGCCGCCATGGCCGTAGAGCGGCTTCATCACCACGTCGCCATGCTCGCGCCGGAACTCTTCGATCTCTTGCTTGTCGCGGGAGATCAGGGTCGGGGGCATCAGGTGCGGGAAATGGGTGACGAAGATCTTTTCCGGCGCGTTGCGCACATGGGTCGGATCGTTGACCACGAGAGTCTTCGGGTGGATGCGCTCCAGGAAGTGGGTGGCGGTGATGTAGGCCAGATCGAAGGGCGGGTCCTGGCGCATGAGCACGGCGTCGACGGTGGAGAGATCGACCCGCTCCGGGGTTCCAAGCGTGAAGTGATCGCCCTCCTGGTCGCGCACCTCGACAGGCTCGGCCATGGCGATCACCGCGCCGTCCCGCAGGGACAGGCGGTCGGGCGTATAGTGCAGGACCCGGTGCCCCCGCCGCTGGGCCTCCAGCAGCAGCGCGAAGCCGGTATCGCCCGCGATCTTGAGGCTGCGGATATGGTCCATCTGGAACGCGACGGTGAGGGTCATGAGTCGGGCCTCCTGGGAAGCAGGGTTATTGGGCCTAAAATGTGGGATGGCAACTGCTCATCCCGCCGGGTTTGAACGAAAGCCGGGGATGCGGGTTATTCAACGGCCCCGCTTGAGGGCTGCCCCTTGCAGATCCCCTCAAGCTTTTCCATGTGAGAGTATATGCCCCGCCGCGCCCTTCTGATCGTCAATGCCAAGAGCCGCAGCGGTGCCGCCCAGCGTGACATCGCCGTCGAGCGCTTGAAAGACCATGGAATCGAGCCGGTTCACGTAGATTGCGGCCGCCGGGAGGATCTGTCGCCTCTCATCGTCAAGCACGCGAAAGATGTGGATTGCGCCGTGGTCGGCGGGGGAGACGGAACGCTCAACGCGGCGGCCTTCGGGGTCATCGAGGCCGGTCTGCCGCTCGGCATCCTGCCGCTGGGCACGGCCAACGATCTCGCCCGCACCCTCGATGTGCCCTTCGATCTCGATGGGGCCGCCCAGGTGATCGCCGACGGCCACACCCGCAAGATCGATCTCGGCCTCGTCAACGGCGAGCCCTTCTTCAACGTGGCGAGCATCGGGCTCTCGGCGGAACTGGCCCAGAAGCTGACGCGGGACATCAAGCGCCGCTGGGGCCGTCTCGGCTACGCCATGGTAGCCCTGAACGTTCTGATGCACGCCAAGCCCTTCCGGGCGACGATCTACAGCGAGAACGAGGCGGCGCGCGTGCGCACGCTCCAGGTCGCCGTGGGCAATGGCCGCTTCTATGGCGGCGGCAACGCGGTCGAGCAGGATGCCGCCATCGACGACCACCACCTCGATCTCTACAGCCTCGAACTGAGACAGGCCTGGAAGCTCGCCCTGATGGCGCGCTCGTTCCGCCAGGGCCGGCAAGGCGCCTGGAGCGAGGTGCGGGCAGTGCGCGCCAAGGAGTTCGACATTCGCACCCGCAAGCCCAGGCCCGTCAATGCGGATGGCGAGATCGTCACCCAGACGCCGGCGCATTTCTCGATCCGGCCTTCGGCCGTGACGGTGTTTGCGCCGAAGAAGGCCTAGGGTTGAGGATGTGCCAGTCACAAGGGAATGACAAACTTCATCGACTAGGCTTAGTTGGTAAACGAACAGGCTAGTCCATTCCCTTGTAAAACTGCATTTTCGATGAAACGCTTCAGGTCCGAATAATAGATTCTCAGGCAGCGAGAAACGTCATCGAGGAACTCAGCTTCAATCCAAGTCGCCTCCCGGAGAAGCTCCTCCGGCGTCTTTTCGGAGAGGATTTTGGCGATTTCCGCCGTTGTCGGAACCGTGATGAAGCCCATGAAGCAACCCGTTCCATCCCACGCTGCGAAGCCTCCCGGATGGCCGAACTCGCCGTTTGTTAGGTAGCGCAACGCATCTGAACGGCGCTCGAAAACCCAGTCGACTTGGGACTGATCCAGATCGATGCTGTCGAACATGACCTCATCCTCGACATCTTCCCATGTCGGATTTGCGGTGCGAGTAAGCCAACCATCGTCCATAGCAAACAGGGTGTAATTAGCGGTCACGCTGGCATCCTGATATCAAATCAGTATTATATTACATCGAGTTCGAATGCCGAGACAATGTGCTTTGGCCATCGCTTGCGCGCGATGAACACCGCATCCGCACGCCAAGTCTTGTCGGCGGCCCAATCGTTGCGCGAGAGCCATGCCCGCACCGCGCGCGAAAAGCGCTGGCGCTTGCGCGCTGTGATGGCCGAGAGCGCGTCGTCCATGAGCCCGCGCGCCTTCACCTCGACGAACGCGATGGTGTCGCCGCGCATGACGATCAGGTCGATCTCTCCACCTGATGCCGCATAGCGGCGGGCGAGGGGGCGATAGCCTTTCGAGATCAGGAACAGCAGCGCGATCCATTCCGCGCGGTGGCCGCGGAGAAAGGTCGCTTCGCGGCGGTCGAGGGCGCTCTTCATTCGCCCTTCTTGGCAAGCACCAAGGCGCGGGCATAGACCTCGCGCTTGGGCAGATCGAGTTCATCCGCCACGATGGCTGCCGCGTCCTTGATCGAGTGGTTCTTCAGCGCCGCTTCGAGCTTGCCGTCGAGTGCCGCATCGGCTTCCGCCGCATGCATGGCCTTGGTGGCTTCGCCGATCAGCACCACGATCTCGCCCTTGGGCGGGCCTTCTTCGGCAAATTGCCGGGCGAGCTCGGGGAGCGTTCCGCGCCGGATCGTCTCGAACATTTTGGTGAGTTCGCGCGCCACCACGGCCTGACGCTCGCCCAGCACCTCGGCGGCGTCCGCCAGCATCTCGGGCAGGCGGTGCGGGCCTTCGAAGAGCATGAGCGTGCCGGGAATGGTGCCGATTTCGGCAAGCCTCGTGCGGCGCGCGCCGCTCTTCGATGGCAGGAAGCCCTCGAAGAAGAAGCGGTCCGTCGGCAGGCCAGACGCCACGAGCGCGGTGAGAACGGCGGACGGACCGGGGATCGGCGTGACCGGAAGCCCTTCCTCGATGGCCGCCTGCACGAGCTTGTAGCCAGGATCCGACACCAGCGGCGTTCCGGCATCGGACACCAAGGCCAGAGCCTGCCCCTCGCGGATACGGTGGACCATGCGTTCGCGCACGGCCTCGTTGGAATGCTCGTGATAGGCCACCAGCGGCGTGGTGATGCCGTAATGGGCCAGAAGCGTCTTCGTCACCCGCGTGTCCTCCGCCAGCACCGCGTCCGCGGCCGCCAGCACGCTGAGCGCACGAAAGGACACATCCTGCAGGTTGCCGATGGGGGTGGCGACCACAAAGAGGCCTGGCGAGAGGGGCTTGGCTTCGGCGGCAAGGCCGAAGGCGGTGAAGGTGGCGATCCGCTCATTGGGTTCGCGCCGCTTGGTTCGATTATCGATTCTCTGAGTCATGAGATCGGCACTCTCGCATGAAGCGGCGCCCTCGCGAAAGCAGGCGCGTAGGGCTTTCGCACGGCTTGTGAGAAACAATGTTTACTTTTCTGTGCCACGCTTAGCCTCAAGAACAGAAGCTGTTTCCAAAGGGGGTGGAGATGGCACACGTGTCGTTTGGTTGGGCCCGGGGCCTTCCGGGTCGTGCGGCCTGGGCTTTTGTCCTGGCTGCGTCGCTGGGCCTGTCAGGGTGTATGGGCTCGGAGAGCCGTGTGTCGTCGCGCAAGGTCAGCCGGCCTCAGGCTGTTCCGGTCGAGCCGTCCTATGCGGCCGGTGTTGCCTCACCTGGCGCTCCGCTCCAGACCGGCGGATCCACCACCATCGGCACCGGCCCCGTCAAGGTCGCCCTGATCCTGCCCATGAGCGCCCCCGGCCAGGGAGGCGGTGTAGCGCAGAGCATGCGCAATGCCGCCGATATGGCGGTGAGCGAATTCCAAGGCCAGGATATCACGCTTCTCGTGAAGGACGACAACGGCACGCCTGAAGGCGCACGGGCCGCCGCGCAGCAGGCGCTCGCGGAAGGGGCCGAGCTCATCGTCGGCCCGGTTTTTTCCGGCTCCGTCCAGGCGGCCGCTCAGGTGGCGCGCGAGCGGGGCAAACCCGTCATCGGCTTCTCGTCGGATGCGAGCGTCGCCACCCGTGGCGTCTACCTTCTAAGCTTCCTCGTGCAGGAGGAGGTCGACCGCATCGTGGCCTTTGCGGCAGCGCAGGGCCGCCGCTCGATTGCGGCCCTGATCCCGGAAACGCAATATGGCCGCGTCGCCGAAGCGCGGCTGCAGCAGGCTGCCGCCCGGCAGGGACTGCGCATCGCCGCGCTCGAATATTATCCAGCCGGTCAGCCGCAGGTGGGCGTGCAGCGCCTGTCCCGCGTGATCGGCGGAGCCGCCCCGCAGGCCGATGCCCTGTTCATTCCCGACAACGGCGACGGTCTCCCGGCGGTCGCTCAGGCACTGCAGATGGCGGGGTTCGATCCCGCACGGGTGAAACCGCTCGGCACCGGCGTGTGGAACGAGCCGCGCATCTTCGCCCTGCCGGCCCTGCAGGGCGGCTGGTTCGCAGCACCCGACAACCGCGGCTTCGAGGCCTTTGCCGAACGCTACCGCGCACGCTTCAACACCGACCCGATCCGCCTTGCGACCCTCTCCTACGACGCCGTGACCTTGGCGGCGGCGCTTGCGCGCATGCAGGGCGTCCAGGGTTTCAGCGATGCGGTGCTCACCAATCCGGCAGGCTTTGCGGGCGCAGATGGCGTCTTCCGCTTCAACCCTGACGGCACCAACGCCCGCGCCCTCACGGTGCAGGAGATCCGCAACGGCACTGCCGTTGCAATCAGCGGCGCGCCGCGGACTCTGGTCGCTTCGGGAACCTAACGCTCCCTCGGGGTGTCATTCCGGTAGGAACTGGCCCGCTGCGCTGCTGGGCCAGGGAGGACCGCTCGCGAGATGGCCCATTGGAAGCTTCTCCTCAGGCGCTTGGTTCGCCAGATCTGGTTCAGGATCACGCTGTTCTGCCTGGGCGGCTTTGCGGCAGCCTTCGCGGCACTGCTGCTGCAGCCCTATATTCCCGAGGATATCGCCATCAGCGTCGGGGCCGATTCCGTCGGTAACATTCTCGGCATCCTGGCCGCCAGCATGCTGACGGTGACGACCTTTTCCCTGACCACGATGGTTTCCGCGTTCGCGTCGGCCAGCTCGAACCTGACACCGCGGGCCACGCAGCTCCTCATGGAGGATACGACGGCGCAGAATGCTCTCGCCACCTTCCTGGGTGCCTTCCTCTACAGCATTGTCGGCATCGTCGCCCTCTCGACGGGAACCTATGGCTCCACCGGACGCTTGGTCCTGCTCGCCGTTACCATCCTGGTGATCATCTTCATCGTGGTGACGCTGCTGCGCTGGATCAGCCGGCTGACCAAGCTCGGCACCGTGCGCGAGACCATCGAGCAGCTCGAAGAGGCCACGTCCTCGGCCCTCAGTCGATGGTGCAGGCATCCGCATCTTCGCGCCGCGCCTCGCCTGGACTGGATCCGCATGGCGCGCGCCGTCTATCCCGCCGAGATCGGTTACGTTCAGAACATCGACGTGGAGAAGCTGGCCTCCATCGTCGAGGGCAGGGACGTGCTGATCGACGTGGATGTTCTGCCCGGCGCCTTCGTCGAGCCGACGCGCCCTGTCGCCTATGTGGACGAGGAGATGTCGGACGAGGACATCGACCGGGTGCGCCGTGCCTTTCTCATCGGCGGGCGACGCACGTACGAGCAGGATCCTCGCTTTGGTCTCATCGCCCTGGGCGAGGTGGCCTCGCGGGCGTTGTCGCCGGCCATCAACGATCCAGGGACCGCCATCGACGTGATCAATGCCGGCGTTCGCATCTTGGCCCTCTACGGCGGCCGGAGTGCCGAGGAGGAGGACATCGCCTTTCCCAAGGTGCGGATGCCGGCCCTGTCCACCGCCGACATGATGGAGGATTTCTTCGTGCCCATCGCGCGGGACGGTGCCGGTCTGGTCGAGGTGGGGATCAAGCTGCAGAAAGCCCTCCAGTCCCTGTCGAGACTGTCGCCCGAGGTGTTCGGCAGGCTGGCCGAAGAGTACTCAGACGATGCCCTGAGGCGAGCCGCGAAAAGCCTCGACGAGGACCGTGATCTCGAACGTGTCCGCCGCCACGCTCCGACGCATCCGCCGGAGCAGATCGCCCCCAAGAGCGTGGCGTATCCCGGCTCGCAGGCCCGATAGATCAGCGGCGCGTCAGCGTCGCGTTCAGCTCGGGCTTGTTGTTGAGGGTCTGGAAGACGACGCAGTAGCGCTCGGTGAGCTTGAGCAGCTGGTCGATCTTCTCCTGCGGCGCATCCGTGTCGACCTCGAAGGAAAGGCGGATGTTCTTGAAGCCCACGGGTGCGCCCTTATCGACGCCGAGGGTGCCCCGGAAATCCAGATCGCCTTCCGCCTTCACGGCGCCGTGGCGCAGGTCGATTTCGAGCGCAGTGGCCACAGCCTTCAGCGTTACGCCCGCGCAGGCCACGAGCGCTTCGAGCAGCATGTCGCCGGAGCACAGCTCCGCCCCGGAACCGCCGGTGGCCGGGTGCAGGCCGGCAACCGCAAGCGCGCGGCCGGTCTCGACCTTGCAGGCGATGTGCTGGTCGTCGAGCGTGCCTTGCGCCTTCAGGGTGATGACGGCGGCGTTCGGGTCGCTGCGGTACTGATCCTTCAGCGGCGCCTGGAGGGCGCGAAGGGCGGTGGCGTCCATGATGGTGTCCTTGGATATGTTACCACCACAGCGCGGCGGCCTGTCGGTCGCGTTCGCGCTGGGGCTGCTGTTGCGGAGCTTTGAGGGAATGGTCGAGAGCCGTCAAGACGCGGCGCACGGAGGTCTCGAAGGGAAGCCCCGTCCTGTCGCGCGGACGCGCGAGCGTGAGCGGCAACTCGTCGAAGATGCGTCCCGGTTTCGGCTGCATGACCACGGCGCGGTCGGCCAGCGTCACCGCCTCCTGCACGTCGTGCGTGACGAGCACCACGGTCGGGCGGGTTTCCTCCCACAGACCGAGCAGGTGCTCGTGCAGACTCGCACGGGTGAAGGCATCGAGCGCCGAGAACGGCTCGTCGAGGAGGAGCACCTTGGGGTTGGTGACAAACGCGCGGGCAATCGACACACGCTGCTGCTGGCCGCCTGACAAATCGCGCGGCCAGCGGTCGGCATGCTCGACGAGGCCGATCTTTTCAAGCGCATGCGTCACGCGCGCCTTCTTCTCGGCGGTGCTCAATCCGTCGAGCCCGAATGCGATGTTATCGAACACCGACAGCCACGGCAGCAGGCGCGGCTCCTGGAACACGATGCCCACCGCTGGATGAGGCCCGGAGAGCACTTCGCCATCAAGCCGGATCCGACCGGCGCTTTCCCGATCGAGGCCCGCGATGAGGCGAAGGAGCGTGGTCTTTCCGCAGCCCGATCCGCCGATCAGCGCAACGATCTCGCCTTCATGTACGGTGAGATTGATATCCGAGAGCGCACGTGTGCCGTCGGCATAGGTTTTGGAGAGGTGCTCGAAGCTCAACATCACAATCTCTCCCGCACGGTGTCCTGCCAGCGCACGAGCGGCTTGGTGGCGACAAGGAGCAGGCTGTCGGCGAGCTTTCCGAGGATCGCGAAGGCGATGATGGCCGCAAGAATCTGGTCGGGTTTGCCCATCTGCTGGCCGTCGACCAGCAGATAGCCGAGGCCCTCCGATGCGCCCATGAACTCGGCCGCGACCACGAACATGAAGCCGAGTCCGAGGCCTGAGCGCAGCGCAATTACGGCTTCCGGCAGAACCGCCGGCAGCAGGATGCGCCGCGCGAGCTGGATGCGCGAGAGGCGGAACACGTGGCCCACTTCCACAAGCTTGCGGTCAACGGAGAGGATCGCGCCCGCGATGCCGAGATAGACCGGGAAGAACACGCCGACCGCGATCAGCGCCACCTTCGACGCCTCGAAGATGCCGAGCCACAGAATGAACAGCGGCACCCAGGCGATGGAGGGAATGGCGCGCAGGGCCTGCAGGGTCGGGTCGAGCAATTGCCGAAGGGTCTGGCTGGAGCCCGAGAGTGCACCGAGCACGATGCCCGACAACGCACCGATGATGAAACCCACGAGAACGCGCCAGAGCGTCATCCAGGCATGGGTCCACAGCTCGCCGGTTTGCGCCAGCCCCCAAAGCATCGCGATGATGCGGCTCGGCGGCGGCACAAGGCGGCCTTCTGCGAAGCCAAAGGTGACGGCGGCCTCCCAGAGGAGCGCAATGGCGACAGGCAGGAAAAAGCCGAGAAGGATGCGCCAGTCGAAGACGCGTCGCTTCTCGGTGGAGGTTGGGGCCGCGAGAGCGGCGGCACCCTCATGGGAGGACCAGGCTTGGCTTGTGGCTGGGCCTGTCACGGCGCTCTCCCGTGATGAAATCATCAGCGCGACGCAGTGGCGAAGCGGCGGTCGATCAGCGAGTCGACGGCGGCGCGCACATTGGTTTCAGGGGTGATGACACCGGCCTGCTGCAGGGCGAGGCCTGCGGCCAGGATGGTGTCGACCTGAGGCTGACCGATGGAGGAGTGCGTGAGCTCCGTGCGCTCGAGCTGGCGCTCGATCACCGGGTCAGGCAGCTTGGTATAGGCGATCAGGGACTTCTTCAGCTCGTCCTTATTGGCAAGCGCATATTTGCGCGCTTCCTCATAGGCCTTGAGCACGCGCTCCACGAGGGCTGGGTTCTCCTTGGCGAAGGCTTCCGAGACGTTGAGCACGCCCCAGGTGTTGGCGCCGGCGTTGCGGTAGAACAGCTGCGCGCCGGTTTCCACTTCAGCGGCGGCCATCAGCGGGTCGAGGCCGGCCCAGGCATCCACGTCGCCGCGCTCGAGCGCCGTGCGGCCATCCGGATGCTGGAGCAGGACGAGCTTCACGTCCTTCTCGGTGAGCTTGGCCTCCTGCAGGGCGCGCACCAGGAAGATGTGCGGATCGGTGCCGCGGGTCACGGCCACGCGCTTGCCCTTCAGGTCCTCGACCTTGCTGATGCCCGTATCCTTGCGGGTCACCAGCGCCGTCCATTCAGGGCGGGAATAGACATAGATCGACTTGATCGGGTTGCCGTTGATCTTGCCGATCAGGGCTGCGGCGCCGGCCGTGGAGCCGAAATCGATCGAGCCAGCGTTCAGGAATTCAAGCGCCTTGTTGGAGCCGAGCGACTGCACCCAGCGCACCTTGATGCCATCCTTCTCCAGTTCCTTCTCAAGGAAGCCTTTGTCTTTCAGAACAAGGCTCACCGGGTTGTAGGTGGCGAAGTCGATCTTGATTTCCTTGGGCTGCGCAATGGCGCCGTTGGCAAGCAATGTCAGGCTGGTGGCGACAGAGGCGGCGAGGAGGAGGCGGCGGGTCAGGCTCATCATATTGGTCCCATGTTTGGCGCATGGGAGCATCGTAAGAGGCGCCCGGCGCTTTAGCTGCACTTGTTTCGCGCCCGCAATCTGCATGCTTCAAATCGGCGCGTGTCCTTTTTATAGGACCGAACGTTTGTTATGTCAAACGAGATTTCTTATAAAGAACATCTTATCCGCTTTTCCGGATAAGGCCAGTCAAACCTTGGTCAGCCCTTGGGCAGAGGTCGTTTCTGGTGGTAAGCCAAACGACACCTCGTATACGGTTGTTCCATGCCATCCCTGAAGCCTCAGACCATTCTGCAAAGCCTTGGCAGCCAGACGATCCAGGATGCCGCGGGCTTACGTGCCGGGCTTGTTCCCCTGCTCAAAACTTTCCTCGATGAGGGGAGGGCAGAGGCCGAGGCGAAGCTTCTGGAGAACCAGGACGGGCTCGCCTGCGCCCGGTATCTCTGCGAGCGCATGGATGCGCTGGTGCGCATCGTCCACGATGCGGTCGTCCTGCATCTCTACCCCAGTGCCAATCCGTCCGCCGGAGAACGCGTTGCCGTGGCGGCGACCGGCGGCTACGGGCGCGGCACCCTGGCGCCGGGCTCCGACGTCGATCTCCTGTTCCTCCTGCCCTACAAGCAGACGGCGTGGAGCGAGAGCGTGGTCGAGGCCATGCTCTATGTGCTGTGGGACCTGAAGCTGAAGGTCGGGCACGCGACCCGCTCCGTGGAGGAGTGCCTGCGCGAGGCGCACGCGGATATGACGATCCGCACGTCGCTTCTCGAGACGCGCTTCCTGTTCGGTGACCGGGAGCTCTTCGACGATCTGACCAAGCGCTTCGACAAGGAAATCATCGCGACCTCGGCTCCGGCCTTCGTCGATGCCAAGCTGAAGGAACGCGATGCGCGCGTCGCCAAGGCCGGCGCCTCGCGCTACCTCGTCGAGCCCAACGTGAAGGACGGCAAGGGGGGATTGCGCGATCTCAACACGCTCTTCTGGATCGCAAAGTATGTCTACCGGGTGAAGGAACCCGAAGAACTCGTGACCGCGGGCCTGTTCACGAAGGACGAGTTCAACCTGTTCGCCCGCTGCGAGGAGTTTCTGTGGCGCGTGCGCTGCCACATACATTTCGCCACCGGCCGTGCCGAGGAGCGCCTGACCTTCGACCTCCAGCGCACCATTGCCGAGCGCATCGGCTATGCGCCCCGGGGCGGCTTGTCGGCGGTCGAGCGGTTCATGAAGGCCTATTTCCTGATCGCCAAGGATGTGGGCGATCTCACCGCCATCGTCTGCGCCGAGCTCGAAGCGCGCCAGACCAAGCCGCGCCCCATGCTCGACCGGGTGCTCGGCCGCTTCCGCCGCCGGCGCGGCGGCGCGCTGGTGGGGGACGATTTCGCCATCGACAACAACCGCCTCAATGTCGCCTGCGAGGAGGCCTTCGAGCGCGATCCCGTCAACCTGATCCGCCTGTTCTGGCTTGCCGACCGGCACAATCTCGCGATCCACCCCGATGCGAAGCGCCTGGCCACGCGCTCGCTCAAGCTCATCGGCCCGAGCCTGCGCAACGACCCTGAAGCCAATCGGCTGTTTCTCGAGATCATCACGTCCAAGCATGCCCCGGAGGTGGTGCTGCGTCAGATGAACGAGGCCGGCGTGCTCGGCCGCCTCGTGCCGGATTTCGGCCGCATCGTCGCGATGATGCAGTTCAACATGTACCATCACTATACGGTGGACGAGCATCTCGTCCGCTCCGTCGGCGTGCTCACCGAGATCGAGGCGGGGCATCTCGGGGGCGAGCATCCGCTGGCGAACCGGATCTTCCCCACCATCCAGAACCGGCGGGCGCTTTATGTGGCGGTGTTTCTGCACGACATCGCCAAGGGCAGGCCGGAGGATCATTCGACTGCCGGGGCCGCGATCGCCCGCAAGCTCGGGCCGCGCTTCGGCCTCACCGACGCGGAAACCGACACGGTCGCCTGGCTCATCGAGCATCACCTGCTCATGTCGAACACGGCGCAGAGCCGCGACCTGTCCGATCCCGCCACCATCAAGAGCTTCGCCGAGGTGGTGCAGACCATGGAGCGCCTCAAGCTCCTGCTCGTGCTCACCATCGCCGACATCAAGGCTGTGGGCCCAGGCACCTGGACGGGCTGGAAGGGCCAGCTCCTGCGCAACCTCTATCACGAGACGGAGGTGATCCTCGGCGGCGGGGTTGCGGATCTCGCCCGCTCCGAGCGCGTGCGCCTCGCCCAGGAGCAGTTGCGGGCCGAGCTGCCCGACTGGTCGGACGAAGAGTTCGAAGCATACGCGGCCCGCCATACGCCGGGCTACTGGATGAAGACGGACGAGACCAGGCGGGCGAAGCAGGCGCGTCTCCTGAGGGAAGCCGAAAAGGGCGGGCGAACCGTCACCACCGCCTACGAGACGGACCAGTTCCGGGCGGTGACCGAACTCACCATCCTGTCACTGGACCATCCGCGCCTGCTCGCCATTATCACGGGAGCCTGCGCGGCGTCCGGCGGCAACATCGTCGATGCGCAGATCTTCACCACCACGGACGGCCTTGCGCTCGACACCATCGTGCTCTCCCGCGCCTTCGACCGGGATGAGGACGAGCTGCGCCGGGCCGAGCGGGTCGCCAAGGCCATCGAGCGGGCCCTGAAGGGCGAGGTGAGGATCGCCGATCTCGTGGACGGCAAGCGTCCGTCCAAGCCTGCTTCGCGGGCCTTCCACGTGCCCCCGGAGGTGACCATCGACAATTCCCTGTCGAACCGCCAGACGGTGATCGAGGTCTCCGGCCTCGACCGGCCGGGCCTGCTCTACGACCTCACAACGGCTTTAGGCAAGCTCAACCTCAACATCGCCTCGGCCCATATCGTGACCTTCGGCGAGAAGGCCGTGGACGTGTTCTACGTGACGGATCTGACCGGCACGAAGATCACCCATGCGGGCCGCCAGGCCACGATCCGCCGGGCCCTGCTGGACGTGTTCAAGGCAGAGGAAACCGCCGCCCTCCAGCGGCGCAGCGCTTGATTTGTGGCTTAAGGGACCTGATATGTGCCCCGAACCCTTCTTTCTCCCACCTTCAGTTGATCGACCATGAATCCGAACGACACGGAAAACCAGAACGCGGCCCCGCAGGCCGAGCCCGTCAACGACGCTGCCCAAGAGGCTGCTTCCGCGCCCGAGGCCGACCCGATCGCCGTTCTCGAGGCCGAGAAGACGGATCTCAAGGACAAGCTCCTGCGCCTGATGGCCGACATGGAGAACCTGCGCCGCCGCACCGAGCGCGAGATCGCCGACGCCCGCACCTATGCGGTGGCGAACTTCGCCCGCGACATGCTCAACGTGGCCGACAATATCCGCCGCGCCATCGAGAGCGTGCCTGAGGAGGCGAGCAGGACCGCCGAAGGCGCCTTCAAGGGCCTCATCGACGGCATCGACCTCACCGAGCGCGACCTGTTGAAGAATCTGGAGCGCCACGGGGTGAAGCGGCTCGACCCGCAGGGGCAGAAGTTCGACCCGAACCTGCACCAGGCCATGTTCGAGATCCCCAACGCGGAGGTGCCGAACGGCACGGTCCTGCAGGTGGTCCAGTCCGGCTACGTTATCGGCGAGCGCGTCCTGCGCCCCGCGCTGGTCGGCGTCTCCAAGGGCGGCCCGAAGGCCGCCGCCAACGGGGCCGGCAGCGAGACGGCGGACAACTCGTCGGCGTCTTAACGAAGCCGATACCCCGAGTCGCGTGGGTGTCCCCTCCCTCCTTGTGGGGGAGGGCTAGGGAAGGGGGAGTTGGCGCCATGCTGATTTCAGCCCTGTGCTGTACCCCCCTCTCCAACTCTCCTCCACAAGGGGGGAGAGGGCTGGCTGTGCCGCTTCTGAGCCAATAGCCATTGCCTGAAACGGACCTGCATGATCAATACGAGAGCGTCTTAAGGCTCCAGCGGGCAAGGTCAGGCTCCAGGTGACTTTCCTCCAATCCATCCCCTTTGAGACCATCGGCGTCGCCGTCTTCGCGCTCTCCGGGGCGCTGATGGCGGCCCGCAAGGGCATGGACCCGTTCGGCTTTGCGTTGCTGGCGACCCTCACGGGCGTCGGCGGCGGGACCGTGCGGGACCTGCTCATCGGCATCCGACCGGTCTTCTGGGTGGGTGATCCGGGCGATGTGCTCGTCTGCCTGATCGTGGCTGAGCTGGTCTTCGCCCTCGGCCCCAAGCGCGTCATCTGGATCGAGGGCGGGCGGCAGGGCCGTCTGCTGCTGTGGGCGGATGCCCTGGGCTTGGCACTCTTTGCAGTCTCGGGCACGGCCAAGGCGCTCGGCGCCGGCGTGCCGGCCCTGTCGGCGGTGGCGCTCGGCACCGTCACGGCCACGTTCGGCGGCATCATCCGGGACATCTTCGCCGGAACGACGCCCCTGGTGCTGCGCAAGGAGATCTATGTCACGGCAGCGGCCCTGGGTGCTGCCGTCATGGTGGCCCTGCAGGCCTTCGGCCTCGATCCGTTCCTCAGCGCGGCGCTGGGCTTTGTTGCGGCCTTCGGCTTAAGGGCGCTCGCCCTCCTGCACGGCTGGTCCCTGCCGGCCTTTCCGGCCAGGGACTAGTAGGCGTTCATCTCCACGCCGTCGATCACTGCCCGGAAGCGCCGCAGGTTTTCGTCCCGCTGCTCCACCCGGGTCAGGCCTACCATGCGCACGTAGCGATTGGGCTCAAAGCGGATGGTCTGCATCACGATGATGGGCTGGCCCGATTCCGCCTCCACGGCCTTGGCGACGATCTCGTGCCAGTCCTGGCCCCTGAAGCGGAAGGCTTCCGAGCGCTCGATCCTGACATCCTTGAGGATCTGGTTGGCGTTGAGGGCCGCGCGGGCGAACTGGTTGCGCTGCTCGTCGGCGGACGGCGCAGGACTGAGCGAGGCGGCCATGATGAGGATCGGCTGCTCCACGGCCTTGATCGTGTCCTTGGGGCCGTCCGTGAACAGGACCGAGTTGCCGGAGACCGACCGCACGGGCCTGAAGCCCGCAAGGTCGCCCAGCCGGAAGGGCAGGGCGGAGACCTGCTCCTCGATGGAGATCGGTCCGCGCAGGGCGACGCTCTTCAGAGCCTCCCGGATCTGGGCCTCGCTGTAGCCGTCGCTGCCGCCGCGCACCTGCGCGATAATGAGGCCGGCCATGTCCTGGCCCTTGACCGCCATGACCCATTTGCGCCCCTGCACCGGGCCTTCCATGGTGCCGCCGATCAGCACCCCGGCCTTGTCGCCGAGCTTCAGATTCTCGCGGAAAGTTTCGTTCAGGCCCTGGCGCTTCAGGGCATCCTTAGTGAAGCCCTTGACCAGCTGCTCATAGGCCTGCGCGGGCATCTCCACGAGGTTGATGGCCGCGGCCTTCTCCTCGTTCTCGAAGCCGCTGAAGCGCCGCGACACCGTCATGTCCTGCGGCGGCACGATGCCGATCCGCGAGGCGGGCGGAAACACGGGCTCGGCCGCGAGGGCGGCCTGTAGCGACAGGATGAAACCCAAGGCAGCGGCTGCAAAAGCTTTCATGGGTATGCCCCTCCAGGAAACGTGCAGGTCGTGGTGTAGCAGAGGCTAGAGCGCCTTTTCCACCTTGCGCAAGGTGAGATTGAGCCGCCCGCCCTGCGGCAGCAGGTCCGAGCTGCCGGCGTTGAGCCGGTCGATGCCATGATAGATCAGCCGCGCCGGCCCGCCGAACACGATCGCGTCACCGGAGCGGAGCCTGATCGATTTTGTCGGGTCCCTGCGCTCAAGGCCGCCATAGCGGAACAGCGCCGTGTCGCCGAGCGACAGGGAGACGACGGGCGCGTCGAACTCTTCCTCGTCCTTGTCCTGGTGCATGCCCATGCGGGCTGTGGGTTCGTAGAAGTTGATCAGGCAGGCATCGGGCGGGTGCGGGTAGCCGCTCAACTCCTTCCAAGCCCGCAGCACCTGTTCCGGCAGGGCGGGCCACGGCTCGCCCGTCTCGGGATGCGTCGGCTGATAGCGATAGCCCTGCACATCCGACACCCAGCCCAGCCGCCCGCAATTGGCCATGCGCACGGAAAACGCTTTTCCGGTGCGCGGCATGCGCGGGGTGAAAAGAGGCGCGGTCTTCGTGATCTTGCGCAGAGACTGGAGCAACTGCTCCTGCGCCGGGCGGTCGAGATAGTCAGGGTGGTAGACGAGGCCGGGCGCGAGGGTGATGGCAGGCATGGCTTTCATCGCACTCCACTATCATTCCGGGGCGACCGGGGGTCGAGCCCGGAATGACAGTGGCAAATCCCTTACCCCTCCAGCACCTTCTTGTCGGCCACCGTCGTGTCCTCGTTGAGCTTGTAAACCAGCGGAATGCCGGTCGCGAGCTCGAGGCCGGGGATCGTCTCGGAGGTCAGGCCGTCGAGCACCATCACGAGGGCGCGCAGCGAGTTGCCGTGGGCGGCCACCAGTACGCGCTCGCCGCGCATGACGCGGGGCAGGATCTCGCGGATGTAGTAGGGCAGCACGCGGGCCACCGTGTCCTTCAGGCTCTCGCCACCGGGGGGCGGCACATCGTAGGAGCGGCGCCAGAGATGCACCTGCTCCTCGCCCCAGCGGGCGCGGGCGTCATCCTTGTTGAGGCCGGCGAGATCGCCGTAGTCGCGCTCGTTCAGGGCCATATTGGCAATGGTCTTGAGGTCGGGCTGGCCGATCTCTTCCAGGATCAGCTTGCAGGTGCGCTGCGCCCGTCCGAGATCGGACGTGAAGGCGACGTCGAACTGGACGCCCATCTCCTTGAGTCTCTGACCGGCGGTGCGCGCTTCCTGCACGCCGAGATCGGTCAGGCCCGGATCCTTCCAGCCGGTGAACAGGTTCTTGAGGTTCCATTCGCTCTGGCCGTGGCGGGCAAGCACAAGAAGGCGATCCATATCGTCGTGTCTCCAGAAAATATCGTGTGGCGTGTTCTAGCGCATCGTGCGGAAAAGTGGATCCGGTTTTCCGGACTGTACGATGCGCAAGTTATGGATTGAGCATCGGCTGGATCCCAAAAGTGCAAGTCCACTTTTGGGTCCGATGCTCTAAAGCCGATCAAGGCCAAGGACATGGTCCATGGTGTAATAGCCGGGCTTCTTGTCGAAGCCCCAGAGGGCGGCCCTCACGGCGCCTTGGGCGAAAAGGCCCCGGTCCTCGGCCCGGTGCGACAGCTCCAGGCGCTCGCCGGCACCGGCGAAGATCACGGAATGCTCGCCGATCACGGTGCCGCCACGCAGGGTCGCGAAGCCGATATCGCCGGGATTGCGCGCGCCGGTATGCCCGTCGCGGCTGCGTACGGAGCGCTCTTTGAGCGAAATCTTCCGTCCCTCCGCTGCCGCTTCTCCAAGGAGCAGCGCCGTGCCCGAAGGCGCGTCCACCTTCATGCGGTGGTGCATTTCCAGCACCTCGATGTCGAAGTCCTCGCCCAGGGTCGCCGCCACCTTGCGCACGAGGCCCGCGAGCAGATTGACGCCGAGCGACATGTTGCCGGACTGGATGATGCGCGCATGGCGCGCGGCCGCCTCCAGCTTGGCGAAGTCGGCTTCTGCCAAGCCGGTGGTGCCGATCACATGGACGATGCGCGCCTGGGCCGCGAGCGCTGCGAAGGCAACGGTTCCGGCAGGCGCCGTGAAGTCCAGCACGCCGTCGGCCTGGGCGAACACGGGCAGGGGATCGTCTGTGACGGTCACGCCGAGCGGGCCTGTTCCGGCGAGAAGCCCGGCATCCTGTCCGAGAACCGGCGAACCCTGCCGTTCGATGGCGCCGACCAGCACGCAGCCTTCCGCCTCAGCTACGGCCTTGATGAGCATGCGCCCCATGCGTCCGGCGGCGCCCACCACGACAAGTCGCATCTCGCTCATGGCCATCTCCTGTTCTGTCGGGCTCGGATATAGCGGCTTGGAAGGCGAGTGAGAAGCGGTGCCAACCTTTCCCTCTCCCCTTTGCGGGAGAGGGAAAGGGAGTCCTCACCCCGGCTGCGGCCCCTCGTAGCCTTCGATGATGATGATGTCAGCGACCGCATGACCGTCGCGCTCGGCCTTCGCGGCTTGGTATTCCGGCGAGTCCCAGCATTCCAGCGCCGCCTCGTAGCTCGGAAACTCGATCACCACGTTGCGGGCGCGGGCCTCTCCCTCGCCGATCCGATACGCGCCGCCGCGCACCAGGAAGCGGGCACCGTATTTGGCGAACGGCACCGCATTGGCCTTCACGTAGTTCTGGTAGGCGTCGGGGTTCGTGACGTCGACACGGCCGATCCAATAGCCCTTCATGGTTCAAGCTCCTTCCACAAGCACGAATTCGGCCACGCAGGCGCCCTCGCGCTTGGCCTTCGCGGCCTGATATTCGGGAGAATTGTAATAGGTCCTGGCCTGCTCGACCGAGTCGAACTCGATCACCACGTTGCGGGGACGTGCCTCGCCTTCGAGCGCTTCATAGGCGCCGCCGCGCACCAGCGGCCGGCCGCCATATTGCCTGATCGCCTCGGTGGCGCCCTTGGCGTATTCCGCGTAGGCCTCGGGGTTCGTGACGGTCACGCGGGCAATGACATAGCCTTTGGGCATCGGGCGCTCCTTTGGAGGATTCGGGTATGGCAGCGAATGCCAATGCGGCTGTAGCGTCAACCCTCATTTCCCCGTCATCACCGGCCTTGTGCCGGTGATCCCGATCCGATAGGCGCAGCGCTTCACACGATCGGGATGGCCGGCACAAGGCCGGCCATGACAAATGAGGAATGTCCCATCCATTCCCTTCTCATGATTGTGCTCTGAGGAGATCAATCCGCCAGAAGAGCGGGCAGATCCACCAACAGGCTGTCGCGGGCACGGAAGCTCGCCACGGAGTTTTCCTTGCGCTCGTCGCGGATCAGGCGTGCGAAGAGGATCTTGCGTTCGCCCTTCTGCGCCCATCCGACGAACCAGCCGAACTGGCGGTCGCGGTTTGGGCTGCCGTCCCGCGACGGTTGAAAGCCCGAGCCCGTCTTGGCATAGGCCGTCCAGCCGTCGGGCAGCGGGAAGGTGGGCATGACCGCAAGCGTCATGTCGTGAGCCTTCGCGGAGACAGGCAGCTCGCGCTTGAGGAGCTTTGTCAGAAAAGCGATCTGCTCGACGGGCGAGATCTGAAGCGAGGAGCTCAGCCACGCATGGGTGAGGCCGTTGGCCTTGCCCTTGTCGCCGCTCACGTCGCGATTGCCATAACCGAACGCATCGACATAACGCCGGAAGCGCTCCATGCCCATCTCGCGGGTCAGCACCTGCGAATACCAGACCACGGAGTCGCGCAGCCACGGGCGCGGGGTGATGGTCTTCCGCCATGCCTCGTTCCAGGCCTTGTATTCGGGCCTGTAGGGCCAAGCGGGCTCGTCCTCGTCCTTGAGGATGCCGGCGTCGTAGCCCATCACGCTCAACGGAACCTTGAACGTGGAGGCCGGGCTGTTGCGGCGCTCGCAATCGCCCTCGCGCTTCAGCACGCGGCCGGTGTCAAACGCGGTGACGAGGGTGCAGGTGTCGGCCCGGGCTGTGCCGGCGAGCGCAAGGAGGCAGGAGCACGCAAGGAGCAGGCGAGCCAGCATCGGGTGTCTCTCAGGCGCCGGCGATGTCGCGCAAGATGGCTTCCGCCGCGGCCCGCGGATCGGCGGCCTTCACGATGGGGCGGGCGACCACGAGGTGGTTGGCCCCGAGCCGGATCCCTTCCGCCGGTGTGACGATGCGCTTCTGATCGCCGGCCTCCGAGCCCGCGGGGCGGATGCCGGGGGTGACGATCAGGCAGTTGCGGCCAACGATGCCGCGCACGGCTTGTGCTTCCGTGGCCGCGCAGACGATGCCGTCGACGCCGAGATCGCGCGCCTGCTCGGCGCGGCGCGCCACGAGTTCCGCCGCCGGGACGGGTGCATAGCCCGCCTCCACGAGATCGTTGTCGTCGTAGGACGTCAGCACGGTGACGGCGAGGATTTTCAGGCCCGTTCCGGCCTTTCCGGCCACCGCGGCGCGCATGGTCTGCGGATAGGCATGGACGGTGAGGAACGTGGCGCCGAGGCGCGCCACCGAGCGCACGCCTTCCTCCACCGTGTTGCCGATGTCGTGAAGCTTGAGATCGAGAAAGACCTTCTTGCCCTGGCCGATCAGCTCGCGGGCGAATTCGAAACCGCCTGCGTACGCCAGCTGATAGCCGATCTTGTAAAAGGTGCCGGCATCGCCGATGCGCTCGACGAGCGCGCGCGCCTCCTCGACGGACGGAACATCGAGGCCGATGATGAGCCTGTCGCGAATGTCTCCTGCGGGGACGGAATTCGTCGGAAGAGACATCGCGGCACTCATGGGTTAGTGACCTTGTTGTAGACCCAGACGCGGGCCGGGGGCAGGTTGCGCCAGATCCGGTTGGAGGCACGGGCGCTGTAGCTGTCCGAGCGCGCCGGGATCGGCGGCACCACCGCATAGGTGAACTGGATGAACGGCGCGCCAGGATGCATCATCGCCTGCGCGGTCTCGAGCAGCTCCAGGCGCTGATCCATGGGCTTGGTGAAGAGCGGCAGGCTCGACACGGTGGCGGCCCCGGGCTCCTTAAGGATGCCCGAGAGCGTCTCCTTCAGATCGTACGCATCGCCCTGGATGATCGTCGCCTTGGGAAAGCGGCGCTTCAAGAGCTGGCAGAATTCGGGGTTGTACTCGATGAGGACCAGCCGGTCCTGGGCCACGCCGCGCCGGATCAGGGCATCGGTCACCGGGCCGGTGCCGGGGCCGAGCTCGATCACCGGGCCTGGAATGCGCGGGTCCACATAGGCCGCCATGGTCCTGGCCAGGATCTTGCCGGACGGGGTGACCGCACCGACGGTGAGCGGCCGTTCGAGCCAGGACCGCAGGAAGCGCGCCTCATCCTGGAAGCGATCTTTCTTGAGAGGGATTTTCCGGGCCGTTGGCCGTTGGAACGACTGAACCACTAAGCTGACCCCTCGATCTTGCAGATCACGTTCGCTCTTTAGAATCCAATGAAAACGACCGTCAAGTTAAGTTGATCCGCCCAGTCCGTCGAGAAACTCGCGGAAACGCGAGAAAAATCCCGAGCTTTCCGGGTGGTTTTCCTTGGAGCACTCCTGGTCGAACTCCATCAGGAGCTCGCGCTGGCGCTTGGTGAGCTTCTGCGGGGTTTCCACAACAACCTGGATGTAGAGGTCGCCCACATCGCGCGAGCGCAACACCGGCATGCCCTTACCCTTCAGGCGGAACTGCTTGCCGGTCTGGGTGCCCTCGGGCACCTTCACGAGCGCCTCGGAGCCACCCAGCGTCGGCACATTGAACTCGCCGCCGATGGCGGCCGTCACCATGGAGATCGGCACGCGGCAGAACAGGTCCGCCCCGTCGCGCTGGAAGAACGGGTGCGGCTTGATCGACAGGAAGATGTAGAGATCGCCCGCAGGCCCGCCGCGTAGGCCGGCTTCGCCCTCGCCCGCAAGGCGGATGCGCGTGCCGTCCTCGACGCCCGCCGGGATGTTGACCGAGAGCGTGCGCTCGCGGGTGACGCGTCCGGCGCCGCCGCAGGAGGCGCAGGGGTCGTCGATGACCTCGCCGCGCCCGTGGCAGTTGGGGCAGGTGCGCTCGATGGAGAAGAACCCTTGCGTCGCCCGCACCCGACCGGCGCCGCCGCAGGTCGGGCAGGCCTTGGGCTTGGAGCCCGGCTTCGCCCCGGAGCCCGTGCAGGCCTCGCAGGTGACGGAGGTCGGAATCCTGAGCTCCGCGTTCTTGCCGTGGAAGGCCTCATCGAGGGTGATCTCGAGATTGTAGCGCATGTCGGCGCCGCGCTCGCGCCCGCCGGCCCCGCGGCCGCGACCCCGCGCGCCGCTGGCATCGCCGAAGAAGTTCTCGAAGATATCCGACATGAAGTCGGAGAAATCGCCGTTGAAGCCCGGCCCGCCGGCGCCGCCGCCATTGGCGAAGGCCGCATGGCCGTAGCGGTCGTAGGCCGCGCGCTTCTGGCCGTCGGAGAGGGTCTGGTAGGCCTCGTTGATTTCCTTGAACTTGACCTCGGCCTCGTGATTGCCCGGATTCTTGTCCGGGTGATACTGCATCGCGAGCTTGCGGAAGGCGGATTTCATTTCCGCCTCGGTCGCGGTCTTCGCGACGCCGAGAACCTCGTAGTAATCGCGCTTGGACATACTCATCTCATCAGCGGCATTTTTTCAGGAAGCAGCCGAGGAGTCGGCTTGTAATTGATCTCTTCTTCACACGCACTCATTTTGGGCCGGTAAAGAGCTTGACCTTCATCATAGGTCTTGGCCAAAATCTCTTCAGAAGGTCTCATAGTATTGGAAAACCGGTCAGAAGGATCTTTCGTGACCGGATGCACTGCAAAGGCAATAGCAGTAGCTATTCCTTTCAACCCATTGAGCGCCTCAAGACAGGTGTTGGACGAACTGGAATTCTCGTTGAGCCGCTGGTAGGTGAAGAGCAAGTCGTTAGCAAGCGCGGCTCGTGAATAGTCCTTCTTCTCGGTCGCTAGTTTTAGATTCTGCTCAACGAGGAGCATGCTCTTGTGAAGATATTGCATGCTCCGGCGTGTTTTTGGATCCATCTCGGCCCAAGCAGGCGTTACCACCACCCCAGCGCAGAGCATGCCAGCCAAAATCTGCCTGTGAGGACGATTGGACATGTCAGGCGCTCCTGAGAGCGGTCGGTAGATCGATCATTGGTGTTTCAAGCTCATTTCACGAAAACGGCACCCGGTCATGAAACCGGGTGCCGAATTCTCTAAAGAGCGCTCGTCATTTAGGCGCGCTTTTTCTTGTCGCCTTCGTCGACTTCCTGGAAGTCGGCGTCGATGACGTCGTCCTTCTGGGCGTTGTCGCCGCCCTCAGGCTGCTCGCCGCCTTCCGCAGCGCCGGCCTGGGCCGCGTACATGGCTTCGCCGAGCTTCATGGAGGCCTGCATCAGGTCCGTGGTGCGGGCCTTGATGACCTCGGAGTCTTCGCCGGCCAGCGCCTGACGCAGGGCGTCGATGGCGGTGGTGATGCCCTGCTTGTCGGCTTCCGACACCTTGTCGCCGTACTCGGTCACAGACTTCTCGGTGGCGTGGATCAAGCTCTCGCCCTGGTTCTTCGCCTCGACGAGCTCGCGACGCTTCTTGTCTTCCTCGGCGTGAGCCTCGGCGTCCTTCACCATCTTCTCGATGTCGGCGTCGGACAGACCGCCGGAGGCCTGGATGCGGATCTGGTGCTCCTTGCCGGTCGCCTTGTCCTTCGCCGTGACGTTCACGATGCCGTTCGCGTCGATGTCGAAGGTCACCTCGATCTGCGGCACGCCGCGGGGTGCGGGCGGAATGCCCACGAGGTCGAACTGGCCGAGCAGCTTGTTGTCCGCGGCCATTTCGCGCTCGCCCTGGAAGACCCGGATCGTCACCGCGTTCTGGTTATCTTCCGCGGTGGAGAACACCTGGCTCTTCTTCGTCGGGATCGTCGTGTTGCGATCGATCAGACGGGTGAACACGCCGCCGAGCGTCTCGATGCCGAGCGACAGCGGGGTCACGTCGAGAAGCAGAACGTCCTTCACGTCACCCTGGAGCACGCCGGCCTGGATCGCAGCGCCGATGGCCACGACCTCATCCGGGTTCACGCCCTTGTGCGGCTCCTTGCCGAAGAAGTTCTTCACCACTTCCTGGATCTTGGGCATGCGGGTCATGCCGCCGACCAGAACCACCTCGTCGATGTCGCCGGGGTTGATGCCCGCATCCTTGAGGGCCTTGCGGCAGGGCTCGATGGTCTTCTGCACGAGGTCGTCCACGAGCTGCTCGAACTTGGCGCGCGAGAGCTTGAGGGCCAGGTGCTTCGGACCGGAGGCATCCGCCGTGATGTAGGGCAGGTTGATCTCGGTCTGGGACGCGGAGGACAGCTCGATCTTGGCCTTCTCGGCCGCTTCCTTCAGGCGCTGGAGGGCGAGCTTGTCCTTGGTCAGGTCGATGCCCTGCTCCTTCTTGAACTCCGCCGCCAGGTACTCGACCAGGCGCATGTCGAAGTCCTCGCCGCCGAGGAAGGTGTCGCCGTTCGTCGACTTCACCTCGAACACGCCGTCGCCGATCTCGAGCACGGACACGTCGAAGGTGCCGCCGCCGAGGTCATAGACCGCGATCATGCCGGTCTGCTTCTTGTCCAGGCCATAGGCCAGGGCCGCAGCCGTCGGCTCGTTGATGATGCGCAGGACCTCGAGGCCGGCGATCTTGCCGGCATCCTTTGTGGCCTGACGCTGGGCGTCGTTGAAGTAGGCGGGAACCGTGATGACGGCCTGCGTGACGGGCTGCCCGAGATAGGACTCGGCCGTCTCCTTCATCTTCTGAAGGGTGAAGGCGGAGATCTGCGAGGGCGACATCTGCTTGCCGTCGGCCTCGACCCAGGCGTCGTTATTGCCGCCCTTCACGATGTGATAGGGAACGAGGCCCATGTCCTTCTTGGTCATGGGGTCGTCGAAGGTGCGGCCGATCAGGCGCTTGATGGCGAAGAAGGTGCGCGACGGGTTCGTGACCGCCTGGCGCTTGGCCGGCTGGCCGACGAGGCGCTCGCCTTCGTCCGTGAACGCCACGATGGACGGGGTCGTCCGGGCGCCTTCCGCGTTTTCGATGACTTTGGGCGTCGAGCCTTCCATGACTGCGACGCAGGAATTGGTGGTGCCGAGGTCGATACCAATGACCTTACCCATGGCGGGATCCCTCACTTTCAAGCAGACCGCCGAGCCCTCAAAGCAGCTCGGCCCATGGCTTACATGTTGCTGACAAATTGCCGGGACCGCCTCAAACCGAGCCGTGCCCCGTGCTGGCGCTGATATAAGAAGGGGTTTTCAGAGCTGCAAGACGAAGGTGGGCGCTAGTTTGCGCCAATTCGCCGGAGCCGGACCCTGTTGCATTCCTGCAATATGGGCTGGCGGCCTCGGGGCAATTTCGTTTCAGGCAGAGGAATTTTCAGGCGTGATTTCAACGATCAGGCTGAGCGCTGCCCTTAAGACCACCTGCCCGGCCTCGTCTCGGACGCTGACGATGAAGGTTTTCTGATCGCCGGCGGGAAGGGCATCCCGGGCCAGGTCGGGAAGGGCCTTCTGAGCTTCGGCCTTGGCCGTGTCGAGGTTCTGCAGCTCAAGTCCCTCACTGTCGGGGACAAACAGGTTGCCATCGTATGTATCGAAAAAATAGCGCGGCAACGACGTTCCCTCATGGCCTAATGTCTGACAACTCAAGGAAAGGGCGATTGGTTCGGATTTCTGGCGGAAGCCGAGGAAAAGTCTGGAATTTTAAGCCTCTGAACGGTTCCTGAACGGTGGCTGGCCAAGCAGGCTGCTCCGGCTTACCATGCTGACGCATGGCCGGTATGGCTGTGGCTGGTTGCGGGACGCTGGACCCGTGAGAAGAGGAGCCCGACGATGCTGGCCCATTCCCCGAACGGCCTGATGATCCGCAAGCTGGAGAGCATCTTCCCGCTGTCGGACGAGGAGAGGCAGGTTCTGTCCGAACTTCCGATCCAGGTCACGGCCTTCAGGCCCGACCAGGACATCGTGCGCGTCGGCGACCACCCTTTCCAGTGCTGCTTAGTGCTGCAGGGCTTCACCTGCGTCTACAAGCTCACGGCCGAGGGGAAGCGGCAGATCGTGGCCTTCCATGTGCCCGGCGACATCCCCGACCTGCAGAGCCTGCACCTGAAGGTCATGGACAACAGTGTCGCCACGGTGAGCCCCTGTACGCTGGGCTTCATCCCGCATGAGACCCTGCACGAAATCTGCAACCGCTATCCCCGGATCACCGCCGCCTTCTGGCGCGAGACCCTGGTCGACGCCTCGATCTTTCGGGAGTGGATGACCGGCATCGGGCGGCGCGAGGCCTATAACCGGATGGCCCATCTCCTGTGCGAGCTGAAGGTGCGCCTGGAAGCGGTCGGGCTCGTTGAGGACGGAACCTTCGACCTGCCCATCACCCAGGCCGAACTCGCGGATGCGGTCGGCGCCAGCACGGTCCACGTCAACCGGGTACTGCAGGAGCTTCGGGCCGACGGGCTCATCCGCAGCAAGGGACTGCAGGTGAGCATCCTGGACTGGGCGGGATTGAAGGCAGCGGGCGATTTCGACCCGCTCTACCTCCACCTCCGGCGGGACGGGAACGCCTGAGCCCGACCTGTCTGCCGCTAGGGTGCTGACGGCATTGATCGCCTTAATACCGGTAGCTCGACCGATAGCCGTTCCGGCACTTCACCTCTTCCTTGTACTCGCCGCTCTTCTCCAGCTTGCGCTCGACCTTGCAGCGGCCGTCGTCGTACTCTTCCTTGAAGGCGCGACGCTCGCGGCGGGGTTGCTCGTAGCCGTATGCACGGCCAGGGCCGTCATAGCTGCGCTCATAGCCGCCGCGCCAGCGGCCCTTGCCGCTCTCATCCTTGTCCGGGTCGGCCGAGGCACTGCCCGCCCATCCGGCCAGGATCAGGCTCAATGCGGCAGTCCATCCAAGAACCTTCATCGGCAACTCCTTCACGCTCGTCCTGAGCGAACGGGTGAGCATGGGGAAGGTTGCACTAGCTGAGGCTGCCTGAACCGGGGCCGAACAGCCCTGTAGGCACTCGGTGGTTGGGCTCCTAAGCCTCGCTGCCGTTCAGGCTCCGCCCCGCTTCCCATCCCAAAATCGCCTGCTTGCGGGTGAGCCCCCAATGGTAGCCGGTGAGCGCGCCCGAGCGGCCGAGGACCCGGTGGCAGGGGACCACGAAGGAGACCGGGTTTTTGCCCACCGCCGCGCCCACGGCCCGGCAGGCGGCGGGCTTGCCGATGTGGCGGGCGATGTCGGAATAGGTAGTGGCCCGGTCGCGGGGGATGCGCAGCAGGGTCTGCCAGACACGGACCTCGAAATCGGTGCCGATGAGCACCACCCGGAGCGGCTGCTCGGCCTGCCATTGCGACGGGCTGAAGATGCGCCTGGCCACCGGGGCCGTGGCGGCCGGATCTTCCACGTATTCCGCCCTCGGCCAGCGGCGGGTCATATCGGCGAGCGCCGCCGCACGGTCGCCGTCGTCCACGAAGCCGAGGCCCGCGAGCCCCCTGTCGGTCACGATGAGCAGCGACTCGCCGAACGGCGAGGGATGGAAGCCGAAGCGCATGGTGAGGCCTGCGCCGCCCGCCTTGTAATCGCCCGGTGTCATGGCCTCGTGGGTCACGAACAGGTCGTGCAGCCGGGCCGGTCCCGACAGGCCGAGCTCATAGGTGGCATCGAGCACGCTGGCGGAATCCGCCAGCAGCGCCTTGGCGTTGTCGAGCGTGATTGCCTGGAGAAAGGCCTTGGGCGACAGGCCGGCCCAGCGCCGGAAGAGATGGTGCACATGGGTGGTGGAGAGCCCCACATGGTCGGCGATCGCCTCCAGCGACGGCTGCTCGCGCCAGCGCTCGGAGATGAACGCGATAATCCGGCGCACCCGCTCGTAGTCGGAATGGGGCTCGTCCGGCACCACGAGGTCGGCCGGTTCGATGGTGATGCTGCGCAAGGTATCGAGCATGGGAGTGATCCTTTATTGCCGATTATCCTAGCCGCGGGAGATGGCAGGCGACACCCGATTTCTGCGGTGAATTTTTCGCCCATCCCGATAGGACGGGAATGGCGGGTGTCATCCCCGGCGCAGAAAGTGCGAAGGGATCCATGGCGCCGAGCGTATGGGTGGATTCCCTTTCCCTCCGCTGCACTCAGGCCGGGAATGACGCGCTCCGCCGTCATCCCCGGACTTGATCCGGGGATCCACGTCTTGCAACGTTGTAGTTCCCAAGACGTGGTTGGCCGGCACAAGGCCGGCCATGACGAAGAGGCAATGTTCTCACTTTGTTCTTGACAGCTGTTCTAA
>NZ_JAFBID010000029.1 GCF_016811235.1 Microvirga arabica
CGCCACAGGCGATCCGCGATACCAAGGCCTTGATGACAATCGTCGGAGGCGACATCGTCTATCGGTCCGGGATTTAGAGGCTGTGGTTTCCGACTATGGCCAATCCATCCCAACCATGGCTCAACTTGGCCACTGAGTTCCCAGCACACCTCCTGGGAGCTCTCTACAGTTGGAGAGATAGCTGCGGAGTTTCAGCCTCTTCGTCCGTGTTCAGGGTGGAAAGGGACACGCCTGAAAGGCGCACACTCTTTCCAGTGGGAACAATTGTCGAAGGAGGTCGATACTGGCTTGGTCAAGCCCCGACCGGCTTTCAACATTGCCGGGCAAGGTGCGGCTGCGGGTGATCTGGTGGAAATCGGAGAACTTCACCTTGAGCGTCACCGTCCGCCCGCGTACGCCGGTGTGCTCGCAATGCCGCCAGACCTTATCCATGATTGGCTGGGGCGCACCCTTCATCTCCTCCAAGCTCTCCAGATCCTTTTCGAACGTGTTTTGGCGCCAATAGATTTGCGGATGCGGTCGGGCTGGATCGGGCGATGGTCAACGGCATGGGCAATCCAGAAATAGTGGGTCCCGGCCTTGCCGAACCGCTGCTGCAGGAAGTCGAACGACTGAACCTTCAGATCCAGGCCAATAAACAACATCCACTGCCATGCCAAACTCCGTTTCGTGGTGAGTCCCAGAAGCCTAGACGGTGACCTGCTGCACGATGTCGGGAGTTTCCGGGTCGCGCACATAGGCGATGATGGCAAGCTCGACTCGCATCTCCTCGTTCGGCAGCGGGCCGATGGCAATCGTGTGGGCGGGGTCGTTACAGCCGACGCGTTCGGCAATGGCGGTCAGGACCGGATCGAGATCGTCGGGAGTCGAAACCGAGATGTGGATGCGCACGATATCTGAAAGCTTCGCTTCAAGAGCAGCGAGTGCGTTCTCCAGGTTGCTCAGCGACTGATGGGCCTGAACGCTCACATCGCTCGACATCTCGCGCGTCTGGTAGTTTCGACCTGCAGTGTTGGAGGAATAGATCCAGTTACCGGCTTTCACCAGTCTGGAAAACTTATAGATATCTTCGAACTTACTTCCGCTTTTTACGCGTACGACGGCGTTCATATTGTTTCTTTCTCCACGACAGTTGGCTGAATTTACCTGAAACGGCGGCTGTATGATGCGGCGTCAGAACGTTCCGTCACCGCCGTTCTCCGGAAGCGGGGCATAAGTGATGTTGGTGCCGCGCAGGCCGAATTTCTCGCGCTCCTCCTTGCTGAGTCCTTCATCGGTGATGATCTCATCGATCTTGTCCAACGAGGCGATGCGATAGATCGCGCGGGTTGAGAACTTGCTGCTGTCGACAAGCAGCGTCGTGGTTTCCGCGCCTTCAATCATGGCGCGCTTGAGCTGGACCAGCTCGAGGGACGTGTCAGATACGCATTCCACATCGACGGCTTGCGATGACAGGAACAGGTGGTCGCAACGCATATCCTTCAGGAAAGACAAGCCAGGCTCGCCAAGCAGGGCGTAGGAACCCTCCCGACAGGTGCCGCCGGGAACGATGAGCTTGATGTACGGCTTGTGACACAGGGTTCGCGCGACATAGATGTCGATCGTGACCACGGTCAGCGGAATCGTCAGACCTGCAACTACGTGGGCGAATTCGTGCAAGGTCGTGCTCGTATCTACGAAGATGCTCTGATCGGGCTCGAGCCGGCGCGCGGCCTCGATTGCGATCGCCCGTTTCTCCTCGGTTGCTGTCTGCCGCGCCACATCCGTGCTCGGCTCGAAAGTGGCGCGGCGGCGGATGCGTACGGCTCCGCCATGCGTCCTCCGGACCAGACCTTGGGAGGCTAGCTGATCGAGATCTCTGCGGATCGTTGACAAGGAGGTGTTGAACATCCGGGCAAGGTCCTGGCTCGAGGCCGCGACATTGTCCGTAAACCAGTCCAGCAGGCGCTGGCGGCGCTGCTCGGGTAGCATGTCCTCTACTTGTTCTTCGTTCAGATCCATGATTCCACCTTATGATCGTCCTTTACCCTCAGGTCGCTTCTTGAAAGTTCCGGCGAAGCTACTTGGCGGACATTTGGTTCGGCAACCACAATGCGATGTCAGGGAAGATCGCGAGCAGCGCTGTCCCCAGGCACAGCAGCAGGAAGAACGGCATGGCGGCCCAGACCGTTCTGCTGAAGGACTGGCCGGTCAGCCCCTGGAGGATGTAGAGGTTCAGGCCCACGGGCGGCGTCAGGGCGCTCATCTCGATCATGATGACCAGATAGATGCCGAACCAAATCGGGTCGTATCCCGCCTGCATCACCAGCGGCAAGGCGATGGGAACGGTCATGACGGTCATCGAGGTTCCGTCGAGGAACATGCCGAGCACGATGTAAAACAGTGCCAGAATGAGCAGCAGCATATAGGGCGAGAGCTGGAGCGCCGCGATGCCCTGGGAGATCGAGTCTGGCAGATGAAGATAGGCAATGGCCGCCGACAGGAAGGCCGAGGCGGCGATCAGGATCGAGATCATCGCCGAGACCCTGATCGTGGAGAACAGGGAGTCGAGAAGCATCCCGACCGAGAGCTGACGCGTCACGGTTGCAATCAGGATGGCTCCGGCTACGCCGACGGCGGCGGCCTCCGATGGAGTCGCGACGCCGGAATAGATGGACCCAAGGACGATCACCATCAGGATGCCGATCGGGAGGAGGTTGCCGATCCCGACAACGATTTCACGCAGGCTTCCCGGCGACGTGTCCCGTGGAGCGACGGATGGATTGATGGTGGCCTGCAGGGCGATATAGCCGGAATAAAGGGCTGCCATCATGAGCCCCGGCAGGACCCCGGCCGCAAACAGCTTGGCGATGGAGACTTCGGCAAGCACTCCGTAGACGATCATGGCAATGGATGGGGGGATCAGGAGACCGAAGCTTCCGGCTCCTGCGAGCGATCCCGATGCAAGATCATGACTGTAGCCGCGCTTGAGCAATTCGCCGATGGTGATCTTGCCGACAGTAGCCGTCGTCGCCGTGCTCGATCCGCTTACGGCCGCGAACACCGTGCATCCCAGGACGTTGGTATGCAGCAATCCACCGGGAATATGCCGCACCAGCGGCGAGATCCCGCGGAACAGTCGCTGTGAAATGTCCGTGCGGAAGATGATGTCACCCATCCACATGAACATCGGGACAGCGGCCAACTCCCAGGAGACCGCACTCGACATGATCACCTTTGTGGCGATCGATCCGATGCGGTCCAGCGAAAAGCCGAGGACCGTCCAAAGCGAGCCGATGCCCACAAGGATGAGGCCGGCGAAAATCCAAACACCTGCGCCGAGGAAGAGGACCACCAAGCCGAGAAGAACGCCGGCGGAAAGGACTGGGCTCATTGTATCACCTCACTCCAGGCAGTTTACAGAGACAGACTCGACTCTTCGGCATGGCCAATGACCAGGAGGCGCAGAAGACGGACCAGTAGCTGAAGAAGAAGCAGCAACAGCCCGGTGAAGAAGATCGCTTCTGGGATCCAGAGCGGAATTGGCAGGAAGTGCTCGCTGACCGTGCCCCGGGTCCAGGCCCGGGTCAGGGTTCTCCACTCGTAGTACGCCAAGAAGTACATGAGGAGCATCGACGAGATCACCGCGAAGAATTGGGCGATCCATTTCATGGTGCGCGGCAGGCGCTGGGTGAGCACGTCGACCCGGATCATGCTTCCATGCTCCAACGCCCAGGCCATCGCCAGGAACGTGATGGCGGCGACGCCCTGGCTGACCAGTGCGTCGACCATGTAGGTGGAGCGTGAAAAGAACCGCAGAACGATCTCAAGAAGAATGTGCCCGGTCATCAGGACCAGCAAGACCGCCGCGAGGGCCGCAGCCGTTTTGTTCAATCCCGTAGACGCCGCCGCCAGGCCTTTGAGCCAAGGGGGCACGAGGGCAAGTTTCGTGACTGGAGTTGCCGCCATATTCTGCTCCATCGTGCTCATGCCCTCGCTCCTCCCGTTAGGCCTTGCTCTTCTCGAACTCGGCGAGGATGCGCTCCCCTCGGTCACCGACCTTTTTAAGCCAAGCCTCCTTCACCTTTCCACCCGCCGCTCTCAACTCGACGAATACCGGCTGCGGAGGATTTTGCACGATCGTCATGCCACGTTCGCGCATGATGCCGTAGCTCTTCTCAATCGACGCCTTCATGAAATTCCAGCTGAACTCGTCTACTTTCTGGCAGATATCCTGGAGCGTTTGCTGTGCTTCCTTCGAGAGACTTTCGTAAGCGTCCTTGTTCACGTGAGCCATGAAGAGACCCATGGCATAGTTGATTTCGGTGAAGCTTTTCAGGTAATCCCAGATGCTCAGCTGGACGCCGCCGTCGGCGGAACTCAGGACGGCATTGACGCCGCCCGTCGACAGCTGCGGCACGAGATCCGACCAGCTGATCTGCAAGGGAGATGCGCCGGCTGCGATGAATGTTTGCGTCCCATTGACGTCATAGGTGCGAATCCGCAGCCCCTTGAGAGCTTCAGGCCTGTCGATGGGTGTCTTAGCATGGATCCCGCTGGGAGGATTCGGCGCGGCCCAGAGCAGAACCATGTTGTGATCGTCGAAGATCTTGGCGTATTCCGGCTTGGCAATGCGCCAGAGCTTGAGAGCCTCATCGGGGGTCTGTACGAGGAACGGCAGAGACGACATATCGAACAGGGGGTCCACGCCGCCGTACTGCGTCATCAGCGAGATGGCCATCTGAACGGCCCCGTCCTGGACCGCGTCGAAGTGGTCGATCGACTTGTACCCGAGGGCACCGCCACCCTGATAGGTGATCGCCAGCTGATCGCCGATCCGCTTGTTCACCTCGTCGATGAAAAAGAGGCTTGCCTGTCCGGTGACGCCGACCCTGCCGTATTCGTCGGACATGTCCCATTTCGTGGGCGCGGCGAATGCCTTGCCCGCCCAACCCGGAAAAGCCGAAGCACCTGCAATCGCCGCGGTCGATTTCAGCAGATAACGTCTAGTTACAGTCATGCTTGTTCCCTCTTGCTGCGTTGCTGATCCAGAGCGCCCGGCTAGGTTGAACCACCGGGCGACCTGCTCGCGAATGCTCGTATTTGCATCAATTTGACTGCTTACACTGCGAATTCAGGCATACTGATCCACATCCTGTCAACGACGAGTCATAAAATTCTGTCTTTTGACGCAATTTTTAGCATTTAGTATAATAGGGAGGCTAAAATGATCACAAAGTGTCTTGCATAGCGTCCAAACATCTGACTGAATGGCACAAATCTACCAGAAACGTGCAAACATGAGCATCTTTTGACGGCGAAACACGCGCAAAGGTTCATTTGTCTCTCTGCGGGCTGGCCACTTCCGTGGCAAGTGAGGGTGCTTTGTCCGATGCGGTCCATGGGGTCGTCCGCCCGACGCATCGGGAAGAGGATGGAAAAAACGAGGCTTAGGAAAAATGGCTTGGAGAATTGGTGTTGATTCCGGTGGTACCTTCACAGACGTGTGCCTGTTCGACGATCAGACTGGCCGCCTCGAGATCTGGAAAGTTCCGTCCACTCCGGATGATCCCTCCCGGGGGATTAGCACAGGTGTGGCCGAAGGCCTGAGCACGGTTGGAGGCCACCCGGATGAGGTATCGTTTCTCGGCCATGGAACGACGGTCGCCACCAATGCGCTCATTGAGTTGCGTGGCGTCAAGACTGGCCTCATTGTCACGGACGGCTTCCGCGACCTGCTCGAAATCGGCCGCCAGAAGCGACCGAGCCTCTACGACATGAACGTCGAGAAGCCTGAAATCCTGGTCAGCCGCGACCGGCGTATAGAGGTCCCTGAGCGGCTCAGGAGCGACGGCAGCGTCGATACTCCGCTCTCTGAGGAGGCCGTCCGCGCAGCGGTGTCGCGGCTTTCCGAGGCGGACGTGAAAGCCATCGCGGTCTGCTTCATCTACGGCTTCCTGAACACCGAACACGAGGCCGCGGCTCGCCGAATCATCGAGGAGGAATTCCCAGGCGTGTTCGTGAGCACCTCGCATGAGGTGGCGCCCGAGTTTCGCGAATACGAGAGGCTCTCGACCACGGTGGTCAACGCCTATCTTGGCCCTGTCATGCAGAGCTACATTCACCGCCTGCAGCAGCGACTCAAGGATCTCGGCGTCAAGACGACGCCCCATCTCACTCAGTCTAACGGCGGCGTGATCGGGTTCGAAACCGCAGCCGACCTGCCTGTGAGAACGGTTCTGTCGGGTCCCAGCACCGGCGTTGTCGCAGCCCAGGCGATCGGACGCATGGCCGGATTGTCCAATCTCATCACCTTCGATGTAGGCGGCACCAGCAGTGACGTGGCCCTCCTGCAGAACGGCGTCTGCAAGCTCACCGGCGAAGCCAACGTCCACGGATATCCCATCAAGGCTCCAATGCTCGATATTCATACCGTGGGCGCAGGCGGCGGATCGATCGCGTATGTGGACAGCGGCGGCCTGCTCAAGGTCGGACCGCGTAGCGCGGGAGCCGATCCTGGCCCGGTCTGTTACGGCAGAGGAAATACAGAACCCACGGTCACGGATGCCAATATCGTCCTGCAGACCCTGAACCCGGTCGAGATCCTGGGCGGTCGCATGAAGGTCCGGCGGGATCTAGCGGTCGAAGCCGTGCAGCGGCTGGCCGACCGTCTGGGCCTCGGGGTCATGGAAACGGCACAGGGCATCATCTCGGTGGTGACGGCCAACATGGCCAAGGCCATCCGTGTGATCAGCGTGCAACGCGGTCACGATCCGCGGGACTACGCCCTCATGGCTTTCGGTGGTGCCGGTCCCCTACATGCGGCGCGGCTTGCCAAGGAACTCGATATTTCGAAGATCATCGTGCCTCGCACTCCTGGCACCCTCTGCGCATTGGGCCTGCTACTCACGGACCTGAGGGCGGATTTCGCCATCAGCCGCCTGGCACAGTTGACGGAGGAAGCGCTTCCCGACGTTCAGGAGGGCTTCGCGAAGCTCGAACGGCAGGCTTTGGACTGGTTTGAGCAAGAGGGCATTGCGGCCGACCGGCAGATCATTACACGTACGGTCGACATGCGCTACATCGGGCAGAACTACGAACTGTCCGTTCCCGTCCCGGCAGGTCCCATCAGCGAGGGAACCTTCGCGGCGCTGGCAGAGGGCTTCGCCCAAGCCCACCAGCAGCGCTTCGGCTTTATTGCCGAGGGCGAGGCCGTGCAGTTGGTAACCCTGCGCGTCGAAGCCGCGGGCATTGTCAGCAAGGCGGAATTCGTCCCGCAGCCGGATGCCGGCCCGTCGCCGGACGCCGCGCAGATCGGCACCCGCGATGTCTACATGCCTGAGGCCGGACAGTTCGTCTCCTGCCCGGTCTATGCCCGCGAGAGTCTTGCGGCCGGCAATCGCATCACCGGCCCAGCCATCGTGGAGCAGATGGACACAACAACGGTCGTCCTGCCAGGCATGCAGGCCGTCGTCGACCCCTATCTCAATCTTATACTGGAGGCATGACCGTGACTCAGGTCGATCCTATCACTGTCGAGGTCATCGGCAGCGCCCTCACGTCAATCGTGGAAGAGATGGGCGAAGCGTTGGTCAGGGCCAGCTACTCGACGAACATCAAGGAGCGGCGGGACTGCTCCACAGCGCTCTTCGACTGGCGCGGCAACACCCTTTGCCAAGCAGAGCACATTCCCATGCACCTGGGAAGCTTCATCGGCATCATTCCCCATATCGGCAAGCGATATGCCCTCGAGGACATCAAGCCTGGCGACGTCTTCATCGGAAACGACGCCTATGAGGGCGGCGCGACCCACCTGCCGGACATCGTCCTGGCGGAACCCATCTTCTACGAGGATAAACTCGTCGGGTGGGCGGTCAACACCGCGCACCACGCGGACTTCGCGGATCGCGGACATGCCCATATCTACCAGGAGGGCCTGCGCATTCCGCCCGTCCGGCTCTACCGGGAGGGCGTACTGCAGGAAGACATCCAGGCCATGATCCTGCTCAACTGCCAGGTTCCGCACGAACGGCTGTCGGACTTGCGGGCTCAGATGTCCGCCAACCGACTCTGCGTGGAGCGCATGCAGGCGCTGTGCGCGAAATACGGAGCCGATCGCGTTCTGGCGGCTGGCGACGCGCTCCAGGATTATGCCGAGCGCAAGATGCGCGCGGGAATCGCAGCGATCCCGGACGGGATCTACAGCTTCACCGACTACTTCGACAGCAATCAGTTCCCGGGCGAGATGAAGCTCAGTGTCGACATCACCGTAAAGGGCAGCGAAATGCATCTTGCATTTGAGGCTCCTCCGCAGGTGCCTGCTGGCCTCAACATCATCTACACGGCTCTGCTCGCCACGTGCTACTACGCCGTTAAGGCCGTGATCGACCCGACGATCCTGCCGAATGCCGGCTTGTCCCGCCCGATTATCGTGGAGGCGCCGATAGGCTCGCTGCTGAACTGCAAGCATCCGGCCGCAGTTGATGGTCGCATCGCCGCCTGCCAGCGGGTTGCAGACCTTGTACAAGGTGCTTTGGCAAAGGCTCTTCCGGGCCGTGTGACGGCCGCAGGCAACGGCGCGTGCACGGGCGCCCTGTTCACCGGCACCCGAGCGGACGGATCGCTTTGGGTTTATCTGGAGACCATCGGCGGCGGCGGCGGCGCCCGCCCGCAAGCTGACGGCTTGAGCGGCATCCATGTCCACATGACCAATACTTCGAACCTCCCTGTCGAGGCGCTGGAACTCGAATATCCCCTGACGCTCCTCCGCTACGAGCTGGTCAACGGATCCGGCGGTGCCGGTAAGCAGAGAGGCGGCATGGGGCTCCGGCGGGTGTACCGCACCGAAGCGGATTGCCGCATCAGCCTGGAGGGATCGCGCATCAACTCCCGTCCGTGGGGCCTGGACGGCGGCCTTTCCGGTGCCGGATCTCAATACGACTTCGGTGACGGCCGCACCTCGTTTCAGGGCACCGTTGCCCTGAAGAAGGGGCAGGTCGTCGAAATCGTGACGCCAGGAGGCGGCGGCTATGGTCTCCCCATGACTCGCGACAAGGCGGACGTCGCCCGTGACGTCGCCGAGCAGCGGATCACCTCGGACTTCGCACGCGAGGTATACGGCTACGGTGCCTGACCCAGCATCCGGGCACACACCATCCTGAAGCGCAGGCCTGACAGAGGGCAGGCCTACGGGCCTATTATTCACCATCATACGAAAGAACAACTGAGATGAGAGATCTCCACGCCACGAAAGTAAAGTCCGGCAGCATCTACGAGGAGACCGACAGCTACTCCCGCGTCGTTGCAGCGGGCGACTGGGTTTTTGTCTCCAACACCGCCGGCCGCGATTGCAAGACCCGGGAAATGTCGACTGATCCGGTGGAGCAGGCCAAGCAGGTTTTCGCAAACATCGAAGGTGCTTTAGCCTCAGTCGGCGCAAGTCTGGCCGACGTCGTCCGCTCCCGGGTCTCCATTCCCTACCCGGAGGACGCCAGGGCCGTCATGGTTTATGTGGGCGAGAAGTTCCGTGGGATCGATCCGGCGAGCAGCGTCACCTGCTCTCCCCTCGGATCACCAGATTTCAAGGTCGAAATCGAGGTGACGGCTTATCGCGGCGTCGGGCAAGCCCAGCAGAAGCGGCAGACGATCAGTCTTTGACGCTCAGAAAATCACAGATTGCATTTCAAAAAAGATTGAAGGTCTTGCATGGCACCGCGCCCTGATCCAGTGAACACTACTCAGAAGCTGCCCGACCGCGTCGACGTCGTGGTCGTCGGCGGAGGCATCATCGGGACGAGCACTGCCCTGTCGCTTGCGGAGAAAGGCATCTCGGTGGCACTCTGTGAGAAGGGGCAGATCGCCGGCGAGCAATCCAGCCGCAACTGGGGCTGGTGCCGCACCATGGGCCGCGACGTCGCCGAAATTCCGCTTGCTCTCGAAAGCCTGCGCATGTGGGAACGCATGAACACGCGCGTCGGCGCCGAGACGGGATTCCGCAAGGCCGGCATCATCTACCTCTGCGAGACGCAGCGCGATATCGAAAAGCACGAAGCTTGGCTTGAGCAGGTGCGGGAGTATCAGATCGGCTCTAGGCTGTTGACTCCGGACGAGGTCGACAAGCTTCTTCCGGGATCCTCGCGGCGCTGGCCGGGCGCCTTGTTTACCGCCGGCGATGGCCGCGCCGAGCCGCAGAAAGCCGCTCCGGCCATTGCAAATGCGGCTGAGCGCATGGGCGCCCACGTTTTTACGAACTGCGCCGTCCGTGGCATCGAAACGTCCGCAGGCCGCGTTTCAGGCGTGGTGACGGAGCGGGGCACCATCAAGTGCGAAAGCGTCGTGCTCGCAGGCGGAGCCTGGTCGCGCCTGTTCTGCGGCAACATGGGGATCGACTTCCCTCAACTGAAGATCCTCAGCTCCGTGATGCGCACGGAACCGCTCGAGGGTCTGCCGGATTACGCCGTCGGCGCCGGCGACTTCGCGTTCCGCAAGCGCCTCGACGGCGGATATACGATCGCTCAGCGCAACGCGAACGAGGCGCCGATCGTGCCGGACAGCTTCCGGCTCTTCTTCGACTTCATTCCAGCCCTGAGAACGCAGTGGCACGAGTTGCGCCTGCGGGTCGACAACCGCTTCATCGAGGAGTGGCGTATCCCGCGGCGATGGTCTCTGGACGAGACGACGCCGTTCGAGACGGTGCGCACGCTCGATCCGGCGCCGAACAAAGCCATCCTCAATAAAGGTGCTTCGAACCTCGCCCGCAATTTTCCAGCATTCAAGGGCATGAAGGTCGCCGAAAGCTGGGCAGGCCTGGTGGATGTGACACCTGACGCAGTACCGGTCATCTCGGAAGTCGCCGCTGTCCCGGGCTTCTTCCTGGCAAGCGGTCTTTCCGGTCACGGGTTCGGCCTCGGCCCCGGCGCGGGGCGACTGACGGCAGACCTCGTGGCCGGTGACAAACCGATCGTGGATGCCGCGCCCTACCGCTTCGACCGCTTCGTCAGACGGGCGAGCAAGAAGGCCGCGTGAGGCGCGGACCAAGGGCCACCCCCGGGGCACACCCGCGGCCACCTGGTTGCGCAGAACGACAATCCGGCGGAGCGGGTCCGCTCCGCCGCCAAGAACGATGCGGCGCATCCGCCAGACATCCTGCCTTCTGCAAATCGCAGAGCAGCCTGAAGCGTGGCCCGTCCGCATGAAGACCGAAGGGAGAAGCGAGCGATGAAATGGCACGATGCCGTCTCGATTGAAGAGCTTTCGGTTCCTGCAAGGGACACGATGAGATGATGCTGGATGCGATCCACCATGTTGCCATCATCGGCTCGGACTACGAGCGCTCGAAGCAATTTTACTCGGTCGTTTTGAATCTGCCGATCATCCGTGAGGTTTGGCGGGCGGATCGGCAATCGTGGAAGTGCGACCTCCAGCTTGGATCGGCCCAGCTGGAACTCTTCTCCTTTCCTTCCTCTCCCCCGAGGCCGTCTCGCCCGGAGGCTGCCGGCCTTCGCCACTTGGCCTTGTCCGTTCGGGCTCTCGAACCTGTCATAGAGCACCTGAACCGCTTCCAAGTTGTCGTCGAACCCATTCGCGTCGACGAACACACGGGGAGGCGTTTCACCTTCTTCACGGATCCTGACGGTCTTCCACTCGAATTATACGAAGCCTAGCGGTCCGTTTGCCGCTCCGCGCTCCTGCGAGCCATTCGTCCGCTCATCCATCTTCGCGAAAGGGTTCTATCCGTGTCAAAAACCGTCAAGTGGGGCATTCTGAGCCCTGCGAAGATCGCCCGAGAGCAGGTCATTCCCAGTCTAAAAGGCAGCGACCTGAACGAAATCGTGGCGATTGCGTCCCGCGACGGAGAGCGGGCCCGGAAAGCCGCCACCGATTTCGGCATTCCGAAGGCCTACGATTCCTATGAGGCGATGCTCGCCGACCCGGAGGTGGACGCTGTCTACAATCCCCTGCCCAACCATCTTCATGCCCCGCTGACCATCAAGGCTCTCCAGGCGGGCAAGCATGTCCTCTGCGAGAAGCCTATCGCTCTCAATGCGGAGGAGGCACGCAGGATCGAGGCAGCCCAGGCAGAGACCGGCCTGTTGGTCGCAGAGGCGTTCATGGTACGCTTCCATCCGCAATGGCCGCGGGCACGTGAGATCATCCGCAGCGGCAGGCTCGGTGAAGTCCGAGCGGTTCAAACGTTCTTCTCCTATTTCCTGCTAGATCCAGAGAACATACGCAACCAAGCCGGAATCGGTGGCGGTGGGCTCTACGATGTCGGGTGCTATGCCATCGCGACGGCACGGTACATCTTCGGCGCCGATCCTGAACGGGTGATCGGGCTGTTCGATCGAGATGAGGCCATGCTCACGGATCGTCTGGCAAGCGGACTCGCAGCGTTTCCCGGCGGGCGCCAGTTGACGTTCACCTGCGCAACCCAGCTGGTGCCGACGCAGAAGGTGCAGATCGCCGGAACGCGGGGGCGGCTGGAGATCGAGGTTCCTTTCAATCCTGATCGCCGTCATCCGACGCGCATCGTGTTCGACGACGGCAGGGACCTGTCAGGCAGTGGCCGAGAGACGGAGGAGTTCGTGCCCGCCGATCAGTATCGGCTGCAGGGAGATGCCTTCTCCCGAGCGATCCTCGATGGGACCAGACTTGAGTTCCCCATCGAGGATGCAGTCACCAACATGCGGGTGATCGATGCGCTGTTCCGGTCTGAGCGGTCTGGAACATGGGAGGAGATCTAGAGCCCTCCCCTGCCTGCTCGGTGTTCGCGCACTGCTCGAGGCTTCTCCGGAGGCCTCAAGCACCGCCGGCACCGGCGACCGACCGGTCGGCCCTCATCGGGCCGACCACCGATCTCATGTCAAAGGAGGTTACGAATGACTGAGGTAAAGCAACGGTACATGCACACCATGGTCCGCGTGAAGGATCTGGACAAAAGCGTGGAATTCTACACCAAGGCCATGGGCATGAACGTGCTGAGGCGGATCGAGGTTCCTGAAGGGGAATATAGCCTCGCGTTCGTCGGGTACGGCGACGAGGAAACCGAGCCGACGATCGAGCTGACCTACAACTGGGGAAAGGATGACGGCTACGAGATCGGCAACGGATTCGGACATTTCGCCATCGGCGTCGAGGACGTTGCTGCCACCTGCGACTATGTTCGCAAGCTCGGGGGCAAGGTTACCCGGGAAGCTGGCCCTGTGAAGTTCGGGACAACTGTCATCGCGTTCATCGAAGACCCCGATGGATATAAGGTCGAGTTGATCCAGCACGATCAGGCAATCCGGGAAATGAAAGAGGCCAAGGCTCAAGCGGGTTCAGTGGCCTAGCCATTTTGCGGCACTTCAGGGTACCGGTGAGTGACCTGAACCTTGAAGTGCCCATCCGGTGGACGAACGTTCAAGCACGAAGCCTGTGATTACTCCGCATTGGGTCCTATGGTGTTCCATGCGGACAACACACTATCAGGAAATCTCAGGAGGCGGAATCGTGAGCACCGACACCTTTGAGACATCTCTCCGTCATGAGAGGCCGCCTCAGGGCTGGAGCAATGCCCTGCAGGCACTCTGGTGGGACGCGAACGGAAACTGGGACAAGGCTCACAGTCTTGTTCAACTGAATGAGGCAGATCGTCGATCCGCTTGGGTTCATGCCTATCTTCACCGCAAGGAAGGTGATCTATCGAACGCAGCTTATTGGTACAGGCGATCCGGCCAGCCTATGGCGACCGGCTCTCTCATCAATGAATGTCGAGCGATAGCGGCAAGCCTCCTAGAGCATTCTCCCTCTGCGGAGTAGCTGCTTCCACCTGTAAATTGGAGCTCGTTTAGCGCCGAGGGCGGGAACACGCGACCGCTTGCGACTGGGCTTCGGAACACGGCTTCAGGTCGGCTCCCTGAGAAATGACTAAGCATCATCTCTCGTAAGGTAAGAAAACTCAGATTTTACCTGCCCGGCAAATCAAATGATGCCTTGTGATCCAACCCGCAAGAGATGCCTGGAGCGTTGGAGATCCGGAATTCTGGCAGTTCCCTGGGCCCCGATGGCATAGCCGCGACACCCAACAAATGGAACGTTTTGCCGGGTGTGCTGTGCCCGTGACGGTCAGCCGACCGCGCGGCCGGAGGGCACTCCAACGCGAGAGCTGAACGGGACCGGATCGCGGGCACGAACTCGGTCGCATTGGCGTCAGCATGCGACATAGCTGGATGTGGGGCCGCATCGCGGAATGGTTCGACCTCGAGCCCGCACCCTTCGGCGGCTCAATCCTGCCGCTGGAAGAGCAGATGAAGGAGGATGCTCCCACCTGGCGTCAAATTGCTGAGCGGGAGGGCTTGGCCGAGCCGGATCTTGGCCGTCTCGCCTCCCTTTGCCATACGGATACCGACCTCGGACGGCCGATTGAGGTGATGACCGACATGTCGAAGAGTCGTCGTTTGGGCTTCACTGGCTACCACGCAACCGATGATGCCTTCTTCGACCTGTTTGCGGAACTCCGAGCTGACTGACTGATCCCATGATCCTTCGGGGCCATCTTGTGGCAATCACTACGAAATGCCGGGTGGAAGGACGACAAAGGTCCGCAGCGGGTCACGCACTGACGATCCCCTGCCCTCCAGGAATGTTCGCTGTTCCCTCCCTACGCGGACATTCGATCTACTTCCGGGATGTGCCAGGTCCTGACATTTCCTTTCAGCGGCTCCCTGCGAGATTGATCCTCTGAAATAATGGGACGCTTACTCGCCTGCCGGATAGTGCCGGTCCACATACGGCAAAGGAGGTTGTGTTTAGCATGACCATTGAAGAAGCCGAGGTGGGCCGCAGAGCGCGTGTCACCTCGATACCTCCTCGGTCAATGTCCTAGCTTTCGAGAGCTTAGCTTTGACGGTAGAGGAAGCGCTCCGGTTGCACCGGCTCTTCCCGCAGGCCCATGCGCTGGAGGCGGTAAAGATGCTTGGTGAAAGCGAGAGCGTCTTCCTTTGAAAGCTCGCGCCCGCGATAATATGCTTCCATCTCGATTCTGACAGCTTCGGGTGGATGCCGGGCAATTTTCGCCGCAACCTGACGCGCCTCATCCATTAGATCTTCAGGTGCCACGATCTTGTTGACAAGCCGATGCGATAAGGCTTCTTCGGCATCCATCGCATCGCCGGTCAGCAGCATCCACATCGCGACCGTGTGTGGCAATTGCAGCCCGAGACGCGAGGTGCCGCCCGCCCCGCCCATGCCGTATGCAATCTCCGGAAAGCCGAACTTCGCCCCGGTGGAGGCTATACGAATGTCAGTCAGCGCGAGCAGATAGATCATCCCCTGACCCAGGCACCAGCCATTAACGGCACCAATGATTGGCTTGAAGCGCTCCAGACCGAGAACGTCACGGGACCAGGCAAAATCGTGCGGTGTTTCGCCCTCTCCGCTGTGGGGCCAAAGATGGTTGCCGAGCTCCCCGCGTGGCGTGTTGCCCTTGCTATAGGTGGTCTTAATGTCGTCGCCGGCACAGAATCCGCGCTCTCCCGCCCCCGTGATAATCCCGCAGCGGATTGCCGGGTCAGCGAGGAAATCCTTGAGTGCGAAAAACAGCTCTTTGTGCATGGCGGGAGTGGTCGGGTTGACCGAACCGTTTTCGATAGTGAAGACAGCAATGTCGCCGTCCTTTTCGTAATGAAGAGGCAAGGTAGGTCTCCTTTCAGAGGGCGATAAGAGCTGCGCCGGTCAGGCAGGCTGCAGGTTGTGAGTGAGACGATCATAGACACCGGCACGCAAATCCTCACGCTCTGCTATGATGACGTGCTTGGCGACTTTCTCAGACGGGGTCTTTGGCAGATTCTGTCGGATTTCGAGGAAGCGCGGCACCTTGAATGGTGCCAAGTGCTGGGTGCAGTGCTCGAAGAAGCCCTCTAGGTCGAATTGATCCTTGGTGATACCAGGCTTCAGCACCAGGCAGGCCAAAACTTCCTGACCGCGGTCAGGGTCAGGAACGGGAATAGCAGCGGCCTCGAGAACCTCGTGCCAGCCCAGCATGACTGCCTCGACCTCGCGGGCCGCGATATTCTCTCCCGAGCGGCGAATCATGTCCTTGATCCGTCCGACGATATAGTGGAAGCCGCGTTCATCGCGCCGAAACAGATCACCGGTGCGGAACCAGCCGCCCTCACGGAAGCTATCCGCATTGGCCTCAGGCTTGTTCCAGTAGCCTTGGAGAATGCCAGGGCCGCGGATCCACAATTCACCGACCTCGCCCGGCGGAACCTCCCTGCCCTCCTCGTCACGGATCGTAGCCTCGCGAAACGGCGATGGGATGCCGCATGTGCCGGAGCCGACCATGGAGGTGGCGCCATAAGGCGTGAACAGCGCCGATCCGACCTCTGTCATGCCGAAGCTCTCGCGCGCCACCACGTCGAAGCGTTGTTCCAGTTCGGCATGCATGTCCTTCCGCAGGCCAAAGACCGCGACTATCTTGAGCGGAATGTCGCGATCATCGGACCGGGGCGGCTGCTTCAAAACAATCTGCGGGAAGATGCAGTACTCGATGCCGTAGCGTCGGACCCAGTCGAGGAAATGTGTCCCCGAAGCCTTCGTCGCCACAAAGAGCGTGCCTTTCAGCCGCATCGCCATCAGCAACAACCATTGCGGATCCATATAGTAGAAAGGTTGAGCCGCAAGGACGTTCCTGACGATGCCGTTTGCACGCATCGCGGCGACTCGTGCAAGCGTCAGCCAATAACGATGGCTGAGCATGCAGCCCTTAGGAAAGCCGGTCGTGCCCGAGGTGTACTGGATGTTGATGACGTCATCGAGCTCGGGCCCCCGTGCTGCGACGAAGTCCTCGGCCGGCGTCGCGGCAAGCGCCTCCCAGCTCCCGTCGGTGCCGCCGACAACGATCGGCTGAGCGAAGGCGGCGAGATCTCGGACCTCCGGCGCCGCGCCGATCTCTGCCAGCCCGGAAGCTGCGATAACGATCGTCTCCGCGCCACTGTCGGTTAGCACATAGGCGACCTCGCGCGGGGTATAGCGCACGTTGATGGGAACCATAATCGCGCCCAGGCGCGCCAATGCCAGCCAGGTCAGCGGGAAGGCCGCGATGTTCGGCAGCATGACACCGACTCGATCGCCGAAGCCGATGCCCCGCGCGGCCAGACCTGCCGCGATAGCGCGGGTCTTAGCAGCGAGTTCGCGATAGCTGAGGGTAACGCCAGCCTCGAAGAAGTTAGCTGCAGGAGCATCGCCGAGCTCGGCGGCACAGGCATCGACGAAAGCGGGGAGATTGCGTGGGAATGGCTCCGCCTCAACTCTGGCTCGCAATTCCGCAGCGGCCCGCAGTTCTTCATCCATCAGTATTCTCCATTCTCAGCCGGCGCAGCCCGGCGCTTCGTGCAAATTCTGCGATTCCGAGCCCGATCATCGACATCGCCACCATCACGCAGGAGGCTGCAGCGACGGTGGGGTCAAGCCTCAGGTTCAGGTCATTCCAGATACGAAGGGGCAATGTCTCCATCGCTCCCGAGACAAAGAGCGTGATGACAAGATCGTCAAATGAGGCGAAGAAGGCGAACATCGCCCCCGCGAGGATAGCGGGCCTAAGTGCAGGCAGCGTCACCAGCAAGAAGGTCCGCCATGGGTCAGCACCCAGGACGCGGGCGGCGCGCTCAATCGTTTCGTCGAGATTGCGCAGCGCCGCGCTCACCACCACAATTACGTACGGCACGGCGACCACGGTATGGGCGAAGACCAGCGTCGTCAGGCTTTCCAGCCATTGCAAACGCGCGAATAGCATGAACATGCCGAGCGCGATGACGATGCTCGGCACGATCAGCGGCGCGATCGACAGTCCGTAGAGCAGGCCGGCACCGGGCAGTCGGTGCCGCACGATCGCGAGTGCGCTCGCCGTTCCGATAAAGAGGGACAGGATCGTCACAAGAACGCCGATCTTGACGCTGAGCCAGAGCGCGTTGCTCCACGACGTATCTAGGAAAAGCACGCGGTACCAGCGCAGCGACCAGGTCGTTGGCGGAAAGCTCAGGATCTCCGACTCGTTGAATGAGAGCGGGATCAAGAAGACCAGCGGGAAGAGCAGGAACAAGACGATGGCGCAGAACCAGAGGCCAAGCCCGATGCGGACGAGACGAGGGCTCATCCGGCGCCCCCGTGAAGAGTGCGGTCCGGCACGAGCCAGCGCAGCAGCACCACCGCCACGATCGTCGTCGCAAGCAGGACGAGAGCCATGGCCGAGGCGGATGTCCAGTCGTTCATCTGGTGGACTTGGAGGTCAATCAGATTAGCAATCGTGCGATGGCGTGGCCCGCCCAGCAGCGCCGGCGTGATGTAGAAGCCGAGCGAGAGGATGAAGAGCAGCATCGCGGCGGCGACGATGCCGGGCTTCGTCATCGGCAGGTAGACATGCCAGAATGCACGCCAGGGCGAGGCGCCAAGGACCCGCGCAGCCCGCGCTAGCCCCGGATCGAGTTCAGTCATGACGCCGACCAGTGTCAAGATCGCCACCGGCAGTAGGATCTGGACCATGCCGAGATGCACGGCGAGCGGTGTGAACATGAAGCGCTGCGGCTCGTCGGAGAGGCCAAGCCAGATCAGCGAGGCGTTGAGCAGGCCCTCGCGTCCGAGTACTAGCGCCCATGTGTAGGTACGCACGAGAACGCTAGTCCAGAACGGCAGCAGCACCAGCGCGAGATAGATGCCGCGCTGGGAGGCCGGTTGGCCTGCGATGAAGCACGCAGCGGGATAGCCGAGGCCGAGGCAGATCAGCGTCACCGTCAGCGCGAGCTTCAGTGTGTTGAGGAAGATCACCGCAAAGAGTGACGACGACATGAGCCAGGTGGCGCCCGCGAGCGCGCCACCCTGTCCCGAGAACGAAATCCGCATGATCTCGACGAACGGAACCACAAAGAAGATCGCGAAGAGCAGCAGGAGCGGCGCGACTAGAAGCGGCGCCACCATCGACTTTCTGAACAAGACCCTGGACTTCATCTCGTCGACTGCGTCAGGTCAACAGCCAAGCGGCCCAGCGCTCGGTAAGCTTTTGCCGATGCTCGCTCCAATAATCCGGGTCAAATCTGTACTGGACCGCAACATTGTCGGGGTGGATCGGCAGGGTCTTTGCGAGTTCGGGATCGACCTTCTCGATCAGGCCCGGCGCGAAGCCGGGGTACGGCGAATCCTGCAGGAGCTGCAAGCCTTTGTCTGGATCGAGGCGCGACTTCATGTAAAGCATCGCCTCGCGCGGATGCTTGGCACCCTTCGGCACCGCCCAATAGGAGAGCTGCAGCGCGCCGCCGTTCCAGATAATGTCGACCGGCTTGCCTTCCTTCTTGAGCGGCGGAACGCGCCCATTCCAGACCGTGCCCATCACCGCCTCGCCATCGACAAGGAGCTGGACCTGCTGCGCACCGGTCGTCCACCAGGCCGCGACATTGCCTTTGATCTGGTCGAGCTTCTTGAAGGCACGCTCAACATCGAGGGGATAGAGCTTGTCGGCCGGCACGCCGTCGGCCAGGAGCGCAAATTCGAGGTTCTGTACCGGCGAATCCTGAAGGGCGCGCGGCCCCGGGAAGCTCTTCACATCCCAGAAATCGGCCCAGGATTTCGGTGCCTTGCCGCCGAACTTGTCGGTGCGATAGGCGATCACGGTCGAGAAAGTCGAGGTAACCATCCCATATTTCTGACGCGCGATCGGCGGCAGCTTGTTGTCGGGATCGACGATCGACCAGTCGATCTCGGTCAGCCAGCCGTTCTTAATGGCTTCGATCATGTCGGCCCCGCCCATCTCGGTCAGGTCCCATTCCATGTTGCCGGTCTCGACCATCGCCTTGAGCTTGGGTAGCGAGACGGGTGCCGTAGAGCGCACGCCAATGCCGGTCTCGGCCGTAAATGGCTTCTCGTAGATCCGCTCCAGTGACTTCGCGAGGCTGCCGCCGGAGCCGTTGACCGTGATTGTCACGGCCTGTGCATGTGCGCTCTTCCCCATCGCGGCCAGTGCCGCGCCACCAAGGGCCAAACGACCCATGTCACGTCTCGTCATGTCGGTCATCGTATTATTCCTCCTTTTTGTCGTTGTTGAAGTGATCGTCAGCCTTCGAGAAACGCCGCCCTTTCCAAACTGAACTTAAGTGTTACGGGCGCACCGACGACCGGACCGTCGCTGCCATGCCGCCGCTGCTCCTGCACGATGACGCGGCCTGCCTTTTCGGTCTCGACGACATAACGATAGCTGCCGCCATGGAAGGCGATGTCGTCGATCCGGCCGGAAAGCGTTGGCGCGCCGCCGGTCTCCGCGACTACTCGCGTGAAATGCTCCGGACGCAACGCCATGCGCCCGCGCCAGCCCTCCGGCAAGCGGGCGGGCGCGGGCGCATCCACGCCGGCGAAAGTAAGCCGCCCCCGAGCCAGCGCCGCAGTGAGGAAGTTCGTCTCGCCGACGAACTGCGCGACGAAGGCGTTGCTCGGATTGTCATAGATCGCGGCCGGTGTACCGATTTGCTCAATCCGCCCCTCGTTCATCACCACGATCCGGTCGGACATTGTAAGTGCCTCGCCCTGGTCATGCGTGACATAGATCACGGTGCAGCCGATGCGGCGCTGCACCTCCCGGATCTCGTCCTGCATCGCCTCGCGCAGCTTGAGGTCGAGCGCACCGAGCGGCTCGTCCATCAGCAGAACGCGCGGCTCGAACACGACGGCGCGAGCACATGCTACCCGCTGACGTTGCCCGCCCGATAGCTCTTGAGGCTTGCGATCGCCGTAACCAGCGAGCCGGACCATCGCCAGCGCCTGCTCGGCCCGCGCATGCCGCTCGGCCTTCGGCACCCCACGCATGCGCAGCGGAAACGCGACATTGTCGCGGACGTCCATGTGCGGAAACAGCGAGTAGCTCTGGAAGACCATGCCGACATTGCGCTTCTCGGTCGGCAGGCGGGTGATCGAGACGCCGTCGATCAGCACGTCGCCGGCACTGGGCTCGATGAAACCGGCAAGGATGTTGAGCGCGGTCGTCTTGCCGGATCCGGAGGGGCCGAGGAAGGTGACGAATTCGCCAGCAGCGATGTCGAGTGAAAACTCATGCAGCGCTGGGACACCGCCATATCGCTTTCCGATTGCCTGAAAGGAGATCGGAGCTCCGATCGTTTCGGAGAAGGTCCTTGCAGGTGCAAAAGCAGGGTGCATAGATTTCCTGAAACTGATATCAATGTCAGTATGTGATTTGGAGTCGTAGCATGTCAAGTAGCCATCAGGAGATGAGCGTTGAGGATGGGGCACAGTTGAACAAGGGAGCAGATACCTCCCTCACCTCGGCACCTAGAGGGTTCTACCTGCCGGACGCGATGCGGCGAGATCTTCAGGCTGCTATTGGACTAGCTCGCTCAGAAACAACCAAGCGTCACCTGATGATCGCTGGAGCGGAGGTCATTCAAGAGAATGGGTTTGGCGGGCTTAAGGTCGCGGAAGTCTGCCGACGCGCGGGCTTTGCGCATGGAACTTTCTACCTCCATTGGAAAGATCGCCGGGGTATTGCGTACGAGGTCCTGACTACATTTATGGCTGCGATTCGTGCACATCGGCCGCGGCGCGTAGCGGGCCAAAGTTTCTACGAGAGATTGCTTGTCGGCCATCTCTACTACATCGATCTTTACCGTCAGAACGTCGGCTTGATGAGGTGCCAAAGTCAACTTGCCGATGAACTCGATGAATTTGCCGCACTCTCGATTGAGGCCAACGTCGCCATGGCACGCCGGGTGATACGAGCGGCGGAAAATGAGAATCCGAGGCTTGCGGCCGAACCTGTGCCGCGCCGGCTTGCCACAGCTCTAAGTTGCATCTCAATGGTCGATAAGCTCCTGCACGACGTGTTTGCCCGCGGGCTCGAGTTGGGTCTTGACGATGAAGAACTGGCTGCTTCGCTGTCGCTTAGCTGGCACAGAGCGCTACTTGGCTGTGATCCCTAATTGCGCCAGGGAATTGAAGCCGATGGTGTCTAACTGCTTGATTACCTCGAAGAGCTTCATGAGCATCTCAGGTTTAGTCAGCGTTTTCGACGTTTCCGGTTAGCGGATACTACGAGGAGCGCCCGCACAACCTCCGTCAGCAAATATCAACTTGGCGCCAAAGATTCAAAGCTGCCTCGGTGTAGCCGTCATGTGAGTAAATGCCAGTTCACGAAGGCAACACCGATCGCATCGCACCAAGTGAGGAAGGTACGACCGCGAGCAGTTCGGCATTCACTGGCCGCGAGACAATGGTGGCGGATTTGGGAGTGGTTGCGAATCCGATCATCGTAATTACCCACGCCCCAATTTGCACTGAGGCTCAGGCGGACACGGTCTGAAGGATTGTCTTGAACGCATTGGTTTCCGGGCCAAGGCGCGCCGTGTCTACGACGGTGCGAATGTCTGCTTCGCCCTCAGCCGCCCACATAGCCCGATAGCCGTTGGTCGTGTTGCGCTGGATCACGGCGGGTCTAAGCGCGCGTTCGCAGGCGTTGTTGGTTGCCTCAACCAGTCCCGACCAATAGGCGAAGGTCAGGAGCTGATCGCGGGCGCGTCGGAACTTCCTCTGAAGGGCGCGGGCGAGGTCGCATGATGTCGGCGTGGCCAGGACGGCATCGAGACTGCGCTCCAGCGCCCGGCACTTGCGGGCGAGGGTTGAGGCGGCAAGCGTCCCAATCCCGTCAGCCAGGGCGAAGGCCCGGTGCAGCCACAGCTTAAGACGCGAGGGCAGGATATCAGCGCTCGCCTCATCGGCATAGGCGACGTCGCGGGCAAGGTGAGCCAGGCAGGTGTGATGGGCGTCGGCATGGCCCTGTTGCGCGCTGTAGTGATCGGAGCACCAGACCTCGGGCCGGTGCCCGCCCATCATCGTCCAGACCACGATGGCACCCCGGGTCGGCGAGGCATGATGGACCGCTGCCGCCAAGCAGCGAAATACCCAATGGTAGGCGTTGTTGCCCTCAATTCGCGCGCCGGTCTCGTCGCAAGCGACGACCCGGGCCTGGCGCAACGCCATGATGGCCTGTCGCGCTCGCCCGCGAAGGTGTCCTGCGCCCGGCGCAGCAGGTACATCAGGCCACCCTGGCTGAGCGTCAGGCCGAAGAGATCGGTGAACGTGCCTTGCAGCCGTTCGTAGGACAGGGCCTGGAAGGTCTTAAGATAGGTCGTCACGGCATGGACGCGTGGTCCGAACGGCGTCCCCTTGGCAGCATTCGGCACGGGAGCGACGGCCCGCTTGCCGCAGGTGAGGCGCCGATGCTGGGTAATATGGGGCGCTATCTCCGGAAGAGCGATCTGCTCGTGGATGCTGATCGTCTCCCCCGGCAGGTCCGCCATCAGAGTAGCCGAACAGCACGAGCACCGGGCAGGACGGTGCTCGACCACTTCATCCGGGGTGGCGCTGATGATCCGGCTATGGCCTTCATGCCCCGGCTTGGCACCGCCGGGCTTGGCCTGATCCCGACGCTCCTTGCGATCGGTGGAGGGCGGCTTTGAGGAGGTGCGCGAGGTCTTGTGCGGACGCTGCATCCGCAGCACCAGCTCGATTAGCTCTTCCTTCGTCAGGCGCTGCAAATCAGTGCGGTCCATCACCCTATGGATTCAGGAATTGCGCCTTCTGACAAGGGCGTGGGTAATTACCGATCGTCAGCCATATCCGGAAAATTGTACTCGGAAACCAGCATCCCGCTAAACGAGCTCTAACCGCTGAGTCCAATTGTGGGAGTCAGGGATAGGGTTATCACACCTCTCATATTCCATGGGCAATGTCTGGATATTTGCCCCGAGTTGAATGCGTGTTATGATCTTGAATGTCTTCTGAGGGTCATACAGCGATGATCCCCAGCTTTCAGGGACGTCCGCTGTTCCTGCCCTAAGCCGACCATCGGCTTGCTCCCGAGAAGTGCCAGAAACGGTAGTTTTTGCACATTACCCTTTGAGGCTTTAGTTGCACGTCATAGCAGAGCGCAGGCGTCTCCTGGAGAGATTGCGGGCTCGGCCACTGACACGTTCAGATGCTGGGAGTGATCTGAAGCTTGACGGTCGGGAGCATTCGACCGATAAGGTCCCACCTCTGGTCAGGGCATATGTACCGACCTCGCAGGAGTGTAGCTCAATCGGCTAGAGCACCGGTCTCCAAAACCGGGGGCTGGGGGTTCGAGTCCCTCCACTCCTGCCAATGCGCAGACACCTAACACCTCCAGGCATCTGCACGATGGACCGGGTAAGGGATTGAGACCGACTTACTCCGCCACAGGCGCCGCGGCCAGCCCTACATTAGCGTCACATTCGGATCGCCTCATCGGGGCAGGCCGGCAGCGTCTATCATTAATAGAATCTTGAAAAGAATGCCTGCCTGCAGGGTTAAGTCCTGACGAGGAGGATAGCCTCGATTTCGACCGCCATTCGATTAGGCAGCGACCCCATACCGACGGCAGAACGTGCATGGCGGCCGGCATCTCCCAGAACGTCCACTAAGAGATCTGAGCATCCGTTAATCACCTTCGGATGATCGGAGAAGTCATTCTCGGCGTTCACCATACCAAGCAATTTAACGACAGCCTCAATCCGGTTGAGTTCACCCAGCGCCGATTTTGCAACGGCCAAGAGATTGAGGCCCGTGAGACGAGCCTCCTCATAGGCCTCTTCGATTGAAATATCTCGTCCAAGGCGCCCCGGACGATACGTTCCATCCAAACGCTTGGGCCCCTGCCCCGATAGGTAAAGCAGATTACCCGCCCAACGATACGGCACGTAATTAGCGACCGGCATCGGCGCTTCGGGCAGAGTTAGACCAAGGGCTATCAGCTTCTCTTCAGGTGTCATGGCAGGTTCCCCGTCAGGTTTGATGAAGTGATTGTCGTCGCGATGTTCATGTGCTTCCGCGCTTAACGATCTCTAATGCGACGGTCTCGCTGGACGATCCGTCTGTTGCTCCGTTCAAGCGGGCAAGCAGCTTTTCCCCAGCGCGTCTGCCAATCAGGCGACAATTTATCCGAATGGTTGTTAGGCCCGGAGGGATCTCGGCAGCCAGATCGCTATCACCAAATCCCGCAATTGCGATGTCGCTTGGCATATTTAGTCCACGCCTGGAGGCTTCAAGGAGTGCGCCCGTCGCGATGAGATCATTGGCGCAGAAAACAGCGTCGATCTTCTCATAGTCATTAAGGAGCTGGTTGAGAGCCTGCTGTCCGTCTGAGAGACCGGAAACCGTATCCAAGCTCAACTCAGCCACCAGCTCGAGTCCCGAGCTGCGCGCACCGTCGCGGAATCCGCCCAGGCGCAGTTGCCCGCGACCTCCGCTCCGGCCAATAAACGCGACGCGGCGATATCTTTGCGCAGCAAAGTGTTGCGCAACCATTCGACCACCGTCGGTGTTGGAGAACCCAACCAGCATATCGATCGGATCGGGCGGGAAGGCCCATGTCTCGACAACGGGGACACCGAGCTCGCGCAGGAACGACCGGTTTTCTTCCAGCTCCACCACGCCGGTGAATAAAACAGCCGCCGGGCGCAGTGCCATGAGCGACTGGATCATCGATGTTTCCCTCGCGTAAGAATATGAGGTTTGCCCGATCATGAGCTGAAAGCCGTGGGGCTCCAGCACCTCGGCACAGCTTTGAACGGCTAGTCCGAACTGTTGGCTGACAATGTTCGAGACGAATGCCGCGACGATGTTCGAGCGTCCGGACCTCAGCGCTCGCGCATGGGGGTTGGATGCATAGCCCGTAGCTTCGACAGCTTGTTGGATTTTGAGGCGCTTTTCCTCCGAGACCCGACCGGGCTGACGCAGCGCCCGCGAGACGGTAATTGGCGCTACCCCAGCGATACGTGCCACTTCTTCGATGCGTACGGATCTTCGTTCGCTCCCGCTTTCGGGAATGATTGACTTTCCGATCCGTTTCACTTGATCGAAGGTTGGTGGCACAGATCCTCCGCCTAGGCGCCCCTTCATCACAAAGCCTGGTTCATAACCGCACGATCGTCAATTGGGCGTGCGACTTGGATCAGACTGTCGCCTGCTTCACTATCTGCAGGGAGCCTACGTGCGATGACAATCCCAGACTCGTGGAATCGAAGGGTCTCTTCCGGCGCGTCAATCCGACCGAGATCGTGGTACCATCCCGCAACGTCACCTCTCTCTACTCGAGTCCCAAGAGCGACAGCGGGTTCGAACCAACCCCGACGAGTGGCGAAAATCGACTGCTTATGGCTGTCTAGAGCAAGCAGCTGCATGGGTGTATTGTCAACGTTCGGCGTACCGAGCACCGGGTCGTCGATTACGCCCAGCGCCAATAGTACATTGTCGATCGCCCGGCTTGTCGCGGCCATAGTCGCAGGGGTTACTGTTCCGCCGCCGCCAAACTCGCCGCTGAGCCCGATAGCACCAGACCTTGCGGCAGCGGCCATGGATGTAGGAGCGGTTGCGCCGTTCTCGGCAACAAAGCCGTGACCGAGGCCTGTGGCCCTCATAAGGTCCAAAGCCCGCGCGAACTTGTCCGGCGGCCCTTGCCGCTCAATGAGGGCACAAGGCAGATGGGCCATTGTTGTCCCTCCGGAGTGAAGGTCGAAAATCACGTCATGGCGGGGGAACAGTTCCCGCTCAAGGAAGTAGGCAATACGGAAGGTAGGCGATCCAGCGAGGTCTCCCGGAAATGCTCTGTTGAGATTGCCGTTGTCAAGAGGTGAACGCCGTCGCGCGGCCATCACTGCAGGCGCATTAGCGAGCGGCAGAATTGTGATCTCACCCTTGATCATGTCCGGATCGAGACGACGGATGAGACGCATCAGCGAGAGCTCACCTTCATACTCGTCGCCATGGTTGCCAGCCATCAGCAAAACGCGTGGGCCGGTCCCTCGCTTGATCCGCACCATCGGCACCTTGACCTGAAAGTATGGTGAGCGATCGACAGAGAAGGGAATGCTGAGAAAGTCTACTGACTTTCCCTCAGCGGTGAAATCAAGCGAGTGGTATACGCCCGTATGCATGGAATATCCTTGAAAGGCGCGGCGGTAATGAATTACCGCCGCTGAAAACCGAAGCCGAGGATGCTTACATGTGCGGAAGCGTTTGCGCTTCCTTGAAATGTTTGAGCTGGAGTTCGCTCAACTTTCCGCTCAGCCGATTGTAAAACAGGAAAGTATTGATCCAGTTCAACAGGTTCTGCTCTCCTTGGCTGACTCCGATGTGAGCAGGGGACTGGCGGATCAGGTATTTTAATTCAACTTCCTTGCCGGCATTGTCCTCAGCGACCTTCAAGGCAATCGCACTGTTTTCGGCGAATGTCTCCGCCTGACCAGACAAGTATGCGGCTATGGCCGAAGGTGTATCTTCAAAGCGCACGATCCTCGCATCCTTGGCATTATCCGTCAGCCAGACGTCGAGGGTGCTACCCTTGGCAACAGCAATCGAGCGTCCCTTCAGATCGGCTGGATTCTTGGTGACGGGCAGGCTCTTCGGACCGAAGACGCCCAAATTCACCGCCGCGTAAGGCTGGGAGAACATCACCTGTTGAGCACGCTCCGGAGTAGCACCCATTGCGGCAACGAGCACATCAACTTTGTCGGCAAGAATGCTTGGGATACGGCTGGCACCCGTCAACGGTACGATTTCGAGCTTGACACCCATGTCGGACGCCAGGAGCTTGGCGAGATCAACATCCAAACCCGTGGCTTCGCCCTTGGCATCCTTGTATCCCCATGGTGCAGCGTCCAGGAGCAGACCAACCCTCAGCGTTCCTGCACTGAGAATGTCCTGAAGCTTGTCGGCCTTGGCCAATGTGGGAACCGCGATGAGAACGGATGCTGCCGCAGCAGCAATCAAATTGCGTAACTTCTTCATAGGTGATCCTCTCCTACTGCTTACCTCGTCGTAGACTGCCCCTCTGGCACGCTACTTGATCGAGCTGATGAAACTCTTGAGCTCCGGCGTTTGTGGGTTCGCGAACAGTTCGGAGGGCGTACCCTGCTCCCACACTCTGCCTTCATGCATGAACACAATCTTGGAGGCGACATCGCGCGCGAACCCCATCTCGTGCGTTACGAGAACCATCGTCATACCCTGCCGCGCCATGTCTTCCATGACCTTGAGTACTTCGCCAACGAGTTCCGGATCGAGCGCCGATGTTACTTCGTCAAAGAGCATCAGGTGTGGCGCCATAGCCAGGCAGCGGGCGATGGCCACGCGCTGCTGCTGGCCACCGGAGAGCTGCTCCGGATATGCGTCGATCTTCTCCGCTAAGCCAACCCGCTCGAGAACATCGATCGCCAGCTGACGGGCTTCCTGCTTATTGCTCTTGCCAGTGAGAACTGGAGCCAAGGTGATGTTTTTTTCGACCGTGAGATGCGGGAATAGATTGAAGGCTTGGAACACGATTCCAACGCGCTGGCGAAGCTGCCGCAGATCCTGCATATCCGTTCGGACAGCTTTGCCCTCCACCCGAATTTCTCCACCGTCGACCTGCTCAAGTGCGTTGATGCACCGAAGCAGTGTGCTCTTGCCGGATCCGCTCCGCCCGATAATAGTGACAATCTCGCCTTCATTGATGTCGAGAGAGACGCCCTTCAGAACTTCATTCGCGCCAAAGCTCTTGCGCACATCACGGATTTCAACGAGCGCCATTGAGACGAGCCTCCAAGGAACGGGACCAGATGGTGAGTGGAAAACACATTGCAAAGTAGATCGCCGCGACGACTGAATAGACCAGCAAGGGCTGGAACGTCGCCGCGCTTGCCAACTGCCCTGCCCGAGCAAGCTCAACGAACCCAACAACGGATGCCAACGAAGTCCCCTTGATAAGTTGGACCAAGAACCCGATCGTAGCGGGAAGTGCGATGCGTAGCGCCTGTGGAGCAATCACGTAGCGAAACTGCTGCCACCGCGTAATGCCCAGACTAGACGCGGCTTCCCATTGAGCTTGCTTCACCGCTTGGATCCCACCGCGCCAGATCTCACCGAGGAATGCGCTGCTGTAGGCGGCAAACGCTATTCCGACTGCGACAATGGCAGGAACCTGGATGCCCAGGAACACAGGTACGCCGAAATAGAAGAACATCAGGAGTCCTAGAAGAGGGATGCCTTGAACCAACTGAAGATATGCAGCTGCAATCCATCGCAGTGGTGCGATCTTGCTGATCCTCATGAGAGCGAGGGCGAGGGCCAAAGGTGCCCCGAGTGCAATAGCCAATGTGACGAGAACAATCGTCCATTGGAGGGCAGCAAAGAGCGAGAACAGATCGGACGTAGTAAAGATGCGCATGTCTGCTCCTTATCAGCGCCGCACTGGCCAACGGAACGCTAGACGGCCAATGACCGCGAACGCACCCTTGAACGCCATAGTAAGTGCGAAGTAGATCGCGCAGACGACTGCATAGACCTCAAAGCTGCGATAGGTACGGCTTTCGACAAAACTGCCCGTATGAAACAGCTCTTCGGCTGAAATTTGGGATGCTATGGACGTTCCAAGCAGCAGGAGCACAAACTGACTTGTGAATGATGGATAAATATTGCGCAGTGCAGGTGCGAGCACGATATGCCGGAATACCTCCCACCGGGACAGTCCAAGGCTCGCCCCCGCCTCGATCTGGCTGCGTGGAATGGTGTCGAGACCGGAACGGATGATCTCGATCGCATACGCCCCAAAGTAGATGCTCAATGCGACGCTTGCGGCCTCAAATGGGGGCAGCTTCAGACCGAATGTCGGCAGGACGAAGAAGATCAAAAAGATCTGGATCAGTGCGGGAGTGTTCCGGATAATTTCGATGTAGCTTCGAATGAACCACCGCACGGGCTGCGGGCCACTACGACCGAGAATTGCTCCCGAGAGTCCGATGAGAGTGCCGGCAACGGCCGCGATCCCCGTCAGGGTAACCGTGAGAATGACACCCTCGATGAACTGATCCTGATAACGCCAGAGCTGCTGGAAGTTCAGATTCATGATCCGCCTACCCGAAATAAGTCTGAAAGGCGGAGCAGACCCGCCCATCCTCATCCAACCCGTAGAAAACGCGCCAGCGGTCAAGGCACGTGCAGGGATGGGAAATTCCGAACTCTACAACGTCTCCGACGGCAAGGTCGGCCCCGGACGGGAGCCTAAGAAAGGCATGCTGATCATTCAGCTTGCTAACCCGCAGGGGATTCGCGGAGCCGTCGACAGGAAGCAGGCGACCATTCCGGTAGATGTTGAGCGGAATGGGAAGGTGTTGATCGGAAGAGACGTCCCGCATGCCCATGCCGCAGATAGCGAGTTGCGGTTCCGGGCGCGAAAGCACCTCGGCCCACAGCCGCAGCGCCGGGGCAAAGGCAACAACTGCGGAACGGATCTCACCATCGATCACGAACCCCTTGCGGTCATCCACCGCGCGGAGCGCACGCTCATAGACACCATGATCGTGAAAGAAGATGGCGCCACTGCGCAGAACGAATGTCGCGTTTCCGTCGGCCGCCACGATCGGCTGCAAAGCCGTGACTACCAAGTCGAAAAAAGCGGATCCTCCTGCACTCAGCACCAGGGGAGCGGCAGGAGCCTGCTCACGCACCAAGTGGAATGTCTGTGCGGCGAGTTCGGATAGCTCCTCGATTGCATTCTGGGTTGCCACCGGATCAGCACTGGCCACTGCACCTTCGTAGGCTGCCACCCCAGCAAAGCGCACACGGTCGGGCGCCGACGCGATGCTTTGGATCACGTCCCTCGCCGAGTTAATATTCCTTGCACCTGCGCGACCGCGTCCGACCTCAATAATGACCGGGATGGGCCGACCGGCGTATTGGCCCGCGACTGCAAGAGCACTGACGGCCTGAGGCGAGTCCGCGAAGACCCGCACGTCGGCATCCGGATATTGCTTGAGCAGTTCACCCAGCCGCCTCCCACTCGCATCACCGCCGATCTGGTTCGCGAGCAGGAGCCGCTGGCACCCAGCTTTCAGGAGAACGGCAGTTTGCTGAAGGTTGGCAGTTGTCGCACCCCAAGCGCCCTGCTCAAGCAGCAGCTTGACGATATCGGGAGACATTGGCGTCTTAGCATGCGGCGCAAGGGCCGCACCATGGCTCCTCGCAAAGGCAAACATCTGTCTGCAATTCTCGCGAAAGGCAGCTTCGTCCAAAGTCAGGACAGGCAATGGCATTGAATTATCGGCCGGCCGCCAAGCTTGAGACGCGATGGTGTCGAGGGAAACCGATCCTGTTCCAGGGGGTATTCCGCGTATCGTTTCGTCGATTGGAGATCTTAGGCCCGCCATGTCGCATCCCTCAAATGACAACGTTACCATAATGGCATCTGGGGCAAAGACAACGTTGTCATCGGCGCAAATCTTAGTCGTCTTTAGTCTAATAAGGGTGCAACAGCACAATTATAGCGCATAGTTTCGCCGGCGAGCTCACAACGGGTACGAATGAAGGTGCAGCGGCGGAAACCAAGATTAGGGCACACCGTTTCCTATATCATTGGCAACTCCTGAGGCGTTTCTCCGAGCGGCTCGCCTCAAAGCTGCTGGAGCAGCCACAAGAACCGATCTCCAGTAATGGCATCCCGATGGCAAGGCCTTAGCCGACGCTAGCAATTAGTTCCGCTTGGCACATATCGATGATATTATATATCGAAGCCATGCACTATGACTGCGATGGGGATCACCAGATTAGGATAATAGAAGCAGTCCTCATATCCGTCAGCGCTTCCTGACCGTACCGAGTTCTATCGATTTGAGTGCGCGCTGCTGGCTATTGAACTTCTGTTCTGGGTCACGCACTGACGATCCCCTACTCGCCAGGAACGTCCGCTGTTCCCTCCTTACGCGGACATTCGATCTACCGATCTACTTCCCCCTCGTGCCAGCAGCGGACCTTTGATCATCACAGCCAAAACCGCTTGTCCGGGAGCCTATATCGCTTCCACCCCGAGGCTTCGGGTAGGGTAACGGAGGGTTGGATCGAAAGGGTTGAGCTGCCGGGCGATCACTTCCGCTTCGCTTCGGATCAGATCGACCACCAGCGGCAGCCTATCCCCCTCTAGGCGCTCCGACAAAGTGCCTATGCTCAGGGCCGCAACAGCCCGCCCCTCCGAGTCAAGGATCGGCACTCCCACGCCGGCCATGCCGGGGATCAGGCCCGTGTTGAGGCTGCAGAAGCCCGTCTTGCGGACGTTCTGGATTTGCATCCGCAACCCGATCTCATCGAAGCCGCCCCGGTCGAGCAGGCGGGGAACGTTGAAGCGGATCACGGCTTCGCGCTCCTCCTCCGGCAGGAACGACAGGATAGCGAGACTGCCCTGACCGATGCCGAGAGGCACCTTGCCACCGATATCACCCGTGAAGGTCCTGATCGGGAACGGGCCCTCCACGCGATCCAGGCAGACTGCATCGAACCCGTTCCGCACCAGAAGGAAGATGCTGTCGCTCAATGTGGAGGATAGGCGCAGAAGCGCTGGCTTGGCCGCGCTGCGCAATCCGCCCGACTGCGCTGCTCGTGCGGCCAGGACGAAGAAGTCGAGGGCCAGCCGGTATTTGCGGCTCGAATCCACCTGCTCGACGAAGCCCTCGGCCATGAGAACCTTCAGGGCTCGATGAGCGCTGGGTTGGGTGATCCCGCCGGCTGATGCGATGTCAGTCAGGCGCATCCCATGGGCATCCCCAGCCCCGAGAACCTTCAGGAGCGCCAAGGCCCGCCGCGTTCCAGATACACCATCTTCCGACATATAGAATATCTTTCGCCAATTTGACGCTTATATTTCAAATACCAGAACATATGTCAAAAAACTTTCACATACCGAAACATTGACATTGACTTGGGTTAGGGCCTCGCTCGTGATGCTGATCCGGGCGTCGTGCGCATTCGGGCTTATGGCTGAATGCTTTGCCAAAGGATCGGAGACCAGAATGGCATTCCTGACACTCGAAGGAGTTTCCAAGGAATTCGGCACGTTCACGGCCGTTCGCGATGTCAGCCTAACGATCGACAAAGGCGAATTCGTTTCGCTTCTCGGCCCGTCGGGCTGCGGGAAGACAACGACCCTGCAGATGATCGCCGGTCTCGTCGAACCCACTGAGGGCCGGATCTCCCTCGACGGGCGCGATATCACTCGCGAGAAGCCCAACCGCCGCGGCCTCGGCGTCGTCTTTCAGAGCTATGCCCTATTCCCTCACATGACGGTGGCGCAGAACGTCGCGTTCGGGCTCGAGATGCGACGCGTTCCGCAGGCCGAGCGGACCGATCGCGTGCGGGAGGCGCTCATGCTGGTGCAGCTCTCCTCCTTTGCCGACCGTTACCCCCGCCAGCTCTCGGGTGGTCAGAGGCAGCGTGTGGCTATCGCTCGCGCCCTCGTTATCGCGCCGCCCGTCCTCCTGTTGGACGAGCCCCTCTCCAACCTCGACGCCAAGCTGCGGGAGGAGATGCAGTTCGAGTTGCGCCGGATCCAGCGCAAGGTCGGCACGACGACCATCATGGTCACCCACGACCAAGCCGAAGCGCTCTCCATCAGCGACCGCGTGGTCGTCATGGAAGCTGGAAGAATGACGCAGGTGGATGCACCCTACCGGCTGTACGAGCAGCCCTCAAACGCCTTCATCTCATCCTTCGTCGGCAAGACCAATCTTCTCGCCGGTACCTGGCGCCGCAACGGCGCATCGAGCGCCGTGGACATCGGGGGCGTCCTGCTGGAGGCGTCCGCACCGGAGATTGCCGCCGGGACCCCTGTCACGCTGTCGATCCGCCCCGAGAAGGTCCTTGTGCGCGATGCCGGTGCAGGCCGCCTGGAAGGACATGTCGTCAGCCGCTTCTTTCTGGGAAGCCAATGGCTTTTCACAATTGAAACCCCGCTCGGGACCATGACGGTCTCCACACCCAACCAAGGCGGCGAGCCGCCTGCGGAAGGTTCTCGGGTGGGCCTCGACTGGTCCCCCGCCGACCTGCGCGTCATCGCCGGCACCGCAGCAGCAGCGTGAGGTGGTGAGATGATCGCACGCTCCTCCACCCTGTCGGCCCCATGGCTCCTAGCAGGCCCTGGAGCTCTGTTCTTCTTTGGACTGGTGCTTCTGCCGCTGGCGCTGACGGTCATCCTGTCGTTTCACGCCTATGATCATTCCACCGGCATCCAGAACACCTTCACCCTGTCTCACTATGTCACCGTCGTCACCGATGGATACTACCTCGAGATCTTCTGGAGAACGTTGCGGATCGCGGCGCTGACCACGCTCATTTGTGCTGCAATCGGAGTTCCGGAAGCCTACATCCTGTCGCGCATGCGCGATCCATGGCGCTCGGTTTTCCTTCTCGTCATCATTGGTCCGTTGCTCGTCTCCGTTGTGGTCCGCACCTTTGGCTGGAGCATGCTGCTTGGCTCGCAGGGTCTCGTGAACCAAGCCCTCCAGCTTCTCGGATTCCCGTCGGTCAGGATCCTCTATACCGAGACCGCCATCGTCATCGCGCTCGTCCACGTCATGCTGCCGTTCATGGTGATTCCGGTGTGGACGGCGTTACAGAAGCTCGATCCCATGGTTGAGGCTGCAGCTTGGACGCTCGGCGCCTCCCACTTCACGGCCCTCCGCCGCGTGGTCATGCCTCAGGTAACGCTTGGCATGCTCTCCGGCAGCCTCATTGTCTTCGGGCTCTCGGCCAGTGCTTTCGCCGTCCCGGCTCTGCTGGGTGGCCGTCGTCTCAAAATGGCGGCGACGCTGGTCTATGACGAATACCTGCACGAGCTCAACTGGCCCCTCGGTGCTACGATCGCGATCATCGTGCTTGTCGCAAACCTTTGCATCATGCTGGCCTACAACCGCATGGTCGAGGCCCGCGCTCGCCGGACCCTTGGGTGACACCATGCAGAAAAACGGTCCGGTCGCTCTCATCTTTCACGTTCTCGTCCTGACGTTCGTTTTGGCGCCTCTCGTCATCATTTGCCTCGTCGCGTTTACTCCCGAGAATACCTTGAGCCTGCCAACGACTGGTTTATCCCTGCGCTGGTTCAAGGCCGTCTTTGAGCATCCAGATTTCATGGCGTCCTTCTGGAACAGCATCTGGCTGGCAACGCTCTCCGCGACCTTGGCTGTTGCATTCGCCGTACCTGCCGCGCTTGCTATCAGCCGCTATACGTTCCCAGGCAGGGACTTTCTCAACGCCCTGTTTCTGTCGCCGCTGATCATTCCTCATCTGGTTCTCGGAGTGGCCTTTCTGCGACTGTTCGCGCTTCTTGGCGCCACGGGCAGCTTTGCCTGGCTGGTAGCAACACACATCATTGTCGTGACACCCTATGTGCTCCGTCTCGTGCTTGCTGCCCTATCTGGGCTCGACCGCAGCGCCGAGCAGGCTGCGCGGACGCTCGGTGCCGGGGAATGGACTGCGTTTCGCCGCATCACAGCTCCCATGATCCTGCCCGGCATCACGGGCGGCTGGCTGCTTGCCTTTATCAACAGCTTCGACGAACTGACGATGTCGATCTTCGTCACCTCGCCCGCAACCGTCACGCTGCCGGTCCGCATGTACATGTATGCGACAGAATCCATCGATCCGATGATGGCGGCCGTTTCAGCTCTGATGATTGCCATCACAGCCGCCGCCATGCTGGTGCTGGACCGCACGTTCGGGCTTGACCGAATTCTCGTCGGGCAGCGCTGAGGAAATGGATATGGCTCTTCTCAAGCGCCTTGCCCGACACGAGCTTCCCCTTGTTTCCTTCACGCTGAACGGTGAGACCTGCTCAGGGCGTGCAGGCGATACGGTCTTGACTGCTATTCTCACCCAGTCCGACCGGCTGCGTCTCAGCGACTTCTCAGGGAACCCCAGGGCCGGCTTCTGTCAGATGGGCGCATGCCAGGACTGCTGGGTCCTCACAAGCGACGGTGGGCGCATCCGCGCCTGCAGCACGGTTCTCGAACCGGGGATGAACCTTCGAACCATAACGGAGCCGAGATCGTGAGCGACGCCATTCGACCACTGATCGTCGGTGCCGGCCCTGCCGGCATCCGTGCCGCCCAGGTCCTCGTGAACTTAGGCATCAGACCTGTCGTCATCGATGAAGCGCCATCGGGCGGCGGGCAGATCTATCGCCAGAGGCTCGTGCCTGACGAGCGCTCCGCGAAAGATCTCTACGGATCGGAGGCCGCAAAGGCCACCAACCTGCACGAAACCTTCGCGGGGATCCGCGACAGGATCGATTATCTTCCCGAAACCCTGGTGTGGAACCTCCGCGACAAGGCGGCGGATGCGGTGACGGGGCATCGCACACGCCGCATCGCATTCAGCCATCTGATCCTGGCCACCGGTGCAACCGACCGCGTCCTCCCCTTCCCCGGCTGGACCCTTCCGGGCGTCTTCACCCTCGGCGGCTCCCAGGTCGCCCTGAAGTCGCAGGGCTGCGCCATCGGCGAGGAGGTTGTGTTTCTTGGCTCCGGTCCGCTTCTCTATCTCGTTGCGTGGCAATATGTGAAAGCCGGAGCCAGCGTTGTGGCCGTTCTCGATACGGCACCATTCTCGGCCAAGCTTCAACTCATTCGCGGGCTGTTCGCACAACCTTCCGTCGTGTTCCGCGGTTTCCGCTATGCCGCCGAACTCATGGCGCGCGGCGTTGCCGTTCGTTTCGGGGTTCAGCCGCTTCGGATCGACGGCACGGCAAGAGTCGAGGGAGTTGTCTGGCGCGAGCGCGGCAAGGAGCATCGCCTCGCCTGCGACGCGGTGGGTTATGGGTTCTCCTTGCGGTCCGAAACGCAGCTCGCGGACCTTGCGGGATGCCGCTTCATCTTCGATGAGCGGGACCGGGCATGGCGGCCTGAACGCGACGGTGCAGGACGCACCAGCATGCCCGGCGTCTATATCGCGGGTGACGGCGCCGGCATTGCCGGCGCAGATGCCGCCGAACTCTCCGGCGAACGTGCAGGCCTCGCGCTCCTCGAGGATGCAGGCATGTCGGTCTATCATGCGCGGATCGGTGTGCTGGAGCGCAAGCTCGCCTGTATCAGTAAGTTTCGTGACGTTCTCGAATCCGCATTCCCGTTTCCGGCGGTCTGGGCCAACGGTATTGCCGATGACGTGACCCTGTGCCGGTGCGAGGAGATCGCCGTCGGCGATGTGCGCGCTGCCGTGCGCGATCAGGGTGTTTTCGAACTTAACCGCCTCAAAGCCTTGACGCGGGTCGGGATGGGCCGGTGCCAGGGACGGATGTGCGAAAGCGCAGCGGTCGAAGTGCTGGCCGCCGCCTGCGATCGATCGCCCGACGCGGTCGGACGGTTGCGCGCGCAGCCGCCCATCAAGCCCATTCCGCTGGAGGTTGCGGCCGAGGGAGAAGCCGCATGAGCCGCACCCTTCACAGGGATGTCGCCGTCATCGGTGGCGGGCTCGTCGGCAGCTCCGCGGCCCTTGCCCTGCGACGCATGGGTTTCTCCGTCGTGCTTCTCGATAAGGGCTTCTGCGGCGCGCAGGCCAGCGGCGTGAACTACGGCGGTGTGCGTCGTCAGGGTCGTCCGCCGGAACAGATTGCTCTGTCTCAACGGGCCCACGCCATCTGGCCACGCCTGAAGGACCTCATCGGCATCGATGGCGAATTCGTGCGCTCAGGCCACCTGAAGCTCGCGAGAACCGGGGCGGAGATGGCATCGCTCGAAGCCTATGCGGCCCGTGTCGCGGATCTAGGGCTCGACCTGGAGCTGATCGGTGGAAACCGGCTGCGGGAACGTTTTCCCTGGATCGCGGGAGACGTCATGGGCGCGTCTCTGTGTGCAGGCGATGGACATGCCAATCCACGCCTCGTCTCCGCGGCGTTTGCCCATGCGGCGCGGCACGCCGGCGTGGATATTCTCGAACACACCCCTGTTTCCCATGTCGAGAAGGCGCTCGACGGCTTTCATCTGTCGGCAAGCTCGAACACCGACATCAAGGCGCGCTTCGTGATCAACAGCGCCGGCGCCTGGGCCGGTCCCTTCGCGGAAGCGTTCGGCGAGCCCGTGCCGCTCTATGCGATCTATCCGAGCATGATCGTCACCGAGCCCCTCGACGTCTTCATGACCGTGAATATCGGGGCCGAAGGCGGGGGCATCTATGCGCGTCAGGTCGAGCGCGGCAACTGCATCGTCGGCGGCATGCGCGGCGAGCCGCTTGCAGAGCCCGACTTCTCCCGCCCCACAGGCTCAGGCGCCGTGACTATCATGAACCGCGCCGCAGCCCTGTTCCCGGCTCTGCGCCATGCCTATGCCATCCGTTTCTGGAGCGGTACGGAAGGCGAGATGGCGGACCGGAATCCGGTGATCGGCTTCAGCCGGACTACACCGAACCTCATTCACGCCTTCGGCTTCTCGGGAGCCGGATTCCAGATCGCGCCAGGAGTTGGCGAAGTCCTGGCCGAACTCGTCCGTGACGGTGAAAGCCGCACGCCGATTCAAGCTTTCGCCATCGATCGATTTGCCCGCACGACCCAAGGTTCCCGGGCGGATAACGGACCTGAACCAAAATCGAGGGAAACAGCACAATGAAAACGACGACGCTTTTGCAAGCTACGGCCTTTACCGCGCTCGCCATCGCTGCCTCCGGCGCAGTCCAGGCGCAGACGAAGACGCTCTATGTCGGCATGAACGGCGGCAATTTCGAGAAGACCTTCACGCAGCATGTCTTCCCGGACTTCGAGAAGGCGAACGACGTGAAGGTTGTCGTTGTGCCGGGTACGTCATCCGACATTCTGGCCAAGGCCACCGCGGCCAAGTCCAATCCCCAGATGCATGTGATGTTTCTCGACGACGGCGTTATGATCCGCGCCATCGGCGCAGGTCTGTGCGAGAAGATCAAAGACACGCCAGCTCTAGCCAATCTTGCTCCCGGCGCTCGGCTGAAGGATGACATGGCGATCGGCATCGACCTCGGCATGACCGGTCTCGCCTACAACAAGAAGATGTTTGAGGAGAAGGGCTGGGCTCCCCCGACGTCGTGGATGGATCTCGCCGACCCGAAGTACAAGGGGAAAGTCGTGTTCCAATCCGCTGCCGCCTCGTCCTTCGGACTGCATGCCTTTCTTATGTTCAACCGTATCCAAGGCGGCAATGAGAAGAACGTCGAGCCGGGCTTCTCCAAGTTCAAGGACACCATCGGCCCGAACGTGCTCGAATACATTCCGAGTTCGGCCAAGATCTCCGAAATGGTGCAGACGGGCGAAGCCGCAATCTTCCCGTTGACCCCCACCGCCGTGTCAGCTCATCAGGAGAAGAACATTCCGGTGGAATACGCGCAGCCTAAGGAAGGCTCCGTTGTGCTGATGGTGACCGAGTGCGTCATCGCTAATAACAGTGAACCCGAACTGGCTCAGAAGCTTGCCGCCTATCTCCTCTCACCGGAGGCTCAGAGTAAAGCGCTCCAACACGGCAACATCGTTCCATCTAATGTGAACGCGAAGGCCCCCACACCCGAAGCAGAAGCCAAGCTAAAGAAGTTCCACGAGTACATGAAGACTGCCGTCACGCTTGATTGGGATACGATCAACGAGAAGCGGCCGGAATGGAACAGCCGCTGGAACAAGACGATCGAGCGCTGATAATTTCAAGAAACAAGGCGGATGCTCGGGGCATCCGCCTTGTCCGAATGCCATACTGCCTGAACCGCGGCAGAAGCCTCGGCTGACACAGTGGCTAGCGCTCCTGTCCGTCTCCGATCCGACTGATTGACTTGGACGTCTCCAGGCTGAAGGAAAGGCCTCTGCACTCGTTCGGATAGTCCGCTAGGGGTCAGGCACGGTAGTTCCCTTGCCCTTCAGGAACGTCCGGAATTCGCTGCCAGAGCTGACACTCAGATTACTTCAGAGAAGTGCCACGATCAGACTTCTGACATTGCATCAGCTCGGAGGAACGCAAAGCCGTCAGCGCAGCACCGCCGAAAGTGCGGACAGCGTATTGACCCAGCGGATCGCGTGCTCGACGCTTTCAGGCGCGAAGGCTACCGTCACGACATCCAGCCGCGTCGCAGAGGGAATGATCGATGCAAGGTCGCAGAGCGCGGGCGTGTTAAGCTCAACCTCTAACCTATACGGTCCTTCGATAGTGAAAGGCGGGATCGAGGGTGCATGCCGGACGGCTGCCTCGCTCTCGCGGCGAATGAGGTCGCGCGCCCGCTCCGGTGATAAACTGCGTGCGGCACGCTGGCTTATGGCTTGTTTCACCGCCGCATATCGCGCGTCAGGAAAAAGTGGCTGCGTCTCGGATTTCAGGCGATCATCGCCGCTGAGCATGATGACCGGAATACCAAGGCTACCGGCATAAGCGCCATACAGCCCGGCCTCTCCGAGTTCCGCATCATTTAACCGAATGCGGCCGAAGGCAAAGCCATTCGTCGTATGGGCCAGAACACCTGCATCCCGTGCCCTGGCGTGGTATCCAAGGCAGATCACGCCTGCATGATCGGGAGTCAGCCCCTCGAACATGTTGAGCGGTTTCGGCTTGCCGGAGATCAGCTCCGCCCGTGGATCGAGCTCGTCGGGCAGCAGGTTGCGCATGTCGCCATGGGCATCGTTGACCAGAACCTCGCTGGCACCACCCGCGAAGGCGCCTTCGATAGCGGCGTTCACCTCCTGGGTCATGAGCCGGCGGGCCCGTTCGTGTTCGCCGTTGCCCATCGTTCCCTGCTGAGGGTTCACGACGCCGGCCACGCCCTCGATATCCGCCGAGATATAGATCTTCATGGGATCATCCGTTCCTGTTCTCTAGCGCGCCTCAGACTTGACTCAACTTGGGATCCAGTGCGTCGCGCAGCCCGTCACCAAGAAGGTTGAAGGCGAGAACCGTGACGAAGATGGCCAATCCCGGAAAGAACGTCAGATGATCGGCGACGCCGATGAAGCTTCGCCCGGCCGACAGCATAGCTCCCCATTCCGGAGTCGGAGGTTGTGCACCAAGGCCAATGAAACTCAGGCTCGCAGCTGTCAGGATCGAGGTGCCAAAGCGCATCGAGAAGTACACGATCACGCTTGGCAGGGCTCCGGGCAGAATGTGGCGAACCATGAGGATGATGTTGCGCACACCGATCGCTCGCGCGGCATCCACATAGACGGCTCGCTTGAGCGCCAGGGTCGAGCCCCGCACCAGCCTGGCGAAGACCGGAATGCTGAAGACGGCCACCGCCCAGATCACGTTCTCGACGCCTGGCCCGAGGATCGCCACGATGCCGATGGCGAGAAGGATGCCCGGAAAAGCGAGAAGAACATCGCAAATCCGCATGATGATTCGATCAATCCAGCCTTCATAGAAACCGCTGAGCAGTCCCATCACGATGCCGACGATGCCGCCCACCGTGACAGCCAGGAAGCCGACCATGAGTGAGATTCCCGCTCCGTGAATGATGCGGCTGAGGATGTCGCGGCCGTAATCGTCCGTTCCGGCCCAATGCAGCCACGACGGCCCCTCAAGAATATGTTCGTAATCCGGAGTTGCGGGATCGTAGGGCGCGATCCAAGGGGCCAAGAGAGCAACGACAACGAGAAGCAACAGAAAGACGCCCGAGGCGACGGCCAGCCTCTGTCGCCGGAATTTGCGCCAGAATTCGGACCAGGGCGTGCGGATCCTCTCGGCAGCAGGCTTAGAGGTGGAGGACAGGACGACGCTGGTCATCTATAGCGGATCTCCGGATTCACCAGCGCGTAAAGAACGTCGACGATGAGATTGATAAGGATGAACTCAAGGGAGAACAATAGGATTTCAGCCTGAATGACCGGGTAGTCACGGTACGAAACCGAGTCCACGAGAAGACGGCCAAGCCCCGGCCAGGCGAAAACGGTTTCCACCACGATCGAGCCGCCGAGAAGGAAGCCAAACTGGAGCCCGACCATTGTGATGATAGGAATCAAGGCGTTGCGCAGCACATGCTTCCATACGACGAACCGCTCGAAGGCTCCCTTGGCCCGCGCCGTCCGGATGTAGTCCTCCCGAGCGATCTCGATGAAGGAAGACCGCGTGAAGCGGGCCATCACAGCGGCAACGCCTACGCCCAGGGTGATGGATGGGAGCACAAAATGCGCGAGCGTTCCGTAGCCGCTGGTCGGGAACCAGCCGAGCCGCACGGAAAACCAGTCGATCAAGAGCAGGCCGAGCCAGAAGGACGGCAGGGAGATTCCTGATACGGCAACCAGCATGCCGCCATGATCCTGCCAGCGCCCCCGCCTGACGGCGGACGACACGCCGATGACAAGGCCGAACAGCGTGGCCCAAGCCATGCTGATGAGCGTAAGCCAGAAGGTCGGGAAGAAGCGCTCGCCGATCTCCTCTGAGACCGCGCGGCGCGTCTTCAGCGAAATGCCGAAATCCCCGTGCAGGATGTTCGACACATAGGTGACGTACTGCTCCCATAGGGGCCGGTCGAGCCCGAGTGCCGCGCGGACAGCAGCAATGTCCCGGTCGGTCGCGTCCTGGCCCGCGACAAGACGGGCCGGATCACCCGGCAAAAGATGCACGAACGCAAAGACGAGCACTGAGACTAGCAAAAGGACCGGCAGGATGCCGAGCAATCGGTTGATGAGATATCTGAACATGGCTCTTTGCGGAGGGCGCCCCGGAGCCTAAAGGGCTCCGGGGCTATTCTTCATCAGTTGAGGTCTGCTTCTTCGAGCAGGATGCCGCGGTCGGGAAGATAATAGGCGCCCGACAGGGACTTGGACTTGGCGGCCAGGAGACGCTCTACTCCGAGATAGATCCACGGAGCATTCTTCCATGCGGCTTCTTGGGCCTTCTTGTAGGCCTCGGCCCGCTTCTCGTTGTCAGCCGTCGCGATACCGGCTTTGATCCCGGCGTCAGCCTCGGGATTGCTGAAATAGGCGACGTTGAACATCTTAGGCGGGAAGCTCTCGCCGAACAGGAGCGGACGAAGCTGCCAGTCGGTATCGCCGGTCGAGGCGGACCAGCCGCCGTAATAGAGCTGAACGGTCGTGTCTTCCGGCTTCGACACGCTCCAGATCTTCTGCGCAGCGACACCAGCTTCGAGCGGCGTAACCTTCAGCTTCACATTCACTTGCGCCAGCTGCTGCTGCAGGAACTGCATCGCGCGGATCGAAGTCGTGCTGTTTCCGGCGAAGATCTCCGTCTCGAAGCCGTCGGGATACCCGGCCTCCTTCAGAAGCTCCTTCGCCTTGGCGACATCGTACGGCCACTCGCCCTGCTTGACATAGAACGGCAGGCCAGGAGGCACGACCGAGTCCATCGGATCCATGTTGCCGTTATAGACGATCTTGGCATAGGCCCGCTTGTCGACGGCGTAGTTCAGCGCCTGACGCACCCGGAGGTCGTTGAAAGGCTTCTTCATGTTGTTCATCGCTACGTACCAAGTGACGATGGACGGCTTGCTGATGATATCGAGCTTTGGGCTCTTCTCGGCGACGGACATCATCTCCGGCGGCAGCGGATAGATGAACTGCGCCTCTCCCGCCTGTAGCATGGCAAGCCGCGAGCCGTTCTCCGGAACGCTCCGGAGGGTAACGCTGTCGACCTTCGGCAGCCCCTGCTTCCAGTAGTTCTCGTTCTTGGCGACCTTCAGGGTATCGGCCTGCCAGCTCACGAACTTGTAGGGACCTGTTCCGACAGGATTGCGGTTCACTTCCTTACCGTATTTCTCGATCGCGGCCGGGCTGTGTATCATCGCGCCCGGATGCGCGAGATTATTGATCATGGCGCCGAAGGGCTCCTTCAGCGTGAGCTTGACGGTCGAGTCGTCGACCACCGTAAATTGGGAGACCATGTTCACAAGGCTCGCGCGGCTCAAGCGGTTCTCGGGATTGGCGAGGCGCTCGAAATTGATCTTCACAGCCTGGGCGTTGAATGGCGTGCCGTCATGGAACTTCACGTTCTTGCGCAGGCGAATGGTGAATTCAGTTGCGTCGGGATTGGCCTCGTAGCTCTCGGCGAGAACCGGCACGAGCTTCATGTCCTTGTCGAAGCCGAAAAGGCCCTGAAGGATCAGGCGCGACGCGGATTGCGACAGCGTATCGTTGACGTTGTGGGGATCAAGCCCGGTCAGGTTATCCGGAACGCCGACCACCAGATCCTTGGCCGCCAATGCCGGTGTCGATACCGACAACAGCAGCGCTCCCGCTACGACGAGTTTCGTGAAGTTGAACATGCTTTCTCCTCTGGTCATCGCTCTTAATACGCACCGACCGTGTGCTTGGCGACGAAGTGGGTCGGTGAAACGGCGGCGAGCTTTGCGACGATCGGCTCGTCGCCGACGCGCCGGGTCGGGCTTGGAATCTCTCCGGCGATCAGCTCGCGATCCCGGCTGCGCAGTTTCGGATCGGCGATCGGAACAGCCGACAGCAGCCGCCGGGTGTAGGGATGCTGTGGGTTCTCGAAGATATCTTGGCGCGATCCGATCTCCACGATCTGCCCGAGATACATCACGGCGACCCGGTGGCTGATGCGCTCAACCACGGCCATGTCGTGCGAGATGAAAAGATAGGCGACGCCCAGCCGCTCCTGCAGGTCCATCAACAGGTTGATGACTTGGGCCCGAATGGAGACGTCGAGGGCCGCAACGGATTCATCCGCGATCACAAGCTTCGGGTCCGAGGCTAGGGCTCGTGCAATCGAGATGCGCTGGCGCTGCCCTCCCGAGAACTCGTGCGGGTAGCGCTCGGCATGCTCGGGCTGAAGTCCGACGAGGCGCAGGAGCTCGGCAACCCGCTCCCTTACGGCAGACCCAGATGCCAATCCATGGGTGACGAGTGGTTCGGCAATGCTGAAACCCACCGTCAGCCGCGGGTTCAGTGATGCATAGGGGTCTTGGAAAATATACTGGATCTTGCGACGGAGACCCCGGCGCTCAGCGGCGGACAGCGCTGCGATGTCGCGACCTTCGAACCGGATTGTGCCGCTCGTCGGCTCGATGAGCTGCATCAGCGTGCGGCCCGTCGTGGATTTGCCGCAGCCCGATTCCCCAACAAGGGACAGTGTCTCGCCGGGTAGGATGTCGAAGCTGACCCGTTCCACCGCATGAACCCGCGCGACGACCCGGCTGAAGATCCCTTTCTGGATATCGAACCGCGTGGCGAGATCACGCACGCTCAGAAGCGGCTCGGCTGCCGGCTTCACCGTATCCTGCGGCACCTCGGAAGCTTCGCCTTCCTTGCTGAGATCGACAAGCGGGAAGCGCGCCGGCAGGTTGCGCCCTTTCATCGCGCCGAGCCTGGGAACGGCACTCAGAAGCGATTTCGTATAGGGATGCTGCGGAGAAGCGAAGATCTCCTCGGTTGTCCCCTCTTCGACCTTGCTCCCCCTATACATGACGACCACGCGATCGGCGATCTCGGCCACAACGCCCATGTCGTGGGTAATGAACATCATTGCCATGCCCATCTCTTCCTGCAGCTGCTGCATCAGCTGCAGGATCTGGGCCTGAATCGTCACATCCAGGGCGGTGGTCGGCTCGTCGGCGATGAGAAGGCCGGGCCGGCAGGAGAGCGCCATTGCGATCATCACGCGCTGGCGCATGCCGCCCGACAGCTGGTGCGGATGGGCATCGAGAAGCCGCTTGGCCTCCGGAATCCGCACCTTCTCCAGAAGCCGGAGCGTCTCCGCGCGCGCGGCAGCACGATCCATGTCCTGATGGAGGAGGATTGCCTCGCTGATCTGGTCGCCGATGGTGAAGACCGGGTTGAGCGATGTCATCGGCTCCTGGAAGATCATGGCGATCTCGTCGCCGCGTATCGGCCGGAGATCCGAGGACGGACCCTGTACGAGATCGCGGACCGAACCGTCGCGGGTGCGATAGAGCATGTTGCCCCGGGCAATCCGGCCGCCGCCGTATTCGAGCAGGCGCATGATGCTCAGTGCCGTGACCGACTTGCCGGATCCCGATTCACCAACCACTGCAAGGGTTTCTCGTGGCCTGATGTCGAAGCTGACGCCATCGACCACGGTCGCGGCGCCGCGTTCCGTAGGGAACTCCACCACCAGATCGCGAACCGACAGCAATGCGTCACTGGCCGTCATGCTTCTGAATGCCTCAGTTCGAAATCAACCCTGCAACCCGAGAGCCTTCGGATTCCCGTTACAATGTTCCCGCACAATTCCAGTCGCCTCGCGGCACAGCCCGTTAGCAAACGGCGGCTGCTCTAGGAACGTCATGTTCGCGACACTACATGCCACCTCTTTCGAGAGGCAAATTCCGAAAATGGCATTCCCTATGCATCATTTGCATTATTGGGATTGAAGCGACATAGGCGCGAACCAGAGGAACGCCGCGAGCGATCATCCCTCGTTTCCAAAAGCCTCGGTCGGACAGTCATGAGTCATGGCGCTTCGGGAGAGACCGAAGGAGAGCGACAACCGGCTGGACATGCCCTACCTCGATCCCGTTCCAATTCTTCAGGACAGGCTGGGCCAGCGCCTCAACCTGAATACGCTCCCCATCGCTCAATGACAGAAGGTGCAGGATAAGGGTCGCCATGACGGTGGCAGACGCTCTCGGCGTGCCATCATCGATCTTCAGCGCGATACCGTAACCAAGCTCCGGCAAGGTGGCGCAATAGACGCCCTCCGCGCCGGATTTCACGAAAGCGCGCTCTCGAAGGCACTCCATCAGCTTCGTATCGAAGCGGTCGGTCCCGGCGACCATGAAGGGATGCTTCGCAACCGCACACCGGATCCGGCCTGCAGCAATCCTGCGTTCGCCAGACAGCCCGTTTCCGGTGCCGAACCGTGCGAAGCCAAGAGCCAGAGCCGAGAGCGGGATGGCGTAGGTCGGGATCGAGCACCCGTCGGTGCCTCTTTCGGCCTCCGTATGAGGAGCGCCGGTCAGATCCTCCAGGACGCGCCTGACTGTTTCTTGAACATGGTGCTGCGCCGTCACATAGCCTTTCGGATCTTCGTCCAATCCGCAGGAAAGACAGATAAATCCCGAATGCTTGCCGGAGCAGTTGTTATGAAGCGCACTCGGTTGCCCGCCAGTTGCCGCTAGAGCCCGGTTGGCTGCCTCACCGCTGGGCCAGTGCGCTCCGCATTCGAGGCAGGATGCGTCCCGCCCTGCCTTGGCGAGGATGGAGGCGGCCGTCGCCGCATGCTTCTCCTCGCCGGAATGGGACGCACAGGTTAGGGCGATCTCCTCGTCCGACAGTCCAAAGCGGTCCGAAATCCCACTCTCCACGAGCGGTAAAGCCTGGATCGCCTTGACGGCGGAGCGCGGATAGACTCGGCGTTCGACATCACCCAAAGCTAGGACCGGCGCGCCATCGGCATCGACGATCGCCACGCTGCCGCGGTGGCGCGACTCGATCAGACTCCCGCGCGTCACCTCAACGAGGAATGGATTGATCATAGAATATTCCCCCACCCTGTCTGCCGTCGAAATTACTTTTTGGCCGACTGATTTACTCGCCCCAGGTTCGTTCGAGGACTCTGATCCAGTTCTCTGCACAGATCTTTCGCACCGCTGCGTCGTCGTATCCCCTGCCCTTCAGGAGATCGACAAGGGCCGGGAGGCGGCTGACGTCGCTCAGGTCGCTCGGAACCGTAGTCCCATCGTAATCGGACCCGAGGCCGACCCGTTCAAGCCCGATCCGGTCGATGAGGTAGTCGATATGGTTCAAGAGTTCGTCGAGCTTGGTATCCGGGTCCTTGCGGCCATCCGCCCGCATGAACATCGTGCCGAAATTCACGCCGACGAAGCCATCAGAATCCCGGAGCGCATCGAGCTGGCGATCGGTCAGATTGCGCGAATGCGGCGTCAAGGCATGAACGTTGGAATGGCTAGCCACGAGCGGAGCGTCCGAAAGTGCGGCCACATCCCAAAAACCCTGCTCGTTGAAATGCGACAGGTCAATGAGAATGCGCAACTTGTTGCAGGCCCGAATCAGTTCTCGTCCCTGATCCGTCAGGCCGGGCCCGATGTCGGGAGAGGACGGGAAGCGAAACGGCACGCCATGGCCGAAGATGTTTGAGCGACTCCAGACCGGCCCGATGGAGCGCAATCCCGCCTGATACAGCACGTCAAGCATCTTCAGGTCGGGGTCGATCATCTCGGCCCCTTCGACGTGAAACACCACGGCAAGGGCACCGTCTGTCATGGCCGCACGGATGTCGCGCCCGCTTCGGCAGATGCGGATGCCGCCTTCGGAAGCTCGTTCCATGCGCACAAGGAGGGAGATCAGCTCATAGGTTGCCGTTTGCGCCTCCGCGAGAGATGGCGGCAGAGCCTGGGGCTTGCCGTCACTCCCCACCCCATCGGCCGACGATGGGATATAGATCGCAAACAGCCCGCCCGCGAAACCTCCGACCCGCGCGGGGCAAATCCAGGTGGCCGGATGTCCCTTCTTTCAGGAAGTCAAGTTCGTCTGCCTTATTCCCAGACTTCCAGAGGCGAAGCGGCACATCGTTGTGTCCGTCAAAACCGGTATGCGGGTTTCAGGTATCATGGTTTTTCAACACAATAAGCCAGGAGGCCTCGTCCGGAGAGCATCTCGTGTAGGATCACATGGGCCTCTCGGCCAATTCAATTTCCGGCAGAAGTGATACCGGACTTGCATAGGAGGCGGACGCGAAGGTTTGCGATGCAAAGGATGCATGAGGCATGCCATTTTCCGAATTTGTCAGGCAAAACCCGGGCCGTATAGGCTCCTGCCCAGGCAGAGGGGCTCCGAACACCCTCGCTCAGGCAAAGCACCCCTATACGCGCGGCCTGCTCAACTGCCTGCCTTCTCTCATCCATCCCAACCCACGTCTGCCGGTCCTCAGCCGCGACGCAGCATGGCTTCAATCATGATCGACGTTGACAGCTTGCTCGTCCGTTTCGGCAGCAACGAGGTGGTCAAGGGCGTTTCGTTCCATGTTCCCGCCGGGGGGAGCTTCGGCGTCGTCGGGGAGAGTGGCTCCGGCAAGTCGACCGTCCTTCGTGCCATCTCCGGCCTGAATGCCGAATGGTCAGGACGCATCGTGATCGAGGGCGAGACCATGAAACCCCGCCGCGACCGCGCGTTCTTCCGGAAGGTGCAGATGGTCTTTCAGGACCCCTACGGCTCTCTGCACCCCCGCCTGACCATCGACCGCATCCTGAGCGAGCCCCTGCTCGTGCACGGGATCGGCGAGATCGAAGCACGTATCGAGGAGGTTCTGGCCGAAGTCGCGTTGCCGAGTACCGTGCGCTTCCGCTATCCGCATCAGCTCTCCGGCGGCCAGCGTCAGCGCGTCGCGATCGCGAGGGCGCTGATCGCCGAGCCGGAAATCCTGCTTCTCGACGAACCGACCAGCGCCCTCGATGTGTCGGTCCAGGCGGAAATCCTGAATCTCCTCGCCGATCTCCGGGAGAGGCGCCGCCTGACCTATGTCCTCGTGAGCCATAACCTTGCCGTCGTCACGCATCTCTGCCCGCAGGTCGGCGTCATGATCAGCGGCGAAATGGTCGAGCAGCTGAGCGCAGAAGACCTGAGCGCCGCTAGGATCCATCACCGCACACGTCGCAGCTGCGCGCGCTCAGCGTCGATCTCGAAGAGGTCGCGTGAGCCCGCTTCTTGCGTACGCCATCCCTCTCTTTCGGTTCAGGATATAATCATGTCTTTTGCTTTGTTCGAATTGCACTGGTCATCGGCCGCGGAAACGGCGGCGAAGATCGCGGATGCCTGGAGGCAGGAGGCTGGCCCCGGCGGCGCGATCGTGATCTTCGACGAGAACGACATCCGGGTGGAATCCTGCGGCGGCCTAGAAAGTCTCGCCACAGGCGTTCCGTTCTCGGCCCACAGCGTGGTGCGCTACGCATCGATCACCAAGCACATCTTCGCCGCCATGGCCCTGCGCCATGACGACAAGATCGGTCTTGACGATCGACTGGGCTCCCACCTGCCGGGCCTGCGCGGTTCCATGGCGGATGTGACCGTCGGACGTGCCCTTGACATGACGGGCGGACTGCCCGATGTGCGCGACACGCTCTCGCTCCTGGGGCTTTCCGTTCACACCGCAACGGAGGCGCAGCCGATACTGGACTTTCTTGACAGCCTCGGAGAGCTGAATTTCCCGGCAGGTCAGGAGATTTCCTATTCCAACACGGGCTACCGCCTCATTGAGGCCGCTCTGAAGAATAAAGGCGTGCTGTTCGACGAGATGGTGCAGGAGCGGATCTCCCGTCCCCTCGGAATCGCCTTTCATGCTCCCGAATCGTGGTTCGACCCCGTGCCCGGCTTGGTTCCGGGTTATTGGCGCTCCGAACATGGCTGGCAGCTCGGAAATGCCGGACTGCATCTCTCGGCGTCCGGCAGCCTGACCGGGAGCGCGCGCGATCTTACGATCTGGCTGCAGGCGCTCCTGGGCAACAGAGGCCCCGACGCAGGCTGGCTCGAGCGCCTCGCTGCCCCCCGGTACCTTACGGCTGGACGGCCAACCCAGTACGGGCTCGGCCTCGCCTGGTCGCAGATTGGCGGCAATCGTCTGGTCGGGCATGGCGGCGCCCATGCAGGCTACAAGAACTACTTCCTTATCGACCCGCAGCGTCGGGCAGGCGTTGCGGTCGTCTCAAATCGCGAGGACACACTACCCTCAGGGCTAGCCCTCCAGGTGATGGCGGCGCTGCTCGGGGAGGCCCTTCCCGCGCGCAGCACGCGCATTCCCGATGGACTTTATGCGACCGAGGAGGGACCGTTCTGGCTCGAGATGAAGGATGGCGCCGCGACATTCCTTGGAGCCGGAGAGACCCTCTATGAGGGCGAGGATGGATGGTCCGTTTCCCTTTCGGCTCACATGCCGATGCGCCTGCGCTGGACGGGCGGGGCTGTCGAGGGCGAGATCGGCCATGCCGCGCACCGCTTCGCCCTTGTCCGGCCCGACGATTGCCTGTCGCGTGTTCAAGGGCATTGGGTGTGCCCGGCCTATCACTCGGACTTTGAGATCAGGGGCGACAGGCTTGAGATGGGCATCGGTCCAGCCCGGACGAGCGCGCCACTCTCATCTCTGGGCAGCAACCGGCTTCTCATGGACGGCAAGGACGGCCCCTGGACGAAACGCTCCAGCCTCGTCTTCAAGGGCAACCGTGTGGGGCTGTTCCTGAACCGCAGCCGCGTGATCCAGTTCGAACGGGCAGCCTGAAGAAGGGGGATCTCTTCGGCCGGGCCGCGGAGACCTCCCTTCCTGATTCACCGCGAGGTGGTGCGCGCGAAGTCGATATAGATCTCCCGCAGACGCTTTGCGACCGGACCCGGCTTGCCGTCGCCCACCGGAGTGCCATCGATCGTCACCACGGACTGCAGGAAGCTCGAAGCGCTGGTGATGAAGGATTCCTTGGCGGCCCGCGCCTCCTCAACGGAGAAAGCCCTCTCCTCGATGCGGATCTGGCGCTCCTCGGCCAGGGCGATCAGGGCCTTGCGCGTGCAGCCCGGCAGAATGGCGTTGGAATTGGGCCGCGTGACGATCACATCATCTCGGGTCACGATGAAGGCGGTCGACGAGCCACCTTCCGTGATCAGCCCATCCTCAACCATCCAGGCTTCCTGACAGCCGGCTTCCGCCGCAGCCTGCTTGGCGAGAACCTGAGCCAGGAGAGCCACGCTCTTGATGTCGCGCCGGGCCCAGCGAATATCAGGCAGGGTTTTCACCGCAATGCCGTTCTGGGCTGCCGGAGAATCGACGATGTTCTTGACCTGGGTGAACATAACGAGGCTCGGCTTCACACCCTTCGGAAAGGCGAAGTCTCGGTCGGCCGCGCCACGGGTTACCTGCAGATAGACCACCCCTTCGACGAGATCATTGCGGGCGATGAGTTCCTTCTGGATTTCCTCGATGCGCTCCAGGGTCTCCGGCAGAAGAAGGGCAATCTCCCTGACGGAGCGGGCCAGCCGGATGAGATGCGCCTCGTTGTCGACGAGCTTGCCATCGAGCACCGCTGAAACCTCGTAGATCCCGTCAGCGAATAGGAACCCGCGATCGAGGATCGATATGCGGGCCTCGTCGAGTGGCAGGAACTCTCCATTCACATAGGCAATGCGGCTCAAGTTCGCCGTCTCCTCACTTTTACCAAGTCAACCCGGTTCCGAGTTGTGCTCACACAGATAATGTCCGCCTCTTCGTAAAGGCGCTGACCACTCCCCTTTGAAAGCGGAGAGGCTTTGTCGCGAGGATCTTTAAGGATTGCTTCCGACTTTGCCCAATTCGTATTGCGAACTACTTCATGCGGGTCCCGCATAGGCTCAAGGTCGTCAGTTTACAACGTTTCGATTGCCGCCGGAGTCTGTCGCGTTTGCAAGCCAGTTCGACTTAGGTAGTGTGCGGGGCTCATCAGGACCGTCCGTCGCAGCTGGCAGCCAGCTCCGCCGGGAAACGTCACGGACTGGCCTGGTGAACCGTGAGGCACCCATCGTCCGCACTCGGAGTAAGGCATGGAAATCAAGTGGCTAGAGGACTTCATCAGCCTTGCGAGCACCTTGAGCTTCTCGCGGGCGGCTGAAGAGCGCCACGTCACGCAATCCGCCTTCAGCCGGCGCATCAAGCAGCTCGAAACCTGGATGGGCGTTCCCCTGGTCGACCGCGCCACTTTTCCGGCTCATCTCACTCAGGCGGGGCAGGACTTCCTTCCGGTCGCGCAGGAGGTTGTCGCCAATCTCTACCGGACGCGCAATGACGTTCGAGGAAGCCAGGGCATCAAAGCCAACACGCTCAGTTTTGCAGCGCTCCACACCCTCTCGATCACGTTTTTCCCGCGCTGGCTCCAGGGCATCGAGCCGCGGTTCGGCGCACTCTCGACACGCCTGAGCGCCGACAACAGCAGCATGGAGGGTTTCATAAACTCGCTCACGGAGGGGGAAAGCGACTTCCTACTCATCTATGCCCACCCTGCCGTACCGATCATGATTGATGAGGCGCGATTTGCCTACAAAACCTTGGGCCGGGAGAACATCATTCCCGTATCAGCACCGGATCCGGAAGGCCGCGCCCTCCACCGGATCGAGGAGGGCAGCAAACCGGTCCGCTACCTAGCCTATGGCCCAGGCGCCTTCTTCGGACACGCGCTGACGAGTCTGTTCGAGCAACGTCCGCTGGAACGTACCACGATCTACGAGAACACCATGTCCGAGGGCTTGAAGGCCATGGCCCTCGCTGGTTGGGGTCTTGCCTGGATTCCAGAGAGCATCATCGTGGACGACTTGGCTGCCAAGCGCATCGTGCGAGCCGGAGATCCATCTTGGGATCTAAGTGTCGATGTTCGTCTTTACCGCTTTCTTGCGAATGACCGCCCGATCGTCAGACGCTTTTGGAACCTGCTCGAAGCCTGATCGTCCGACAAACAGCAATCCGCAGTAACGATGGCCGACTTTGTTTATCCAATAAAACTGCCAGATAGATCCAAACGATCATAATACTGCTTTACCAAGGTACTGTCCGGTCTGGGTCAAACTGAGAAATCCCATACCTTTCATGAATTTCCGCTCACGACATGTAAGCAGCCCTTGTGGCAAGGACAGTATTCTGACAACTCGCCCTCTCCGCGGTCAATCAGCTCACGGGCGATCGCCCGTGAGCTGCGTCGGGCAGGCCTGAAGGATTCGTCCTGAGACGACCTCTCGGTGACAGTTCGCGCAGAGATGGCCGAGCCCGTCCTGGCAGCTCTGGCGGCCGCCGCCCCGATGGCAGCACGGCCTGACATTCCGGACGACCTTGACGACGCGCTCAAGTTCAGTGCCTGCCTGAAGCCTGGGTCGAGCGAATCCTGCTTGCACGCCTCAGTGATAGAGAATCTGTGATTGGGCTGTTGGGTCGCCCGCGTCGTGTCGTCAATCTCGCCATTGACGATGTTTAGACTTGGACCAAGCCCAATCGAAAAATCAATGAGACTTGCTCTTGAGGGACGCTCATCGCGTTTCTGGACAAGCATGGCGCTCTGGTGACCTATGCGGGCGAGTGGCTAATCACGCTCGCTGACGATGGGGCTACCCATGCCAGCACGAGGCCTTGCCTCAGAACAGGTCTGCCTGAGGGCGGCGAAGGCCTTCCAGACGTCAGGGTAGACCTGTGCGACGCTGCTGGCGCTGGAGGGCAGGCTCTCGGGTGCTTCCTCCATGAGCTTCTCCTGAGCGATTGGCATCGTGTGCCCTCACCAGCTAGAGTCCGGCACTGTTTCGCCGATCGCTATGTTTCCAGTCCATCGCCTTAAGCCTTGTGAGCTTGCTTCGCGCCCAATGAGCCTAGAGCAGTCATCAACGTCTCCCAAGGTACTGCCTCTGACCAGCTTCGCTTGTCGTGACGGGCGGGAGAGCCTCGTGTTCGGCGAGCGGGCGGACGGCACTATGGCTCACATCTCAGAGGTCTCGTCCGGTCTTGAGTGCAGCTGCATCTGCCCAGGATGCGGCACCCCTCTCGTGGCCCGCAAGGGTGGTAAGCAAGACCATCACTTCGGGCACTATGGGGTTGAGGATAGTCGGCCCTGCCAGACCGGGCCGGAAACGGCTCTGCACAAGTTTGCCAAGGAGGTGCTCGCCCGCCGGCTTGAGCTCGAGCTCCCGCCCTTGGTGGTTGGCGAGGGTCCAGGCAAATGGGTCGGATACCCAGGAGGGATTTTCCGCTTCGATGCTGCCCTCCTGGAGAGCAGGCTCGGAGCGATCGTTCCCGATGTGATTGTCCGCAAGGGTGAGCGTCCCCTCCTGGTCGAGTTTCTGGTCACGCATGCCTGTGATGAGGCGAAGATCGCCAGGATTGCGGCCATGGATGTGGCCGCCATCGAGATTGACTTGTCCGGATTGCCTCGGGACACCTCCCGCGCGGACCTCGAAGAGGCCATCCTCACCGTGGCTCCCCGGAAATGGCTGCACAACCCCAAGGTCCGCGCGGCCCAAGCCGAGTGGGAGAGACGAGCCTGTGAGCGCGATCAGGTCCTGGCCCGGGCAGCCGCTCCCTTACGGAAAGCCTACTTGGCAGCCTGTGCGGAGGTCCGCTCCATGCGGACTACCTGCGTGGCGTACGACCGGATCGCCGGCCGTCACTTGGCTCATACCGTGGGCACCGTTGCAGTAACTTGAAACTTCAAACCGAACCCCGTCGATCAGATCATTCAGGGTGCTAGACCGAAGAGCTGATTGACGAGACGAACTTCGCCTGTCGCCTGACGTTTTCGCTGGATCCAGTGACCGCGGCGGATCATGCGCATGGTTTCGAAGCCCATGAGGGTCACGGCGGCGGTTTTCATCGTCTGGAAGCCTCGCGTCGGCCGGATCATCCGCTTGAGCGCGCCGTGATCCGCCTCAATGATGTTATTCATATATTTCGAGGTGCGATGTTCGACATCCTGCGGCAGCAGCCCTTCGTCCTGCAAGCGTCGGATGGCCTTCGGATAGGATGCCAGTTTGTCGGTCGTGATGGATGAGGGAGGATAGTCGCTCACCACCCTCAGGGCTTTGCGCAGGAAGCGATACGCCGCTCCGGTATCTCGCCGGCCGGACAGCATGGAGGCAATCAGACGACCACGTTTGTCGACCGCTCGAAACAAGTACAACCAGCGCCCGCCCACTCGCACATAGGTCTCATCCACGCGCCATGAGCCTGATCGATGTCCCTGGTAGGGTCGCACCCGCTTCTCAAGCTCTGGGGCATAGCGTTGAACCCAGCGGAAGATGGTAGATGGGTCGACGGCGACATGACGTTCCTGCATCATTTCGGCCAGATCACGATAGCTGATCCCGTACTTGCAGTACCAGCGCACGCACAGCAGGATGATCTCGACTGGAAAACGGCGGCGCTTGAACAGGGACAACGGAGCGGCTCCTTAGATGGCCGCCATCTTGTAAACCGCCAGGGTTAATGCAACGGAGCCACGCAGAGCAGGATCACGGATCGATCAAAAGGCCTGCCCTTGAACACCGCGTCATCCGCCACTGTGACCACGGCCTCAGTAGCTGAAATTCTGAAACAAAGAGTTTGCGGCGGATCCGTTCAAACCCTCTCAGGTAAGACCGTGCACGACGAGAATTACGCCTGATACGACAGCGAATGCCATCATGGCAAAACGGAGCATCTCCCCCTCCACTCGCCGGTGGACGAGATGGCTAGCGAGGGCACCTACAATCACTGCCGGCACGAGCAAAACTGCGCTCGACAGCTGACTAAAACTCATCCGTCCTGCCGCTAAAAGAACGCCTAAAGACACAAACTGCCCGATCAGAAAGCACATGGCAATTGTGGCGCGTATAACTGGGCCAGGTTGATGCTGATACACCAGAGCTAGGGGCGGCCCACCAATACCGGTGGCGGTTTCCGTAACACCGGTGACGAGCCCTGCGGTCAGGAAAGCCCGAGAACTTGGTGCAAACGCGGGCCGGGAGAGCGTCACAGCCGCAGCTAGAACGGTTGCGGCGCCCACAAGCAACCCAAGATGGTGCGGTGCCAGCGTGAGCAGCACGGCAAGTCCAAAGAATGTCCCAACAATCCGGCCGGCCGTAATCCAGCCTGTGCCGCGCCAATCAAGGGCACCATGCTCGCGCCAGACCACGTATACGTTCAGTGGGATCATCAGAATGAGCACGCAGACTGGAAGGGTTTCCGGAGCAAGGAGTGCCAGAACTGGCACCACAATCATAGCAAAGCCGACCCCGATGGTACCCTGCACGAACGATGCCGCCGCAACAGTAACTGCCGCAATGAGGAGGACGGCCATGCTCATGATAATAATCGGGTTTTATGGTTTAGTCTGCATCAGGAGCGCCTAGCGAGCCTATCTACGTACCCCCGGCTCCGCTGCGGAACTGCCACATAACTCCTCGATGCTCGTGATGAATGTGTCGGGAACAGCAAGCCCGTCTTGCCGGCTCTTCCTGCGCAAGCCGAGGCGGCGCGAGCCTGGCAGCCGGGTCCCCGGCTGAGCCTCGATCGCGGCCGCAAGGCGTCCGCAATGAGCGAGTACTCTTTCGCCGCCGAGGGCAGCCGGGTTGAAGGCCAGGAGGAGCTGACCGGTGCCCGGCGGGGACCCCTCTACATCAAGGAACGAGGATGCGTCCGCAGCGAAGTTTGCCCCCGTCATACCTGCCGCCAACAGTTCCACCATGAGAGCAAGCGCCGTCCCTTTAGCCTCGCCGAGGGGCAGCATGGTCCCCTTAAGCGCTGCGTCGGGATCAGTCGTTGCACGACCGTCGGCGTCAAGCGCCCAGTCATCCGGGATTCGCTCACCCTTCTGCTTTGCCGCTAGAATATTGCCACGGGCCACTTTCGACAGGGAGAGGTCGACGACAACTGGTTCGCGCTCCGGCAGCGGGCACGCGAATGCAATCGGGTTCGTACCGAAGACTCCGACGGAACCACCCCAGGGCGCAATAGCCGCTGGCGTGTTGGCGAACAAAAGCGCCACGAGTCCTGCTTCTGCCAAACGCTCAACTGTGTGGCCTGCCGCACCACAATGATGGGAGCGCCGGATCGCCGCCGTGGCGATCCCTTGGCCGCGTGCAAGATCCGGCAGGCGGGACACGGCTAGATCGAGGGCCGGGTAGGCGAAGCCGTGCGCTGCATCGATGGCGAGAACCGAAGGCGCGGTCACCTCGGCCGTGGGTGTTGCAAAGCCATCGACCTTCCCGACCTTTGCCTGTTTCGCATACGTCTCGACTCGGGACAGGCCGTGCCCTTTCAGGCCATCAGCTTCGGCGGCGACGAGTGCCCGGGCAACGGAGCGAGCATTGTCCTCACTAGTTCGGCACCGCACGAGCGCACCGCTGACGAGATCCTCGGCCTCGGCAATGGAAATATTCGGCATGTTTCAAGCTCTCTCGAGGTGGCGGCGCACGTTCTCGACGGTAAGCCAGGAGACACGAGTGTTGGACTCCTGCGTTACGCCCGCAATGTGGGGCGTGAGCACCAACCGGGGACATCCTTCGAAGACCGCGCCGCGCGAAGAGGATAGCGGCTCCTCCTCAAAAACATCGAGCGCGGCGCCGCCGAGACGGCCAGCGCGCAGAGCTTCAGCGAGAGCGTTCTCATCCACGATGCCGCCGCGTGCGGCGTTGATCAGGATTGCATTCGGCCTCATTCGCGCCAGCATGGCCGCGTCCATGAGATTACGTGTCTCCACGGTCAGCGGCACGTGCAGCGAGATGACATCCGATGTTTCAATGAGCGCGTCGAGCGGCAACGGCTCAGCCCGGCCCCAGGGCTGGTCCCAGGCAGGGCTGGTCGGAGGCACATAAGGGTCGTAAGCCGCAATCGTCATGCCGAGTGCGGCAGCGCGCTTTGCGGTTTCCTTCGCAATGGCGCCAAACCCCACCAAGCCAAGCCGCTTGCCAGAGATCTCGCGCCCGATCAGGTCGCTGCGCGGCCAAAATCCCTGTGCGACAGCCGCAGTCGCTCCGTAGGCATTGCGCAGGAGCAACATCGCCGTGGTGATGACGTATTCCGCAACCGACACATCGTTGGCACCCGTTGCCGGAAAGACGGCAACGTTGCGAGCCTTGCAGGCTTCCACATCGATGTTGTCGAGGCCGACCCCGAGCCGACCGACGACAGTGAGCTTGGGGGCGGCGGAGAGCAGCCTCTCTCGAACCTGCGTCCGGTTCCGAACGATGAGGGCGCGCGCGTCCGCGACAGTCTCGATCAGCTCGCCTCTACGATCAGCGAGCTTCGGATCGTAGAGGACGTCGAAGCCTGCAAGACCTTGTCGGATGGCCTCCTCGTCCATGAACTCGGTGATGATAATATCGGGCATTTTTACCTCACGAGAATGCGAGAAGGCCGCCGGTCACAGCCGATAGAATGACGAATGTCGTACCGGCGAATATCGCGATGTGACGCCAGCCAATTTTCAGCAGTGAAGCCAGGGACGTCCCGAGACCCAGCGCCGCGATGGCGATGAGCATGCCCCATGTGGAAACCTGCAGCAGGATGGCCTTGAGGGGCCCGTACACGGGCGCGAGCGCAGGCACGACAGACATGAGGCTATTGACCACGCAGAGGCCGAGGAAGACCAAAGCAAAGACCGGCACCGGGACCTTAGCGGATTCATGTACCACACCGGTACGAGTGTACCACAGGCCGATAAGGAGAACTGCCGGGAGCAGAAGGAACACGCGAAAGAGCTTGACGATCACAGCGGTGTTCCCGACGGGCTCGGACACCGCATAACCAGCGCCGACCACCTGGGCCATGTCGTGGATCGTAGCGCCCAGCATGATGCCCGTTGTTTGCGGATCAAAGCCGAGAAGGGCGCAGAGTGGTGGATAAGCGATCATGACGAGGGTCGAGACCGCATTGGCGGCGATCACCGTGAAGGCGACGTCTGCCCCCTTCTGAGGATAGTTCGGCACGACGGTAGCCGTCGCCAGCGTCGCAGAGGCGCCGCAGACCGCTGTCGCGGCTCCGGCGAGAACACCGTAGCCATCTCCCGCCCGGAACAGGCGTGACAACCACACGCCTGACACCACGGTCAGCACCATGGAAGCCACTACCAGCAGGGCTGGAGCCAATCCGAGGCCGATGATATCGCTGAAGGCGATGCGCAGACCGAGAAGACCGATGGCAATGCGCAGGAGCTTTTTCACGCACCATGTCAGCCCCGGCTCAAATCTAGGGGCAGCCGCAACTCCGTTGAGTGCGATACCGATCACAAGCGCTATGACGATGGCTGGCAGTTTGTAGCCACTGCCGGTCGCGACAGCAATGATCTGCGCGATGACGGGCTCAGTGAGGAATGCCGCAACTGCCACCCCTGCGGCAAGCGCAATTCCAGGGCCGAGGCGGCGTGCCACGAGCTGCGTACGCTCGGATAAGGAAGGAAGGGCCTCAATCGTTCGGCTCATCGTAGCGTCTCGGCTCGCGCAAGCGGGATCGTGAACGAACGTGCGTGACATGGGACGGCACGTGTCCTGCGTGGCGGCGCGATAGCTTCTGCGCCACACGATGCACAATAAAGTCTCGGAGGCGAGGGAGCGTCGTCCCTCGCCTCCCATACGCCCGGTCAGGCGCTCCGATACAGCTTCGTCATCACGAACTCACGGTGGCCCAGGGCTTCTGCGGCCGTGAGACGTCCGTTCGCCGTCCGCACAATCATTTCGATCAAGGCATCGCCAGCCTCGGAAATGGTCATGTCGCGCCGCAGGATGCCGGATACGTCGACATCGACGTGCTCGGACATGGTGCGGACCGTCTTCGGATTTCCGGTGATTTTGATCACCGGCACGATCGGGTTGCCGATCACGTTGCCCTGTCCGGTCGGGAAGGTGTGGACCACGTAGCCGCCGGCAGCCATCAGGGTCACGCACTCGGCAGCCGCGGAAGACGAGTCCATGAAGTAGAGGCCGGGCCCCTTAGCGGGCGTCTCCGCTGGCTCAAGCGCGTCGATGTAGCGGCAGTCGCGTCCGATCTTCTCAAGATTGCCCAGGGCCTTCTCCTCGATAGTCGTGAGACCGCCGGCGATATTGCCCTTCGTCGGCTGCGAATCCGAGAGGTCGTTGGTTTTATGGGCCTCAATCACGTCATCCTGATAGGCTTTCCACATCTTGTACCACTTCTCGCCGACCTCCGGGGAGATCGCACGCTCTTTGGCAAGGTGCTCGGCGCCGGTGATTTCGGATGTCTCGCCGAAGCAGCCATAGATGCCCTGCGGGATAAGCTTGTCGTACATGTTGCCAACGGTGGGGCAGGATGAAAGACCTGTCGTCGTGTCGGACTCGCCGCATTTTGTGGAAACCCACAGATCCGAGATCGGGCACTCCTCACGCTTCTGCTCGGACGCCCACTGCAAGTAGTCCTTCGCGACGCGCGATGCCTTGGCGATGGTCATGATATCGCCTGTGCCCTCGATGCCGAACCCTGTCACGGGCTTGCCGGTTTTGGCGATTCCTTCAACGACGCGCTGTGTCCATCCGTCCTCGATGCCGATCACCACGACCGCCGCAACATTCGGGTTGGACCCGATGCCGATGAGCGTCCGGAAGTGAAGCTCCAGGTCCTCACCGAATTGCAGACGGCCGTAGGCGTGCGGGAGGGCCAACGTGCCTTTGATATTGTTCGCCACGGCCTCGCAGGCCGCATTGGACAGATCATCAAGTGGGAGGATGACCACGTGATTGCGCACGCCGACGCGACCGTTTTCGCGGCGCCATCCCATGAACTTCAGATTGGAATTAGCCGTTGCCTGATCCATTGCACTCACCACCGCTTCGTCTTGACGTTGTGGACGTGGACGTGTTCGCCCTGCTTGATGTCGGCAATGGCCTTGCCGATGTCTTGGCCGTACTTCCAGATCGTATCGCCAGCCTTGATGTCCACGAGCGCGATCTTGTGGCCGATCGGCACATCCATCTTGGACTGCAGGTTGAATGACGAGTTGTCGTGCGTAACGACGCACAGCATGTCGGTTCCTGCCTTCAATTCCTCGACGACGACGACGCCGACCGTGTCCTCTTTCTCATGAACGAGGAGATGCGGATTCCCCATGTTGCCTCCTGAAGCCTTTAGGGTTGCCTCTTTTCCGGTCTTGTATAAGATATAAGACATGTTTGCAATGGGCAAAATGCAAAGGATCGAACCGAAACAGATAGCTACATGTGGCAATGCACTGAAATCGTTGTCTAATTTTTGGAAACCTTTCTGATGTCTCGAGCGCAGCGCGCAATAAGCGACCTCAAGCTGGGCTTTCGCCCTCTCTACCGCCAAGTACGGGAGATCCTGATTAAGAGGATCGCCGACGGAACCTGGCAGCCTGGGCAGCTCCTTCCGAGCGAGCCGGAGATTGCGGCTGAACTCGACGTGAGCCCCGGCACCGTTCGCAAAGCACTCGATGAGATGACCGCGGAGAACCTGGTTGTCCGTCGTCAGGGCCGCGGCACTTTCGTGGCGAGGCACGACGATGCCCGCATTCTGTTCCAGTTCTTCAAGCTGCTTCCCGACTCAGGCACGCCTGAATTCCCCGAGAGCAAAGTCCTGCGCGTCACGTCGGGTGTACACGAAGAGGCGGCAGGACGGCTTGGCCGTCAGCCGAAGGAGCGCATTATTGTCCTCGACCGGGTGCGCATGCTCGGCGGGCGCCTCTGCGTGCTGGAGCGCATCCATTTGCCGGCTTTCTTGTTCCCCGAACTTGAGAACAGAGAGATTCCCAACAATCTATATCAACTCTATGCGACAGGTTTCGGCGTCACGATCGGTCACGCCAGCGAGCAACTGAAGGCTGTTGCAGCAACAGCTGACGAGGCAAGCTACCTCCAGGTTGATGCTGGCACGCCGCTTCTACGGATTGACCGGATTGCGTTTGCCCTCGACGAACGACCCGTCGAGTGGCGCGTCTCCCTCTGCCGCACCGACAGGATCCACTATCTTTCCGACCTGCGGTAGGGTCGGAAGAAAAATCGACTGGAACACAACAGTCACATACGGAGGAAGTGCCATGAAACGCCTGTTGCAAGCCGTCATCGCAACGACAGCCATCATGCTCCCCTTGGAGGGAGCGATGGCGCAGGACTACCCGAACCGCAACATCACGCTGATTGTGCCCTACGCTGCCGGAGGGCCGAGCGACGCCATCGCACGGCTCATCGGACAGTCTATGTCCGATACCCTTAAGGAGCAGGTGATCATCGAGAACATCGCCGGAGCGGGGGGGACCATGGGCGCGTCGCGTCTCGCGAAAGCGGAGAAGGATGGCTACACGCTTCTCATCCACCATGTAGCCCTGGCAGCGGGGGCGTCCCTCTATAAAAACTTGGCTTATGATACCCTGGGTGACATCGAGCCCTTAGGCTTGGTGAACTATGGTCCGATGGTCATAACGACGAGAAAGGATTATCCGGCGTCCGATGGCAAAGCCCTGTTCGCGAAACTGAAGACTGACGGGAACAAGACCACGGCCGCTCATGCAGGTGTCGGGTCCAATTCGCACCTGTGCAACTTGCTTCTTCAGCAGGCGCTTGGGGTGAACTTCACTGAGGCCGCCTATCGCGGAACCGGCCCAGCCATGACTGATGTAATGGGAGGCAAGGTCGATCTCTTGTGCGATCAATCCACAACAGCCGTGCCGCAAATTCAGGGTGGTACGATCAAGGCACATGCCGTCACATCCGAGGATCGCCTCGATGTAATTAAGGACGTGCCGACCGTGCAGGAGGCCGGGATCAAGGATTTTGAGTTCGTCATCTGGCACGGCCTCTATGCTCCAAAGGGCGTTCCGCAGGATGTAGTCAAGAAACTGAACCAGGCCCTGCAAGTCGCGTTGGATGATTCCAACGTCAAGGCCCGGTTTGCCGATGTGGGAACACAGGTTTTTGGTCCATCAGAGCGTACGCCTGAGGCGCACCGGGAGCGGTTCGAAAAAGAGGTTAAGACTTGGCAGGACGTCATCGGGAAGTCTGGTGTTGCACAAGCAAACTAACTGATTAATTGTCTGCACATTTTAAGCCCCTTCTCAGAAAAGAGGAGGGGCATTCTGCAAGCGCGGCTCTCCTGCGGGCTCTTGCCCTGTTGGACGCGAGGGCTCAAGTATCGTTTGCCGCTTAAAACCGGGGACTACTTTGACGAAGGTTTTTGCTTTGATGTTTTCGCTCCCGCTCCTAGTCCAAATGCCCAAATGACAAAGAGCCGAGTAGCACTGGGTTATGATGTGGCACCCACGAGGGCCGAAGGTGCTAAAGCGCTTTTGGTTTCAGTGTAGGGCATAGCCGGCGTGCCTGATCCAGCCTCTGGCATTCTGGGCAGTGATGGAC
>NZ_JAFBID010000002.1 GCF_016811235.1 Microvirga arabica
GTCACCGGGCCGGCACCGCTTGTCCGCCTAAAGAAGCCGTGCGCGAAGAGGCACCTCGGCTCTTCCATTCTCACCACACCACATCGAGCCGGGCTGCCCGTCGCGCCACCCTCGATCCTACCCACAGGCTCGCAGCCCACAGGCTGCGGGCCACACGGTGCTGGCTCTTTGACAGAGACCGTCATCCCGGACGGCGAAGCCTAGCCCGGGATCCATAACCGCCGACGTTTCAGGAGAAGGCGAGTAGCACCGCACCTCATTCTGCATCGTCGGCGGTTATGGATCCCCGCCTGCGCGGGGATGACAGCGTTGAGTGTCACGCGCCATATCCTGCCAACGATCCCGGGTTCTGCTGCGCAGCCCCGGGATGATGCTCTTAAACGAGGAGCCTTCTCACTCCTTCACCCACTCTCGAATCAGGTGGTTCGCAATCGCGATCGGGGCCGGCGCCAGGAATTCCTCGTGGGTGCCCTCCAGCATGCGCCGGATGTCGTCCTTGGTGAACCAGCGGGCGTCCTCCAGTTCCTCGCCGTCGAAGGCGATGTCGTCGGTGAGCGCCTCACCGATGCAGCCGATCATGACGTTCGACGGGAAGGGCCAGGGCTGGGAGGCGAGATAGCGCACCGCACCCACCCGGATGCCGGCCTCCTCGAAGGTTTCCCGCCGCACCGCATCCTCGATGGTCTCGCCCGGCTCCAGGAAACCGGCCAGGCAGGAATACATCTTCTCCGGAAAGCGCGGCTGGCGGCCCATCAGGCACTTCTCGCCGCTTGTCACCAGCATGATGACCACCGGGTCGGTGCGCGGGAAATGCTGCGCTCCGCAGGCCGCGCAATCGCGGCGAAAGCCTGCCTGAGCCGCTTGCGTCGGGGCGCCGCAATTGGCGCAGAAGCGGTGGCGCCGGTGCCAGTCGAGCAGGGACTTCGCCATGGCGAGCATCCCGAGTTCCTCGGCCGGCACGAGGCCGCGCATCGCGATGGAGCGCAGGTCGACGGCGGCGAAGACCGGATCGTCCTGGAACAGCTCGGCGGCTTCGGGGGCCGCAAGCGTCGCCACCACCGGGCGGTCGTTCAGGGTGCCGAGAAACACCTGTTCCTGATGGGCCGGAAGGCGCCTGAGGATCGCGGCGGGCAGGAGGCTCGTTCCCGGCTCTCCCGTCTGCAGGATCGGCAGGTCGCCAGCCAGGACGACCATGGCGGTCCAGGGATTGGCCACCGCATTGGCGATTGCCTCCGGGTCCCGCTCCGCGCTGTGGCGGACGAGCGGGTTCGTGATGTAGGCAATGGGTCGGGTCATAAGTCGATCCTGGGTCAAGCCGCCGCGAAAAGAGTGGCGGCGCGCTCGATCAGGGCAGAGGCCGCGTGAGGAGGGTAGGGGGTCCGGGTGCCGTGCCCCCAGACGGGACCGGGCCAGGCCGGGTCGGAGCGGAAGCGTCCGACCACATGCACATGAAGCTGCGAGACGATATTACCGAGCGCACCCACATTCACCTTGTCTGGCTGCGAGAGCTCCAGCATCACCCTCGTGGCGATGCGGATCTCCTGCATCAGCTGGACGGATTGCTCCTCGGACAGGTCCGTCAGTTCGCTTAACCCCTCGACCCGCGGCACCAGCACGAACCAGGGAAAGCGTGCATCGTTCAGCAGCAGGACCGAGGAGAGGGCGAGGTCGCCGACCGGGATCGTGTCGGCTTCGAGCCGGGAATCGAGCTGGAATGTCATGAGGCTATGTAACCGAGCCCGCGGCATCCTGTCAGCCACTCTCGGCATGCACCTCAGTGTCATCCCCGGCGAGCAGAGCGAGGGAAGGCGATCCACTTGCGAACGCGGCGCTATGGATCCCCTTCCCGGTCCTGCGACCGCCGGGGATGACACTGAAGCGTGGTGGACAGCGGGGATGAGGTCAGAGGCGGCCCGTTTCCAACTTGCGTTTCGGGGCCGATGCCCTCATATAGCCGGTGGGAGGTTGGCGAGGGACGTCTCACTCGCCAACCGGGTCAGGTCCGGAAGGAAGCAGCCCTAACGAGACCGAACGGGTCTTCGTCCAGCCTCCCACCCAAAAATTTCTCCAAAGCCTTGCAGTCGATGGACGATACCACAGCCGGCACGCCCCTGAACGACGAGCCGGCCCTGCCGGGCTTCCCCGCCGCGCCAGAACCGGCGGCCGCGAAGGCCTCGCCCTACCGCGTTCTTGCCCGCAAATACCGCCCTCGCACCTTCGACGACCTGATCGGCCAGGAGGCGATGGTCCGCACCCTGTCGAACGCCTTCGAGACCGGCCGCATTCCCCAGGCCTGGATGCTCACGGGCGTTCGCGGCGTCGGCAAGACCACCACGGCGCGCATCCTGGCCCGTGGATTGAATTACCAGAAGCCCGACGGCTCCGGCGCTCCCACCATTCACATGCCGGAACTCGGCGTCCATTGCGAAGCGATCATGGAATCGCGGCATGTGGACGTGCTGGAGATGGACGCGGCGTCGCACACCGGCATCGACGACGTCCGCCAGATCATCGACGGCATCCGCTACTCGCCGGTCTCGGCCCGCTACAAGGTCTACATCATCGACGAGGTCCACATGCTCTCGGAGAAGGCGTTCAACGCCTTCCTGAAGACGCTTGAGGAGCCGCCGCCGCACGCGAAGTTCATCTTCGCCACCACCGAAATTCGCAAAGTGCCCGTCACGATCCTGTCCCGCTGCCAGCGCTTCGACCTGCGCCGCATCGAGGCCGACAAGCTCGTGGGTCATTTGAGCCGCATCTGCGACGCCGAGGGCGTGAAGGCCGACCAGGAGGCGCTGGCTGCCATCGCCCGTGCGGCGGAAGGTTCGGCGCGCGATTCCCTGTCGCTGATGGATCAGGCCATTGCGCACGGCGCCGGCGTGGTCACGCCCGACACCGTGCGCGACATGCTCGGCCTTGCCGACCGCAGCCAGGTCATCGATCTCTTCGAGGCCATCATGCGCGGCGACGTGCCGGCGGCTTTCGCTGGACTGCGCTCGCAATACGATGCCGGCGCGGATCCGGCCGTGATCCTGTCGGATCTCGCGGCCTTCTCGCACATCGTCACCCGCCTCAAGCTGATCGCGGAAGCCGCCAGGGATCCGGCGCTCTCCGAGATCGAGCGCACCCGCGGCATGGATTATGCCGCAAAGCTTTCTGTGCGCACATTGTCCCGCGCCTGGCAGATTCTCTTGAAGGGCATCCCCGAGGTTCAGGCGTCGAACCGCCCGATTGCCGCCGCCGAGATGGTGCTCGTGCGCCTCGCCTATGCGGCCGATCTGCCGACGCCGGACGAGGCGCTGCGTGCCCTGAAGGACGGCGCTCCGCTGCCCACAGGCGGCCCGGCTCCTGCGCCGTCGCGGCCATCGGGCCCCGCCACCTCTGGCAATATGGCTTTGGCAACATCGCAGCCTCAGCCGCAACCGCGCGCTCAGCCGGCGCCGGCTGAGCCGACCATGCGGCTTCGCCGCTTCGAGGACGTGGTGGCGCTGGCCGGCGAGAAGCGCGAAATCGTTCTGAAGGCGGCGTTGGAGCGCGACGTGCGCCTCGTGCGCTTCGAGGAGGGCCGGATCGAGCTCAGCCTCACGGAGACCGGCAGTCGCACCATCGCCAACGATCTCACCCGCGCGCTTCAGCAATGGACCGGCGAGCGCTGGATGGTGGCGCTCTCGTCAGAAGAGGGCGCGCCGACCCTGCACGAAAAGGCAGTCGCCGCCGAACGCGAGCGCAAAGAGGGAGCGGCCAATCATCCGCTCGTGCAGGCCGTGCTCTCCAAGTTTCCCGGCGCGCAGATCGTGAACGTGATCGAGCGTTCCGAGAAGGCCGGCGAGGATGCGGAAACTGAGATCCTCGGCGAAGAGGATGCCGCTGCTGCGCACGAGACTGAAGAAGACGACGATCTGTTTTAAAACAAGGATGCGGTCATGAAGGACATCATGGGACTGATGAAGCAGGCTCAGGCCATGCAGCAGAAGCTGCAGGACGCCCAGGTCGAGCTCGACACCCTGGAGGTCGACGGCACCGCCGGCGGCGGCGTCGTGACCGTGAAGGTAACAGGCAAGGGCAATCTCAAGTCGATCAACATCGACCCCTCGCTCATGAACCCGGACGAGAAAGAGATCCTCGAGGATCTCATCGTGGCCGCCATGAACGACGCCCGCGGCAAGGCCGAACGCGCCGCCCAGGAGCGCATGGAAAGCATCACCAAGGGCCTGCCGCTGCCGCCCGGCCTGAAGCTGTTTTGAGCTGAGCATCGCGCGAAGAAGTGGATACCGGTTCTTCGCACCAAGCGATGCGACATAAAAAAGAGAACCTGAATGGCTCAGCACGTTGCCGGCCCCGAGATCGAGCGTCTGATTCAGCTTCTGGCCCGCTTGCCGGGCTTAGGCCCGCGCTCGGCGCGGCGCGCGGCGCTCCATCTCATCAAGAAGCGCGAGACGCTGCTCAATCCGTTGAGCGATGCCATGCGCATCGCCAACGAGCGCATCGTCGTGTGCTCGTCATGCGGCAATGTCGATACGTCTGAGCCCTGCACCATCTGCCGCGATGCCAAGCGCGATCCCTCCATCCTCGTGGTGGTGGAGGACGTGTCCGATCTCTGGGCGCTGGAGCGCTCGGGCGCCGTCAATGCCAAGTACCACGTGCTCGGCGGCGTGCTCTCGCCGCTCGATGGCGTGCGTCCCGAACACCTGAACCTGGAGCGCCTCGTTGCCCGTGTGTCGGAGCCCGGCGTGACGGAAGTGATTCTGGCTCTCAACGCCACGGTGGATGGGCAAACCACGGCTCACTACATCACCGAGCTGCTCGCGCATCTGCCCGTGAAGGTGACGAAGCTCGCCCACGGCGTGCCGGTCGGCGGCGAGCTCGATTATCTCGACGAAGGCACGCTCTCCGCAGCGATCCGCCAGCGCACGTCGTTCTAAGAGAAACTTTATCCTCTTCACGTTATCATCGGCCTTGTGCTGGTGATCTCGATTGCATGAAACGCTGGAGTCTCTCAGCATCGAAATGGCCGGATCAAGTCCGGCCATGACCGCGTGGAACTTCACGCCGGAATGTCGAGCCGGAACACCGTGCCGCCCTCGGCCGTGAGGCTGAACTGGCCTCCGAGCTGCTGAGCGAAGGATCGGATGAGCTTCATGCCCAGCGACGAGGCATTGTCCGGCACATCCGACACGCCCTTGCCCGTATCACGAACGACAATTTCGATCCGGCCGTCGATTCTGTGCGCCGAGACAAGAATGCTCCCGCCTTCGCCCGGTCCGAAGGCATGCTTGAACGCATTGGAAATCGCCTCTGTCACGGCGAGCGCCAGCGGAGCGCCGCGGTCGAGATCGATCATGATCGGTTCGGCATCGAGGTCCACCGCAATCCCCCGGGCAGCCGCCCCATAAGTGGCGGACAACTCGTGGATGAGTCGGCCAAGATAGTCCTGCAGATCGATCGTGCCGCCCGTATCCTTTCTGTAGAGGATGTCATGGATCAATCCGATGGAGCGCAGACGGTCCTGCGTCTCCTGAAAGGCCGATTTAACGCCTGGATCCGAGAAGCGGCGGGCCTGCATCTGCAACAGGCTCGACGTGACCTGCAGGTTGTTCTTCACCCGATGATGGATTTCCTGCAGCAGCATGACCTTGTCGGAAAGCGCCTTGCCGAGGCTCTCGTTCGCCAGCTGCAATTCCTTCTGCGTGGCCTCGGTCTGGTGGCTGAGCCGCACCCCGATCCAGGTGAGCCAGCAGAGCGCGACCAGCACGATGGCCGTGATCCCGGCGCTCCAGTAGAAGCCGGTCCTCCAGGCTGCCAGGGCCGTTGCCACCGGCACGCTGGCCGTGACGGTAACCGGCCAGCGCTCCAGGCGGCGGAAGGAGATGATGCGCTCGACGCCGTCCCCCATATCGTTGGCGCGGTAGGTTCCGCTGCGCTGTCCCTCCATCTCGTTGAAGAGCGCCGTGTGGCTGACGCCCGTGTCCGTCTGGTTCGGCGCGAGACCGGTGCGCGCAATGACGCGGCCATCTCGGCCCCAGAGACCGAGAATGACGTTGTCATCCTCGATGTCGGGCCGTGAAATCTCCTGCAGGAAGGCCGGGCGCAGGGCGACTTGCGCGACTCCGTCGAAATCGCCGTTCAGATCGGGAATGCGCCGGGAATAGGTATAGAGGATTTCCTTGGCGAGCCGGCCGACGATGGCGCCGCCCACGAAGCTTTCAGCCCCGGCTCGGTGGGCCTTGAACCAGGACCGATCCGCAAAGCTCACTGAATCCCCCAGCTGCGGGATCGATACACCGACCACTTTGCTGTCCCGGTCGATGATCAGGAACAAATCGCTGGCGGAGGATCTCTGCGTCAATCCGGCGAGATACTGGCTGGCGTCGGTCGTTTCGCTCAAGGCGCCCACACCGCCTCTCAGACGCACATAGGCGATGATGTCGTTGAGAAGGAGGTCGCTCGTCTCCAGGGTTCGCTTGGCATATTCCTCCATCAGGAGAGCGAGATCCTGCGTGGCCGCCTCGGCGCGATGTAAGGCGCTGCGGTATTCAAGCCACAGGAACGCCCCCCTGATCCCGATCACGGCCACGGCGAACAGAATCGCCGTGGCGTAGAGTACGCTGCGCATATCGCGGACGGGGATCATTCGGCGGGAGCTCAGGTCCGAGGCTGTGGGCGGAACGGGTGCAGACAGGACCCTATGCTACGCCGTTGTCCGGTGTCCATATCATAGATCAGGTGACAGGCCCGCGCCCCGTTGCTAATCAGGCGGCAACGAAACCCTTGCTCCGAGCTTCTCATGTCCACCACCGACCTCGCCCATACGATCGATGCCGCCTGGGAAGACCGGGCCAATGTCAGCCCCACCACGACGGGCGCCGTGCGCGAGGCCGTGGAAGAGGCCATGAGCCTGCTCGATTCCGGCAAGGCCCGTGTGGCCGAAAAGACGGCCGGCGGGGAGTGGCAGGTCCATCAATGGCTGAAGAAGGCCGTGCTGCTCTCCTTCCGTCTCAACGACATGGAAGTGATCGGCGGCGGGCCGGGCGAGGCCACCTGGTGGGACAAGGTGCCGTCCAAGTTCGCTGGCTGGGGCGAGAACCGCTTTCGTGCTGCCGGTTTTCGCGCCGTGCCGAACTGCACCGTGCGCCGCGGCGCCTATATCGCGCCCGGCGTGGTGCTGATGCCGTCCTTCGTCAACCTCGGCGCCTATGTGGACGAGAACACCATGGTCGACACCTGGGCGACGGTGGGCTCCTGCGCCCAGATCGGCAAGAACGTGCACCTCTCCGGCGGCGTCGGCATCGGCGGCGTGCTGGAGCCGCTCCAGGCCAATCCCACCATCATCGAGGACAACTGCTTCATCGGCGCCCGCTCCGAGGTGGTGGAAGGCGTGGTCGTGGGCGAAGGCTCGGTGCTCTCCATGGGCGTGTTCCTCTCAGCCTCCACCAAGATCATCGACCGCAACACCGGCGAGGTTTTTGTGGGTCGCGTGCCGCCGTACTCGGTCGTCGTCCCCGGCTCGCTTCCCGGAAAGCCGCTCCCGGACGGCACCCCGGGTCCATCCCTCTACTGCGCCGTCATCGTGAAGCGCGTCGACGCCCAGACGCGGGCGAAGACCGGCATCAACGAGCTGCTGCGCGACTGATCCGATGGAACCCTCGCCTCTCTTTCTCGCCCAATCGCTCCTGCGCTGCCCCTCCGTGACGCCGGAGGAGGGCGGGGCGCTCGCCTTCATCGAAGGCGTGCTGAAGGAGGCAGGGTTCGAGGTGCACCGGCCGGTCTTTTCCGAGCCCGGTACTCCGGATGTCGAGAACCTCTATGCCCGATATGGATCAGACGAGCCCTATTTGCTCTTTGCTGGCCACACCGATGTGGTCCCGCCCGGCGATGCGAGCCGCTGGAGCCATGACCCGTTCAGCGGCGAGATTCACGGCGGCGAGCTCTACGGGCGCGGCGCCGTCGACATGAAGGGCGGCATCGCCTGCATGATGGCGGCGGCGCTCGACTTCATCCACGGCGATCCCGGGTTTAAGGGCTCCATCGGCTTCCTCATCACGGGAGACGAGGAGGGGCCAGCCATCAACGGCACGGTCAAGCTGCTCGAATGGGCGAAAGGCCGCGGCGAGCGCTTCGACCACTGCATCCTGGGCGAGCCCACCAACCCGAACCAGCTCGGCGACATGATCAAGATCGGCCGGCGCGGCTCGCTGACAGGCCGGATCGTCGTCGAGGGCTGCCAAGGGCACGTGGCCTATCCGCATCTGGCGGACAACCCGATTCCCGGGATGATGCGCCTGCTCTCAGGGCTGCTCAGCGAGCCGCTCGATCACGGCACGGAGCATTTCGACGCCTCGAACCTTGAGGTGACCACGGTCGATGTGGGCAACCCAGCCTCCAATGTCATCCCAGCCGAGGCGCGAGCAACGTTCAACATCCGCTTCAACGATCTCTGGACACCCCAAAGCCTGGAGGAGGAGATCGACCGCCGCCTGCGCGAGGCTGCCGGCAACACGGTGCGCTACCGCCTCACGATGGACCCGACCAATGCGGTTGCCTTCCTGACCCCGCCGAATGCCTTCGTGGGTTTCGTCGCAGACGCCATCAAGGCCGAGACCGGCTTTCAGCCGAAGCTCTCCACCACGGGCGGCACGTCGGACGCTCGCTTCATTGTGAAGGATTGCCCGGTGGTGGAGTTCGGCCTCGTCGGCCAGACCATGCACCAGATCGACGAGCGGGTGCCCGTGGCCGATCTGGATCGTTTGACAGGGATTTACCGCAAGGTGCTCGACGCCTACTTCGCGGCCGCATCCTGAGCGCCCAAGCCTGACTATTTAGACTAAAGTCGGAAAGTGAGCGGAACGTTTTAGGACGTCCGTCCATTTGCGTGAGCAACCGTCTTCAAGGATGAGGCTGCTCATGATCGTCACAGCGGATGAGGTCAATCGTTCGTTCAGGGGAACCCTGGATCTGCTCAACAGCAGGGTTGAGGGCCTGAAATCCTTCGACATGAGCGAGCGGGGCTTCTGGCGCTCCTTCACGGCGCTCTGGCTGACCCTTCCGGCCTATATCGTGTCCCTGGCCTTCGAGCGCCTGCGCCTCGGCCTGCTTCAGCCCGACCGGTCGCTGCTTGGCAATCTCTGGCTGGATCTTGTGGTGGCCCTTGGCCATGTCGCAGGCTTCCTCGCCTTGCCAATCGCCATGATCTGGATCGCCCGCTGGTTCCGGCTCGAGAAGGCCTATGCGCCCTTCGTGATCGTCACGAACTGGATCTCCGCGGTCGGCATGCTGGTGCTCTCGGTGCCGGCCATGCTCATGCTGCTGGGCTGGGCCCCTCCCGGTCTCGCCAGCCTTTTCAGCCTTGCGTTTGCGGTCATCATCGTCCGGATGCAATGGTTCGCCACCAAGTCCACGCTGGGGCTCTCAAGCATGCCGGCGCTGGGCATCGTCATCCTCGGCATCGTGCTCAATTCCCTCGTGGGAATCGCCATGCGCGGCCTTCTAGGATAGCTCCGGATAATCGACGCCGATCAGGTAAAGGCCCGTCGGCGGCGCCATGGGGCCGCAGCGCTTGCGGTCCTGCGCTTTGAGGGCCGCCCGCACATCCTCCACCGACCAGCGCCCGGCGCCGGCACGCTCCAGCGTTCCCGTCATCGAGCGCACCTGATGATGCAGGAACGAGCGGGCGGAGGCATAAATGCGGATCTCGTCGCCGATCCGCTCCACGTCCAGACGGTCGAGGGTGCGGATCGGGCTGTTGGCCTGGCATTCGGCCGCCCGGAACGTGGTGAAGTCGTGCCGCCCGACGAGCATCTGCGCGGCCTCGTGCATCACATCCGCATCGAGCGTCCACGCCACGTGCCAGACCCGGCTCGCTTCCAGCGTCGGTGGCGCACGGCGGTTGAGGATGCGATAGACATAATGACGCTTCACGGCGGAGAGACGCGCATTGAATGTCTCGGGAACGATCTGCGCCGACAGGATCGCAACAGGCGCAGGCCTGAGGTGGGAATTGGTGGCATCGCGCACCGTATCCGGCCGCCACTCCTTCTCCAGGTCTACGTGCACGACCTGATGGGTGGCGTGAACACCGGAATCGGTTCGGCCAGCACAGTGGATTCGCACAGGTGTGCCGGTGAAGCGCGCAATCGCATCCTCGACCGCCTGCTGCACGGAGAGACCGTTCGTCTGATGCTGCCACCCGGTGAATGGCGTGCCGTCGTATTCGACGACAAGCTTGTAGCGAGGCATGTCTAGTTCAGTTCTGCAAAGGCCCTGGCGTAGGAGACAGGGCCGTGGGCGCCTTTCCCGTGATCGGACAGCGCAAGGGCCTGGAGATAGGGCCCGTCATAGGGTGTTTTAAGCTTTTCCGCCAGCTTCGGATCGAAGCCGAAGCGGCTGTAGTAATGCGGTTCGCCAAGAACGACGACCAGATCATAGCCATCGGCCCTGAGCCGCTCCAGGCTGTGCCGGACAAGAGCCGACGCAATCCCCTGCTTCTGAAAGGCGGGAGCTACTGCCAGCGGTGCCAGCACGCAGGCTCTTATGGCAGAGGCTTCGTGCAGCATCAGATGGGAATAGGCGATGTGCCCTGCGGGGTGGTCGTTGCGGGCAATCAGGGAGAGGATGAGATCTCCGTCATTGTGCATGTTCCGCACGAGATCGGCTTCCGCCGATTGTCCGAAGGCCGCGACATAGATCGTGTAGATCGCCTGCCAGTCTGCGGATTCCTCCAGACGGATCGTCATAGGCGTCCTCACCCGAAGCGGGCGCCCGGACCAAGCCTCACGCCGCGCAGGAATTCATCGAAGCTAACGGGTCCCTTGCCGGCCCGCTGAACCTGGAGCAGGCGGACAGCCCCGTCGCCGCAGGATATTATACCATTAATATCAAGAAGTGTGCCAGGAGAACCTAAACCATTCCCCAGAGTTGCGCGCAGCACCTTCACACGCTCCTGGCCCTTGCCGAAATCGGCCGCGAAGTAGGCTCCTGGGAAGGGCGAGAGGCCGCGGATGTGGTCGTGCACCGCCTGGGCGGGTTTCGACCAGTCGATCAGGGCGTCCTCGTTCTTGAGCTTATGGGCGTAAGTGACGCCCTCCTCCGGCTGCGGCGTGAAACCCAAGCCGCCGCGCGACAGGGCGGCGAGCGCCCGCACCATGAGGTCGGCACCGAGCACCATGAGCTTGTCATGCAGGTCGCCCGCGTTCATGTCAGGCCCGATCGCCACTTTCTCGACCATGGCCACAGGGCCTGTATCGAGGCCCTCTTCCATCTTCATGACAGCAACGCCGGTTTCCCGGTCGCCGGCCATGACGGCCCGCTGGATCGGCGCCGCGCCGCGCCAGCGGGGGAGCAGGGAGGCGTGAAGATTGAGGCAGCCGAGCTCCGGCGCCTCGAGAATGGCCTTCGGCAGCAGCATGCCATAGGCAACCACCACGGCCACATCGGCCCCATGGCTGCGGAAGATCTCCGCAGCCTCTTCCGTGCGCAGGGTCTTGGGCGTGAACACGGGGATCCCGAACCGGTCCGCCATGGTGTGGACCGGCGAGGGCTTCAGCTCCATGCCGCGCCCGGCAGCGGCCGGCGGGCGGGTGTAGACGGCCACGACCTCGTGGCCCTGGCCGACGATCTCGGACAATGTGGGCACGGCGAAATCGGGTGTGCCCATGAAGACGACGCGCAGGCTCATGCGCCGGCCTCGCGCTTGGCCGCCTTCTTGAACTTGGTCATGACCCGGTCGCGTTTGAGCTTCGACAGGTAATCGATGAACAGGACACCATTGAGGTGGTCGATCTCGTGCTGGACGCAGGTGGCCAGCAGCCCGTCGGCCTCCTGCTCGATGGTTGCTCCTTCAAGGTCCATGTACCGGAAGCGCACCCGGTCCGGCCGCTCGACCTCCTCGTAATATTCGGGGATCGAGAGGCAGCCCTCCTCGTAGACTCGCTTCGCCTCCGAGGCCCAGACGATCTCGGGGTTGATGAGCACCATGGGCTGGCGCTCGTCCTCGGATTTCGACACATCCATGGTCACCATACGGACCGGTACACCGATCTGGATGGCGGCGAGCCCCACACCGGGGGCGTCGTACATTGTTTCCAGCATGTCGTCCGCAAGCCTGCGGATCTCGCCCGTGATTTCCTGAACGGGCTCGGAAACCAGGCGGAGCTTGGAATCGGGGATGATGACAAGGGGTCTGATGGTCATGATCGCGGGAGATAAGGGCTCGTTCACGGATGGTCAAATCGTTCGTCTTATGTTCGGATGCTTCCGTCACCCGGAACCATGAATTTCATGAACGATGTCGTCCTGACGCTCGGCCAAACCGCCCTGACATGGGGTCAGATCGTCTTAGGCATGGCGGGCTTCAGCCTTTGTCTCCTGCTCCTCGTGACCGTGCTGCTCCTGCGCACCCGCCGGGATCGGGCCATGGAAGCGCTGATTGCGGACGAGCGGGCACGGGAGATGGACGACAAGGTGGCGGAACTCACCCGGATCCAGTCCGAGATGACCGGCCGGATGCGGACCATGGCGGAGGTGTTCGGCTCCCGTCAGAGCGACTTCGTGCGCATGATCTCGGAGCGGATCGACGGGCTGCAGCACCGGGTCGGCCAGGGGCTGGAATCCTCCACGCGTCATCAATCCGAAAACCTGTCCAAGCTGAACGAGCGCCTCGCGGTCATCGACGCGGCGCAGCAGAACCTGACGAACCTCACCGGGGAGATCGTGGGCTTGAAGGATATCCTGTCCAACAAGCAGACCCGCGGCGCCTACGGGCAAGGGCGGATGGAGGCGATCATCCGCGACGGGCTGCCTGTGGGCGCGTTCGAGTTCCAGGCGACCCTCTCCAACCGTACGCGTCCGGACTGCCTCGTGCGCCTGCCCGGCGACGAGCGCGGGCTCGTGATCGACGCCAAGTTCCCGCTGGAGGGCTTCACCCTGTTCCGCGAGGCCAAGGGCGAGGAGGCGCGCAGCAGGGCGGCTGCAAGGGTCCGCAACGACATGCTCGTCCACGTCAAGGACATCGCCGAGAAGTACCTCATCGCCGGCGAGACCCAGGATATCGCCATTCTGTTCGTACCGGCTGAATCGATCTACGCCGATCTCGCCGAGCATTTCGACGACGTGGTGCAGAAGGCCCATCGCGCCCGCATCGTCATCGTCTCGCCGTCCCTCCTGACGCTCGCCATCCAGGTGATGCAGGCCCTTGTGCGCGATGCCCGCATCCGGGAGGAGGCGCGGGTGATCCAGATCGAGGTGCAGAAGCTCCTGGAAGACGTGGAGCGGCTCGACTCCCGCGTGGCGAAGCTCGACGCCCATTTCCGGCAGGCGCAGGACGACGTGTCCCAGATCCGCGTTTCGACTGACAAGATCGTGAAGCGCAGCGAACGGATCGAGGCTCTCGAGTTCGACGAGGGGGAGGCGGAGGCGCGCGCCGAGCTCCTGCGCCTCCAGGGCCGCAATCTTCGGGCGGTGGATTAGGAACCGCCTTCCGCCCGCGACGTTCTTCCCACGCGGCAGGATGCGTCAAGCGGATAATGGCGCTCGCATGCTGGCATATCACAGAACTCGGGAAGGATTGCGCTATGGGCCTTTTGTCAAAGGACATCAAGTCGTTGGATGACCTCTTCATCCATACCCTGCAGGACATCTACTACGCCGAGCAGCAGATCACGAAGGCGTTGCCGCAGATGATGGAACAGGTCACGGATCCGCAGCTGAAGCAGGCATTCCAGACCCATCTCGGTGAGACCCAGCAGCAGATCCAGATGGTCGAACAGGTGTTCCGCATGCACGGCCACGATCCCAAGGGCGTGACCTGCCCTGCCATCGACGGTATCATCAGCGAGGCGCAGGACATCGCCGGCGAGATTGATGATCCGCAGGTTCTCGACGCTGCCCTGCTTGCCGCCGCTCAGGCCGTGGAACACTACGAGATCACCCGCTACGGCACCCTCGTGGCCTGGGCCAAGCAGCTCGGCCGCGAGGATTGCGCCGGCGTCCTGCACCAGATCCTGGATCAGGAAAAGGCGACCGACCAGAAGCTCAACCGGATCGCCGAGAGCAAGATCAACACGCAGGCTGCGTAAGCTCTTCGTCCGCTGAATACGAAAATGGCCTCCTCTCGGAGGCCATTTTTATTGGAGAGAGGTTATTTGGATTTCTGAGGCAGCGCATAAGCGCGCAGGAAATCCGCCAGATCGTTGGTGATGTAGTCGATATCCGGCGTCTTGACGGCTTCCTGCTCGAAGCTCTCCCGGAACGGATCGAGGGTCTTCGGCACGATCAGGGTGGTGGTCATGCCGAGCTCGTGCGGCACGGTCAGGTTCTTGGCGATGTCCTCGAACATGGCCGAGCGGGAGGGCTCCACCCCGTGCCGCTCAAGGAATATTTCATAGGCGCGCCGGTCCGGCTTTGGCACGAAGTTGGAGGCGGCGATGTCGAACACGTCCTCGAAATGGTCGAGGATGCCGATTTTTCTGGCTACGTTCTCCGCGTGCTTGCGGGATCCGTTGGTGAGGATGAGCTTGCGGCCGGGGAGCCTCTCGATCGCCTCGCCCAGGCTGTGGTTCAGCTCGATGTCCGTGTGGTCGATGTCGTGCGCGAAATCGAGGAAGTCGTGCGGATCGACGTTGTACTCGTCGATCAGCGCCTTCAGGGTCGTGCCGTGTTTGTGATAGAAATACTTCTGCAGCGCCTGCGCCGACAGCCCGTCGAGCCCGAAGAACTCTGTGATGTAAAGGGTGATGCGCTGGTCGATCTGCGGCCAGACCCGCGAGGTGTGCGGATAAAGGGTGTTGTCCAAATCGAAAACCCACGTCTCCACATGGGAGAAGGGACGGGAATCGGCCGAGGACAGGTGGCTCTCGAGGGCTGGTTTGGCGTTCATGGATTCCAAAGACGACAATGGGGCCGTGCGGCCCCACTGCTCGAAATATAAGCGTTCTCTGCCGCTTCGGAAAGGGCAGGCTCAGCATCGGACCCAAAAGTGGAACCCACTTTTGGGATCTATTCGATGCTTAACTCTTTGAAGAGCGCATCGTGTGGACCGGACCCAGAGGGCCGCACGATGCGCTAACCGCGACGGATCAGCGTGCCGGCGCCGTGATCGGTGAACAGTTCCAGAAGCACCGCGTGGGGCACCTTGCCGTCGAGGATGACCACGGCCTCCACGCCCTTCTCCAGGGCATAGATGCAGGTCTCGATCTTCGGGATCATGCCGTCCGTGATGGTTCCGTCGGCGATCAGGCGGCGGCAATCCTCGATGGTCATCTCCGGGATCAGGTTCTTGTTCTTGTCGAGAACGCCCGGGACATCCGTGAGAAGGAGGAGGCGCTTGGCCGTGAGCGCGCCCGCGATGGCACCGGCAAAGGTGTCGGCATTGACGTTGTAGGTCTGGCCGTCCTGGCCGATCGCCACCGGAGCCAGGACCGGAATCAGCTCCGCCTGGAGCACCTGGTCCAAAACCTCCCGGTTCACCTGCTCGGGCTCGCCGACGAAGCCGAGATCCACCACCTTTTCGATGTTGGAATCAGGGTCGATGGCCGTGCGGGTCACTTTCCGGGCCATGACCATGTTGCCGTCCTTGCCGGACAGGCCCACGGCCTTGCCGCCCTCGGCGCCGATCCAGCCGACGATCTGCTTGTTAATGGAGCCGGCCAGCACCATCTCGACCACCTCGACCGTGGCCTGATCCGTGACGCGGAGCCCGCCCTTGAACTCGGACTTGATGCCGAGCTTCTCGAGCATCTTGCCGATCTGGGGGCCGCCGCCATGGACGACCACGGGCTTGATGCCTGACTGCTCCAGGAGAACCACGTCCTCGGCGAAATCCTCGGCAGCCGCCCGGTCGCCCATGGCATGGCCGCCATACTTGATCACCACCACCTGCTGGTCATAGCGCTGCATGTGCGGCAGGGCCTGCACAAGCACCTCGGCCTGCACGTGGACATCGGGAAGGGGCGTGGACGGATCGGACATGGACGGCTCCGGCGCGGTCATCGGGATCGGACGGCCTGCCTTCTAGCCGAAGGAGGCGCTGCTGCAAACAGGGAGTTCAGGCTCTCATGCGAACAAGGGCGGAGATGCCTACCAGCAGCCACCCGACCATCAGGATGATGCCTCCCGCAGGCGCTGCCCTCGGAAACAGCGCCACGCCCGAGAACGCGCGGCGTGAGAGATCGCCACAGAATAGGACAAGCCCGAGCACCAGCACGTAACTGGCGATCTGCCCCAGCATTGGGTTCACGGCACCAACAGCGATGAGGGCCACCAAAGCGAGCAGGGCAGGGGCGTGGAAGAGCAGGAACTGCGCTGCCGTGGTGAGATTGCCGCCCGTAACGTGGGCGGCAGCGGCCGAGAGACCGACGCCCAGGAGACCTGACAGGGAGGCAAGGACGATCAGGATCCGGGTAGCGAGCGTCATCCTGCGCCCCGCTCGCTCAGGAGCTTGGCGATCCCGGCGCGCAGCTCGGGGATGCCGAAGCCCGTGCGGCTGGAGGTCGGCAGGATCTCAGGGTAAGCGGCGGCGCGCTTCTCGATCTTCTGCAGGGTGTCGGCCATGCGCTTGTCGAGTTCGCCCGGCTTCAGCTCGTCCGCCTTGGTGAGCACGACCTGGTAGGAGACTGCCGCCGTGCCAAGGGTCTCCAGCACGGCCTCGTCCACCGGCTTGATGCCGTGGCGGGCGTCAATCAGCACATAGACTCGGGCAAGGCTCGCCCGGCCGCGCAGGTAATCGTGGATCAGCTGGGTCCAAGCCTGCACCTTCTGCTTCTCGACGGCGGCGAAGCCGTAGCCGGGCATGTCGACGAGGTGGAAGCGGTCGTTGATATTGAAGAAGTTTAGCTGCTGGGTCCGGCCCGGCGTATGCGAGGTGCGCGCCAAGGTGTTGCGCCCGGTGAGTGCGTTCACCAAGCTCGATTTGCCCACATTGGAGCGCCCGGCGAAGGCGATCTCCACCTTGCTCATGGGCGGCAGGTTGTTCAGGGCGTTGGCGGCCCATATGAAATCCGCCTCGCCGGCAAAGAGCTTGCGGCCGATTTCGAGGAAGGGATCGACGTCCTGGTTGGGGGGGCTTGTCTCGGTCATGGGCCTCTTATCGGCGCTCGCAGCGCTTTCTTCAAGGCACGGGGCTGATTTCCTGCTCACAGCCAGAAGGGATCGGCCCTCGACAGCGCTCCTAGGGAAGCCTCGCTCTTGTCGAGAAGCTTTTCCCGCTGCCGCTCCAGGCGCTTGGGTGAGACCTCGGGGAGGTACATGGCAAGGGAGCCGCCCACCGCGAGATCGTTCAGGTCACCCAAGTGTTCCTGGAGCTCCGCCAGAAGGGAGGAGAACGTCTTGCGGCGCTTCCTTGCCTTGCCCGAGGTGAAAAGCGACCCGAGGAACTCGGTGCCGTAGCGCAGCTTCTTGATGCGGATGCGCAGGTCGTGACGCTCTTCGTCACCGATGTCCCGCAGGTGCTTGGCGAGCTTGCGAATGCGCTTGAAGCGGCGGGAAAACTCGGCCGCCGCAAATTCCCTGGCAGGGCGTAACCGGGCGGATTTGCGCCCGTCCCCGCCAGATGCCATCCAGGCTCCAGCCTCGATCCAGGCGGCCGTCTGCAGGATCACATCCATGAAGCGGCGGGATTCGAGGGTCTCCAGCAGGTCCCTGTAGGCTTCCGTTCGGCGTCGCTCGATCTCCTCCATCTGCGACGGATCTGGCGCAGCATCATCCATAGAGCGCAGCCGCTCGATGAATACGTCGAGGTCCCTGGCCGCTCCCAGGGATTGCCCGGCCCAGCGGAGATTATCGCGGATTTCGGCGCTCTCAGGGTCGGTCAGCAGCTGGGTTTTGAACAGGGAAATGGCGGCCCTCAGGCGCCGCAGGCCCACGCGCATCTGGTGCAGGGCGGCGGGCTCCTGCGTGAGCCGCACCAGGGCTTCGTTCTGCACCATCTGGGCAAGGCAGGATCGGGCAATGACCTGGAAGGCCTCAGCGCAGGTTGCGTCCTTCGGAAGCTCGATCTTCTCGGCCCGCGCAGGCCGAAGGCTTTCCCCGTCGAGGAGACGGTAGCCGCGCTCGGACTTCGCCGCTGTCGAGAGCCTTAAGGGAGCAGTCTCACTCAAATGGCGGGCCAGCGCGAACAGCGCGCCGGCATGACCCTGCCGCAGCTCCAGTTCGATTTCCGAGAAGGTGACCGTTTTGTCCCCACCGGAGGCTTTGGCACGGTCGAGGGCCACCTCGATCATGGCGGTATCGAACTTGGCCTCGAAGGCTCTTCGTTCCGTTTCGACGGTGAAGGCCGGCTTGATGTTCGCCAGAAGATCCTCATCCGCGATCAGCTTTCCGAGAGGGGTGCCGGCCGCGGCGGACAGGTCGAGTTCGCCATCGACCGGCGTCTCCCACTCGCCGCGATCCATGGCGATGCCCTTGTGCGGGCCCTCGGCCTTGATGGTCTGGATGGCTTTGCCGTTCCGGCGGCGGATGCGCAGGCTGATGCCCTCGCGGTGTAAGGCATGGTCATCCGTGTCGAAATAGACCGCATGGAGCTGTCCGCTCTGCCTGGGCAGCGGCTGCGCCTTCTCGATCAGGGGGTGCGTAAGCAGGTCCTCGGCCGTGCCGGAGGCAAGCTCCAGCTTCAGCTCGATCTCGCGGGGCGAGTCGGATACACCTTGCTGCTTCGATTTTTCTTTGGAGGCGCTCATCGTCCGTCACCGCATAGCATCGGCGATTGATATAGATGTGTGACGGTTGGAAGGAATGACGGCGTGCTCGCCATCGGCAAAAGAAAATCCCCGGGACATGGCCCGGGGATGATCACATCTTAATTTAATATGGCGCTGTTCAGCCTTTGGCGGGGCTGGGCTTGCGGTTGAAGGTCTTGCGCAGGTTGTCCCATAACTCGATCTTCACGCCGTTCTTGCGCATGATGAAGGCCTGCTGCGACACGGAAAGCAGGTTGTTCCAGGCCCAGTAGATCACGAGACCGGCCGGGAAGGAGCCCAGCATGAAGGTGAAGATCACCGGCATCCAGGCGAAAACCTGCTTCTGGACCGGATCCGGCGGCTCCGGGTTCATCTTCATCTGCAGCCACATGGTGATGCCCATGAGGATCGGCCACACGCCGAGCATCAGGAACGGGCCCAGCACCGGCACCGCGCCCGGGTTGTAAGGCAGCAGGCCGAACAGGTTGAAGATCGACGTCGGATCCGGGGCCGCGAGGTCGCGGATCCAGCCGAAGAACGGTGCATGGCGCATTTCGATGGTGACGAAGAGCACCTTGTAGAGCGCGAAGAACACCGGAATCTGGATCAGCACCGGCCAGCAGCCGGCAACCGGATTGATCTTCTCCTTGCGGTAGAGCTCCATCAGCGCCTGCTGCTGCTTCATCTTGTCGTCCGCATAGCGCTCGCGGATCGACGTCATCTCCGGCTGCACTGCTTTCATCTTCGCCATGGAGGCGTAGGACTTGTTGGCGAGCGGGAAGAACAGGATCTTCAGCAGCACCGTGACGATCAGGATCGCGACGCCGAAATTGCCGAACATGCGGAAGAAGAAGTCGAGCACGTTGAAGAGCGGCTTGGTGATGAAGTAGAACCAGCCCCAGTCGATCAGCAGATCGAAGTTCTTGATGCCGAGCGCCTCATCATAGGCGTCGACGGTCGCAACCTCCTTGGCGCCTGCGAAGAGGCGCTGCGTCACCTCCGTGGTGGCGCCGGGCTGGAGCGTCTGCGCCGTGCCGAGCATGTTGGCCTGGTAGATCTGGCCAGTCGGGCCCTGGCGCATGGTGAAGGAGCCCTGATAGGGCTGCGCCTGGTCCGGGATGACCGCAGCGGCCCAGTACTTGTCGGTGATGCCGACGAAGCCGCCGTTCACGCCTTCCCACACCTCGCCGACGGTGTTCTGACCGGCGGGAACCGGGTCTTCCTTGGCGATGGCGTCGTAGGTGTATTCCTGCAGGCCCTTGTCCCCGAGCACGCCGATCAGGCCCTCGTGCAGCACGTAATAGCCGAGGGTCGTCGGCTTGCCGTGGCGGGAGACGAGGCCGTAGGGATGCAGGGTCGCCGGCGCGGAGCCGCGGTTCTCGACGGCGTTCTTGACGGTGAACATGGACTTTTCGTCCACGGAGATCGTGCGGCGGAAGACGAGGCCCTGGCCGTTGTCCCAGGTGAGCGTCACCGGGGTGGAGGGTGTCAGCGTCGTCCGGTCGGCGGTCCAGACCGTCTCGGCCGTCGGCAGGGCGCCGTTCTGCGTTCCGACCCACCCGAAATCCGCGTAGTACGGGTTCTGGGTGCCGGCGGGCGACAGCAGCACGATGTTCGGGCTGCGCGGATCGACCGTCTCACGGTAGTTCTTGAGCGACACGTCGTCGATGCGGCCGCCGCGCAGGTTGACCGAGCCGGCAATGGTCGGCGTGTCGATGGTCACGCGCGGCGAGCGGGCCAGCGCCGCTTCACGGGTCTCGACCGTGGGAGCCACCGGGGTGCTGGGCACCGTTCCCGGCACCGTGGGAGCAGCACCGCCGGCCTGACTCGGGCTGGCAGGCGGGTTCGGCGCATTCGGATTGACCTGCGTGGATTGCTGCTGCTGGGCCGCCTGGCGCTGCCTCTCGGCCTCCGGGGCCGCGAAGAAGTATTGCCAGCCTAGCAGGACCGCCATCGACAGCACGATGGCGACGATGAGGTTTTTGTTGTCATCACGCATGGGATTGTCCGCGACGCTCGCCGTTGGAGGGAGGTGAGGAGGAAGAACGCTCTGCGGGAGAGGCGCTTTTTGGCTTTATGACCGCCCGCAATGCGCGCCGAAGATCGTCGATGAGCACGTCGAAATCGGCGGAGAGGATGTCTCGCCGTCCGATGACGACAACATCCGCATCGAGGGTTGCGTAGTCCTGGCCTGCCGTGGGGATGGCGGCCCGGAGTCGACGCTTGATGCGATTGCGCTCTGTGGCGTGGCCGACCCGCTTCGTGACCGTGAGCCCGAAGCGCAGGCCGAGGCCGGAACCTTCGCGAAGGCGGGCCTGAACCGTCATCCGCTCGGTATGAAAGCGGCGGCCGGAGGCCGCCGCGACGAAGTCAGGTCTTTTCGTCAGACGCCCGAGGCTAGACGTTGCGCGATGGTCGCGCATCGGGCTGTCCTTGACGGCGCTTACGCGGACAGGCGCTTGCGGCCATGGGCGCGGCGAGCGGCAATGACCTTGCGGCCACCCTTGGTCGCCATGCGCGCACGGAAGCCGTGGCGGCGCTTGCGAACCAGCTTGCTCGGTTGATACGTCCTCTTCACGGCACTTCTCCGGTCGAATGGGGCAGCGGTGCTCGAAGGCTCGCGCCCGTCTGGTTGGGAGGGGTTTCCCCCGAAACTGTTTCGAAAAAACGATCAGCGCCCCAAGAAGAGCGCTGTCAGCTTGCGGGCTTATGAAGGAATGGTGGGGCAAAGTCAACGCCGCTTCGGCCTTTATGCGGCAATCCGGCCCTTCCTCACCAAGCTGTGACGGACCGGTAGGCTTGACCTTGTCGGGCGCTACATACCACACCGGTTCCAGGAGGACACGTGGCCCAGATACATCCGAAGACGGAGAGCCCGAAACAGGCCGGCCGTATCTGGCGCATAGTGCCCCTGGCGCTCATCCTGATTGCGATCGGAGCCGTCTTCGCAACGGGTGTTCACCGCTCCCTCACGCTCGAGACCTTCGTGCATTATCAGGCTTGGCTTCGGGATCTTGTGGCCGCCCACGGCCCGGCGATGCTTGGCCTTTACGGCCTGATATATGTGGCGGCCGTCACCCTCTCGCTGCCGGCTTCCGCCTTTCTGACCGCCATCGGGGGGTATCTCTTCGGCTGGCCGCTTGGAGGCATTACGGCCAACTTGGCCGCAACACTCGGCGCGACCAATATCTTTCTTATCGCCCGGTCGTCACTAGGACGCCCTCTGCTCGAGCGGGCGGGCTCCCGCATCCAGAGCCTTGCGGAAGGCTTCCGGAAGCAATCCTTTCTCTATCTGCTCTCCCTTCGCCTGATCCCCGTGGTGCCGTTCTGGCTCACGAATCTGGCTGCGGCCTTCTTCGGCATGCGCCTGAGGCCCTTCGTCCTGGCAACCCAGCTCGGGATGCTGCCGGCGTCGTTCGCCTTCGCTCTGGCCGGATCGGGGCTGGATGAGATCATCGCGAAGCATGAGCGGCAGCGTGCCGAGTGCCTGGCCGTGGGGCGCAGCGATTGTGCCATTGACTTCAATGCCAAAAGCCTGTTGACGCCCGAGCTGATGACTGCTCTCGCTCTGCTCGGAATATTGGCGCTGATCCCGATTGCGCTCAAGCAATGGCGCCGTCGCAAAGCGGGCGAGAGCTGATGATGAAGCTGACGGACCAACAGGGCAGGCGCGTCTTGCAGCCCGATCTCTGCGTCATCGGCGCCGGCTCGGCCGGCCTGTCGGTCGCGTCCATCGCGGCCTCCCTCGGGGCATCCGTGGTGCTGATCGAGAAGAACAGGATGGGCGGAGATTGCCTGAACGTGGGCTGCGTTCCCTCTAAGGCGCTGATCGCCGCGTCTCTCCATGCTCGCGCCACGCGCGAAGCGGGAGATTTCGGAATCGGGGCAGGGGAGCCCATCGTCGACTTCACCAAGGTCCATGCGCATGTGAAGGGCGCCATTGCGGCCATCGCCCCTATGGACTCGACGGAGCGCTACCAGGCCATGGGGGTGTCGGTGATCGCAGGCGAAGCCCGGTTCGCGGATGCCCATACGGTTGTCGCCGGCGACCGGATTATCCGGGCCCGCCGCTTCGTCATCGCGACCGGCTCCCGCCCGGCCGTCCCGTCGATTCGCGGACTTGATCAGATCCCCTATCTGACCAACGAAACCATCTTCGATCTGGCCGAGAAGCCCGCGCATCTCGTTGTGATCGGCGGCGGCGCCGTAGGGGTCGAAATTGCTCAGGCCTATCGGATGCTGGGTGCCCAGGTCACGCTCCTGGAGGCCGGCGAGCGCCTCCTGGCGCAGGAAGATCCCGAGATGGCGGGCGTCGTCGACCAGGCTCTCAGGTCGGACGGGGTTGCCGTCAGAACCGGAGCCTCCATCGAAAGGATCGAACCGGCGAAAGCGGGGGGCTTTGCTGTCGTCCTCAGCACCGGCGAGAGCATCGACGGAAGCCATCTGCTCGTCGCCACGGGACGCAAGCCCGTCGTGGATGGGGTAGCCCTTGAGGCTGCGGGGATCGCGTCCGACGCCTCGGGTATTCTGGTCGATAGAGGGCTTAGAACCTCCAACCGGCGCGTCTATGCCATTGGCGATTGCGCGGGCGGGGCAGGCAAGGGCGCCCGGTTCACCCATGTGGCGAACCATCATGCGGGCCTGGTGATCCGGAACGCCCTGTTCCGGCTCCCCGTCCGCGTCGGGAAGGCCCCCATTCCCCGCGTGACCTATACTGCGCCGGAGCTGGCCTCCGTCGGACTGACGGAGGCGCAGGTCCGGGAACAGCATGGCACCATCCGCATCCTGCGCTGGGCCTTTGCCGACAACGACAGGGCCCGCACGGAAAGACAGACCGAAGGGCATGTGAAGGCCGTGGTCACCCCGCGCGGCCGGATCCTGGGCTGCTCCATCGTCGGGGCGCATGCCGGGGAACTCATCATGCCGTGGGTTCTGGCCATGAGCCGCGGCATGAAGGTTTCCCATCTCGCCGGGTTGATTTATCCCTACCCTACATTTTCCGAGGTGACGAAGAGCACGGCGGTGGAGTTTCTCAAGCCTTCGGCTCAGAATCCCTGGGTGCGGCGGCTGGTGTCCCTGGTCCGCCGCTTGGGATAAAACCGAACATGAGATCTGAGCAGACATCCCTTGCAGGGCGCATCCTGAGCCAGTTCGGGCTCTCGGCGCGCCTGCTGCTGCTCACGGTGCTGTTCGTGATGATCGCCGAGGTGCTCATCTACGTGCCCTCCGTGGCCAATTTCCGCCTCACATGGCTGAACGACCGCCTCGCCGCGGCGCAGATCGCCGCGATGGTGCTCGATGCGGCGCCCGAGGAAAGCCTCCCTGAAGATCTCGAAATACGCCTTCTTCAGGGGGTCGGGGCCCGGGCCATTGCCCTGCGGGGCGGCGGGCGCAGGAGCATTCTGGCCGCGGGCGACGTCCCGACCGAGGTGGGCAAGACCGTGGACCTGCGGGACGCGCAATGGCTTATCCTGGTTCAGGATGCCTTCGACGTCCTGCTCAATCCGGCCGACAAGCCGATCCGGGTCATCGGGGCGGGCATGGGGGTCGACTTCGTGGAGATGATCCTCGATCAGCGGCCCCTGCGCCACGCCATGATCGAGTTCTCGCGCAACATCCTGTTCCTGTCCCTGTTCATCTCCATCATCACGGCGGGACTTGTCTATCTCACCCTGCAATGGGTGATCGTGCGTCCGGTGCGGCGTCTCACCGGTAATATTGCGGAATTCTCAAGCAATCCGGAGGACGCCTCCCGGGTCATCCGGCCCACGGATCGCGTCGACGAGATCGGGCTCGCAGAGCAGGCCCTGGCCCGCATGGAAACGACCCTGGCCGATGAGCTGCGCCAGAAGCGGCGTCTCGCCCAGCTCGGCCTTGCCGTCAGCAAGATCAACCATGAGCTGCGCAACATGCTGACCACGGCTCAGCTTCTGACAGACCGCCTGGACAATGTCAGCGACGATTCCGTGCAGCGCATCGCCCCCAGGCTGGTCGGCACCCTGGACCGGGCGATCGCCTTCTGCGAGACGACTCTGGCCTTTGGCCGGGCGACCGAGCCCCTGCCGCAGCGGCGCCTCATCCCTCTGGCGCCCATGATCGACGAGTTGTCGAACCTGACGGATCTGGCGCCCGAGGTCGGGATCGCATTCCAAGCGGATGTTCCCGATGACCTGATGATCGACGCGGATCCGGACCAGCTCTCCCGGGTGCTCGTGAATGTGGTCCGCAACGCGGTTCAGGCGCTCAGCCAGACCGGCTCTCCCCATGGCCAGCCCTGCATCGACATCTCGGCCCGCCGGGAGGGCGGCACCGTCGTCATCCTGATCAAGGACAACGGCCCAGGCATCCCCGAGAGGGCCAAGGCCAACCTGTTCACGCCCTTCCAGGGGTCGGCTCAGAAGGGCGGAACGGGCTTGGGGCTGCCGATTGCTGCCGAACTCGTTCAGCTCCACGGCGGAACCATCATCCTCGATGAAGGGCAGGGGAGAACCTGCTTCAAGATCACGATCCCCGACCGGCCCTCCCCAGCGGAAGCAATCTGAGCTTTCGGCAAAACTTCCGCACAAGAGGCTTGCCAACCGCGCCGGATCCCTTTATGTCACCGGCCTCGGTCAACGTTGCTTCCCGCAACGACTTAGCCGACCAAGCGCCCGTAGCTCAGCTGGATAGAGCACCAGACTACGAATCTGGGGGTCAGAGGTTCGAATCCTTTCGGGCGCGCCATTCTTCTCAAGACATCGATACAGGCAGGATGAAGGTTCGAAGGCGCCTTGGCGCACTCCGGAACCTTCGTGGCCGATAGTCTTCCTAGGATTGGGGTTTACACTTCCGCCGCCGGCGTGACGCCGAGATCGTCCAGCTTGGCTCGAACCTCCGTGATCGACCTCTTCAGCTTCAGGCTGATGACCGAGACAGGAATCCCCTCCCGGGCCAGGGTCAGAAGGGCCTGCACGGATTCGTAGCTCCAGGAACCGCCGGAATCATTCATAGCCGAGACCTCCAATCGATGAACGGCAAGCGTCGCCTTCAAGTGCGGCGAGATCATGAAGAGAGGATCGCTGCAAACCTCCGCCGCAACCTTAGCCGAAGATGCGCGTTCCTTGTGGAGGCAACACTCACAGGAACTCTCTCATGGGCATCATCTGGACCATCATCATCGGCTTCGTGGCAGGTTTGATCGCGAAATGGATCATGCCGGGCCGGAACGAGCCATCGGGTTTCATCATGACGACGATCCTCGGCATCGTCGGCGCTTTCGTCGCCACCTATCTCGGGCAGGCCCTGGGCTGGTACCGGGCCGATGAAGGAGCTGGCTTCATCGGCGCCATCGTCGGCGCCATCGTCGTGCTCTTCATCTATGGCCTGATCGTTGGACGCCGCTCGAGCTCCACGTACTGATCGCGCCGGAGACGAACTCAAGAAGGGGCCACAGTTTCCGCTGTGGCCCTTTTCTTTTAGCCGTGATGGGCGAGCCGGCCGCTCTCGGACGAGCCCGTCAGGGCCGCCTTGACCGGGCACTGGCCGACATAGCCGCGCCAGGCCAGGTAGGATCCGCCCGCAAGCGCCAGGATGTTCAGGAGCGGGTTGGGGCGGGGCTTGGCGGCCGCGGCCGCAAGACCGAGGCCCGCCAGCATGTAGGCGCCGCGCTCCGTGGTGCTGAGATTGGGCTGCCCGTTCATCAGCGATCCGGCCTTGGCCGATATCATGTTCGTCACGTCATTTCTCCTTGATTGGCATGGGCCGAACGCGACGCGAAGGGGTGTTGTTCCCCCTTTGAAAAAGAGTCCGGAAGCAGTCCGGAACCTCAAAGCTTGGCCTCCGTTGAGTCCACGCTTCAACCAAGGAGTTGTCACGATGCCAGCCAAGGAAAAGACCCTGGAAGACCTCTTTCTTCATACCCTGAAGGACATTTTCTACGCCGAAAAGCAGATCCTGAAATCCCTGCCGAAGATGGCGAAGAATGCGGAATCCGAAGAGCTGCGGCAGGCTTTCGAAACTCATCGTGTGGAAACGGAAGGCCAGATCGAACGCCTTGAGAAGGTCTTCGAGATGCTCGGCAAACCGGCCCGCGGCGTGCAGTGCGAGGCCATCAACGGCATCATCGAGGAAGGCAAGGAAGTCATGGAAGACTTCGCCGATAGCGAGGCTCTCGATGCCGGCATCCTCGCTGCCGCTCAGGCAGTGGAGCACTATGAGATCACCCGCTACGGCTCCCTGAAGACCTGGGCTCAGGAACTGGGCATGAACGATGCCGCCAAGCTCCTGGACCAGAACCTTCAGGAGGAGAAGAAGACCGATCAGCTTCTGACCCAGCTCGCCGAGGCGCGCGTCAACACCAAAGCCGCCTGACGGTCATCTCACATCGGAAAACCCCGCGCTCCTGGGCGCGGGGTTTTCTTTTGAGCCTCTGGAGGTGGGAGGCTCAGTGGCGATTGGCCGGGCAAGGCGTGACGGCCGTGTTCAGGGTGAGCCGCATGGAGCCCGACGGGGTGATGTCGAGTGCGGCTTCCATGGCGGCCGGATCTTCGATCAGATGCACGAAGGCCAGAAGCCTCAGCCGCACGATCGGCGGCAGCTGGGAGAGGTAGGCCGCCAGCGTCTGGGTGGTTCCTTCAGCCATCTCCTCGTGAACGAAAGAGGTTACAGGAGGGATCTCGTCAGGCAGCGACATGGGGCACCCGATCGGTAAAGGTGGAGGTGCCGGTGGCGCGGACCAGGCACGAGCCGCGCAGGCCCGCGAGTCTGCTCACATGCCTCAGGCTGTTCTCCGAAATCTGAATGGCGGCCGCGATGCAGGGCTGGTCTTCGATCATGGTCGGCAGACCCAAGGGGCGGACCTCGAAACCTGCCTGCTGCCAGCGCGGCAGCCACCACATCTCGACCACGGCGGTCACCTCCGTAATGCCTTCCTCGAGACAGAATTGCTGAAAGGCTGCCAGAAGGCGGCAATCCGTGCGGCCCATGCGCCGCTCCCTGACGATGAAGTACCGGGTGCATTCGAGAATTGCGGACCCGGACAGCACGTCGCGGCCTTTGACCAAGTGGGCAAAGGACTCGCTAATCATGTGCGGCAGCAGAGTCGGCTAGAGCCTCAGGCCCCCAATGACACGCCCGTTATCGAGCGCGACCAGATAGGTCGCTTGGTCATTGTCATAAGCATCCACATCCCGCCCGTCAGGGCGTTCGAGGTCGCGCCATCCGCGCTCGCCCACGAAGATTTCGTGCCTCAGGCGGAAATATTCGTCGAGGATCGCTTCATATGCATCTTTGTTCTCGTCGGTGATGACGTGAATTGAGGTCATACCCCATGCCCTCCTTTTTCTGGAGAGCAGTGTCCATGACCGGCCTGATTTGGATATTGTAGGAAATTACAGGTGCTTCTAGCGCATCGTGCGGACCCGGGGGCTGCGTTAGCGAAGAGCGGCTCCGGTTTTCCGCGCCCGACGATGCGCAGGTTGAAGGATTGAGCATCGGACCCAAAAGTGCAAATCCACTTTTGGGTCCGATGCTCTGGGTCAGATCTCGATGAGCCGGTGCTGAAGCGCCCTGGCGACCGCGTGGGTCTTGTTGGCGGCGCTCAACTTGGCGCAGGCGCTGCCGATGTGAGCCGTAATCGTTCGCTCTGTCACGCCAAGGATCTCCCCGGTATCGGCCGCTGATTTCCCCAGCGCCGCCCAGCGCAGGGCTTCCCGCTCGCGGGCGGTCAGCGGGTTAGGACGCGGAGAGGGGCCCAGGACGAGGCGGGCACGCTCGAAGGCGTACATGGCCATCAGGTGGATGGCGGGCTTGGTCTGGAGCGTCAGGTCAAGGTCGGCGCCGCCCATCGACAGGTAGGCCTCGAACCCGTTCAATCCATGAATGGGCAGGCAGTAGCCCTGCCGCATGCCGAAATCGGCAGCCCCGTGCATGACTTCCTTGCCTTTGGGGTTCGTCTCGGGATCGTAGCGGGCTTCACCCACTCGAAGGGCTGGACGGTCCGTCGGCACAGGCGGATCACGGGATCGTGTCGGTCGTAGCTGTTCCGGGTGTAGCGCTCGTACCAGCCCAGAGGCCACTTCTTGAGCAGGACCAGGCTTTCGATCCGCTGCTCCGGGTGCGGCAGCCCGGTCATGATGAAGCTCTCGAACCCGAACTGGGCAAAGGAGCGCTCCATCGCATCGATGATCGCCTGCGGCGTTGCCAGGCGGTCGAGCTCTTCGATGAGCTCGAAAGCATGTACCGTATGGTCAAGGCTGCGGCCGCTCAAGGGCGTCTCCCAGGTCATTGATACATCTGCAAATTGCGTTTAGATATAATGCTACCAAAAGTTTTAGACTTGGAATAGACAAGTCATGGAGCATCAAAGACGCAGGAGCGGGGCTTGCAAAAGAAGGCGCCTACCCACATCGGCAGCCGGGTGAGGGCCCGGCGGACCATGCTCGGCATGAGCCAGGAACGGCTTGCGGATGCCTTGGGGCTTACCTTCCAGCAGGTCCAGAAATACGAGAAGGGCATGAACCGCATCGGCGCCAGCCGCCTGCTCCAGATTGCCGGCATTCTCGATGTAAGCATCGAATTCTTCTTCGAGGGGCTTCCTGGCCTGCGGGCGGGCGGGTTCTCCGGGGACAGCCTCATGGCCGAGTTCCTGACCCGGTCGGAAAGCGACAGGCTCGTGCGGGGATTCCTGCGCCTGAAGGATGATGAAGCGCGCCGGAAGGTCGCCGACCTCGTCGACTGGCTCGCCTCCGTCGGCTAGGCCCGAAACGGCAGCAATCCCAGACGTCTCGGTTTCAAGGAGCGTTCGGAACCTGCCGCGCTTCTAATGGTTACTCCCTCACGATTGAGAGAGGTTGACCATGGGCGTGGGACAGCAAAACACCAACAGGCAGCAGGACAACGGCACCGAGGATTGGGATGCGCTGAAGGGCGATGTCGGCGATATCGCGGGTGCAGCCGTCGAGCGCAGCCGTTACTTCATTGACAGCGCACGCGAGCAGGCGACGGATTACGTCGACCGCCGCAAGGACGATATTGCGCAATCGGTCGCCGATTTTGCCACGACGTTGCGCGAATCCACCCATTCCTTCGATGAGCGGCCGAATATCCGCGCTGTCGTCGATACGGCGGCCGAAGGGCTGGAGCAACTGGCGGACTCGATCCGCGAGCGCACTTTCGCCGATTTCTTCAATGAGTTCGAGGGCGTCGTGCGCCGTCGGCCGGCGACCGTGGCCGCAGTCTCCGTGGCGGTCGGCTTCCTCGCCGCGCGCTTCATCAAGAGCACGGCCGAGGATCTTCGTTATGACGGCATGAATGCCCGTTCGGCACAAGGTGGCCAGGGCCGCGCACGCCAGCAGGGCCAGCAGCGCTCACGCGCCAAAGCCAGTGCCTAACGGAGGCGGTCATGCAGGGTAACGGCAATCAAACCATTCAGGGTCTCGTCGGCGAGGCGCTGCGGGAGTCCACCGATCTCGCACAAAAGGAGTTTACTCTTTTCAAGACCGAGATCTCCCAGAACATGCGAACCCTCTTCCTGGGGCTTGCCATGGTTGTCGCGGCGGCGGTCTTCGCGATCGCGGCCGTTATGCTGCTGACCGAGTCGCTCGTGGAGTGGCTGGCGACCGTTGTCGAGTCTGAGGCGCTCGCCGCACTCATCGTCGGCGGCATTCTGGCTGTGATCGCCATCGGCCTCGGGCTGTGGGGGAAGAGCGCCATGACGGCGTCGTCGCTCACGCCACAGAGGACCATGCGCTCGCTCAAGCGCGATGCGGAAGTCCTGTCCGAGAGAGGTGCATGATGACGTCGCAGAATCTGCAGGATCTGGAGAGGGACATCGAGCGCAGCCGCGCTCAGCTCGACCAGACCATCGATCGCCTCCAGGACAAGATGACCGTCTCAGGAGTCGTCGACGATGTGCTCGGAACTGCCCGCAACGGACAGTACGGGCCGCTCTACGACCGCGTGCTGGATACGGTCAGGCGCAATCCGGTGCCGGTGATGCTGATCGCCATGGGCATCGGGCTTCTCGCATACCGCCTCGGCCGCCCGACACGTCCTATGCGTCCGGCTCCATTGATCGCAGCCGATGAGGACCTCATCACGGAGGAGCATCTGCTGATGGAGGCGGAGGATCCCCGTCTTTATGGGACAGAAGCCGTTCACCAGCCTGCAACGGACACAATGTTCGAGCGGCCCGGCATGAATTCCCGCTACTGAAGAATCGAACAGGAGCTTTCCATGGCAAATACCAAGAACGAGACCGGCAAGCCGGGAGCGGACAAGCAGAGCGACGCCGGCACGGCCGGCAAGGTCTCAGCCGGCACATCGGTCGGCAATATCGGCGAGGCTCCGATGCCCCACGCTCACGATCAGAAAACCGCTCAGAGCACCGGATCGGCGGCAGGCGGCACGCAGTCTGCCGGCCAGTCCAAGGGCTCGTCGTCCGAGCAGGCCTCGGGCCAATCCTCGCAGCAGAATGCGAAGGATCAGGCCGGCATGACGGGCAAGGCGCAGCAGGCGGCCGATCAGGTGCGCCAGACAGCGGAAGATGCGTATGAAGGCGCTTCCGACTGGGCGCGGGATACCTATGAGCGCGCGTCCGACTGGGCTTCCGGAACTTACTCGCAGCAGCGCCGCCGCATGAACAAGATGGGCGGCCGGTCCTCGCGGGCATTCGGCAACGCACGCGGTGGCGTTCAGAGCTACGTGTCCGAGAACCCGATGGTCGTGGGTCTCGTCGGTCTCGCGGCCGGCCTTCTTCTCGGCGCTCTTCTGCCCCGCACGCGCCGCGAGAACGAGATGTTCGGCGAGTGGGCTGACGAGGTTCGCAATCAGGGCCTGCGCTACGCCCGTGACGCTGCCAGCCGTGGCCGTGAATATGTCGAGGAGACGTTCAGCGGCGACGACGCGCAGTTCAGCCGTCATGAGAGCGAGTTCAACGGTCCGCGCGACGCCAATCGCCACTGACACAGGGCTCAGGACCACATCAAAAAGGCGCCGGTGAAAACCGGCGCCTTTTTGATGTGGTCCTGAGTGATTGCCGAGGCTCTCGACGGGCCTGCAGAAACAATAACGGCCACGGCGAGATGATGCGCGTACATCCGGCGTCATCATCTCGGCATCGTGACCGCTTCTGGTCGGCACGTGTGCCGCCAGCGTGAGCTTGAGATGGGGCTGGCCTGCGCTGAATTCAAGAGGATGATGAAATTTCTTAACCCTGTTCCTCTAAATTCCTTCTCTGTTCAGGACCTTCCAGGAACGAGGTGCCTTCGAGTTTGTTGGCTTCCGACAGGGCCAAAATTTCCTATCCAAAGGCGCTGCGCTAAAGATGGTCCTTTTCAGGGATCGGTGATGGAGTTGGAGTTGGGGCATGCGTATTCTGATCCTGGAAGACGATCCGGCAATCGCCTTTGATCTGCAGGCCATCCTGGAAGCCGATGGGCACGAGATTGTCGATTCCATCAGCTCGCTCGCCGAAGCCTATCAGCATCTCGACGACAGGTTCGACTGCGCGCTGCTCGATATCGACGTGATCGGCGGCAAGAGCTTCGGCGTGGCTGAGACCCTCATGAAGCGTCACATCCCCTTCGTGTTCGTCTCGGCGTCTGCTCCATCGGATCTGCCTCAGCCCCTGCAGCAGGCCGCCTTCGTGGCAAAGCCGTTCGAGGAAAAGCTGCTGCTGAAAACCGTCGAGCGCGCTGCTCCCAATCTTCTCCCTTGCTGATGCGATAGGCCGAGGAACCTGTTCTCCCCCGGTGACTTCCCCCACCATGCAAGATTTTCGGTTCGGATTCTGCTGCAAGTACATTCCCGAAGATGGGTCGGCGCAGGCTGCGCGAGCCATGAACACGACCACGGCGACGATGGCGTATCTGGGTCGTCTCGAGCCGAAAGCAGCCTACGAGAAGATTGTGGCTGTCGTTTCCCACAACCTCGAGGCTTTCCGGCTTCAGATCGAGCATGTGGCAGGACGGCCGAAGCTGGAACGTCTCCACCGCCTGTCCAGCGATCTGCTTCCAGGCTACACCCATGCGAGCTGCCAGGAATTCTACCGCGATCCCGATCTTCGCAACCTGATCGAGACGAAACTCGCGCAGGCAGGGCGCCTCGCCCGGGAGAGGGATGTTCGCTTGAGCATGCATCCGGGCCAGTTCTGCGTGATCGCCTCCGCCAATCCGTCAGCCGCCGCCAACGGCATCGCGGAATTCGAGTATCATGCCGAGGTCATGGCGCTCATGGGCTACGGCCAGGGGTGGCATCCGCACGGGGCTCATATCAACATCCATGGCGGTGGGAAGGCGCTGGGCGCGGAGGGGGTCCGCAGCGGCCTCGCGCATCTCTCGCAAACCGCGCGCAACCTGATCACCATCGAAAACGACGAGGTGAGCTTCGGCCTCGACGACCTCCTGCCTCTTGTGGATGACGTGCCGCTCGTCCTCGATCTTCATCATCATTGGATCATGAGCCAGGGCGAATACATCGAGCCCGAGGATCGGCGCATTGCTCTGATCATCGCATCCTGGCGCGGTGTGCGGCCGGTGAGCCATGTGAGCGTCTCCCGCGAGGACCTGCTCCCGGATTACGACATCCACACCCTTCCGGACTTCAAGGCCCTCGTTGCATCGGGGATAAAGCCGAAAGACCTGCGGGGTCACTCGGACCTGATGTGGAACGAAGCCATCAACGATCTGGTGATGCGTCATCTTTCATGGTCGGATTTCGAGATTGAGGCGAAGTTGAAGAACATTGCAACAGAAGGGCTGGCTCATCACGTTGAGAAAAAGCAATCCACTTTACGTGCAACAGGATAAAGTTTCATAAAATCGTGCAGCCGGTGGAACCAACCCGGTTAGAGGTCGTTGCCGATTATTGTATTGCGAGTCACGAAGTGATGTTGCTTGCCCATTCCACAGTGCTGCTGGTTGAAGACGAGCCCCTCATCCGCCTCTTCCTGTCCGAGCTTCTCGAAGAGGCTGGCTTCAGGGTTGTCGAGGCAGCCAATGGCGCGGAGGCTTTGGTGCTGATGGAGGCAGGCCTGAAAGTCGACGTGCTTCTCACCGACGTGGACATGCCGACCGGCTGCAACGGCTTCGAACTGGCTCATCGGGTGCACGAGCTCTGGCCCGGAACCGAGCTCCTGATCATGTCGGGAAGGCGATGGCCCTCGGAGGGGGATCTTCCTCCCGGGGCGGCGTTCCTGGCGAAACCATGTCCCAATGAGGTGATCGTCTCCCATGTGGTTTCCGCAGCGGAGCGCAAGAATCGCCTGTTCTATGTTGCTGAAACCACACGGCAGCCCACCGAGCGAGACTCCAACATCCTGCCGTTTCCGAAAACAGCCTAAATTCCTGAACTCGATCTTGCTGACGGCGTTGAGCGGACATAAGCTCTGCCGGAATTGACCTTCATCAGGGGGCCGGAGATTGTGAACGCTCTCCGGAATGTCCGACCGAAGGTTGGTCAACATGCTTTTCGAGCCTGGCCTTAAGGCTGTCGACGAGCTTCCCCACCCCATTCCCGGAGGATTACATGGCCACTAAGACGACTGACGGAAAAGCCGGCGCGAAGAAGGCTGCAGACAAGCCTGCCGCCAAGAAGGCTGCCGGTTCCAAGCCCAACGCTCTTCAGCAGCCCCTGCAGCCGTCGAAGGAGCTGGCCGTCATCGTGGGCTCGAACCCGCTGCCGCGCGGTGAGGTTGTGAGCAAGATGTGGGAATACATCAAGAAGAACAACCTGCAGAACCCCGAGAATAAGCGCGAGATCCTGGCTGATGACAAGCTTCAGCCGATCTTCGGCAAGCCGAAGGTGACGATGTTCGAGATGAACAAGCACCTCGCCCAGCACCTGAAGTAAGCGAAGAGCCTCAGGCTCATCAGGAATCCTGCCGCCACCGATCGAGCGGCAGGATCTCCGGCCTCTGACCCGGCGCCTTCTTCCACGGGTCCACGGCCCATCCGGCGCCAGTGCGTTTCTCGGTAATCACGGCCGTGAAATGCGGGTAGCGCCCGTCAAGGAAGAACCCCCGCGACTCTGGATGCTCCACCGCATGGTGAGCGAGAAGCCCGCGCTCCTGCAGAACGAGGAGCAGGCTGGTCGTATTCGCGGTCTCATCCAGGCAATCCATCTGCCCGTGCACGCCCGACATCTGAGGCGGCGATCCCGGCACGTCCGGCTTCCCGCCCAGGGAAGCAGCCAGATAGGCGGTGTAGGATCTGATCACCTCTGCCAGGGCCTGCCTCTCGGCGGCCGGCGAACCCTGCGCCGATCTCAATATCCCGCTCGCCCGGCTCAGCAAACCTCCATCGACCGAGAGCACCAGTCGCCGCGAGCACCCATAGCCGTGACAGGCGATGATGCGGCCGCCCGCGGGCTCGACATAGCCGCGCTCCTTGTACCATCTCTGAGGCGCCTGGGGTCCGGCAACGGCCGGGGTATTTAGGAACAAGGGCGGCAGAACCGTCGAAATGAGAAGTAGCGTCAATCTCACGATGGGAGTACCTATCGCCTTAGCTTGCAGGGCCCTTGGCGATATAGGTCGAGCGGCTCGGCTGCCCATAGGTTAAGCTTGGTTGAGTCGGGTTACGACTTTTGAGGTTTGCATGTCCCGCATCGTCTTCCTGAATGGGTCCTTCCTGCCGCTCGAAGAGGCCAGGGTGCCTTTCATGGATCGGGGCTTCCTCTTCGGGGACGGGGTCTATGAAGGGATCGGCGTCCTCGACAGCCAGCTGATTGACAACGACGCGCATCTCGAGCGGCTGGAGCGCTCCCTGGCCGAGGTGCGGATCCGCAATCCCTACTCGCGCGCCGAGTGGACCTCGCTTCAGGAAGAGATCGTCCGCCGCAACGGCATGGCGGAAGGGTTCATCTATTTCCAGGTCACCCGGGGCGTGGCGGAGCGGGATTTCTTCTTCCCGGAGAACGCAGAGCCCACGGTGGCCATGTTCACCCAGGCCAAGGCTATTGCCGATGCTCCGGCGGCCCACACGGGCATTGCGGTGGTGACCGTGCCGGACCAGCGCTGGGCGCGGCGCGACATCAAGTCGATCAACCTGCTCGCCCAGGTTCTGGCCAAGCAGGCGGCCAAGGAGGCCGGCGCCCAGGAGGCTTGGCTGGTGGAGGAAGGCTATGTGACCGAGGGCGGCTCGTCGAGCGGCTTCATCGTCACGCAGCAGGGTAGCATCGTCGTGCGCCCGCTCTCGAACGCTATCCTGCCGGGCATCACCCGCAAGTCCCTGCTGCGGCTCTCGGAGGAGGCGGGGATCCCGCTCGAGGAGCGCCGGTTCACTGTCGAGGAGGCTTACGATGCCGCCGAGGCTTTCCTCACCAGCGCGTCGAACTTCGTCCTGCCCATCGTGACCATCGACGGTCGTCCCGTCGGCGACGGAAAGCCTGGTCCCATCACGAAGCGTCTGCGGGAGCTTTACCTGTCCATGGCCCGCGTCCCGGCCATGGCCGCCGAGTAGCGTTGCCGGAACCGGCCATCGGATCGCCCGTTGCCTTTCAAAGGAGCGACCCATGAACCGTGTTCTAGTGCTATCGACACTTCTGGCAGGCTGCCTTGGAACGGCAGCCCTCGCCCAAAACCCCCAGGTCCTGCAGCAGCAGGCTCCCAACATGCCCGCGCCAAGCCAGATGCCCGCAGAGAAGGTTGAGCCCGACAGCAAGCTCTCCGGCACTAGCAATGGCCCGTCCGAGACCGGTTCGACTAACACCTTGAGCGAGAAGCTTGAGCAGACAGACGGCGTGATCCGCCCGCCGGAGACGGCCACCCCGGACATCACTGTGCCGGCGCCCGTGCCCAATCCAGGCACCACCCCGGTCATCCGCCCGCCAGCCAACCAGCAGGTCGACCCGAAATAAGGAGCTTATGAGGCCGGGATCTGCTTACCGGCCGAGCGCCGCCGCTTGCCCTCGCGGGATCTTCTGTTCTCGCGGGGCTTATCGTTGTTTGAAATGGCGCGTTGGCCGCTCATGATCTGAGCGGCCACCTCGGAGATCTGGCGGCGCAACTCGTCGTTCTGGCCTCCGGACAGCTCCTGGTTCGCGAGCCGCTCCTGGGCTTCGTCACGCTCTGCTTCGATTTCGCGGATGCGCTGTTCGAGGATCAGGCCGCGCTCCTGCTCCGCGGCAATGCCCTTGGCGAGTTCCGCCAGGCGCAGGCGCTCGTCCGACAATTCGCTGTGCCGCTCGTTCAGGGCCCGCTCGAAGTCGTTGCCTCGGGCCGTCTGGGTCATGAGGCGTGTCTCGAGATCCGAGATGGTGATGCGTTTGGTGTCGAGGTCGCTCAAGGCCGACGAGAGGCGTCGCTCCGTATCGGCATGCTCGGCCTCCAAGCGGGCGAGCTTCTCCTCCGCATGGAGGAGCTCGGTCTTGGTCCGGGAGCGCTCATGCTGGGTGATCTCCAGCTCCATGCGGGTGTTTGACAGCTCGTTCAGGGTCGCCCGGTGGGCATTCTCGAGGGCGGCCAGGGTTTCGCGGGTGCTCGCGAGGTAAGTCTTGGTCTGTGCGAGATCTTCGTCCGTCGCCGCCAGGCGCGTCTGGGTGCTGGCGAGATTGACCTCGAGCTGAGCGACCGTCTGGTCGCGCTCGGCCAGGGTGGTCTCAAGGGCCTCGATCCGGATGGCCCGCCGGCCCAGCTCCTCCATGCTCTCCCGCTTGTAGGTCAGCGCCTCCTCGGCCTTGCGCTCGATCCGGCGCTGGAGAACGGCGAATTCCGCCCGCAGGTGGTCCTTCTCCGCCGTCAATTCGGAGATCGACATCGGAAAGAGCGCCTCGGCCCGGCGGCGGGCGAGACGCTCCGCGCGGGCATTGACGGCGGGAATGATCAGAAGCGCGATGAGGGAGGCTGCGACGAACCCCAACGCGAAAATCATGATTGTTTCGATCACGCGAACGCCAACTCCAAGGTGCTTGACCGGTAACGCTCAAGCACCTTGCCTTGTGCCTGCGCAGCTTTCCAGAGCCCTAACGCTCCAGACCGCCCGTTGTAGCGCATTCGGGGGCGGTTTCCACTGCCTCGGAAATGGCGGCTGATCGTTTGAGACCTAGAAGGGATTCCAGGTCGGCTCCGAGGTGAACTTCAGGTAGCCGATATTGACCCCCAGACGAGCCCCCACGCCGGCCCGGATCGGCACCACGACCATCTCGTCCGCCGCCACGGCCGTCACGCCGAAGCCGCCGATGAAATAGGCCGAGCCGTCCACGCCGACGAAGCGCTTATAGAGCGCATCGGTGAAAGGCATGTTGTAGACCAGCATCATGGTGCGGGCGCCGTCGCCGCCTACGTCAAACCCAAGGGAGGGACCCTGCCAGAAGATCCGGCGATCCCCGGCATTACGGGTGAAGAGCTTGCCCTCGCCATAGCGCAGGCCGCCGAAGAAGGCGCCGGAGGCCTCCTGACCCAGGATATAGCCGTTGGGCTCGCCCCAGCGGCGGATCGCCTCCTGAAGGGCAAGGGCAAGGCCGCGAGAGGCCGAGCCGAAGAATTGATGGCCGGATTGGACCAGTTCGTCGGAACGGAAGGATTCCGGGCTGCCGGGATTGGCAACGTAGGCGCGCTGGACGGTTTGGGCCGATGCCTGCAGGGGCAGGGCGCTGATCAGGGCGGCAAAGGCCGCAGCCGCAAGAAAGGTTGACCGGGAGCGCATGGGCTATCTCCTCGCATGAGACAGGGAACAATCCGGCTCATTCAGGCCGAAAGGCTGCTATCGAGGTTCGAACCTTAAGGTCATCAACCCTAACAATCTCTGTACGGAATGCCGCTCTCGATGGCCTGCGGTTGTTTTAAGCCCGGGGCTCAGCAATCATCTCGGGTATGAGCAGGATGCTATGCGGCCGAGGCCGACACAGGCAGGTCCAGCCGTGTCGCTAACGCCGTGTCGCCGATAGCCGCGAAGGGGCCGTTCCGGTAGCCCTTTTCCTCATGGCCGTAGGTGAGGGGGGCTCCCCCCGGTCCGACCACGCTGCCGCCGGCGCAGGTGAGGATATGGTCGCCCGCCGCCGTGTCCCACTCCATGGTCGGGCCGCAGCGCACATAGACGTCGGCCTCACCCGAGGCGATGAGGCAGAACTTCAGGGCCGATGAGGTCATGCGCCTCGTGCCGATCGACAGGACCGAGAGGCAGGCTTCCGTGGCGATGTCGCCATGGCGGCGACTCACCAGCGCCACGAGATCCTGCTCGGGAGCAGGCCGCACCTTCGCGTCCTGCCAGTTGAAATCCGTCCCCTGGCCATCGGGCAGGGCGCTCACGCGGGCACGCTCGCCGGCGATCCAGATCGACCCCATGGCCGGAGCGGCCACTACGGCCGCCATAGGCCGGTTACCCTGGATCAGGGCGATGTTGACGCTGTACTCGCCAGTGCCATGAATGAAGTCTCCGGTGCCGTCCAGGGGATCAACCAGAAAGAAGTAGTCGTCCGTCTGAACTGTGCTGGAGGTTTCCTCCGCCACGACCGGAACGCCCGGCCATGCCTCGTCCAGGCGCCGGATGATCAGTTCCTCGGCGGCCAGGTCGGCGGCCGTCGTGGGGGTGCCGTCATCCTTGATGCGCTTGTCGACCAACGCGCTCTCCATGCCGCGCAGGAGCCGCCCTGCCTCCAAGGCGATCTGAGCAAGCTTTTGAGCAATCTCGTCGGGGTTCTGTCCATCGAAGCGCATCATGGATTTGTGCCTGTTCCCGTGCGGGCTGTCGATGTCTTTTTGCCCGCTTTTCAAAGAACTCTGAGCCGGGTATCCCGGTTCACGTTCTCTTTCCTGTTTGGCTGTATTCATGCCCGTCGAAATCTCGATTTCATGAATGAACAGCTGACTTTACGGTGCCTCCGGAGCCCTCATGGCCACGATTTCCCTCGATTCGCTCGACCTCGCTGCTCTCCTCTGCTCACGCGTCTGCCATGACGTGATCTCGCCGGTGGGTGCGATCGTCAACGGGCTCGAGGTTCTGGAGGACGACAGCGACGCCTCCATGCGCGACTTTGCGCTGGATCTCATCCAGAAAAGTGCGAAGCAGGCCTCGGCCCGTCTCCAGTTCGCCCGCCTTGCCTTCGGGGCAGCGGGCTCCGCCGGCGCTTCGATTGATCTCGGCGATGCCGAGCAGGTGGCCCGCGGGCTCTTCCTCGACGACAAGATCAGCTTCTCGTGGTCGTCGCCCCGGCTCCTGTTCCCGAAGAACCGGGTGAAGCTGCTCCTCAACCTGGTGATGATCGCCACCACGGCCATTCCGCGGGGCGGCTCGATCGCCGTGACGGTCACGGGAGATGCCGAGAACTGCGCCTTCACCATCGTGTCGAAAGGCCTGAACGCCCGCATTCCCGCCCATTCCGAGGCGCTCCTCGCCGGCAGCTCGGAGACCGGCACGGTCGATGCCCATGGCATCCAGATCTTTTACGCCGGCATGGTGGCGCGTGCGTCGAACATGACCATCGCTTTCTCCATCGAGGGCGACGAGGTGACCATCAGGGCTGAGGCGGCGTAAGGCAGTCAGTAACTTTCCTCTGAGCGCACAAAAGAAAAGCCCGGCATTCAGCCGGGCTTTTTCGTGTCGAATGTGACCTGCGTCAGATCGCAATGCGCTCTTCCGCCTCGTTGGGCTCGCGTAGCACGTAGCCGCGGCCCCAGACGGTCTCGATGTAGTTGCGGCCCTGCGAAGCATTGGCGAGCTTCTTGCGGAGCTTGCAGATGAAGACGTCGATGATCTTCAGTTCCGGCTCGTCCATGCCGCCATAGAGATGGTTGAGGAACATCTCCTTCGTGAGCGTCGTGCCCTTGCGCAGGGAGAGGAGCTCCAGCATCTGGTACTCCTTGCCGGTCAGGTGCACGCGGGCGCCGCCGACTTCGACCGTCTTGGTGTCGAGGTTGACGATCAGGTCGCCGGTGGTGATCACCGACTGGGCGTGACCCTTCGAGCGGCGCACGATCGCATGGATGCGGGCCACCATCTCGTCCTTGTGGAACGGCTTGGTGAGATAATCGTCGGCGCCGAAGCCGAGGCCCTTCACCTTGTCCTCGATGCCTGCCATGCCGGAGAGGATCAGGATCGGCGTCTTCACCTTCGCGACCCGGAGCGTCCGCAGAACCTCATATCCCGACATGTCGGGCAGGTTCAGATCGAGAAGGATGATGTCGTAATCGTAGAGTTTGCCGAGGTCGATGCCCTCTTCTCCGAGATCCGTCGTGTAGATATTGAAATTCTCGGACTTCAGCATCAGTTCGATGCTTTGCGCTGTCGCGCTGTCGTCTTCGATCAGAAGTACGCGCATGTTCAATCCCCAGCCCTTGCCCTTGAGCTTTGAAACAGCGGAAGGCTGTTCATCCGCCGCCGGGCTTGGGACGGATGCTCTTTTGAACTGATTCGAAACGCTAGTACGGAATGGTTAACAAACCCTGATTCTGGGACGCAAGCGCTTAACGAACTTGACAGGCAGATCATCCGCCGAAGGCCATTATCCTGTGGATTCTGGGTAACCATAGGGAACCGCCTTACAACATCCCAAAAGCTTATCATCCAAGCGTTTCAGCCTTGTCTGGAGACGACTCCTCAAGGAACCGCGACCGTGACAAGGCCAGTGTTAACGAAACCGGTAAACGAATGGTTTACGAGGCTCTCAAGACGCAAGCTTGAGGCAAGATTTCGCCGATGGGGTTGAGATCACAGGAATTTTTTGTCCGCGCCGGTAAGGAAAGCTCAACCTCCATCGGTGATGGTGTCGCATGTCTGGCGGATAACTGAGCGATCCGTGAGGCGAAATGAAACAGCGACGTGTGGAGTTGAATCAAGATGAAGTCGCGGGACACGCTCATCCGCCTCAAGCGCTTTCAAGTCGACGAGAAACGTCGCCGGGTGGCGCAGATCGAGATGATGATCGCCGAGTTCGACCGCATGGCGGCTGACCTTGATCGGGAAATCGCAGCGGAAGAGCAGAAGGCCGGTATCACCGACCTCAACCACTTTGCCTACCCGACCTACGCGCGCGCTGCGGCCCAACGGCGCGACAACCTGCGCCTCTCGGCTCAGAACCTGCACATCCAGCTCGACGACGCGAAGGCGGAGCTGGGCGAGGCGTTCGAGGATTTGAAGCGGGCCGAGAGCCTTGAGGACCGCGAGCGCTCCCTCGACGCAGCCATCAGCCAAGCCGGCCAAGGCCGCGTGGTTCGCGTCACGGCCTAAAGCCCCACCGCACCGAAATCCAAGAGGGCGCGCCAAGCCGGCGCGCCCTTTTTCATGTCCCCGGCATCAGCAGCGGAATGTGGGGAGCCGATTCCCGGGGGAGGAACCCGTGAAGACGCGGGTCGTCCGCCACCTCGATGGCGCGCCGGTAAGGCGTGAAGCCCGAGCGGATATAGAAGGCAAGGGCGCTGGGCGAGTCGAGCGTGCAGGTATGGACGAAGAAGCGCCGCGTCGGCCGGGCAAAGGCACGGCGAATGGCCTCATTCATCAGGAAGCGTCCTGCCCCCTGGCCGATGAAGCCGGGCACCAGCCCAAGGAAGGCGAGTTCGACCTCGTCATCGGCGCGAAAATCCAGTTCGAGCAGGCCCACATCGCCTGTGCCGTCATGAAGGGCATAGGCCTCGACCTTCGGGTCGTTGAGGATCGCCGCGAGCGCATCATTCGGCATCAAGGCCCGGCTGAACCAGAGCCAGGGCTCTCCCACCGTGCGGAACAATGACCGATAGCGTGGCCGGTCGTGGTCGATGCGCTGGAGTGTCCAGCCTTCCGGCCGCTGGACCGGGGGCAGGTTCGGCGGCTCCCGCATTTCCAGATAGGTGACGATGGTGGCGATCTTGCCGGGAGGCAGATCGGTATAGCCGTTGAGATTGAGAGCTGCTGCCGAAGCGCTCGTCATAGCGGATCGCCTTCTTGGGGCATCAGGGAACGAGACAGCTTGATAAAGCGATTGCTTCCCCACGTCACCCGACCTGCTTGGACTTTATGTCATGGACCTCCACGCCAATATCCCCTTGCAGACCAAGTGGATTGTGGGCACAGAAGAGCCAATGAGGGAGATGTGCCGGCTCGATGAAGAATGTGCGTGAGTTCATTTGGCCCCTGATCGGGCTGCTGGCGGTCATCGTCTCAGGCTGGCTTCTCTACCGTGAACTTCGCGGCATGTCCCTGGACGACGTCTGGGACAGCCTGACCGCCGTTCCATCCCACCGCTACGCTCTGGCCGCTTTCTCGACCCTTTTCGCCTATGCGGCTCTCGCCTGGTACGACCGGATCGCGCTGCTGCATCTGGGCGTCCGCCACATCTCCTGGCTGTTCGTATCGGTCACGTCGTTCACAACCTATGCGCTGTCCCACAATATCGGCGCTTCGGTCTTCTCCGGCGCCGTCGTGCGCTACCGGGCCTATACGTCGAAAGGCCTGAGCGCCCCCCAGATCGCCGTGCTGGTGGCACTCTGCTCCTTCACCTTCGGGCTTGGCACCATCCTGCTCGGTGGTGTGGTGCTGGTGGCCGACCCGACACTGCTTCACCGGCTGGAGGAGCTTCTGCCCTCGATGCTGACAAACCCGGCCACGGCCCGCATCGTCGGGCTGCTGCTGCTCGGTTTCGTGGCGCTTTATGTGGTCGGATCGGTCCTGCACCTTCCGCCGCTCGTCATCCGCAAGGCCAAGCTGGAATATCCGCGCCCGGCCATCATGGTGCGCCAGCTGATCGCGGCGCCGCTGGAGCTTCTGGGCGCTGCCGGCATCATCTACTTCGTGCTCCCGTCGCATCTGGAGCCGAGCTTCATCGTCGTGCTGGCCGTGTTCCTGGCCTCCTTCTCGGCGGCCCTGGTGAGCCACGCCCCCGGCGGCCTCGGGGTGTTCGAGCTCGTGTTCCTCACGGCCATGCCGGACATCCCCAAGGCGGACGTGCTGGCGGCGCTCATCATCTTCCGCCTGTTCTATCTCCTGATCCCCTTCGGTCTGTCGCTGGTGGTCGTGCTCTTGTTCGAGCGGGCGCGGCTGGCGCAGGCCTGGCGCGGCCGGATGGTTACCGCCGACGGCTCCGTGCCGCCGCCGCCGCTCTCATCGTCAGATCAGTAGGAATCAAAGAAGCGCGAGCACTTAGACTGCCGGGCGCTGGCCCGGTTCCGGCACGGCGATGCCGGCCTGCATGTATTCGTTGAGCTTATTGCGCAGGGTGCGGATCGAGATCCCGAGGATCCGGGCCGCATGGGTGCGATTTCCGAGGCAGGAGGCGAGCGTGTCGAGAATCAGGTGCCGCTCCACGTCCGCGATGGTCCGGCCGACCAGGACTTGCCTGAGAGCCCCGATGCTCTGTTCGGAGCCCGCAGGGGAGGGCGAGCCGATTGTCATTGCGAGGGGGCCTTGTTGGTCCAACAGATCCTGGGTGCCGAGCACGTTGAGCGCCTGCCTTAAGGAGAGGTGATTCAGGAGTTTATGCTCATCTTAAGGTTAGGAAGGTCTTAACGGCCCAGCTTCGAGACCCACCTTTTCGGCTCTGAAATGGAAAAGGCGCTGGCTCGGGTGAGCAGCGCCTCGTAGTCGGATCGGCCGGCGTGCTTACTGCCGGTATTGCTGGATGCGCGTGGTGCGCAGGCCCGCCAGACCATGCTGGTCGATGGACAGCTGCCAGCTCAGGAACTCCTCGGTGGTCAGCGTGTAGCGCTGGCAGGCCTCTTCGAGGCTCAGCAGGCCGCCGCGAACGGCAGCCACAACCTCGGCCTTGCGGCGGATAACCCAGCGGCGGGTGCTGGTCGGGGGAAGGTCGGCAATCGTCAGGGGACTGCCATCAGGCCCAATGACATACTTGACCCTTGGGCGGTGGGGTTCGGTCATGATACGCTCACACAAAAATTCAACGACCTCAGTGGCTCGAACTTACGCGACGGGACTTAATGTTTTCCTAAGCCCAATCAGGCGGTTATCGAGAGTGCCTAAGCTTAGCCATAAACGTTAACGTTGCCTTATTCCGCCGCACTTTCTCTTTAGGAATTGTGGCGCACGAGCATCGGGCCAAAAGCGGAATGCATTTTTGGGATCCATCCCGATGCTCACCCTCTGAGCTGGCGCATCGTTTGAGGCGGACCCGGAGGGCCGCGTCAGCGACCCAAAGGGCAACGCAGTGAAAACGGGTCCACTTTTCCGCACGATGCGCTATAGAAGACCTTTAACCCCTCCCGTGCGCCGCCTTGAACGTCGCCCATGGATGGAATGATGCTCAACTCACTCGACCTGCCTACAGAACCCTCGAAGACCCGCGTCGTTGTTGCGATGTCGGGCGGCGTGGACTCGTCCGTTGTCGCGGCCCTGCTCAAGCGCGAGGGCTACGACGTCATCGGGATCACGCTTCAGCTCTACGATCACGGGGCCGCAGCGCACCGCAAGGGCGCCTGCTGCGCCGGCCAGGACATCTACGATGCCCGGCGGGTGGCGGAGGCTATCGGCATCCCCCATTACGTGCTCGATTACGAGGCCCGCTTCCGCGAAGCCGTGATCGACCGCTTCACCCAGAGCTATCTGGCAGGCGAGACGCCGATCCCCTGCGTCGAGTGCAACCGTTCGATCAAGTTCCGCGACCTTCTGGAGACGGCGAAGGAACTCGGCGGCGATGTGCTCGCCACAGGCCATTACGTGGCAAGCCGTGCTCTGCCGGATTGGCGCCGGGCGCTGCATCGGGCGGCCGACCCGGACCGGGACCAGAGCTACTTCCTCTATGCGACGACGCCGGAGCAGCTGGATTTCCTGCGTTTTCCCCTGGGTGAGCTGCCGAAAGATCAGGTCAGAGATCTGGCGCGCGATTTCGGGCTGACCGTGGCCGAGAAGGCCGACAGCCAGGACATCTGCTTCGTCACGCAAGGCCGCTACAGCGATGTGATCGAGCGCCTGAAGCCCGGCGCCGTCCAGGGCGGCGAGATTGTCCATATCGACGGCCGGGTGCTCGGCCGCCACGAGGGTATCATCCACTACACGGTGGGGCAGCGGAAGGGCCTGGGGCTCTCCGTCGGCGAGCCGCTCTACGTGGTGCGCCTCGACGCCAAGGAGGCCCGCGTGGTGGTGGGCCCCCGGGAGGCGCTAGCCACCCGGCTGATCCGGGTGACGGATGTGAACTGGCTCGGCGACGTACCCCTCGAAGCTCTTGGTGAGAAGGGAATGGAGGTGGCCGTGCGTGTGCGCTCCACCCGTGAGCCGCGCCCGGCGATCCTACGATCCACAGGAACCAGCACTACGGTCGAGCTGTTATCGGCGGAAGACGGGGTGTCTCCCGGTCAAGCTTGTGTCATCTATGAGAGCGATGCTCCGCGGGCACGTGTGCTTGGCGGGGGTACGATTGCTCGCACAATGGCCGAAGCCGCACCCGCCGCGGCCTAAGGCCTCGACCGAAGGGACCTTTATGACGGATGGAGCGACCACCGTCCTGATGCGCAAGGCTTATGCGCGTTGGGCGCCGATCTACGACCTCGTCTACGACAAGCTGACCGAGTCGGCAGCCCGCGCCGCCGTGAACGCCGCCGTCGCCTGCGGCCCGAAGGTGCTGGAGGCCGGCGTCGGCACGGGCCTGTCCCTGGGCTATTACCCTGCCAACGCCGAGGTCTATGGGGTCGATCTCTCCGAGGACATGCTCCGCCGTGCCCAGGAGAAGGTCGACAAGCGGGGCCTCACCCATGTGAAGAGCCTGCAGGTGATGGATGTCACCCGCCTTGGCTTCCCGGACGGGACTTTTGATGCGGTGACGGCGCAGTTCATCATCACCCTGGTGCCCGAGCCCGAGACGGCCCTGGACGAGTTCATGCGCGTGCTCAGGCCCGGCGGCGAGATCGTGCTCGCCAACCACTGGGGGCAGCCCTCCGGCCCCGTTGCCAGGGTCGAGGAGATGGTCTCCCCCATCGCCAAGGCCATCGGCTGGAGCTCGGCCTTCAAGGCCTCGCGGGTCGAGAACTGGGCTCGGCAGACGGGGCGCATGGAGGTCGTGGAGCTGAGATCCCTGTTCCCGAGCGGCTTCTTCAAGCTCATGCGGATCAAGAAGACAGCCTGAGGGTCCGGAACAGGCAAGTGAGCCGTGACTTCCGGGGTCGCGGCCCTATCTCTTAAGGGCAGGCCAACTCCAGATCACGAAAGCAATTCCGATGCGCCTCTTCATGTTCACGTCCCAGGCCAAGGACGATCTTCACGCTTTTGCAGGGGATGAATCCGGCACGAAGCTCCCGGCCAAATACGCTCCCTGGGGGCTGACCGGCACGCTGAACTCCCGCGAGACCCCGCCGCACAAGTTCTCCCGCAAGGCCATCGAACAGGCGGTCTCGACCGAGGGCTTCCAGCTCTGGCGGATGAAGCCCAAGGGCTGACCGGGGCGACCTTAGGGTCAACCCTGAACGGGAGCAGGATTTCGACCGCATCGCGCCGACATCCTGCCCTCCGGGCACATGACCGGTGGGGCGGCGACAAATCCGTACTTTCCCCGCGGGTCTTTCTTGACACCCGGGGCTAACCTTCCCTATATCGCGCTTGCCTGACGCGGGGTGCGCCCCGCTGCCTGGGGCGGAGTAGCTCAGTTGGTCAGAGCAGAGGAATCATAATCCTTGTGTCGGGGGTTCAAATCCCTCCTCCGCTACCATCGCTCCCCACACAGTTTTTGTGGGATTGCCTAATTCCTGAAGAGCGCCTGTCAAAGCCTCAAGACGCCCGACGATCTTGAGAGTCTTGTCCGGGTTGACGATGACGCTCTCGACTAGTTCACGGATAATCATCAGGTCGGGATCATTGGCTTGAGTGCCTTGCTCTAAAAGCGGTTGGAGCTTTCCCAGAATATCGAGATGCCGCTTAATCAGAGCCGGATGAGGCTCGATCTTCAGATCTGGGGCTTCTTCGTCCAGCGACTGAAGCTTAGCCTCAAGCTGGTCCCGCTCTCCCGCCGCCGCCTTAACCTTGCTGTCCAGGGTACGCATATCGCCTTGGCCGTCGATCATCATCTCGGTGAGGCGATCAATCGTACGGTAAAGCTCACCGAGACGACGCTCCACCTTGGAACGCTCGTTTAACGACTCGCCCATAAGCCGCCGCCGCTCCTTTTGGTATTCCTCGACGAACTTTTGGACGTGCTCCGGCTTCTGCAATGCTGCCTGGAGGAGGTTCAGGACCTTTTGCTCGATGGTATCCAGATAATGCGTCTTCGGGTTGGGGCAGGTTCCGGATTCGGCGTGGCTCGTGCAGCGGATTCGTGGTCGTCCACTCCGATCCTTCCCCAGAATGGACATGCCGCTGCCGCAGGCTCCGCAACGAAGTTTCCCTGAAAGCAACCGCTTAGGAGCCCGCGTAAAACCGTTTGAAGCCTGTGTGCGGGCCTTGCCCTCTATAATCGCTTGAGCCTTCTTGAACACCTCAACAGACACGATAGCTGGAACGCTCTCTTCTGCGATTACCCGCTTATCTTGCTCGTTTACCCGTGAAATGCGTTTGCCTGTACGGTCGTCAAGCACCATCTGGTTCTTGTTCCAAACGAGCGTTCCAACATACTTCTCGTTCCGGAGAATTCCGCAGCCCCGCCGTCCGTTGCCGTTGATGGTGGAGGCATTCCAGCGCTTGCTACGGGGCGGCGGAACGTTGTCCTCGTTCAACCCGTATGCGATCTGCCGGGGCGTCCGCCCACCGATGAACTCGTCGAAGATCCGCACGATGATGTCTGCCTCCGGCTTATAGATCTCCAGTTTGCCGGTATGAAAAACCCCATCTGCAAGTTCCGGCACGCGGTAACCATAGGCTCGCCCGCCCATGCTCTTTCCCTCTCTGGCGCGGGGCTCCATGCCGCGACGAACCTTCTTCTGCGTCTCCTCGCGGCTCATCTGAGCCACCAGTCCATGGACAGCAACATCGACTGTTGTGAGGGCGTGACCGCCTGTATTGATAGCGCGAAGCTCAATGCCGTAAAAAGCAAAGCGCTTGCGCAGCATGCTGAGATCGGCAATGTCGCGCGACAGACGGTCCGGGTGTTCTACAATGACCCAATCGAATTCCTTGCGTTCCGCCGCAGCTATCAATCGCTGAATGCCAGGGCGGGCTGCAATTGTTGCTCCTGAGATCCCCTTGTCCTCATATGTGGCAACGATCTCGGCACCATGGTCATCCGCGAACTTTCGGCAGATCGTGAATTGGTCAGAGACGGATCGCTCTGACTGAAGATCCGTTGAGTAGCGTCCGTAGAGAGCCGCCCGCTTCATGGTTGAGCCTTTGCCTGTTTTTGGATGGCTGCTGCGTGATCCTCACGCGCCACTCGGCGAGCAATGGCGCGTGTAAACCGGTCGAGAATCTCATCCACCGGAAGTTGGTCATCGAGCACCGCCTGCTCGTGGCTGACCGAGCTAATCTCGGACTTGCGTTGTATACCCAGCGATGAAGAAATCTGGGTCTGTTTCGCCCGGCTGCAATTGCCGGAGTTTGTCGTTATCACGTGAAAATTCGTGCAGAGCGTACCGGGGCAACGCTCCATAGACAGGATATACCCGGTGGGCGACTCATGATGTGCGGCGTCGCGGGCCTTGAGTGCACATCAGCGTGAAATGGTTTGAAAGGCGTCCCCCACCGTGGAAGGTAGGAAGCCGAAAGATCCCGGCTGCTTGCAATTCGTGTGCTCCCGGATCGTTCTCCCCAATGGGCGAACGCCTGTGGACCTTTGAACACGAGGCCGTGTTCTGCCAGTCAATATTGAGTCCTCTTCGAACTCGCGGTGATGCTATCTACTCTCCCTTATATCAGTGATGACCTTCGCATGGTCTTGGGCCTTGTTGTGGTAGCGGTTGCACTCAGTCGGCTCCATCGGAAGCCGCCGTGCCCCAACGGAGCTTGAAGTAGACGGCTTCTGACGGATTCGAGAAAGTTGCTACGTCGTTCGTAGTGAAGAGGTGTCCCTCAACATGCTCGGCGACCCATTCAACCACTTCGGGTCGAAGCCCGTCCGGCGTCATAAGGTGTGTAATGTTCACCTTGAGGTCATCTTGGGTAGACTCGTCCGGGCCACCGTAGCGATGGATGCCAAGCATCAAGGCCGCACAGGCGAGTTCCACGGTTCGCGGGATAGATACCACGTGATTGGGATTATCACGCCGAGTGCCGCGTTCGTACAACTCAATGGTGTTGCGGTTCAGGCCAAGGGCTTGGGCTGCCCCTGTCTGGGTCAGCTTCATCGCCTTACGCCATGCTCGGAATTGCTCTTTCGTCATGAGCGGCTTCTTACCGGCTTCCAATCGCCCTGTCAACGAAAATCCGTACTCAGTAGGCATTCTATTGGCTATGCCGCGAAAAATGCGTACAAAGTAGGTTGACACGGAGCCAGGATCTGGGTAAATCACCCTCACTGGCCAGCAACACCGATCTCTGCCGTCACGGGCAGCAGAGGTCTTTGGAAGAGGATCTTCCTCTTCCAGCCTGTGGGCACTCACTGGGTGCTCTCAGGTTCGGAGCTACGGCTCCACTCCGAGGCTTTCGCCTCATCACGCCTCTGTCTCACTGGGACAGAGTTTTCCATGTCGGGTCTCCACGCCCGACACGCTGCGGGTGCGTATTTTGGCACCTGCTGCTTCGGAAGCCGTGAGCGCTCACGCACTTCTATTAAGTATCATTATTACAAAGAATGCCATTTCGATGACGAAACAATACGAACTGAAACCACGAAGGACCGCCGAAGACTGGGATGCGGTCGAAGACGAAAACCCGCTGGCTAAGCAGATGCGAACCGTACAGCGACGAGCCGAACAGGTGATCCGGGGATACCCACCCGTCTGCTATCTCAGCGGCGGTGCTGGCCTGGGCAAATCGTTTGCGATCTTGCAGGCGATCAGGAGCACGGGTGCTACAGTAATCCGTGCCATGCCGAAGAATGTCCGTGAACTGGAGCACTTCTTCGAGCGCTCAAACGGAACCACTCCTCTGATCTTCGAGGAGTGCGATCACCTTTTCAACTCGACAAACTCGCTCAACCTCCTGAAGATCGCGACCGACAGTGCTGGGCCGCGCTCAATTGAGGTGTATGTCGCGCCGAAGAAGCGCAGTGAATCGGGCTCGTTCAAAACGATCCCTCTGACTGCACCGACAATCATCGCGTGTAATGGCGATCTTTCCAACGATTGTGTCTGGCCCACAGCCTGTGTGCCGCACATCGAGGCGCTTCGAAGCCGTGAACAACCGCTCTACATCCAGGGAGACCACACGGCTCGATGGGAATATGCCACGTATCTCGCTCTTCGACGGCGAATGCTCACCAAGACTGAGACTGGGATCGACGTTCCGCTTCAGGTCCAGAACGAAGCGATTCAGTGGTTTGCTGACACAATGTGGCGGCAGAGCGAGGTATCACCACGCAGACTGATGAAGATCGTCAACGTGATGATGGCCGACCACCTGGAGAAGAAGAGGGTGCAACGATCAGGCAGTGTGCACGACCATCGTGCCTTGGGGGAGGACTTGGAGCAGTTTCTGCTCCCCCAGGCAGGAGATCTCCCGCTGCCCCCCGTGGTCCCGGCAATCTTCGTCAGCCCCAAGATGCCTTCTTCGATCTCTAGGCATGCGGCATAGGGATTGATCCGAAGTAGCATGGATGAAGGCTCGGTCGTGCAACTCCTTAGGGCGGCCAACCTTCATCCATTCTCACGCATGGGCGAGCGGGTGCCGTTTGAAGCACCAAACAACGTTTGGTGTTTGCCAGCATGTCAGCCGCTACAGCAGAAAGCCGTTCATGCACGCTCCCCCGCTTCCGCCGCGAGGGCAGGGCGGGCTTCGAACTGTTTGAAGAGTGGCAGTGCCACGGGATCATTGGCTGTACCTGGGTCCGGCCTATTTGCAGATGGAGTATGATCTCGTCAGCGATTAGGCCGCCTGACCATGAAACCGGAGACGCCTGAGCATCCGCCTGCATGGCAAGGCAATGATGGCCTAGACTACCAGGAGCAGATCAGGCGCGAGTGGGACGGCAATGAACCTGAAGGGTTTGATACCTTTCCATTCAGGCCAGGAGATCGAGTGGCTGTCAAAAGCCGAGATACCGTCTGGGACACCGAAGGCCGTGAGTATGATCTCGTCGTCGGTTGGGAGGGTACCGTCGTTCAGGTAGTTTGGGATCGAACCTGGACCACCCATGCGCTGGTCGATTTCCCGGAGACTGGCGTCGTCTGCGTCGGTTGGGATGTGCTGATATTGATCGAACGACCATGATGAGGATCGAGCTTGATTGGCGCTGCTGGGCGCTCGGGTTCTACTGGGATTGGGACCTGATCGGCGTGGACTTGGGTCCGCTCGACATTCATTGGCGGTTCCCTGACAAGCGCTTCGAACGATTGTGTCGATCCGCGACCCTGGCTAGATGGGTCTTTAGAGACAAGCTCGAAATCCGCCTGGACGTGGACAGCAACATCTGGCGCGTCGGCTACATCATGGCCGCGCCGTGGGATCACGGGCTATACCTGGGACCACTCAACCTCCAGATCGAGTACGGTCTGGTGGACAAGATTGAGTGGCGGAACCGGACATGGCAGAGATCCACGTGAAGACGCTCTACGAGTGGGAGCGCCGGATCAAAGCGAAGCTCCGGGAGCGCGGTTGGCCGGAGGACGATATCGACCGCCGTGCTGACGAGATCATGCGACGTGCCTTCAAGCCTGAATGGATGGATGCACTCAGAGCGCATCGAGGATGATCTTCAGGAGTCCACGGGTGGGGATCGTGCGAACCACAGCCGTGATGAGTGCACTTCCGAGAAAATCGTTCGAAAGCGTCCTTGCCAACTCTCCGGGCAAGGGCAGGTGGTTCGGACTGGCTGCGCTGGTGCCACGCTGCACTCTTTTCACCAGTTCTCTTTCTTCATGACCAATCCAAGCCGTTCTTCGGGACGAACTCTGTTCGCCTTGTCTTTCGCATCACGAGTGCAACTCGTGTTGTCTCTTCTCTAACGAGTGAAACTCGTCTTTGTCTCCTTTCCGTTGTCTTCAGAGGGACGAGCGGAGTGAGGACCAATAAACACCCCACACAAACAAGTAAACCCGACCTAAATACCTCGTATTCTCATTGTATATACAACTTTGTCTTCATCACCTTCTTCTTTAATTAGACAATGAGAAAGAAATTGACGGATTGATACCCCGCTAACGTAGAATGAAGTCACAACAGTGGGACATGTATTTCGGGCCCATCGTTTTTATAACTAGAGGTTTACTTAATGATTACACAGAAAAAGACCAAGCCGGTTCTCACCCGTTGCCCAAGCCGGGAAGTGATCCAGTGCGCCCAATTCCAACTATTCGACAACGGCCCAAACCCTGGCAAGGGCAAGAGCCAGCACAACCTCAAGATCGAGATTTACACGGGTGGCCGTCTGGATCTGTTCCGTCCGTACTGGGCTCGCACCGTGCCGCTGATCGCCCCGAAGAAAGTACTGGACTGGGCTGACAAGGAACTCGCCACTGCTCGCATGGACGAAGAGACCCACGGGGATTACGCTCGGGCCTACAATGTTGCCGTAGGTTATGCCGACCTGGACACCACCGAATTCGCCAAGATGGGCCACATCGGCGCAAAGAGTGAGAACAACCTTCGTTATTCCGGACAGTTTGTCCTGATGGTCAAGACGAAGAATGGTCCCATCGAATGCGTCGTTTATGCTGACGGTGAGATGTTCGGCACGGATGTCTTTCTGTACGACAAGTTCTGGCGTCTTGGTGGCAAGCGTCGGAAGTTCTTCGGCTTCTACGACCCAAACAAGATGTACGAACGGATGAAGCAGGAACAAAAGATGGAGGCTGAGGCTGCTGCGCAATCGGCTGCCCGTGGCTCAAGTGCCTCGTCTGTCGCTACAGACCAGTTCGCGGGTTACGCCGCCAGGACTCCGTTCTGATGCTGATAGTTGAAGCTCATTCGAATGATTATAGGACCAATCAGTACCAGCCCAATCGTCACGATATTTTCAGGAGGGCTGGCTTATGACAAACCTTCATTCTTCGGTCCTCAAGCGGCTCTCCAAGCCATCTGTCGGGGAGCTTGCTCAGCGTTACCCATATCGTACCGTTGTCCATACGATCTCTAGTGCCGACTGGCTTGAGGAGCAGTGTCACATGGAACGGGCTCTCCACGCGGGAGGCTACACGCGGGCCGGTCACCTAGAGCTTTGCTCCATGGCCATGGATGCACTCGTCGGCGATCTCCACGACATTGTCACGGACAAAGATCTCAACGATTACGATGTGGTCACACGGGTAAGCGAGAATGGCCATCTTGAGATCACAATGGTTTTCGCCACGGTGAGTGATGCCATGCTCTTCAAGATGGCACTACTCTGATGATCAGAATGGTCGGGGTAAACACGCTCCGATCATTTAAGCGGATTGCGCGACCACAAAACTGTTGGAACGACACTGGGGCTCTGACAGGCGAACTCTTTATGACCCAGCCACGGAATAGCCTGCCTCATGCCCTTTAGCGAATTTATTATTGACCAACTTCAGGTTATAACATATAACGATGACATTAACTAACGAAATGGATTTTCGATTATGCTTAACGAAGAAGACCCTCATCCTTTTGCTCTCATAGTAGAGCTATCCTATCTCCCCCCATCCGTCGCTGCTACACTTGCTGACCACGTAAAACTTATTAGCCAAGGTAGGTTCGGCCCAGAAGGGGAGAGGTGGAAGTTCCAAGATGCCCGCAATGACATGGCGATATGCTTCCAGCGGAAGAGTGACCTTTACCTGCTCGGTGATCGGCTGACTGATCTTGGGCACGGCCACCTGTTCGAAGAGGGGCGGATCATTGATCCGACTATCCCATACTCGGAGGACGAAGAATAACCAAAGAAAACCTATCGGTGACGTTCGGCCTGGGATGAGCCCAGGCCGAACTGTTTCTGCGCAAATGCGCCACCGCCAGCACGCTTGATGTACCGTCCCAGACGTTCGAGAGACAGTCGTCGGAGCGAGGATCGAAAACCGACTTGCGCTCACCAAGGTCGCCAGTACAGGTTCCCAGCATTCAAATCGTTATAAACCCTCTCTGATGACTGACCTCCACCAACAGATTGCAGACCTCGAATCTGAGATCGATGATCTTTCAGATGCCGCCGAGCGTTGCCGAAAGAGCATGATCGTGGCACGGGTGGCGATCATAGCCGGTGTTCTACTGGTCGGAGCGTCCCTCTCCGGGCTTGTCCGGACCGATGCCCTTGTCCTGGTGATAGGGATTGCTGCGACGCTGGCGGGGATCGGCTTCTTGGGATCCAGCCGAGGCTCCCTGGAGCAGATTACCGGGAAGATCAGGGAACGTGAGACCCGTCGCGCAGAGATAATCGACGGAATGGATCTCCAGCCAGTGCAGGAACGCTGACCGGGCAATGAAAATCGTTCGAAAGGCTAAGTGATAGCCTTGGAGCAGCAAAAAGGCCGCTCTGCACGAGCGGCCTCTCAAAGTTTCCACGACTGTACCCTCAGGCAGCAACTTTCTTCCGTCCGCGCTTGGCAGGTGCTTTCGCAGGAGCGGTCTTCAGTGCATCATTGACGGCGGCTTTGGCCTGGGATGCCTTGGAGCGGATCTGGCCCAGGCCCAGGCTCTTGGCCAACTCTGACCGTTTCGCGGCATAGCTCGGGGCCACCATCGGATAATCGCGAGGCAAGCCCCACTTCTCCCGGTAAGCTTCGGGTGTCAGACCCAGCTTCCCAAGGTGCCGCTTGAGCGACTTGTACTGCTTTCCGTCTTCCAGACTGATCAGATACTCCGGGGTGAGCGACTTCTTCACGGGAACGGCAGGAGTAGGCTTTGCCTCTTCCTGCGGTGCAGCGGGCTGGCCGACGTTCTGAAGTGCAGCGTGGACATTCTTGATCAGGCTGGGGAGTTCAGCAACCGGTACGGAATTCTTGCTGACGAAGGCTGATACGATGTTAGCCGCAAGCTCAAGGTAGTCGGGTGTTGTCGTCTCATTGGACATTTGAAAACCTTCTGGAGGTACTTGCGAGAGCAGATACCCCATGTATTGGTACAACGATTGTTGCTGAACAATGGGTAGCAGCTACACGCTGAGCCTGTTTATTTCAAGTATCAGTTCTGAATTACGAGCTTCTGGCATCAATATGGTATAAATTTTTTATATGTTCGACTTCCGGGGAGAGTATAGGGTCGGGCATTCAGGTAAGCGCAATGGATGTGGAGACAGCGGTACGACCGGGAAGCAACGTTTTTAGACGCCCAGACTAGGGAGGGTTTTTGGAACAAGAGTTAGCTAATCCCAAGGGTGGTCATGGGTTCTGTCAAATTGATTAAGCCGATCTGAGCCAGTGATCGGCACGTTAGAACAGAATGGAGCGGAGGTGCGCAAGGATCTGGACGGCCAACAGAACAGACACTACAGGATCTCACGAACCAGCATCCAAACAGTTCGAAATGGATCAGAGCCAAGACGCTCGGCGAACTAGTAGGACGAATGGTGGGAAGGGCGGTTGCGGGGCGGTAGGATCAGAAATCAACTTGCGCTTCCAAAGGTCGCCAGTACAGGTGCAGCATTCAATTTGTTAGAAGCCCCACTCGGATGACCAATCTCCGCGAGCAGATTGCCGACCTCGTAACTGAAATCGACGGGTTGTTCGAAGCCGCTGAGCAGTGCCGGAAGGGCATGGTCGTGGCGAGGGTGGCGACTGTGGCTTGTGTTCCGTTGTTTATGGCGTCCCTTTTTGGGGCTGATCCGGCCTAATCCAATCATTCTTATCGACGGGATTGCCGCCACCCTGGCTGGGATCGGGTTTTCTGGGGCAAGTAAAAGCACTTCAGACGAAATCGCAGGGAAGATCCGGGCATATGAGGCGCGTCGAGCCGCGATGATCGACGAGATGGATCTCCAGATCGTGCAGGGTGACTGATGGAGCGCATTACTCAGAGTGTAAAACGAAATTGAACTAGCTCCCCACGGATTATCATCTCGATGAGGCGAGAGGTTTAATCAGAGCAATACAAGAGCAGCGTCAAAGTTTGCCTCCCAATGCGGACTCTCTAGGGCGACGGTTCACGCTTCCACATCACGTATTCTTCTACATTATCGAGCAAACTCCTGATCTCAGCGTCAGTCATTCCCAATGCACCGAGAATACAAACTTCTAGGAAGTGACGCGTTTTGCCCAGAAGGACGAGAATTTCTCTCGACCAAAGGAACTTCCGGTCGAAGTGTGGGTGATCGCCGTAGTGGGTAAGGAAGTTTCGAACGTCTTTGAGACGCACCATGTCCTCATCCCCCAAGGGAAATAAGGGGCCTACACTCGATGGATAGCGGCGGGACAGGTCTTTCAAACGATCTAAAAGGGTTAGGCTTCCGATGAACCCTATCTGATCGTGAATGTACCGTCGCAAAGAGGGGTCAAGGTGCTTGGGCACCGCATCTCTGAGAGCAGTTAAGGTTGCTCTTCTGTCCTCGGGCTGTGAGAATCGGCTCAGTTTATATAGTTCGCGATGCAGAATCTCGATGGCCTGCAAGTAGTTCAGAAGCTGAGTGTGAATGTACGTCTCATCGTTGTGCGCAACCCCGAACATCAAGCTTATAGCCATCTCAATCTCTTGGTGAAGATTTCTCCACTTGACCAGAATTTCCTCTGTTCGCGCTCCCAGTTTATCGCCATTGAATAGTGACTTGCCAAAATGGAAGGATCTCTCACGAGAACCATCTTTCGGGCCTGGAATGATCAGTCTACCTGGGTGCTCGACTTTTGGAGCACCGCTTTCGAAACTTAGTTGAATGCTGCGGCACAGAGATGGTTCGCGTAGTGCAAATGTGAGCAGCGACTGCCAAATATACCGCTCATTCTGTACTTCGTTGATGGATGCAGCCCTTCCGAAACTAACGCCGAGGGTATGATGCTCTTCTAGGGTCGCCTTCCTGTGGCTAGTTGCAGATGTAAATCCTGTCCGGAACCTGATCTTAATGTCGGGGGAAACGGAATACTCCGCTGTCTCTTGACCACGGTAGCGAAACGTAAACGCAGCGATACCGTCGTTTTCCCCACGTTCGACCTCCTGTGAAAACCCAGTGTTCGCCGACCAATGTTCGAGGCCCGTCAGTTCAAACACAGCACCCATGATCAGAGGATCGTCCTTGGACTCCAGATGGCTCCCAATGACGATTGTATTTGTAAATAATGTTGCGTGACTTGTTGATCCGCTTTGTGGATACGAACTTGTTGGCCCCTGACTTGTAATTACATCGAACGCAGTGACCTCACTATGTCGCGACTCTTCAAGAATTACTCCGTGGAGGGTTCCGATAAAGGGATGTGGCATTCTTGAAAGATCGTTCCATGACCCTTCCAGCGTCAGCGTACCATGATCTTGATCATCCAACTCAAGTACGCCACGAAATTTCTGCTCTGATTGGCCGAGGCGCCACCACTCTCCTGTTAAACTCTTTACTTGCCACTTTCGCATCGTAAGTCCTGTCAGGCGTCCCGCCCAGTTAGAATAGTAATTCTAGTCCAGATTGTATCACCGAACTTGCGGATGTGGTGAAAGGTCGGCGACCTCTTGGGGCAGAACGTGCTCGTAGGAGAGACGATGGATGATCTCTTCGAAGTTCTCGCGCTCACCTGAGTATGCCCCATGATGAGCGGCGATCAATTTTGCGAGGAGTTCAGCAAACTGCCTCAGCTTGACGAGGCTAGTGGGCGGATCGTCCGGGAAGTAGCGCTCGGCAAGGGCAGCAAGATTGGCGAGGTCGGCGTCGTAGACACTCAAGAACCCAAAGTTAACGCTCGCGCTCATCCTGTATCAGACGAAGCCACCCCATACCCAAGCGAACAGTAGCGACCAGCTTAAGCTTACGCAAGCAACAGGGTTTCTGATCATGAGATCCGGTGGGCGAGAAGAACGGCGCTCCATAAGTCTAGTCATGCTTTTTGATCGTACTCACCCTTTAGAGAGCGGCAAAATTGGTAGACAGATTGAAAATCCATGAGAGTCTCGAATGATTCGAGGTAACATGGAGCCTGCCATTGAGTGCACTTCCTGCGAGCAATGCCCTCCGCCCCAAATCCTTCTCCGGCTGGGCGCTGAGCCCTGCCATCGAACTGGATAATGCCACTCCCTCCTTCCTGACCTTCATCTTTCTCGCGTCGTCCCTGAAGCGTCAGGCGATCTTCTCCGCTTTGGCTGCGCTGACCCGAGAAGGGCCTGAGAGCCTCGCCGCCCGCCTTCGCTCTCTTGCTCCCACCGACTGTCATTCCGATCAGAACCCGCACGAGGAGATTGCCCGCGCATTGCTGACCACCTCACGGGCGCGGGAGATCGTCCGTGCCGTATACGGGGAGGCTCCTGATGGATTGCTGGGCATGCTCAGCCGCATCGGCGCTGAACCGCTTTGCGAACCTGATCTCTACTTCCGCCTATTTGAAACCTTTGCCGATCCGCAGCATCGGATGCGCCGGGATGTCCTGCGTCGGCGCAGCGGCTCTATCACCGCGACGCAGATTGAGATCGTTCATCACCTCGAACCGGTCCTGGTCCACGGCAATATTCTCAGGCACATTTACTCCATCTCTCAGGCGGAGAGCGCCAATGCCGCCCTCGCGCTGGTCCGGGGAACGGTCTCGTTTGCGACCGACGACGTGATCCGGCAATCCATCGAGAACCTCGGCGAGAAGACCGATCTCGCTGAATTTTTCAATCGTTGGCTTCAGAAGATGGACAATCCTCCAGCATGTCCGCCGATCCCGAAGGACGATCCCGATGTGGCCGTGATGACCTCCGGCGAGGCAATGGCATCGCTCGGGCGGCGCTTTCGCAACTGTTCGACGACTCGCATTGTCTACATCGCACAAGGTGCTGAAGCCTTGCTCGAATGGAAGCGCCCGCCTGGACTGGTGGCACAGTGCCACCGCCTGACTAATGGCGGCTGGGTCCTCACGCAGATCTACGCGAGGGACAACGGGCGTGTTGATCCTGCGGAAGCAGGCGTCTTCCGCCGCAAGCTGGAGAGCCTTGGCGTCCTGGCACTCTCTCCGGGCGAGTTTTACCCGAACGCCAGCGGGGTCCTGACCCTGCTCGGAGCCTGGGGCGGGGTGGGACGTAATCTGGGGTTCGACGGGATTGAGGAGGAATTCGACGAACTTGAACGCGATATCGCGGAGATTGGTGATGCCGCGTGAAATCGTTCGAGACCGGGCCGGAAAGGTGTTGGGGTGGTACGAGAGCAACGGCGTCTCAAGTAGGATTGATGCTCGGGACGCGAGCGGTCGGTGGCTCGGGTACTATGATAAGAAGCTCAATGAGACCCGCAATGCAGCCGGACGCCTGCTCGCGAAGGGCAATGTCCTCCCAAGCCTAATCTTCCGACCGTGAGGCCCGTCCTCATGAGCATCCATCCGAATGCCCCGTCTCGACCAACGGGATCAAACATCACAGACCCAGAGGAACTTCTTGCGTTTCTTCTCAGGGCCGAGCCCCGGCCCAGGCGCAAGGATGCCGAGCGGCAGGTTCTAAAACGATTTCCATGGTGGAATCCCTGGAAGCCGGGCTGGCGACCTCCAAGATTTTCATCGCCTCAGAAGGATGTGGATCGGCAACAGGCGGGCGACGCTCGCAGGTTGTCATATCAAGCCCGCCGTGAGGAAGTCCTCCGGCAGAGGCGACATCGGAAGCAGTTTCAGCGCCAACAGGACGCGCGGGCAAAGCAACAGAAGCGCACGGACTCTCGCGCACCCGAGGAGAACGTCGCGGAAGACTTCCAGGAGGTAGATAAAGCTATTGCGGCGTGGACTTTGGCTGCCGACAAATCCAGCTATGACGAGTTTCTCGTAGAGGATCACCATACGGCTAACGATGTGGTGGGCATTCTCTTCACCGCTTTGAACCGCATGAAGGACGAGCGAGATCAAGCGATCTCACTGATCTCTACCCTGGTGCAAGAACGGACCCGCATACGAGCCCATATTGCTACCAAGAGCCGTTCGCCCGAAAAGCCGAACTCACTGTACCGAAATGTCGGGCTTGATGAGAATTGTCCGGACTTCCTCCTGAAGGCTGCCCGCATGGCATACCGCAAACAGTTCCATCCCGATGTCCACCCGAAGCGAGACCGGGCAGAGGCAGAAAATCGTTTCAAGGAAGTGGAGGCGGTGTTCGCGCAGATTATGCTTCTACGAGACGGCTGATGGCAGTCGCACCGGCTGTCGCTCTCTTCCGCTTTTTGGGCGATGCGGGATTGAGGCGTTGGCGCATCTCCTTGCCCGTCTTGAACACAGGAACAACTTTCTCCGACACTGCAACGAGATCCCCTGTCTTGGGATTGCGGCCCGTCCGAGCACCGCGCTTCTTCACGGAGAAGATACCAAAGCCCCGAAGCTCAACCCGGTCTCCTCGTGCAAGCGCATCGCTGATGGTGCGGAGGATCGCGTTCACGACGTTCTCGACATCGCGCTGGTAAAGGTGCGGGTTCTGCTCAGCAAGCTTCTGGACCAGTTCGGACTTGATCATGGATGGTGTATGTCGTTGTTGCAGCCTTGTTTTTTCAGAAGCTGCCAGAGCGTTCCGAGGTCGTCAAGCAATCAGATGCGGCCATCGGCCAACGCTATATGTCCGGCCAAATCAACTCAGCGCGTTGTAAGCTTATAGCCTGAACTTTTTCGCAACGGCTGCTGCGTGAGAGACGAGCCACTCGTCTCCGGTCCTCGCCCAACTGTCCAGTACTTCGGAGTAGGTGCACCATATAAATGCGACTTCATCACCTGCTACGAGGTCGGCGAAACGGCGGATCTCATCTCGGTGTGTGGCGATGTCCGTGTGTGAAAGGGGACGCTTATCCGGCCACATCTCAGGTTCGGCGAAGAGATACAGCAACACAGGCTTCTTGCCCGCATATGCTGGATTGCGGTGCACAGCGGTGCGGAGCCCGAAGGCATGCTTCAGGAGTTGCGCCGCGTCCAGACGACGGAAAGTTAGTGGATCGTCGTCCAGGCCGTTCCGGACAGATTCGTAGCCCTTCATGGCATCGCCCCACACTCGATGCCAATACACCCTCGACAAAGTGGCACGGCTCTTCGAACGATATGGTTCAAATCGTTTCGACTCCACGCCGATCACCGCGTTGCCGGTCTCAACCAAAAGATCGAGGCATGGGTGCCGACCGCCGCTCCACGGAAAGCGTACGATAGCCTCCGGGCGCACACTTATTGCAGGCCAGCTATAGTGTTGGGTACGCGGGAGCGCGGGCAGATCTCGGGGCCTATCCAAAAATGGACCGAAGGCATTGGCTACAAGCGCCGAAGAGGATTCCTCGCTGAAGAACTTTCCGCTCTCAATCTCATTACCGGGAGCCCTCGCATAGGCGTCCCAGATGAGATCAACGGAAAGCCCTGGAAGGATTGCCGCTTCAAGGCGAACACGTGCGTCAATGACATTGCTGGAAGATGCTTCTGACATGTAGCCCGCCTTCTGAACCTGATGTGCCCATTCTTCGCCGTACAACTCGAAAGACTAATTTGAGCGACCATCCTGATGTGAGGCGCTGTTCCCAAACGATTCCCAAGCCAAGGTTGATCGTGCAATTCGCATAACCCTTATGCAAGTGGCCAGCCCAGAACAGGGTGTTGTTTTCCTTGGAATTCGGTGTCCTGTCTGGGTCCGATTACTCGATCAGAACGGGCATTGGCTCGTCGAACGGGTTATACAAAGGAACGGATACGGAAGGTTTCGGTACCATGCGGGCACGCCGTGGCCGAACTGTCATCTGGCGGGGCTGATAACGAGCACGTTCGGGATCATCGGCTATGATCATATTGGGCCTCACGACGGCGACTATTACATCGCCCGCTGTCTCCGGCTCGATCCGGCGAAGGATCATGGGCCACCGCAACCCAAACGCCATCTGGAACTCCGTCTCGGTGATCGCCCCGAGAGCTACAACACCACGAATTGTTTGATCTCGGCACAACCAGATTCGGAGCGAAACGCCGTGCCACCAACGGCAGACTTGCCGCCTATAGGCGATGACATCCCAGACACTGATCCGCCATCGCACGAACTCCTCAATATCGTTGAGCCCGGCAGCGATGGTCACGGCGTAAATCTGTCCGTTGCTCGTGGCCTGGAAATTGCGGGCGACGCGACGGGCATATCGTTTCGCGCACTTGGAGCACTGGATCTGGGCACATCGGTTGGCTGAGCAGCATCTTTTGGTCATCCGGTATTTATCGGTCGGCAGCGTCCAGGGTGCTCATCGGCCTTCGCTGACTAAATAGAAGGAAGCCAACAACGAGGCCCTTGATGCGTTACTCTGATATCAACCATACCTCTGCCCTCCAGCGTACACTTACAGCTATCCGGCAAGCAGGGCAGACCCTTGGTATAAAAAGCGGCTTTATCGATGATGCACGTCGCGCAGCCACACCGTATGTCGTCGAGTGCACCAGCCTCAACGACGAGGATCTGCCGTACAGTGTGTACATTACCCAGCTACGAGAGCGTGAAAGCTGGTGCGTACAGCGTTGCCCTCATGATCATGAGATCGAGCCCCTTCGTGAACATGGTCGCCTCATTGGACGCCAGTTCAGATTCTCTCGCGAGAGCGATGCGGCGGCTTTTAGACTGTTCTTCGGCTGACACCGAGCCGATCTACAGCCCTGCGTCGTAAGCACTTGGCGGGAGTATCTTCAAGCGACCTCGGCCCGCTTCGCTATCTTGGCGATAGTCGCCCGGCTGCATCCTGTCGCGGCCTGGATCTGCGACCACGATGAACCTGCCCGGAGCATGGACGCGATCCCATCGTTGCGTGGGGTGTTTTCCTTTCGCCCCTTGTAGAGCCCTGCCGCTTTTGCCTTCGCTTGCCCTTGCGCCATCCTACGGCGACGATCCTCATAGTCCTTGCGAGCCACGGCGGCGAGCATGTCGAGCATCATGCCGTTGATAGCATCGAACATCCGGGCGGTGAAATCATCGGTCTTTGTGCTCACCATGGTCCAGGAGGTGGGAAGGTCTAATGCAACGACCCGAACACGGCGAGCCGCAAGCTCAGTCTTCAGCTTCTCCCAGTCTGCCGCATTGAGACGAGATAGGCGGTCAACCTGTTCGATCAGGAGAATATCGCCAGGGCGAGCATCTGACAGGAGCCGAAAAAGCTCCGGGCGGGCAAGCTTCGCGCCGCTCTCGTTCTCAACGTAAAACGCGGCAATGGCCAGACTGTGGTCAGCGGCGAAGGCTTCCAGTTGCTCACGAGCGCGACTGGCATCCTGATCGAGGGTGGAAGCTCTTAGGTATGCTCGCACGAACACAGTGACCTCAGCCGGTTTAGTTAAGATGGTTTACATATCGCCGGTTCACTTTGAATTGTCAAGCTTCGGAAATTGAACCGCATCCGGGTTGGTGCAGGAGGGGAATACCCAAGCTAAACCGTTGACCACACCTGCTGGTGGAGGTTGCCGATGAGCGTATAAGCCACCGTCGATCCCGCTGTCGTGAATTTGCTGAGGTGGATTGGGGTACCCCATGATGCGATTTGTCCCTTCAAGCAAGAAAAACCATGCTTTGTGTTCGCTGAGGATGTCTCGGGTCCGGAGCAACATCGTTCATCGTGGTCGGGTCGCGTGCCTTGGAAACGAACTCCGAACCCAGCGGACTCTCGCCGTACTCATTCTCGGAGGTGGTCATGCGCAGATGCCATTCGGGACGCCGCATCAGAGGCGCGTGCGTTCTGATCTTTGCTAACCTCGTTGTTGGCCTGATGTCTGTGGCACACGTCGCTGCCCAGCAGCCTCACCGCATCGGCAGGCTCCTGGTGATCGATCCCTGCCCACCCAACAACATCTTCTCAGCCGAAGACAAAGACATGCTCACCCAGGCCCTGGCTGAGCGCGGGTGGAAACAAGGACAAAACTTCCTATGGGATTGCGTCTCCGCAGGCGGACGGCTCTGGGATCTCGACAAACTCGCCGCCGAACTCGTAGCCCGTCAGCCCGAGTTGCTGGTGACCCAGAGCAGCCCGGCGATCCGTGCCCTGATGGCGACGAAGACCACGCTTCCGGTTGTCATGTCCACCCCCGATCCCGTGGGCGAGGGCTATGCTCAGTCGCTGGCGAGACCGGGAGGCAATATCACCGGGGTGGCTGACCTGAGCCTCGATCTTGCCGTCAAACGCATTGAACTCGTCCGAGAGTTCATTCCTGAGTGGAGGAATGTCGCTGTCCTGTACCGGGAGGGCGGCGACGCGACATTCTACAAACGCCTGGAAGACCAGCTTAACCGGGCGGTGGATCGCTTCGGCATTCGCTGGCGCGTTTATACCCACCAATCCCGCCCAGAGGCTCTGGAACCATTCTTTCAGGCCATGCAGCAAGACGGCTATAACCTCCTTTATCTCATCGCGACCCCATTCACATTCGGCAACCGCAAACTGATCAGTGATCTTGCACTGAAGTACGGTATCCGCGTGGTTGCGGAGCATCCGCAGTTTGCCCAGGATGGGGCCTTGCTGAGCTATGGGGTAGACGCGAACGAGGTCCAGCGTCCCATGGCAGTCCAGATCGACGCCATCCTGCGGGGCGCAAGACCCGACACCCTGCCCATCAACCAAATGACGAAGCTTCATCTCGTCATCAACATGAAGACAGCCCGTGCCTTGGGTGTCGAGATTCCGCCAGAGATCCTTGCCCGTGCCGACGACGTGATCGAGTAGATAACGGCGTCACATGGAGCAGATGCGAGCTTCTCGCCCCACGTCAGGCCCGGTCTCAGGAGAAGGAGTAGTGCCAGGGGGAGGAAGCCCGCGGCTGTCCAAAGGGGATGTGAGCCACACCCACAAGCCAGCCCGAAGTTGAGCCAGCTATGATGGCGCACTATCACGACGTGAGCACATCCTCGATCCACGCAGGCACCACTTCGCTCGCCGGTCCGTAGCGCCCCTCATCAAACTTCTGAGCATTGTCGGACGGTTCCAGGTTGATCTCGTAGGTGCGGATGCCGTGCCCTCGCGCCTCGGATACGAAATCCGCAGCCGGATAGACGCAGCCCGAGGTGCCAATCGCCACAAACATATCCGCCTCAAGCAGTGCATCGTAGATCCGGTCCATGTGAAGCGGCATCTCGCCGAACCAGACGACGTGAGGGCGAAGGACACTCGCTCTGCCACAGGTCGGGGGGTATCTACTATTCTGGGATTCCAGCCGTTCTCAAAGCCGCAAAGAGTCGCTCGCGAAACTGCGGGTCTCGTTGCGCGTGCTGGCGGTCGGCGAGAGTGACCGTCTGCTTCGGGTCCTGGGCAAGCAGCCTCTGCCCCACCACTCGCGCCTCCTCCACCCGGCCAAGCTCTACAAAAGCCATGATGAGACCCCGCAGGGCCGCTCCATACGCAGGCTTTTCTTGGAGAGCCTTCTGAGCCCACGGCAATGCTTCGTCGGGGCGACCACCAACCAGTAATGCAAAGCACAGTCCAGTTTCGATCCCATGCATACTGGGATCGAGAGGATTCAGGCGGATCGCCTTCTTAAAGTGATCGACCGACACGCGCCAGTCACCCGCCCACATGCGTACCCAGGCGCTATTCCTGTAAGCAACAACAGAGTTCGGGTCCAGCAAGAGTGCACGGTCAGTCGCGGCCAGTGCTACCTCGTAGTCACGCGCCAGATACGCCAGCACGATCCCCACCCTGCCCAACGTGGCCGGATCATCGCCATGGTCCGCCCACGCCTCTCGGGCCAAGCGGATGCCCGTCTCGACCTCTGTCTGGTCCCCCCAGTTCTGGATAACTCGAACATTATGGAGCAGTGCCGCTAAAGCTTTGGCCGAGGAGTAGTTCGGGTCCAACTCCAGAGCGCGACCGAGCAGCCGCAGGGCCTCATCATTCGCCGGTTTGGTGAGCGCATAATAATGGGCCAGGGCCTGCATGTAGAGGTCGTAGGCGTCGAGATCATGGGTCGGCTTCGCGGAGGACCGCTCGATCTCCGCCCGGCTGATGCTCGGCTCAATGGCTCCGACGACACTCTCCGTGATGCGATCCTGCAAGTCGAAGATGTCCGTAAGCTCGCCGTCAAACCTGTCGGCCCAAATGTGCCGCCCGTTGGCCGCTTCAATCAACTGCCCTGTGATCCTCACACGGTTCCCAGCCTTTCGGATGGAACCTTCCAGCACGTAGCGCACGCCGAGTTCTCGACCGACCTGCCGGATGTCCACGGACCGACCCTTGTAGGTGAAGGACGAGTTCCGGGCGATCACAAAGAACCAGCGCACGCGGGAGAGAGCGGTGATGATGTCTTCGACCACTCCATCGGCAAAGTACTCCTGCTCCGGATCGGCGCTCATGTTCGTGAAGGGCAAGACGGCGATGGAGGGCTTATCAGGTAGGGGGAGGGGCTGGGTCTGATGGGCCTGGACTGGGGTGAGCGCAGGTACCTTGAGCGAATAGACTCGGATTGGCTCAGCGATGTTCTTGACCTTCTGTGGTCCCAGATCCACGAAGGGGAGAGGCAGGGCCTTTCGCACGTACCCGTAGGCAGTCTCCGAAACGCAGATGCCGCCCGGATCAGCCATGCCTTCCAGTCTTGCAGCGATATTCACGCCATCCCCGAGCAGGTCACCACCGGAAACCATAACATCACCAACATGTATCCCGATTCTGAACTGGAGGCGCTCCTTCTCGGACTCGTCCTGATTTCTGGACGCAAGCTCATCCTGCACTTGGGCGGCGCATCGAACCGCATCAACGGCACTGGGGAATTCAGCCAGAACACTGTCCCCCAGCAGTATTGGCGATTCTTCCGCCGTACTCGACGATCAACCGATCCATGATCCCCCGATGAGAAACCAGACTTCGGAGCGTCTCGGTCTCATCCTGCTCCATCAGGCGCGAGTAACCCGCCACATCAGCCGCGAAGATGGCTGCCAGCCGCCTTTCAACCCTGTGCTCCTGCCGATCCATGGGAGCCTCAGTGCTACTTCAGATCCAATTTTGCTGTGGGTTAGGTCGGGTGTCCAGCCTTGATCACGGGTGAGCTAGGTTCCGCCTGCACAGTTACTCTCATCTTACGCGTCTTCGATCATCGTCAATTTCCGAATCGGGCGAGGCAGATCCGGGAAAGGGCCTTTCACCATCAGGCAGACCTGAGCTTTATCCGAGCCGGTAACCCAACGGTCAGACCCCAGGGACGGCCCAGACATCCAGTTCCCCCGCACCCTCCCGCAGTTTCTTCACCTCAGCATACTGCGGTGAGTTCCAGACCAAGCGGATGACCTCCATCGAGGGGAACTCGAACACAATCAGCCGCCGTCCATCATAGGAGCCTTCCAGGACTTCTACCGGACCGCCCCGGACGAGATAGCGGCCACCGTGCTGGGCGAAGAGTTCCGAAACCTGCTTGCGATACTCAGGCCAGCCGTCCTCGCGAGTGATCTTGATCAGCACTATCATGTAGGCAGCAGGCATGACGCAATCCCTCACCTCTGGTGCTGCCATTCTCAGCCCAGGTGCCGTTCGGGTCGATAAGTTTGTAATGATCCTATACCCAAGAGTTCTATAGCCGGGTGAACTTGTCGAGCAGATTGGTAGGGGCTGGTAGCTGGAGCGAAGGCAAAGGGTGTCTGTCATGCCGAAAGAGATCATCGAGGTCCCGGTTCTCTCACAGGCCGTTCGGGAGGTGGGGTGCCGCTCTCCCTCGTGACAAGGGCCAATGGTCTTGTCTTTGTGTCTGGGACGCCGCCTTTCGACCTGGAAACCGGCAAGTTCGTTCGTGGGGATATCGAGACTCAGACCGAAGCCTCGCTCAGAGCAGTTCAACGCTGCCTGGAAAGTGCAGGTACCTCGCTCGACAAGGTAGTGATGGTCCGGGTCTATGCGGCCAATGCTGGGTTCTACTCCGCTATCAACCGCGTCTATGCCCGTTTCTTTCCCGAGAACCCGCCCTCGCGGACCTTTGTGCCGGTGGCGTCCTGGCCCATGGAGTTCGACATCGAGATTGAGTGCGTCGCCGTGGCATAGGCTCTCTGGTAGCGTCCCAACTTCCGGCAGGAGGCGGCATGCACATCCATCATGTGAACATCCGGACCAAGCACCTGGACGCTTCGATTGCCTTCTATAGTGATGTGCTGGGGCTTGTTCATGGTCCCAGGCCCGATTTCGGCTTTCCAGGAGCGGGGCTCTACGACCGAGACAAGCCAGCGGTTCATCTAAACGAGGCGATTGAAACCCCATCTACAGCCTCAAACGCCTTTGATCATGTCGCCTTCTACACCGAAGACATGGACAGCATTCTGACCCGGCTGGATGCTATGGGGGTTCATTACTATGGCCTGCGGCCTCTTCCGGACGGTAAGACGCGCCAGTGCTTCCTGAAGGACCCGAACGGCATCACGGTTGAGATCACCGGGCCTTGAAGGCTGCACCCAAGAGGGCAGGGTCGAGAACCGACTGTTCCTGCTTTTACGATAAGGGTGGACCAACGAGTTCATGCGGCAATTGGCACGAGTGCTGAGTTGCTTGCGAAGCGTGGCCTTGCCTGCCAGACTTCCAGAATTCGCCAACCACAGGAATGCACCATGAAGCCGCCGACCATCGAAGAGTGGACCACCCATCTCCGGACTGCTTCGGATCGCGCCAGGAGTGTCTCAGGTCGGGTGAAGGTCTGGACCCAGGAAATTGCGGCGCGACGGGTGCAACGGCCTCATACATCAGACGAGACCACTAACCCTATCGGCATCCTTGCAGGGATCACGCTCGGCATCCCGGCTTTGCTGCTGATCCCGCTGGTCGGGATGAACCCTGGCGTTCAGGAAGGGACCTTCACGACTGTTGTGACCTTCCTCGTCGTTTCTGCCTTTGTCACGGCAGCGGTGTTCGAGATCAAAAGGTTGGCTGATCAGCAGTCTGAAGAGAACCATCACTGAACGGCAGACCTCCTACAGTTCCTGTCCTGCCCCGAGCCTCGGGGCATGAGGTTCCGGTGCGAGTTCGTCCCACAGGCTCTCACTGGTGTCACAATCGGTCAATGGTCGCCCTCCGACAGGTTGAGCCAGCGTGCTCAGTCCACCCCCACCTGTGATCTCGCGGACGATCTTAGCCCTGGTCTCGGTCAGGAACTGCTGGCGCTCTCGGACTGGGATCATGAAGGCATTCGCACCGCCGATCACACAATCGCGGTAGTATGCATCCAGTGTCGCATTCTCCCGCCGATCCGGGGCTTTGAGCATGATTGGGAGACCATTGATCGTGATCCCCCGCGCAACCGCCTGATCCCGCGCCTCTGTGACCAAGCGACCCTGATTGTTCGAGCCATCACCAGAGATATCGATCACCCGCCGCGCGGCCAGGAAGTGACCGGACGGGAAGAGAGCCATGCTGAACTCGATGGCTTCAGCGATGGAAGTACTCGCTGCACGGCTGACGGGAGCGCGGGCCAGCCGGTCTGCGAAGGCGATGCCGTCCGTGGGCGTTTCCACCACCGTCCAAGGGACAACAATACTCTGGAAGCGCGGGTGCGCTCCAGCCCACTCGACGTAAGTGACTGCGATCCGCCCCAGCATGCCGCTGCGGATCGCCTGATGGATCAGGGGCGAGCGGAATGCCTCGACATACCCTTGCCTCTGGAGGACCTGCTCATCCCGGTCCATGGAGGTGGAGACATCAACCGCCAGGACAAGGGCCAGATCAACCTCAGTCGGAGGGCGATGCCATGCTGGAGCAACCACCAGGAGCCCTGTTACCAGAGCAGGCAGGAACCACGGAGCCTTGGGGTAACGCATTGTACCCCCCCTCCCAAAGAAGGTTTTGTTCTCTCTGCCCCTGGCTGCTTTCTCAGCTTTCTTTTCTACGATAGGTCTCGTGACAGCCGCCGCAGTTCTGGCCGACCCGCTGGACCGCCGCCTGCAAGCTGGCCTGATCCGTGATCCCGGTCTGAGCCGTCTTGGCATCCTGTTCGAGCTTGACCGCACGGGCATCGAAATCAGCTTTGCGCTCCCAGATCACCGGCAGAGCATCGGTCTTGCCTTGCTGCGAGCCTGTCGGGAACAGGGCAGGGACCTGTCGGGCGTTCTGCTCGATCCGCTGGAGGGCGGCTTGGGCTGTCGCTGCATTGAAAGGAGCCTGTCCTCGGGCCATGCCGGTCAATGCTCGCATCTGCTCCTGGTTGTTCTTCATCAGATTCTGGCGCTGACGAATTGGATCACTCTGCTGGGCCAGCACTCCGAGCCCGCTGAGCATCAACACACTGGCTGAAACTACGGTGGTTTTACGCATCGTCGCGTTTCCTTCTGGCTCGCCCGGAGGATGACTCTCCCTGGCTGATAGGGCCAGAGGGGCATGAGTGTTAGAACGAACCATTCGGCTCAAGTAACCAATGGCGCGAAATGGTACCGTCTCCAGACTTGAAGTTCAGGGACAGGATTTTGCAGGCTCCCGTCCGCTCTTTGCCGACAACCTAATCACCTTCGGCACTTATGCGGCGTTCACGCTAGGACGTGCGGCAACCGAGAAGGAACAGTGGCGCAAAGTCTGGAGCCATATCAACGGGTTCCGCTGGCGGCTTGATGACTTGCGCACCATCGTGTCAAGCGACCGGCTTACCGGCGGTTGGCATGGCGGTGTTCGAGTCCAGCGGGTACACCGAAGCGGCACGGCTCTTAACTGAACGGGACGTGCGACGGAGGTGCTCGGGCGGCAGGCTGTGGGCGAGGAGTGTTTGCTAGGGAGACGGATCTTCACCGAGCCAGTCTCCCGCTGCTTCTGTTAAGAGGTTCTCGCCTTAGACCGAGCGGCGGGGATGGGCCGAGCAACGAGGATTGTTCGGGAAATTGGGGCATTGTCATTGGCAGGCATCGGAGGGCTCCACAAGCTCTGCCATTAATCATGCTGGAAATAACCCCGCTTCGATCCGTCTCGGAAGGGTTATTTCGTTCGCCAGATGTAGTACGCTCACCATACTTCATCGGAATAACAGTCGGCGGCGTGCGACCAGCCACGGACTGGGAGTGGAATGGTTTTACAATGAGTGTTGGTGAGGATCAGCTAACCGCCGTGGCCGTTCTTGGCATTGCTCTAGCACTTGGAGCCGGTCTATTCGTCCTGCTCATAACGCTGGTGAAACGGATATGGGCCTGGATGGTCGGCAACCGTCCGCAGGCTCCAAAGGAAGGCGAGAAGGCACCAGGGACGGAGCCAGCCTCAGGATCAGTTCTCGGGGTCACGGCATCAGATCTCTTTGTCGTCAGGTCCAATCTCAATGCTGTCTCCCGACAGGTTGAGGACCTGGAGCGAAAGCTTCGGGCCATCGAAGCCCAAGGAGCCAATATCGTTAGGCTGACGCGTATGAGTGCCAGCTAACGGGGCTCTCAAAGATCGCGGGTGGTCTTGCGTGTGGATTTATGCTCCTTGCCCCGTCGCGAGGGTGTACAGACGCATGCTCTCGTTGAGGCCCTTGAGGGCGAACTCGCCTCGTTCCTCCAGTGACAGACCAGATCCTGCCACGAGATCCCGGACCGTCCGGGATACCAACACCTTACCGCCCCCTGCGAGTGCCGCGATCCGCGCCGCTATATGGACGGCGATCCCGCTAATGTCTTCGCCTTTGATCTCGATCTCTCCCGTGTGCACCCCACAGCGGACCTCCAAGCCCAAAGATGCTGCGGTTTCGGTAATGGCACTCGCGCATCGCACTGCCCGCGCAGGACCATCGAACGTCGCAAGAAAACCATCGCCGAGGGTCTTGATCTCCCGCCCCCAGTAACGAGCCAGTTCCTCTCGAATTGCCTGATCGTGCTGCTCCAGGAGGCTCTGCCAGCGCCGGTCGCCAAGCTCCGCCGCCTTCTTGGTGGACTCGACGATATCAGTGAACAGCACCGTCGCCAGAACCCGGTCCGGTTCATGGACGGCCCGTGCTCCCGTCAGGAACTCCTCGATCTCGTCTGTCAGACGGTCCACATCGCCGACCCAGGCCACATGATCGGAGCCGGGTAGTTCAACGTACTTCGCACCAGAGATAGCTGCCCCAAGATACCGGCCTGCCTCAACGCTGACCCTTGGATCACCTGTTCGGTGCAGAACGAGCGTTGGCACGCGGATGGCCGGAAGGATGTGGCGGATGTCGATCTCGCTGTTCATCTGCATCAGCGCAATGACGGCAGAGGGGCTGGCCCCGAGCCGTTCGAACCGTGCCCACCATCGTTTGAAACGCTGGTCGGACACCTTGCTGGGTGCAAAGGCTTTCAGGCTTGTGCCAGTTCCCCAGTCCTGCTCGATCATCTCAAGAAACGCCGGGAGTTTGTCGGGTGGCAGGACCCAGGATGGGAAATGACCATAGGCTCCATAGAGCACGAGTGCCTGGGTGCGCTCAGGATAAGTGGCGGCGAATAGCGTGCTCATTGCGCCGCCCTCGGAAATGCCGAAGAGAGCCGCCCGCTTGCTCTCCACCGCGTCCATAACGGCCCGCACGTCGTCCATGCGTTCTTCCAAAGTCGGTAAGCTCCCGAGACGGTCGGAGAGCCCGGTTCCCCGCTTGTCAAAGAGGATGAGACGGCTGAAGGAACTGAGGCGTGAGAGAAAGTGGGCCAGGGTGGGCTCATCCCAATAGTGGTCGAGGTTGGAGATGAAGCCGGGCACGAACACCAGATCGAGCGGTCCGTTGCCGATCACTTGATAGGCGATCCGGAGATTGCCGCTACGGGCGTAATGGACCTCCACTTCCATGGCTTGTCTCATGATGCTGTGAGGTGAGCGGCTATCCCTCAGAGGTGCTCAACAAAGCTTCCAAGCCAACTCTTGGCTGCTGGAACTGCCGTCGAACAGTTCGAAAAGGCTCTACCGGCCCAACGAGGCTGTCAAGAACGCCGTGGCCCTGTTCGGTCGGGGAACTCGGTCTTAGTTCTTGTGCTCTGATGTCCGTGAGCCTTCGCCTCATTGAGGGAGGGAAACTATTCTTGGCTAGGGCTCCGCTCAGCGTCAGCCGCGTACCGTCCAGCTTGTAGAACCGCCCATCGACCCCCGGAGTTGATGGAGCCACCTGATCGGACCCAAGAACATTGACGTTCTCGCCTGGGCGATGATCTCGCGCTTCGACGAAACCATTTTCAGGTGCCAAGAAGCGCCGCCTTGTCAGGGATGGTTCACCCCTCGCACGGCACGGTTTAGAATGGCGCCTTGATCGGGCGGCGGTCGGGAGATGACGTGCCAGGGAGGTGCCAATGGGTTGGGCTGGATCAGGTGCGCTGATTGCATGGCACGATGTCGAGGACGGTCGAAAGGCCGAGTACCTCGACTGGCACTCCCATGAACACTTGAGGGAGCGGCTTGCGATCCCTGGCTTCCACCAGGGTCGCCGGTACTCCGTTGTCGGTTCTGGGCCTCAGTTTCTGGTCTTGTACACCGTCAGAGACCCCGATGTTTTTACATCGCAAACCTACCTGGAGCACCTGAACCATCCCACGGACTGGACCCAGCAAGTTATGCCTGCGCTGCGGAACATGAACCGGAGCCTGTGTCGCGTTGCGGCATCGAGCGGATCGGGTGCGGGCCGCTGTCTTCAGACCATCCGGTTCTCTCCTCAACCTGGACGCGACGCACACCTGCGCGGTGTCTTGACAAGCGAGGCGCAGTCGCTGGCGCACCAACAGGGTCTCTGTGCCGCCTCTCTTCTGATTGCAGATCAGGATCGAAGCAGAGAACCAACCCGCGAAACAGCCCTTCGGGGTGGTCAGGAGGCGGTGGCCGACTGGGTGTTGCTGGTCGAAGGCTATGACGAAGCGGTGGTGGCGCAAGACCGCTCCGAACTGTTGCGGCAGAGTGGTGCTGGCCCAGACATTACCCGCGATCTCTACAGGATCGATCACATCTGTTTCTGAGACGACGCGTGGACTCCGTGAGCACCCCCTCCGCATACGTGCCTTCGTAAGCAGGCTTGCGTCGAATGATTGGACACAGATCTCATGGCTCTTTGGGTCGCCTGATAGCGACCATTAAGGCTGGCTCATGCGCCACGCAGTCGCTTTATCATCCGCTCTGGGTTTTCTGGCACTGAACGGGAGCAAGGGCACTTCCGAGATCCGGCCCAATCCATTGCCTTGACTCAGTCCGGCATCCTCAAGTCCAGGAAGTATCAGTTTTGACGCTTGGGGGGCCGACGCGCGTATATCCCGCTTAGTTTCACGTCAGAAACAGGATAGAGGTAGTCAATCACGACGAGAGCCACCACAAGAGCCACAAGCACAACGCCAATGGCGACAACGAGGATCGACAGGCTATCCATAGCACGCCCCTACTTCATCCATGTGCCGCCTAAGACCTATGAGATTGTTGTCTCTCAGGCGGATTGTATCAACACATCTGAGGAGTTACTCCGCTCGTATGGCGGGCTTGGTGCCATGATTGGGGTGCCAAGCGGCCACCATCGTGACCGTTGATCAAGCCCAGCAGCACCTATCAGGGTGTTGGTGATGTGAAATGACTTACTTCTGCAATGCAAAGAGCAATGACTTCAAACCTTGGCAATAATCGGGCAACTACCCAGCAGTAGGATTATGAGAACCAGAAGCCTCAATCCCGGCTGTAGAAGAACAGAAACGCGTAGGGAACGAGTACCATCAGGACTTTGGACCTTCGTCGCGCCAGGATGAGTGTGTGAAGGGCAGCAAGTCATAGGCGTAATCAGGGCCTCCCTTGAGTGTCCTGACAGCCCGATGGAGCGTCTCAGGCTGCCAGGGTTTCTCGGGATTGTCGGGAGCTTTCCTCGTGATCCTGCGGATCATGGCTTTGATGTGCTTGGCAACCTGATCATCCATGTGCGTCATGGGCACCCCTCCCAGGACCACTCAGGCTCACCATCAATCATGACCGGAATGAGCCTCGCTTGAGGCGCTTCGGGGAAACCAGCAGGTTTGGCACCATCTTCAGCAGGTGGCTCGACTATCGAACGATGGACATATTGAATCTGTGGGTGACTAGTTTTGGCCCTGCCTGCTCATAGGGTAGGCCCATGTACAGACTTGAACGGATCTGGAGCTAACTGCTTCCGATCCCTTTCTTTGTCTGTGGGCGCTCAAGGAACTACCAGCGGCGGTTAGCAGAACCAGTTGGTGCGGGTGGCGTTAACCTATGTTAACTTTTGCGTGGGCTGACCCTTGATCAAGCATCTACTGAAATTCAGCGACAGGTCTCATGCTGTAATCGACCCTATTGATGGGGTACTTGTGGCGACTGCGATGACAGCCACAAGTGTTGCCATCCTTCTATGTTCTCAGTTGCCATAGGAGTTGCTTGAGAAGGTGGAGAGCGGCCATGACAGAGTTTGGAACGCCGCCATCCGTGTTGTGGGATACCCTGAAGCTATCAGCCGAACCCTTGCGCGGGCGCAGCGATATTCTGGTGGTCGCTCAGGTGAAGGTGCAGGACGGCGGGCAGAAGCGCCCTGACGAATACCGGATCAACTTTGAGATCAACCGGCATCATGGTTTGGTGTCGTATGACACGGAAGTTCTGGTGTCGGCTGTGGGAGCGGATAGCCCCCGCTGGCGGTATTCCGGACGGCGCGACCTTGTTGTGGCCGTCAAGGACCGCTTCCTCAACACACAACTCTACAGCCATGTAGCCGGTCAACTGGGCTGGGTTCCCGCCACAAGTACGTAGCCACCACACTCCCTGATCGAGGAGGGGTGTCATGCCTGAAGCACGCGTTGGCGTTCGAGTGGCTGATGACCGGCAATCCGTGACCGTCGAGATCGGCCCTGTTGAAGGCCCGTCCGCACCAGTTGCGCTGAGCCTTGAGCAATTGACCCAGGTGATCAACCTTTTCGGGCAAGCACGAATGCAGATGCTGGAAGGGAAGCGGATCGAACCGCTCGACGGCACGACGGTCACCACCATCACCGATCCCATGTGGTACGTTCAGGTGGCGAAGATTGACGGGTCGCTCCTTGCGTTCAACCACCCGGCCTATGGACCAGTCGCCTTTGCCCTTCCCCGAGGTGACGTGGCTAAGATTGTCGGCATTTTGACCAATCACCTTGCCCTTCCGGCATGCCAGCCAGACAAACCGAGTTGAGGCACCCGCTAGACCTCTTCCGCGTTATCCAAAGGGTTGCCATGGGGGCAGTCCGATGACCAATCATGGCTTCAAATCTGTGGTGCTTCCATTGATCCTAGCCCTTGGGCTGAGCGTCCTTGGGGTACTGATTGCGGTCTTGGTGGGGCTTGCCTGGGAATAAACAACTTGCAAGCCTCTGGCTGGCATCCCTGAACCTATCCCTCTGGGCAGATTACTGGTGCCGTCCTGCTGGCTAATATTCCTGTCACCATGCCCCAGTACATTCTCTTCGTCTGTAATCAGCACAATCGTATCAAGTATCCCGAGAGCTTTGACCTGCCTGACATTGAGGCGGCACATGATGCTGCACGACGGGTCGCCAAGGTCTTCATGGAAGTCGTTCCGTACTGGAGAGATCTGCCTCCTGACCAGAAGGACGAGTTCAGGGTGGAGATTGTTGATGAGGCTGGTGAGCGGCTATTGACCGTACCCTTCAAGGAACCGGAGCAAGGCGAACCACACCACGGCAGGCGTGGTGACGAGGGTGAATAGCTCTCAAGGGGAGACAACATACCCAGCAATGGAATGCCCGCAGCACAAAGCGGCCCCGCCATAATGCGTCATCCACCCCATGGGGGATCCGATGGCGCACAGGTTCCATGTTCATCAGCTTGTTCGCATGAGGGTGCTGCTGTTGGATAAATCCCGCAACGGCATCCATCAGATTGTCCGCCTGTTGCCCTTGGCTATGGACGGAACTCCCCTCTATCGCATCAAGAGTGCAACAGAGGGGACGGAGCGTGTGGTTACAGAGGATGAGATCGTACCTGCATCCCATTAGCTCTGGGCTTTAGCCAGCCTCTCAACCAAACGTTTCCAGATCTTGTTGGGATGTCATTCCGAGGAGTTGACGCTCCTCACAGCCCAAAGAACAAGCCTCGTCTTATCCGCCGCTGAAGCTGTTCCAGTTTGCGTCGGTAAGGCTTCCGTTCCGCCTCAAGGCGTCGTTCCCGCTCAACCCATAGCCGCTGCTTGACAGCACCAGGGCCAAACCGTTGCACCAACCGCTCGCGGTCCCGTTCTTACCGGCATTCAACATCGGCCAAAGCTGCCAGGGTGGTCTGAAGCTCATGGAGCAAGTTAGGTTGCTGCAAGCGTCTAAACCGCGAGTGAGTTCTGAGCCCAGTGCGCTGCGGGTCGGCCCAAGTTGCTATTCTGGCGTTGTGCATCATCAATGCGGGCCAGGGCAGCTTCGATCTTCGGTGGTAAGGGCTGGCGGATAATGTCGATGTAGAAACTGCGGAGGTCTTCGCCGATGGTCCGCAGAAGCTCCTCATCAGAGATCAGCGAAACACGCCTTCCACCTTCACTGATGCTTCCCACCGCCGCCTCCAAATCACCGCCACAGTAGAAGTAGCGGGGCGTTGAGAATGCGTTAACCATATTCGTGGTGGCCTGTGGATAACGGGCAAAAGATCGGATTTATTCGTATCGGGCACTTGCCTGCTTTCGGAAGTTAGGCGGTCGAGAGCCTCTCCCTTGCCGATCCTTTCGGCAGCAGTCCGTAACAAATCTAACGGGACCTTTCAGGTCCATCTCGTGGAGGCCCGCTGGCCCAGACCTCACCTGCGAGACCAAGCATCCTGTCCACCGCAGTCCGAAGGTCCTCACTGGCGGCTTGCATGCGGACGCCCTCCAAGATCAGTCCCAGCCTTCGCCGCTCCCGCCAAGGGAGAGAAGCCAGGGTTGTCTCAAGGGTGAGCCTGTCACGAGCGGCGACACCGGCCCGCTCGGCGATCTCGTCAATTTTGGCGGCAAGTTCGCCCCAGTGGGCGGTAGCTTTCGAAGAGAATGGGTTTGAAACGCTCATACGCAGAAATCTGACACCGAAACCGGCAGGCGAAGTGTCGCCTGCACGTTAAACAGCGGAAAACGTGGGGAGCCGAAACAGGTTTCTTGGCTGCGTCGTTTTGCCAGAAATCTTCCACTTGTGCCGAGCCTGACCTTCAAACAGGCTGGACGTGCGACAGCCCGCAGAAGGCTGTGCATCAAGGCAGATCATGGTTCACGAACGTATTTTCTCGAACGCCGCTCAAGAGAATTCCTCCGACAACGATTTTGAGGCAGCCGCACGGGCGCATGTGAAATCGCTTGAGGATGCAGGCGGAACGCCGGAGCAGATTGTCCGCCAGCTTGCAGATGTTGTCGCCTCGTATGCCACTGGGGGTCTCGACGATGAAGCCAGTGCCCTGCGCGAGTTTATCCGCCAGTACCAGTTGAAATGGAAAAGGACGGGGCTCGTCCATCCTAAAACGAACGCAGGATAAGGCAGCCTTGCTGTTCGTGGCCAGTGCTGCTCCGGGTTGTTGTTAACCAGAGACAACCTTGGATGCCGTCAGTGCTACTTTCTCATCACAGTGGAGCCATGCCCACCCGGAGGCTTGGTTGCCGCGCTTTTCGGATAGCAGGAAGATGAAGCACCCGCTTGCCAAATTGGCAGGATCGAGTTTGCAGTCTGATGGCTTCCAGACAGACACGCTGGGCGTGCTGTGCTTAACAAGCGGCGTCGCATGAGTGGGAACGGACTACTGGCGTACGCCGGAAGTCTACTTGCGGCTCGCCTGTGGCTTTGATTAGAACAAGCCACCTAAGAAAAAAGGCCGCTAGAGAGCGGCCCGAAGTTTAGGGAGGAAACGCCCAAGAAGGGCAGCAACACGGCGACGTCAATCGCTGTATTGCACTGCAAAATATAGTTCTTGTCTGAACAATGGGCGAGATCAAATGGGCAGCATGGCTGCCCTTTTTTGTAACTGCTGACCTGCGGTAAGTGCATGACGCTTCGTAACGGCGAGGCTTTAAGCGACGTGCCCGAATGCTCTGGCCGGAACTTTCGTATTTAGTCAGCAGCCCTCTGGATCTCGCATTCCAAATAAGGCTGCAAGCTCAAGCCGCCTCTGCCTTTACGGCTGGCGCAGTGGGAAGTGGCATCCAGCCCACGGGTTCCAAGCGCTTCGGGCGCTCATGGACATGACGCTCATCCCGCGACAGCCACCGGCCTGAGACGCTGCTGAAGTACCCGATCTCGACGCGCTCCACCCAGAGCAGGACATCATCTTCGTTCGTTGGCGCAGTTTTCATCGGCAGCCACTCGTCCATTCATCCCATCCATCGTTAATCAATCGTGAACGTTCAAGCTAGAGGAGCCGCATCAGAGATAAAGGCTTGACAGGATATCGAACCGGCTGCGGAGCGGAAGGTTAGAGGAGAGAAGTCGGCCATCTTAAGGTCAATGGATCGGGCATTAACCTTTAGTCCGTACTGCTTGGTGAGCGTCCGCAGAACCTGTCCACACTGTTCAGTGTGGGTCTCACCCCTACATTAAGAACATAGTCTTTCTGTCCAGCGAGGCTTCCAAGGCCCAATGACCGTCACCGGAAGTCACGACACCACCCTGGTGGTGCTCTCCACTCTGATCGCGACTGTCGCCTCCTATACGGCCCTCGATCTGGCGGGTCGCATCCGGATGGCCCAGGGCTGGGCCAAGCACGCATGGCTGGCCGCTGCCGCCTTCGCCATGGGTGGTGGCATCTGGGCTATGCACTTCGTCGCCATGTTGGCCTTCAGCATGCCGGACATGCCGGTGCGCTATGATCTGGGGCTGACGGCGGTCTCCTTCGCCCTGCCAATCCTCGTCACTGGCACCGGCTTTCTGGTGGTGATCCGGCCAAACGCTGGCCTCAAAGCCCTGGCGCTCAGCGGCCTTGTCATGGGGCTCGGGATCGCAGGCATGCACTACACCGGCATGGCGGCAATGCGGATGCCCGCCGATCTGAGCTATAACAGCGTGTGGGTGGCCATCTCCGTCCTGATCGCCATCGGAGCCTCGATGGTCGCGCTCTGGCTCGCCTTCCGGAACACTGGTCTGGGTCAGAAGGTGGTTGCTGCCGTGGCAATGGGAATTGCCGTATCGGGCATGCATTATGCCGCCATGCATGCGGCAGTCTTCACCGCGTATCCCGGCATCGATCAGGCCCACGGGGAGGCCAGCCTGGAACAGACAACCCTCGCCCTTGCGATTGCTGCGGCAACCTTCCTGATCCTTTTCCTGGCGCTGATTGCCGCGATGTTCGACCGCCGCTTCGCCCTGCTGGCCGAGCGCGAAGCCGCCGCCCTGCGGGCGAGCGAGGAACAGTACCGCACCCTGTACAAGAAGACCCCGCTACCGCTCCATTCCGTCAATGAGGCCGGGATCATCGAGCATGTCAGCGAGGCGTGGCTCGATCTCCTGGGCTACCGGCGCGAGGAAGTGGTGGGGCGACCGATCACCGACTTCATGACCGAAGACGCGATCCAACGTCGAAGCGAACTCTGGCCAAAGCTGCTGCGTGATGGGGTGTTCAAAGACGCCGAGTACCGCCTCATCACCAAAAGTGGGGCGGTCCTGGATGTGCTCTTCTCAGGCCGGGTCGAACGGGATGGGGACGGTCGGTTCCTGCATGTTCTTGGTGGGGTGGTGGATGTCACGGCCCGCAAGAAGGCGGAGGAAGCGCTGCGGCATGCCCAGAAGTTGGAAGCGGTAGGCCAGCTAACGGGCGGGGTCGCACACGACTTCAACAACCTGCTGGCGGTGGTGCTCGGCAATCTCGAACTCCTGCGCAAGCGCGTGCCCGATGATCCGAAGATCACGCGCTTGCTCGACAGCGCCATCCAGGGAGCGCAACGCGGAGCCGCCCTGACCCAGCGCATGCTGGCGTTTGCCCGCCGCCAGGACCTCAAGCCCGAGCCGGTTGATCTGCCCGATCTCGTGAAGGACATGGCCGATCTGCTTCAGCAGTCCACTGGCTCGTTGGTGCGGATCGAGACCCGCTTCCCGCTCGGTCTGCCCCGTGCACGGGTGGATGCCAACCAGCTTGAACTGGCCTTGCTGAACCTTGTGGTGAATGCGCGGGATGCCATGCCGGAGGGCGGCGTCATCACCATTGCGGCGCAGGAGCAGACTATCGATCAGGATCACGGCATCGGCCTTGCCCTGGGCCGCTACGTCTGCCTGTCGGTGACCGACACGGGCGAGGGCATGGATGAGGCCACCCTGGCGCGAGCCATGGAGCCGTTCTTCACCACGAAGGGAGTTGGCAAGGGGACGGGTCTGGGGCTCTCGATGGTCCATGGCATGGCCGCACAGTCAGGCGGACGCTTGGTGGTCAGCAGCCGCAAGGGCGAGGGCACGACCGCTGAGATATGGCTGCCTGCCATCTATGCACAGGCCGTCGCGCCAGCCGTACCGGCGTCTCAGGGTCATGTGTCCTCCTTGAGCGCAGGCAGCAAAGGGCTCATGGTTCTTGTTGTCGATGACGATCCGCTGGTGCTTCAGAACACAGTAGCCATGCTGGAAGACCTCGGCCATCGGGTGCTGGAAGCCGCCTCCGGGCGTGAGGCATTGGACTATCTTGGTCGCGCCCACACGGTGGAGTTGGTGATCACGGACCAAGCCATGCCCGGCATGACCGGAGTGCAGCTTATCGAGGCGATCAGGCGGCAATGGCCGCATCTGCCCATCATCCTGGCATCTGGTTACGCCGACCTGCCGTTCCGCCTAAGCCCCGATATCGTCAGGCTGAGCAAGCCGTTTCGGCAGGATGGCCTCGCACGAGCCGTGGCTGAGGGGATGGCAGCGGCGAACAGCAAGGTGGTCCCGTTCCGCTCCAAGCAGGCTGAGGATCAGGCGAAGCACGAGATCTGACGAGGTTAAGCTATCGCGGGGAGCAGTGGCCGCTGGGATGGTTGCCTAACTCGTTCCCCTGATCATCGGCGTCCGCTACGGTGCAGGGTCAGAACGGCGAAGATGGTATGGGCAGCAAGCGTGCGAAGGTCTGTCGGATCTTACCGTAGCACTCGCAGGCGATCTCTTCGAGACCAGTCCGGTCCGCGATCTTGATGCCGCCGCGCTGCTGCGTGATCAGGCCCTGTGTTTGAAACGTGCGCAGGGTCGTGCTGACGGTGGAGCGCTGCACCCCGAGCAGTTCGGCCAGATCGGCATGGGTCAGGGGCAAGATATCTTCATCGATGCGGTCACGGGTGCTCAATAGCCAGTTGCCGCAGCGAGCTTCCACCGTGTGGATGGCATTGCAGGAGACGGTCTGAAAGGTCTGGGCGAGCAGCGCCTCCGAGTAGCCAAGGATCAGCCGCCGCAGCTTGGGGCGAGCCTGCATCGCCTCCTGCATGCGATCAATAGCAATCCGGGAGGCGGTGCCGGGAACCTGCACTTTGTAGCGCCCGAAAGCCTCCCGCGAGACGATAGCGCTGATCAGCCCAAACAAGCCTTCCCGCCCGAAGGACGCCACCTCGACGAACTGGCCTTCCTCCATGACGTTGATCAGGCCCACAATCGCGTCGTGTGGGAAGTAGGTGTAGCGGATCGGATCATGAGGTTCGTACAGCACAGTGCCTTTCGGCAGGATCACGGTCTCCAAGTGCGGCTCAAGGTGCGCCAGATCCTCAGGCTCCAGGGCAGCCAGAAGCCAGTTCTTGCGGTGATGAGCCTTCGAAGTCGGTGCCATAGCAGGGCTTTGTGCTCTTTGCCTGTAAGACAACATTGCGAGGGGAGCCTTTGATCCTCGTCCAGTGGAGCCAGATGCCAAGAGGGTAACAGGAGCAAGCGAAACCGCGCTGTTGTCCTGTTCACACAGAGTCACGGCGTTAACGGATCAAACGGATTGTGCCTGCAATGCAGGCAAAGACCAGGATGAGCATTGCCCCTTCTGAGGGCACAAGTCGGCCTTCGATCCAGTCATTCAGGACCACACCGCCCGCCGCAAGCCCAATAAAGTACAGCGATGCAATGATGGTTCGGGTGCAGGTGGGTGGCTCATCCAACTTTCGGCCTTCCTGTGCCATAGGTCTCTCTGGCGTGATCATTGAGACATTCCCGCGCGTCCGAGCCTAACTGGCTGCCCGATAACTGCGGCTAAGCCGACTGCTCCTATTCGCCGCAGATCCCGGCTTGTGGTTCGCCATGGCAGGAGATGATCTCCGATTATCTCGACGCCACTGCTCCATGAGCGTCACGTTGCGCCTTTGGAGCGCTGTCTCCGGAGGAGCCTGCGCTTGATCTGTCTGCTGCTCGCGCAAGCGCCTGACGTTGAGAGGGAGTAGGATCGCGTGGAGTATCAGGACGGGATAAATCGCTCCGAGAGCCCCATACGCGATAAAAAACACATTGGCAGTGATCGCGGCCACTCTCATCGGCAACATGCGCTTCTGAGCAAAGGTGTATAAAGTGGCACCAGAGGCCAGAAAGCCGAAACAGTCGATGATTTGTCCGTTCAGTAGGTTCAGGGAAGTCGCACCCAAATTTCATCTCCTGCAATCACTTCCGCAGGGGGCAATGGCACAATCAGAAAGTTACACGACAATGGAGAGCCCCGAGCAAATCAGAGCATCAGGATGTCGCTGTTCCCAGCCTAGTTCTTCTCCCATTTGGGAGATGACAAGCGACGGTGCCGTGTCTCTTCCGGATCTAGCGTCCGGATGCCATTGAAGGTCGCGACCTCGCGCAAGATGGCAACCTGAAGTGGAGCACAGGGTAGAAGTGGAGCACAGGGTATCAGAGGGCGAACGAGGCCCTTGCGAAGAACCCGACCAGCACAAGAGATCTTCATGCCGGTGTGAATAGGGATTAGACGATAGCTGCTCGCTGCTTGTAGCGGCTGCCTGTGCCGATCCCGAAGGGCTCAGGCGAACTGGCTGTTGATGCTTCCCTGTAGCGTCGGCACGCCAACCAAAGGGAACCCCTCAGTAGACAACGGACAGGCATCAGGCGTGCTTCACTGCGACAGTCACAGTGCGGTACCATCCTATAGAGTAGTTCATCTTGAACGAAGATGATCGATTTGCTTATAGTATTGTGGGCTATTGCCTGAGCTTGCGGGAGCTATTGCTATGTCTTTTGATGAGCGGGTTCACCGCATCATTATGAGCGCCTACGATGCTGCTTTTCAAAAGACGCCATGGATTACAGTGGCAAGTTCTATTGCCGAGCAACTAGGAGCTTACGGAACAACATTGGTCCTCCACCGGACAAACCGGAACGAGGTCCTCACATCGGCCATGGCGGGATACCGCGACCTCCCATTCGACAGCATTCTTCAGGAATATGCCGCGCATTATCATGCACGAAATCCGCAGGCATTGTTCGAGCGTGCCCGCCCGAATGCGCTCATCTACCTCGACGGCATCGATCCGACTTATAATGCTGAGAACTATCCCGATTTTTGCCGTTGGGAGAAAGACCGGATCGGCATTCAGTATCATGCCACCGGCTATTGCAGGCCAAGCAAGGACCTAACCTATGCATTGGCGGTTTCAGGCTCGGCGGGGACAGGTCCGTTTTCGAGCGAGAGCTTGGACCTGTTTCGCATCTTCATGGATCACCTCCGACAAGCCGTTGATATGGCGCATCGGCTCGGAACCTTGGAAACGCAAAAGGTCCAGCTAGAGAGCATTCTGGACGGATTGCTGGAGGCGAACCCAAGAGCCATTGCCACTCTCGATGCCAAGGGCCAGCCAGTCTTTGTCAACTCGGCGATGCTGGCACTGGCGCGAGAGCGCGACGGAATCGTGCTGGACGCGACAAGACTGCGAATGCTTAATTCTGGCGATAACACGCGATTTCAGCACCTGTGCGCGTCAGCCCTGCGCCTGAACTCAGGCAGGGTGGCAGTTGGTGGTAGCATGGCCGTTTCGCGACCATCTGGGAAGCGTGGATACGCCCTGACAGTCGCGCCCCTTCCGTACTCCGCCCAAGTTCCAACCGGTCAAGGTGGCACGGTGCTGGTGTCCATTGTTGACCCAGAGTGTCGGCGAGAACTCCCAGTTGAACGTTTGACGCAAGTCTTCGGACTGACCCCTGCGGAAGCGCGAGTGGCTGCGGCCCTGTCGCAGGGTGATCGGCTGGAGGAGATTGCCGCATCCGGTAGCGTTTCTGTGGGAACTGTACGTTCCCAACTCAAGGCGATATTTGCGAAAACCGGAGCAACAACACAGGCGGTGCTAGTCGGACTCGTGACACAGGTTCTGCGATGATGCATTCGCATACATAAGGTCCAGAGCGTCTGATCTGCACAGGGTACGGCGGTCATATCTCCTGCTGCTTAAGCTCGGATGGTCCCATGCAGCGCAGCAGAGAAGCGCCTGATGCTGGTTGTACATCTAACCGCCCGGATCAACCCGGATCAACCGCCATGCCGAACCGTGCCCGTTCGCGCCGCTGAAGTCGCGCAAGGCCAACCTCGGTCAGCAAATACAAGAGTTCAACGCAAACTCATGTCAAACCCGGCCAGTTGCCGGTCTGGTCACAGGAATGTGACTGCGTGTCACAGTTAGGAGTATTCTTCTAACCTGATTTTGGTCTGGTTTCCGACAGACGAAGCTCTCATCGTTCATTTACTTTCTCTTAACGGACAAAGCTGAGCAGGGGGCACGGATGACTGCGCAAACGCTGACACTCGCACACGATTCCTCGTCAGGAACGGATCTCCCGTCCACCAGCCCCACACCAGTGATCCCAACATCTCTGATCTGTGACAGCCCCCGGCTGCGCACATGGCTTCGGCACTTCCTGCATGGATCGCCGTTCGCCCTCACCGAGGCTGCTACCGGAACAGGACATCGCCAGCATGGCGCTCCGGCACCTGCCCTGATCATCATCGACGCCGATCAGGGTAGCAGTCGTCTGCTTGAGATCATCAGGCAGATGCGAGAGCACCTCCCGGAAGCACGGATCGTGGCGCTGGCGGATCAGTTCGACCTCGGCTTCGTTACGATGGCGCATAGGGCAAGGGTGGACGGCTTCTGTTCAGCCGCAAGCGGCCCTGACGTTCTGATCAAGTCCCTTGAGATGGTTATGCTCGGAGAGGCGGTGGTCCCTTCACAAGTGCTTCGTGCCTTCGTGGACGGGGCTCTCTCTAACCGGGACCAGTCGCTCCGGGATAACACCGCAGACCCAGCCCGGCCTGATCTGAAGCCCTACAAGCTCTCACCCCGAGAGGCGGAAATCCTGGGCTGCCTGCGAGAGGGAGCGCCTAACAAGGTGATCGCCCGCAAGCTGGATGTCACGGAAGCCACCATCAAGGTCCACGTCAAAGCCATCCTGCGCAAGATCGGGGCCTCAAACCGCACCCAGGCTGCCATGTGGGCATCTCAGCGCCTGCCGCAGCAAGGTGGAGCGTCTGCGAATGGCTGAGGGGGTGACGAGCGAGGTTGCGGTTGGCGATAAGGTCCGTGTCCACTTCCATCCTCCGGGTTCGCTGACAAGCTTCCTGGAGGGTGTGGTTCGGCGGGTTGATGTGACGACACCGGAAGGGCGCTTCTTCGTGGTCGAGGTTACGCATGAGGTTATCCTCGACCAGGAGCATCGCGTCAGACCCGGCTTCCAGGATTACGTGCGCTACGAATGCCCGAACGACTTTCCAGGCCGGATTGAAGTGCTGTCTGCGACAGAGGAGAATGTTGAGGAGCCTGCGCTGAAGCCGGAGACCGGCACGGTCACGGAGATCCTACGCGAGCCACAGCCTGAGCAATCAGGTGAACCGGTCTCGGCAAGCCAGCAGTTGATCGAGTTTCAGCCTGTGGCTGAGCCGTTGTCTGCTCCCGAACCGCTCAAGGTCAAGGATGAGCATCGGGATGGCCGCAGGCGGGGTGGCCTGATCGCGACGTTGTTCGGGCGGTGACGAACTCAAGCCGGGCTTTGGAACAACAAAAGGCAAAGTTTCGGCTGTTGTTAGTGCTGACTTGCTGAAGAGGTGCTGGCGTTATCCCACTTTCGAGCTACTAATAAAGGCTAAGCTTAAAGCAATGGTCGCGACAGTGAGGCGTAAGCTTCACTTTATCTTGTCGTGTGTTGGGAACCCGACAGACATATACATCGAATCAAGCTCTTTATCGGACAGCGCGTCGCCCTATAGGGCACTGGCGCAAGCCTGCGAGGCCCTCCCCAAGAAGTGAGCGCACGCGGCTGGTAGGGGGGATGCTCCATGAGATTGATCGATGAAGCGGCACCAGCCGGTTCGGACCTGCGGGAGTGCGCGTACAACCTCTTCCGCAACAAGCAGCGGCCTATGCTGTTCTGCGCAGTGCCTGAACACTGCCCGGTGCCTTGCTTCATCAAGGCAGACGCGTGGGCGTTTGCAGGAGTTCTCCGCAAGCAGGATCGTGCGCCATGTGGCTTCCATGAGTGCGCGGCCCGTGCCGGTGTGCGGTACAATGGCTTCTATGTTTTCCAGGCCATAACCGAGAACCCTCTGAAGGGCGCACCACCCCCCGATGCTAAACGCGAGCCTGGGATCGAGTGGGCTTCCGACAGTCTGCGGTCGAGGATGCAGAGAGGTGCTGCCGCAGAAGATGCTCAACACCTTGACCGTACATTCGCCACAAAATCCCAGTGCCTTGTAAGCAAGTGACCCTAAAACAGGGCGAGTACATGGGGCGTTCAGCGGTGCATTGATGCCGCCAGCCAGAGTGTCCTGATGCGAGCCTTGCCTCCACCTGAAGCCCCGGCAGCCCCGTTTCCTCCCCCACCCACGAGTATGTCCAGTCAGTTGCTGAACTCGCGTGAATTTCAGAACCTTGGGGAGCGACTGCGGGTGTCTTGCGGCCCAGTCGAAACTACCCTCCCGGCTCGGCTGGCGGAGCTTGTGGAGCGGCTCGCACGACGCGAACAAGTCAGGGCTTAGGTTAGCGACTGATCAAGAGTTGGGGGCTCAGTCCCACTGGTCAGCATTCCTTGAGATCGTCGGCAGCCACCATGGCATGTCTGAACTCTAGGACCTCGGCTCAGATGCTTCCAGCGCTCTGACCATCGCTGGGATTGATCCCGTCGCTCATATCCTCCTTCAGAGCCTTCTCACAGCGATCAATGTGGTTCATGGCTCGCTGCCGCATTTCCTGCGGATCGTGGCAGGGATCGCTCACATCCTGGTGGCAGAACTGGCAGATCATCAGCTTGGCCTCCTTGAGGCAGGCGTGTATCGGCCAACAAGGTTGCGGGGCTGGGGTTCCAGATGTTCGAGTCACGGCTTCCCACCCCGAATGACCATCAGCTTCCGCATTCCAGGCGGAAGGTCTGGGGGAGGACGGCTGATACTCTCAAGATCAGTAAACCGGGCCTTGCACTTAGGATCATACGGTCCAGGAGGTCGTCCCCACGGCAAGGACTTCATTGGGCAGTCAAGGGCGATCCTTTCGAGCAGATTGCATAGCTGGATGTCAGCCCCGAACTTCTCGGCCAGTCGGGCGAGCCGTTACTGGCTCATCCGATGGGGGCAGTGGGGCAATCGACTCGAACGATTCCCTATGAAACGTCAGACGCCGCTCGATCATTGCAGCCCAATAATTGATTAAAACAGAATGAGAACGCTGTCGCGAAGGTCTCACCTAGTTCTACAAGTCTAAGCTTTCGCTCGGCCTTATTTCGGCTCGGAGGTGACGCCATTGATTGTGGAACGTCACGAGCAGAAACCTTGTATTTGCCAGGAAAGAACAAGGCTTTGCCAGATCTGCTAAGTTACTGATTGTTCTATATAGTTGTGGTCTGTCACTAGGCACCACCTTAGTCTCTTGAAAGCGACAGAACTCTCAGCATAGCGGCTAAAATTGCGGTGTGCGACCAAAGGCTGGCACTGTGCCGAGCCTGCAGTCTTTCGCCATCTCGTGCACTAACAGCCGCAACCGTGCTGATGATCTGGTGCAGGACACCCCTGTACGGGCTTGGTTCAACCTCGGCCCGTACGGACGCGGCGCGAACCTTGAGGCGCTGCTACTCACGAATGGCACTTTCTCAAAGCGAAGATTGCATTGAAAATCAAATCGAGGTGGCGAACCGAAAGTAAAACGATGAGATGTTGCGGTTTGGTTGGAGCCAGTCTCCTTATCCTTAGTAGTGTAGCCCCGGCGGCTGCGCAGAACCCCGCAGATATTTTCGGGTCCATTCTGGGCGGGGTTCTCCAGCAAATACCGCAACAGCAGCGTCCCGGCTACCCGCGAGGCCCGTATCCTCCGCAAGGCCCGGCTGTTTATCCGCCGCAGGGACAATATCCATACAGTCCCCAGGGGCAGCCCCAGGCGTATCCCGCGCCGCAACGTCCCCCGCCGGATGAATTCGATAGTGTGCGATTTGGTTCAGCAGAACGGCGCCCCGGGAATCGACCCGCTGCCGCGTCAGGTGCCAGCACGGCCATTATCAAGACCCCACTCAGTGATGGGTTTGCCGCTCTGCGTGAGGGGCCTGCCGCCGCCTTCCGCAAGAAAGCCGAGATCAAGTCGGGCACCACGGTCAGGACCAATGGTTGCGAGGCGAACGAAACCGGTCAGGTCTGGTGTCAGGTGCAGCATGGGAGGGAGGCCGGGTATGTGGCCAATTCGCTCCTCGTCCACGTAGAACCGCAGCAACCGCAACTGTCGCAGAAGCAATCGCAGAAAGCAGCCACGCCGGGCGACGATTTCTCGGACATTGAAGCGGGATCTTCGAGCAAGGCCAGCACAGGACAGGTTTACGAGAAGCCGGGCCAAGCACAACGGATCGTAAGGACCGTTCTTGCCAGCGGAATTGGTGAAGACGTTGAAGGTGCATCAAAGAATGCTGCCGAAAACGCCCTCAAACAGGTGGTCGGAACCTTTATTGATGCCGACACTCAACTGACAATTCAAGAAGGAATTCGGTCGGAGACCGTCTCCATCGACTCCAAGGTGCGCGAATACTCACAAGGGTCGATCAGAGGCTTCGAGCCGGTCAAGGTAACCCAAGACGGAAAGTTCGTGCGCGTGGATGCCAAGGTCTCCATTCGCATTGATGATTTCAAAGCCTATGTGAAAAAGCTTGGGCAGGGTGAGGGCGAGCTTGGTGGTGATCTTCCCATCGCCATTGTTGAAAATATCGATAAGCAAAAAAATGCGGAGGAGATCGTTTACGAACGGAAGGCGACAATCCTCGCAGGCGAGGTGAGTGACATCGGTGTTGGCCAGCCGAAGATGTTCACCGAATCGAGCCTGTCGAACGACCGGGGCACGTTGCAGTACGTGCAAACGCGAAAGATGAACACGACCGCCACCATTGTCATCCCGGTTTCCGTGAGGCTCAAGCAGAACTTTCTTGGGAATCTGGTCGAAACTTACCGGCAGATCGCCTCCAACCAAGAGGAAGTCGCCGCCCACCCATGGGCGCGGAACATGACCTACTCATGCCAAGTGAACAACAGGCAGAGATCCGGCTTCTCTGTCGGCATTCTGCGAAACAAGTTCTGGGCCACATCAAAATACACCGAGATGATGAATCGCGGGCAGGGCGGGGATGACTTCTTTGACGTGTATACGTTCGATGAAGTGAGGCCGCGCCAGAGTATTATGGCGGTTAACGCAGGGGGCATGCGAACCGACATCCCGAACCTTCGGCTGTCGTTCGTGGACAAGGAAGGCGAGATCATCAAGGAGCATCGCTTCGGAGAGAACCATAGCTCCAATGCAAAGCATTTTGTGCACCACGATGGCTCCGATCAGACCCCCTGGAATCTGGTCACGTCGAACTATCAGAATTGTTACGTCGTTGCGGCACGTAGCGATTTCTACCTCATTGTAGAAGTGGATGCCGAAACTATCAGCCGTAGACCCAAGTTCGTTGTCAAATTCGATGGAGCGAAGTCATGAAGACGATCATAGGTGTGTTGGGTCTTTCTATGGCCCTAATGGGTTCGGCCTTGGCTGAGGTTGCGGTCAATCCTGACGGCAGCGCCACTTGGGAAGCGGGCGTTGATGGAGTTTCCGTTGAATACAAGCCCGATGGCAAGCTGCGCCGGGTCTCCGCGAGGGTTGAGCGGACGGTGGAATTTCCAGATCGTCGCGGCATCCTGAAAGCGCAGAAAGTTGCTGAGATGCAGGCCGAAGCTGCCTTCGTCCAGTTCATGAAAAAGACGGTGAGCAGCAGTGATACCTTCACTGAGATCGAAACCGAGATGAACAAAGCCTCCCAGCTTCGGCAAAAAGGTGCCGCTCCCCAGGTGAGCAAGGTGGACGAGCGTGTGTTCACGAGTGATCTGAGGACGGTTGTTCAGCGATCAGCTTCCGGACAGTTGCGCGGCGTGGTGGTCCTTGAAAAAGGATATGATGAAGCCAAGGAGATGGCCTGGGCCGTTGTTGGCATCAGCGAGAAGAGCATCGACGCGGCGCTGGGCTTGGAAGAGTTCACAAGCCGCGAGCAGCCGTCGCAGCCGGAAGTCACAGACACGCAGACGCAGGGTCCTGTCGATGATGGGATCAGGCGCATGCCCAGCGAGATCCGCAGGATCAAACAGAAGGATTGGTAAGCGGTAAAATTCGGGAACAACGATTTCCAGTCCTGATGGGTCAGCCGGATCGGACTTCTCCTATGCACCGTCACCGCTTTCCACCCCGGATGACCGTGAGCTTCCGCATCATAGGCGGGAGGTCCGGGGGAGGGCGGCTGGTCATCTCAAGGTCCGTGAATCGGGCCTTGCACTTGGAATCGTACTGGTTTGGAGGCCGCTCTCCCGCATGGCTCTTCCAGAGGCAATCGAAAGCAATCTTGTCTATCAAGTCGCATAGTTGGATGTCGGCTCCATACTTGTCGGACAACCGAGCCCGCCGGTACTGACCCTTGCGATGAGGGCAGACGGGGCAATCAGCCCTGACGATCACCCACGGGAAGTCAGACAGCCGGTCGATCATGGAGCGAAGACAGGGCTTTAGAACAAGACAAGAACGATCTCGGTGCGACTTGGGTTCATTCAGACGGGGAGGGCGGCTGGGACGATGAGCCTTACCAGTCTGTCCGATCTCTCCTATGTGCCCGCCTCAAGCTGAGCCGTATCGTCGTTAGAGCCCAGGAAAAACAATGGTCTCTGTATGTATGGGGAGCGGGTGAAACGGACCTCCGCTACCATCAATCCCCCCGACAGACTGGATGCAGTGGCTGTCGGCGGATTCGCATTAAAAGCCATCCACGGACTGCGAATTTCGACCGTTGGCTCCTTGCGCCAACCATCAGGCTTTTGCACCACCACACTGTGAAGGAAAAACCGGAACGCCTCTGACAGGGCATGGTCACCTTCCATGTCACCACGTTCCATCATCTCCCGCAATTCTGTTGCGCAGGTCAGGACCTTCTTAAGTGCAGCAGGGTGGATGCTGATCACATTATCAGGCTGATCATTCCTACGATGAGCAGCTTCTCGCCTCCTTGGCGACGCTGAAGAGTGAGACCAGTCTCGGACAGTGGGTCAAAAGCTGGCTGTCACGTGCAACGACGTTTTGCATGCCGCCGCCAGTCGAGGGTGATCCGGACCTTGTGTACCTCAGCAGTGCTGCCGCGCTCCGGGATGCCAGTCGGCGCTTCTGCAATTGCTTGCGGGATAAAGCGATGATCTGCGCTCTTCAACGCTCTGCCTTCCTCGAATACCGACCTTCTCCTGCCATCATCGAGTTGCAAGTTCTTGACCGTGGCTACGCGCTTGATAGGCTCTACGGGCGGCAGAATTCGGGTGTCGATTCACAGACCGCGTACGCGATAATCAGGAAGCTGAGGGCGTCTGGAATCCGTGTCCCCGCTCGTGACGCGCAGGCTCTGCCGCTCAATCGGGTTGCTCGGTTCGCGCATGTATTTGATTTCACACGGGATGATCTCGATATCCTTGAAGAGCCTACCGACTGGAAACTGGACCTGGGGGTCGATAATGCCGCGTGAGGTCTGAGTGGTTGGTTCATATGAAGGTAATACCCCGAAACCCTATGGGTATTACCTAGACGACTTGACCAACAAGCAAATGCCGTCGTGGATGCCCTAGAAGGCCATTCGCGTGTTGTTCCTGATAAAATCGGCAAGATTTATTTGGCATCCTTGGCCATAGGGCAGTTAATCCATAGATTATTGGTGCTGAAATCCGACCGCTAAGCCAAACATCTCAATAAAATATTGCAAATTGCAGTCACGAAATGTTATCATTGATCATTGTTAAGGAATTTACATCATATGAATACTTCAACGCCTACAGCGTCTACCGTTCACCTTCGCCGCCGTCGTCGCGGCACAACAACAACAACACCGCCGACGATCTACGCGTTTTGGTTCCAGCTTGATTGCCACGCGTGGTCGGACGATCTCACGCCTGTTCGTGCCGCCTTCCCACCAGTCGTTTTCGATGTGTTTGGCTGGCTGATCGAGAACAATATCAAACCCATGGCCATAGAGACAAAGTATGCCGATGCCATCGGATTCATGTTCACGTGTCCTAGCGCGGCCACCATGTTCAAGCTCCAATGGGCAGAATACATCAATCACGAAGGTGGACTGTAGACGCAACAGGATCGGAGTTTAACGGCTCCGATTATCCTTCTCATCTAAATGGAGATATTCCTGGCCGTCCGCTGCCACCAGTCGCTCGTGCAGCGGCGACGGTAATCAAATACGTTGCGGGCTTCTATGCGCCAGGACCAGAAGTCAGCGAGGTCGCAAAATGACGTTTTTATCTCAATGCCGTACAGGCTGCTGGACGCCGTGTTGCGGATGCGCCAGGAGATACGACGGACGTACCTGCGGGTACATGGTGTGCAGGTGATAAGGGCGCATCAGTTCTGGGAACGGCAGGTTCGCGTCATTCCGTATTTATCAGCAAAGGCAGGTCCAGTTGACTGGACACTGGATTACGGAGTGGTCCCCAAAGTCAGCAGATAGTGGCACCTGCTATTCCCACATGACCAATGTTCTCCGGGAACTCCGAGCATGCCTCCAGACCGCTGCACAGATGTTGCCCCATTTAGCAGGTCAGCAGGTCCCACCGGCCTGTCCCAAAACGTTTGAAGTCCGAGTGCACGTCACAGCCCGAGATCAGCGGTAACCGCGTTTGCGAACAAACTGCCTTCGCGAAGGTATTTCCTGAGCACTTCCATATTCTTATGCCGAGTCGTGGCAGCGATCCTGCGCTCTTCCACGCCACTCTTGGCTGCCTGGGTCGCAAAGCCTGCGCGCAGGCTATGGCCGGAGTAATCTCCTTCGAGACCTGCCTGACAGGCTCGCTTCTTGATAATCAGGGCAACACTCTGGTCCGTCATTCCCGCTTTGAGATTGCTATGGCGATCAATGGCTCGGAACACGCTACCCTGAGCGATCCCAGCTTGTCTCAGGTAGGTTTCCAGGTTGGTAACTGGGCAGAGTTCTGAGTTAGTGCGCTCAATAGCGATCACCTGACCCTCACCGAACTGATCGCCTTTCGAGCGGCGGATGACGAGCCGCACACCCTCGGGTGAGAGGGTCAGGTCCGAGACTTCAAGCGCGACAAGCTCGGAGCGTCGGAGAGCCCCGGCCATTCCAATCAGGATCAGAGCCCGATCTCGCTGATCCAGCAGGGTTTCAGATGGGCAGCCGAGGGCGCGCTTGAGCAGCGGAGTGGTCAATGCTGTGACCTGACGCTGGCGGACCGTCTTGGTGCGACGCAGACCATCCATCACGAGCGCGATCTCGCGGCAACGCGTATCGAATGGATGGTCCGCCATGCGATGGGCCGCAGCAATTGAGGACAGACGGCGATTGAGAGTCGCCATCGAATACCGATCTTTGTGCGCGGTCATATAGAGGGCAATGGTCTGGGGCAGGGCAGGGAGAGCCAGGAGGCCCTTGTCGCTGCACCAGGAAGAGAAGTGATCCCAATCGGCTTTGTAAGCTCGGACAGTATTCACTGAACGAGCCCGCGAAGCGATCTCGGCTGCGTCGTTTTCAAGTTCCAGAAGTTCAGGAGAGAGGGCGCAATTAGTTGCGATGGCGAGATCGGTCATAGGCTTCTCATTAGCGATAGTCCACATTATCGTTAGTCACAAATTTGGCCAGACACCTACTGCTCACACGGCGCTCTCCCAGAGTGTAGCTAACAGCTATTTAGGTTCGCCACTTACAAGCATAGCTTTGATTTTCAGCGACTTGTCTTTGAGCGGAAACGGGCCGCCGCGCTCGTGGAGTTTCTGGAGCAGCTTCTCGCGCTAGAGGGTCAGGGTTTTGCTTCCACCCAGGGCCAGCCTACGTGTTTTCGGGCCGATCACAGTATGCGGCGAAATCCGGCGATTTCGGAGGGCAGCTAGAGTGGTCTTCGGAAGTAGGTGAAGGGGGGGGAATCGCCAGTGGACTGGACCTCCAGGCAGGGGGATCAGCGCTTCCCACGTCAGATGACAGTGAACTCTGGCATTATTGGCGGTACGTCCAGGGGCAGCCGAACCGGCTCTAAAGCTAAAGAGCTACTTCCGATGAGACCAGTGGGTTCAGGTTGATTTCTGCCGCACATCCCGCATGCTTATCGTATAGTTTGTTCGCGTATCATATAATAACCAATAACGCTGGGAAGGAAAAATGCCGCACAGAGGGATGAGTTCTCAGGATTTTACGAATTGTGGAGTTATTACTGAAGAGATCAGGGGCATCATAAACGTAATATGGAAGATCGACTTCTCTCACGAGATTGACTTGCTAAAAATCGAAGACAGCAATCTTGCGAATGAAACCAAGCAAGCCCGAAAGCTCAACATCATCTTAGAACATCGCAAGAGGCGACAGCCCTATGTCGAGCGTCTCAACGAACGCTGGCAGAAGCAGTGTCGCCGGTCTCTTGTCGCTTAAACCGACTGACCACCTGAGCGTCGTGACCAATCCACCTTCTCTTGTTTTTCGCAAGTCCAACAGCAAATTGCCGAGAGCGCCATGCAAACCATGAACCGCTACAGGACCCCTTCAACCGAAGAGGCCGTCTGGTCAGGTCGGTGTTCCAATGTCGCACAGTACAAGATTCAGGAGATTGTACGCATCCTGAGTGATCTGGATGCTGAGCATAATCTGGCACGTGACGAACTTAAGTGCCGTCTATTGGGCAGCAAAGCACGGGAAGATGCCATTGAGAAGCTGCGAACCGAGCACCGGGAGCGGCGTAGACCATACGTGACACAGCTTGAGGAACTCCGTGAATGCGGAGGCCATCGAGTTTGACCTCGGAGCCGATGTTAACATCGCGGTTGACCGCCCTCGAAGTCTCAGCCGCATACCTGCACTCAGAGGGCCGGATTCTGAGTTTGCCTCCTGAGCCCATTGCTTTCTCGGAATCGACTTCAGCAGGAGCGTGAGCCCGGTTGGTTATTACTCCGTCTCACGCTCCGAACTTCCTCAATTTCGCTGCTCGCTGCTGGGAAGCTGCCGCCAATCGTGACAGCCTCATTCCATGACGAGCCTGCTGTACTTTAGCCGCCCTATGATTATCAGGGTAGGCGTGAGATCGAGCGCCGCACTCGTCTGGCCGCGTCCGGAGATATCGTCCTTCTTTCTGATGGTCATGAGACGCCAGCGATGGAACGCCTTGTCGTCCGACTCGGTGACGTAGGATTAAGTCGGCGGCGCATCTCCTTGCCTGTCTTGAAGACGGGAACAGTTTTCTCGGACACTGCAACGAGACCACCGGTCTTCGGATTGCGGCCAGTGCGAGCACCGCGCTTCTTCACCGCAAATGTCCCAAAACCTCGAAGCTCAACCCGATCCCCTTGTGCGAGCGCATCGCCGATGGTGCCGAGGATCGCGTTTACAATCTTCTCAATGTCACGCGCATACAGATGCGGGTTCTGCTCAGCGAGCTTCTGAACCAGTTCGGATTTGATCATGTGTGGCGTAGGTCTTTGTTCTTTTGTCATTTTTCAGAATGCTGTCAGAGCTATATCAGGTGGTCAAGGAACGTGTGCCTGATCTTTGTCCTGAAGACGGGGCTCGAAAACAACGCAGGTTGTCTCACATCCATGCGGTCAGTCGGACTTCTCCCTCCTCGTCGAACCGGAAGTTCTAGGTTTTGCAGGCCGACGTTCCAGGCGAACGAGGCTGTGCCTTCGGATAGAGAACTTGTTTGAGGGACGAACCACGTCGGCATGTTTCGTCACATCAGGTCTGACTGGATCGCTTCTTCGGCTGGTGCACTTTCAGCCGAACCCGTAAGGCTCCTCCTTCTGGCTTATCGATATCGAAGGCACCAGACTTGCGTACAAGGTCGCTCAGCTTGCCATATCCATAGGTACGAGAGTCGAAATCGGTAGCTATGCTGGCCAGCCGGTGGCCGAGCATTCCAAGGCTGATCCAACCATCCTCACTCTCGATCTGTGACAGAACTTTCTTGAGAAGAGGCACTGCCGCACTGGGTGGCCGCAGCGGCTTGGGAGTCCTCCCTGCGTCTGATCCGAGAGCGCGAGCTTCCTGGAGCAAGTTCTCCGTATAGATGAACCGGCGGCAGGCCTGCCGGAAGCTTTCAGGCGTCTTCTGCTCGCCAAACCCGAACACATCGACGCCCTGTTCTCGGATGCGGCCTGCGAGGCGGGTGAAGTCGCTGTCGGACGATACGAGGCAAAAGCCGTCGAACCGTCCGCTGTGCAGGAGGTCCATGGCGTCAATCACGAGTGCAATGTCTGACCCGTTCTTGCCTGTGGTATAGGCGAATTGCTGCTGTGCGATAATGGCGTGTTTTGCCAGAATGTCGGCCCATGGCTTCAGGCGCTGGCCTGAGAAGTCCCCATAGATTCGGCGGACACTGGCTTCTCCGATCTTGGCGATCTCCTCAAACAGGCCATCAGCAATTCGGGGAGAGGCATTGTCGGCGTCAATCAGCACGGCAAGACGGATCGAGCGGGCTTCAGGCATTGTTGGGCTACTCGGCGAGTTTCAGAGATAACTTACCCAACCGTAACAGAGGAGAACGTGCAGGACGAAGTTCCTTGAGAGGATGGTTAAGCCGTGACATTCCCTTCATGCACAGAAAATCCGCCTTCTTTCTGCCGTACATTGCCGTAGCCTGATAGGACAAGCTTAGAGGCCGACACACCCCCATGAAGAAACTCACCCTTGTCGTTGACGAACGAGAGTTGAGTACCATCCGTGCAGCCCTTTTCCTCCTCCAGGAGCAAGTCGATGCCCTCCCGGAGGACCTAGCAGAAATGATAGCCGAGCACGGAACGCCTATTACGGAGGCTGAGATCGAGAGGCTTAGTCTCCGTTTAGAGGATCAGACAGGCCGAACACGCGGCTCTGCGGATCACGAAATCCCCCAAGGCACAAGGGTTGTTGAAGTTGAGCGGTTTGCCCAAGTCGTTATCGCCCGAGGTCCTACCTCAGTGTTCCCCCAACGTCAGCGGCCTTGACTGAGATTGCGTCAGTGTGGCTGAGCACTCCAAAGAGCGGTTCCTGCGAGGATGTTCGCAAAGGGTTAGAACGTGTCCGCACCATCTACAGCTACGATCCAGGACGCATTCCTCAGGCATCTCCGCGAGAACAAACTCGACGTGACTATGTTTCACGTCAACGGGATCAAACTTCAAGGCCAAATTAGACACTTCGACAACTTCACAGTCCTCCTTGTGAGGGGGAGTGGGTCTCAGGTCGTCTACAAGCATGCTATCTCTTCGATTCACCCAGCAGAGCCAATTTGACGGAAAGCTTCCATTTGCATTCGCCTGGAGGAGCCCCTTCTCAAACTCCGTTGAGGATACGGCTCAAACCGTCCTGAACCAGCACTCTATCATTCGAACGACGTTTCCACCCGTCTGATACGCTACAGTAGGTGTGTCATGGCGATCCGTTAGGAGCCTCTCATGAAAAAGGCGCTCAAGTTCTACGAAAGCTCAAGCGGCGACCGCTGGTATCTGATCCGCGATCCTTCAGGGGTTTTGTTCATCCATCACGAAGCCAATGCGGCGTCCGGAGGGCACGTGGAACATGAGGACCTCCCGGCCTTCCTGAGCCGAGGCAACGGTGCAGAGCAGCAGGAACTGCTGCGCCTGATCGGAACGCTGGTCGAGGAGCACCCCGCCCATGGGTGATCCATTCTATGAAAGCGGCGGACCAACGAGTTCTATGCCGAACTGGCGGCAAGCACGGGCAAGCGCCTCAGCCTGCTCGGGCGTGGGTGGGCCAGACGGATCGGGCAGCCCCTGCCGTTCAGCAGGACGGCCAAAGGCGCGGACGAAGTTCTCGAACTCGCCTCGGGTGACGGTCAGCATGCGAGCCTCTGCTGACTCTACCCGGTAGGTGTGAGGGATGCCTCTGGGCGTCAGCAGCGTCTCCCCAGCACGGGCGCGGCGCTCCTGATCCCCAACGCGGTAACGAACCTCGCCCTCAAGCACGTGGAAGATTTCATCCTCGTCATGGTGGATGTGCAGGGGCGGCGAGTCTCCCTGTGAGGCCCGGTGCTCAAGAACCGATATGCCGTCCGAACCATCCTGAGATGAGACGCGGATGGCCACGTGGGTGTTGAGGAACCAAAGGCTCCGGTGATCGGCAACTTCCTTGTCCATGGTTATGATCTCATCCGCAGCATGATAGGTTTCACTGTTTTCAATGGAGTTCCGGGGAGGGCGGTTGGCTGCCCTAAGCTGATTAGGCTGTACCTGCCCGCCCCGACTGCACTCCGTTACTCAGCGGGTGTCATCCGCACGGTTGGCCCTGGAGCCACCGAGGTAGCCGGGCGGAACACGAAGTAGGCAAACAGCAGCATTGCGGCGAGTACGATCAGCGAGGAGATTGCTGCAATCGGCTCGAAAGCCGCGTATCCCAGGTGTAGGGCGGCAACGGCGATCGTGAGGAGAACGGTTCCGACAGACCAGACCCAAACCTGGATTAGAGCAAGGCGGCTCGTATCCAGAGCCGGGCGGCGCTCGTAGTAGATGCCGAACAGGAACAGCGATACCCACCCGAGCAGGTTCAGATGAGCGTGAGCAGGCATGATGGCATGGTTCTGGGATGCGGCCATGCCGATGCCCATGGCAATGCCAATGATGACAAACAGAACCGCCAGCCTGAAGCTGAGTGATGAAGCCGTCATGGAAAAGTCCCCCTTTATACTTGCGGTGCGACGCACCGGACCCCGGAGGTTTGTTTTTGTCTTACCCGGTTCCCCAAACCGGCTGGGGCACTCAGCCCATCATAACCGGCGTCGTCAATATCCCTTAAGGATAGCTGTCGGTTCTCGTGCGTCGTTCCTTGCCGCCCATAGTGTGTCTATCGGGATGCGGCAATTGGCACGAGTGCTGAGTTGCTTGCGAAGCGTGGCCTTGCCTGCCAGACTTCCAGAGTTCGCCAACACAGGATTGCATTATGACGACGCCGACCATCGAAGAGTGGACGACACATCTCCGGACTGCTTCAGATCGCGCCAGGAGTGTCTCAGGTCGGGTGAAGGTCTGGAGCCAGGAGGTCACGGCGCGACGGGCGCAGAGGACTCACCGGCCTGACGAAGCAGCTAACCCTATTGGCATCCTTGCGGGGATCACCCTTGGCATTCCGGCTTTGCTGCTGATCCCGCTGGTCGGGATGAACCCAGGAGTTCAGGACGGGACCTTCACGACTGTTGTGACCTTCCTCGTCGTCTCTGCCTTCGTCACTGCTGCAATTTTCGAGATCAAGAGGCTGGCTGATCAGCCGTCTGACGAAGACCATCACTGAACGGCGGACCTCCTACAGTGTACGGGCCTCGTGGGTCCATGGATACTATAGGAGCATCCCTACTTCTGCCGCCTTGAGATCAGTTCCGGCACGTTGAATCCGGTCACTGGCTGCGCAAAGTAGTAGCCTTGCGCATACTGGCAGCCCATCTCCCGCAACCGCTGCGCTTGGCCCGTCGTCTCTACTCCTTCTGCCGTGATCTGAAGGTTCAGGCTCCTGCCGAGACCGATCACTGCCGTGATAATGGCCTCGTCATCAGGGTCGTGCTCAAGGTCTCGCACAAAACTCCAATCGATCTTGATGTGATCGACGGGGAACCGCTTCAGATGGGGAAGCCGCCTTGACTCTTCCACTTTGTAAGCGAGACTCCGCTATCCCCCGCCACCACGAACTTGGGCTCGATCTCAACCGGCATGGATGCGCTATCATCCAACTTGCAGGGTAGGTTCTGTCGCCATCGGCAGAGCGGCCAGGATGATCTTGTCGGTGCTGAGATCACTCTCGCTCTCGACAGAGAGAAGAACAGCCAGCCGAGTGCGAGCACGATTGACCCGACTCTTCATAGTGCCAAGGACACAGCCACAAATTTCTGCGGCCTCTTCGTATGAGAGTCCCTCGGCCCCAACCAGAAGCAGGGCTTCACGTTGATCCGCCGACAACTTCATCAGCGCCTTTCGGAAGTCCTCCATGTCAAGATGCGCCTCCTGGTCAGGGATGGTGGTGAGACGGCTTGCATATGAGCCGTCTGCATCCTCGACCTCACGCCGCCTCTTGCGACGGTCAGAAAAGAAAGCATGCCGCAGGATAGTGAAGAGCCACGCATGGAGGTTCGTACCAGCCTGGAACCGGTCCATCTTTCCCCACGCTTTCATCAGCGTGTCCTGAACCAGATCATCCGCATAATCCCGGTTTCCGCACAATGACATGGCAAAGGCACGAAGGGACGGGACGGCGGCACGAAGCTCGTTGGCAGTGATGGAGGGAGCAGGCATCTTGGTAGCTCCGGTTCGGCTCTACAGTGAAACCCGTCAATACAGTTTCCGCAGAACACACGCTGCAATGGGTGCTGCCTCAAGAGACTTGGCGCACAATGTTCTCGATCTGCGGCGATGCTGGCTTGTACAGCATGTCCTCATAACAGGATTGCAGCTTCGACCCGACGCGCGTGACACCAGTGGTGTTGGCGGTCGGCGTCGTGATGGAGCGAATGTTCGGCTGGCGTGATGTGGCCATGGAGTTATCCTCCCTTGCGGCTACGACTCCTTCATGAAGTTACAGCCTTGCTGTCGCAAATGTGTCGGTATGGCCCGGAAGCATGGCGCCCTCGCAGCGGTATGCTTGCACCGCCCTCTCGGCCTCCATCAACACCGAAAGCGGCAACCAAGGTTTCTGCATGAAACGTACATGCCTTAGAGCCTTGTCGAGATCGTTCGCGGGAGGAGCATCGGATGTCAGGACGGTTCTGATCCACGGCCACTTAAGCCTGACCGTCCGTGCGAGGTCCACGCCATCCATGACGCAGGGCAACTTCACGTCAGAGAAAAGGAAGGCGACATCGCCTGCATTGTAGCACAGGTACTGCACCGCCTGCTCGGCACTGGATGCCTCCACCACCCGGAGGTCCGTTTCCTCCAGCAGCGCCACAGCCAGAGCCCTGAGGTCCTTATTGTTCTCAACGACCAACGCAACGCGGGTACATTCAGCATCTTGTACCATCCTGCTGGCCTCCCTTGTCTCGGTAGGCGTTGGTATTCTGTCAGATGAGTTGACGTGCGACCCCTTCAAGAAGCCCGTCATAGGTGAAGTACAGGCAAGCACCCCACCATCATTCAGATCACCACAGCCTTGATCCCTCGAAGCATTCGAAACTTTTGCGCTTCCGTCAAAGTAAAAAGTTAACCTATGCCTCTCTTTGCTGTGAAAGGTTGATCTGCGTTGATGTTCATCTGATTAACATAAACTCAGATTGAAAATCCTAAAGAAAGTTAGCGCAATTATACGATCGCGCGGGAACGGCTTGCTCATTTGAGCTATTGATTGCTTGCCGATGGATGGCAGGATAGTTCCTGAGGCTTCGTTATCATCTTCCTCCCCCTGGCAGGAGATCGTTCGCGGTCTCCTGCTTCTTTTAGGCAGTGGTACGTTCGGGGAACATGACAGGGATGAGCCTACCGCGACTCTGACGGAGTGGCTTACCGGAGGCTGAGATGGCTCGTTACTTCTTCCACCTTCGGTCTGATGATAACTTCGTCTGGGACGATGAGGGGGTTGATTTGCCTGACCCTCTGACGGCCCAGGGAGCGGCTGACAAGACGGCAGCAGAACTCCGAGGTGGACTGCTCCATCAGGTGCCACATGACTCCTGCTGGACCGTCGCAGTCACTGATGAAAGCGGCGAGATCATCCACACTGTATCGCTCTGATGTAGAAGCAACTTCGACGGCAATGTCTCCAATCAGCCAACGCGCTGAGCCACCCAGTCCTGTGCCTCATCCAGATCGTTGAAAATGGGGTGAACCGGTCCGTCCAACTTGCCGAACCCATGCTCCAGGTACCAGCGTCCCGCTTTCCTGCCGTGCTCCTCCGACAAGCGCACCAGCACCGCCACAAGCCGGTTGTCGGCGAACACGAGACAGCCCTCTTCGTCGGGTGCATTCGTCTCCACGGTCACTGGTTGGAAGCCAAGCTTCATATGATCTCTTGGCATTGATAGGACTGAGCGCCTAACGTTGTCCATCCGTCCGCAGTAATATTGATACAATCCTGCTGAGCGCGGCATCTTAGGCCCACCCGTAGCGCATAGCCACACTGGGGGTGCGTCTGCTAAGATCACCTTCTGGTGAGGGACGGTGGCCATGCCCACCCCGTTCGTTCGCAAGCTTGAGTTTGGCGCTGGGCTGTCCGATCAGGATCGTCAGGTGCTGGAACACGCTGTCCGCGACGTGCGACAGTTCAAGGCGCGACACGATCTGATCCTGGAAAATGACAGCCCTGAGAACGTCCATGTGATCCTGGAGGGCTTCGCCTGCCGCTACAAGCGGCTGCCGGATGGTACCCGCCAGATCATGGCTTACCTCGTTCCAGGGGACTGCTGTGACCTGCACGTTCCGATCCTAAGCAGGATAGACCACACTATCGGCACCCTCACATCCTGCAAAGTCGCCCTTCTTCCTCACACCGTCATCGAAGACCTGACGGCCCAATCCCGGAACATCACCCGTGCTTTGTGGTGGTCTACGCTCGCCGATCAGGGCACTGTGCGCGAATGGCTGATCAACATGAGCCGTAGACCTGCCGATAAGCGGTTGGCACACCTCCTGTGTGAATTGCTGGTGCGCCTTCAGGCGGTGGGTCTGGCCACAGAGAATAGCTTCGTCCTGCCACTGACACAGCGGCAACTGGCCGACACGCTTGCCATGACCGGAGTCCATCTCAACCGCATCGTGCGACAGCTTCGATTGCAGGGTCTGATCACCCTGAAAGGACACAGCATTACCATCCCGGATGTGGAGCGGCTCAAAAGCTTTTCGGATTTTAAGGACAACTATCTACACCTGACGCAACGTCGTGATGCGGCGAGGCAGAATGATGGGAGAGTTAGAACTGATCCGTGACTTAACGAGAGATCGATCCCGTTCAGGATGAGCCCTTCCCTACAGTCGGGTACCTGACAGACGTAGACCAGCATCTCCTCTAACAGGAGATTATTCGACGTAATAGGTCACGGGGGCGAGGATGACCAATTCGGCAGTGCGTTGTGCTGGTGCGACGAGAGAGGAGCTACAGGGTGAGCCAGACACTTTGGGTCGTCCACTCACACCGCAAGCCGTGATTGATGCGCTGATCGACATTGATCTCGCCTATGAGCGCAAGTGCCAGGAACTCAACAACAGCCGCTTGGGTGCCACTTACCAATATCACCTTCTGGAAAAGCTACGGGAGCAACACCGCGAAAGGCGCGAACCTTATGTTCGGCACCTGATGGCACTTCAAGACGGGTTGAAGGCCGAGCGCGAGACCTGACAAGGACCAGTGCTCCACAGTCTGCGCCGAAGCTGCACGAGGCTTGTTTATTGCCACAGGGTCGGGCTGTGCACAGTGCTCGATGAGCACCTTCCATGAGACACTAAGATTTCGATCCAGCAGAGAGATTGTTCCTAAGTAACAACTCAGGGAACCATAGCTATACTCAGGCGATTAGCCTCCCTGCGATGAGGGAATTATACGAGAAAACGCGGTCTATTCGGCAACTACCGTGGGTTGTTCGCTACGGGCTGACAGCTATCCTCGTGATATTGTCATTCGCTCTTAGACAAACCTTCTCCGATGTTCTGCGGGATTTTCCTTTTCTTCTTTTCTTTCCTGCCCTCATACTATCGGCTGTCCTTTTCAACCGAGGCAGCGGCCTTGTTGCGACGGTATTGAGCGCCGTCTTGTCAGCGTATTTCTTCCTGGAGCCAGTCGGCAGCTTCGCCATCAGGGACGCGGGCCAGTTTCTCGGCTGGTGCTTGTTTGTGGTGATCGGGATTGCCATCACGCTCATCATTGAGGCCGAGCATGCGGCATACCAACAACTAAAGCGAGCACATGAGGCCACACGCGCCTCCGAGGCCGACAAGGCCGAGCTTCTGGTCGAATCCAATCACAGGATCATGAACAACCTGCATACGGTGATCTCGCTGCTCCATCTCCAGGCCCGCAGCGCCAAGGAACCCACGCGCGAGGATTTCATGACCGCCGCAGAGCGGGTGAGCGTCATGGCCAAGGTGCAGCGGCGTTTGGTGCGGTTCGAGGGAGCCGTGTTGGCGGACAGCCGCTCGTTTATTGAAGAACTCTGTCGCGACTTAGAGTCGGCTCTGATCGGCCTTCGGCCCATTCGCCTCGATATTGAGGCTGAAAGTCACCCGATTCCGCTCAATCAGGCCGTTTCGGTCGGGCTCATTACCAACGAGCTACTCGTCAATGCGCTCAAGTATGCCTTTCCCGATGACCGTGAAGGGCACGTCAGTGTGACGTTCACACGCGCAGGCCAGGAATACTGCCTTGCTGTCAGCGATAATGGCGTGGGTCCGTCCGCCACTCGTGAGAGCGCCTCCTCGTCATCATCGACAGGTCTGGGCCAGCGCCTGATCAGATCGTTTGTGGCCCAGCTTGGTGGTCGGCACGAGATCAAGATGGGTTCCCCTGGAACCCACGCTCAGGTCTGCTTCCCAGTGTCTCCAGGATAGGATCGGCCCCAACGAAGAGACGCTTAAAAATCTGCGGGGTGTATTCCTGGGCGTCCCGAATGCACTGGCTCCCGAAAAGGAGACGGAGATGGATTTCTTCGGTGTCAATTGGCATGAGATGTTCGTGCCACAGAACCCGCTGTTGGGGATATTTGTACGAGGGTCGCTGACCTACATCATGCTTTTCGTGATCCTGCGCTTCCTGCTGAAGCGTCAGTCAGGCGTGATCGGGATCGCGGACCTGCTTGTTGTCGTCCTCATCGCCGACGCCGCGCAGAACGCCATGGCGCACGAGTACAGTTCGATCACCGAGGGCGCTCTCCTCGTCCTTACAATCGTGTTCTGGAACTACTTCATCGACTGGTTAGGCTTTCGCTTCAAGCCGCTTCGGCGCTTTACCCGTCCGCCCCCGCTGAAGCTCATCGAGAACGGCGACATGATCTTCCGCAACATGCAGAAGGAAATGATCACCGCCGAGGAGTTGAACAGTCAGCTTCGTCAGCAGGGGGTGCAGAACTGCTCGGAGGTTAAGGAAGCCTTCATCGAGGGGGATGGCCGGATCAGCATCATCCGCCAAGACAACGGCGAGACCGGAAACGGGAATGGTAGGAAGATGCCGCTGTAGCTTCTGATGTCATTCGGGTCGTGATCACCATCGCCAGGGGCGACAACGTGATCGTCGGGCCGATGCTGGTATCAATACGGACCTGGATAGAAGGTTTGCGATGATGCGTTACATAGTCTCGACGGAAGAGAGGATGCTCGATGTGGTGGAGAGGCTGATGGTCCAGCGCGGCGTGGTGATCGTCTCACGCGAAGAGATGTTCGACACTCTGGTGATCGAAACCGATAATCCTCTCATGGTGAGCAGGATCGAGGGTGTGCTTCAGATCAGAGTAATCCCTTGAGGAAAAATCCTACTAGGTCTCAGTCTCACGGGACTCAACGAAGAGGCGCTTAAAATCAGCCGGGGCGTATTCTTGGCCGCTCGCGTCAATCAGAACATTCCGTGCGCCCTCGTCAGCTAACCTGCGAGCCTGTTGGAGTGCCGCAACCGCAGTTTCGCTCGTGGTCGAAACCGGTCCGTTCTCGCCTTCTCCCATGACGATAAAGATCATTGGTTCTTCCTTTCATATGGTGACGGATTCGACAGGAAGGTGACAGCGGCATCAATGCTGACCTAGCAGTTCAGTTGTGTACAGGCTCTGCCGTACTTCCAAAGGTTCTCACGGCAAATCCTGGCTCAAATTAGGCGTGAGCGCTCAAGCAGGTGCTTCTCCATGTAGATGCGCGAGTATCCCTTCTCCTCAGCACGATGCGTCTCGACGTAGCCCAAACGAGAGTAGAGAGCGATGTTCTCGGTCATAAGCACATTGGTATAGAGACGGATGACTCCGAAGCCTTGGCGTCGCGCCTCCTGCTCCGCAAACTTCAGCAGAAGCCGACCGTATCCTTTTCCCTGTGAAGCAGGATCGACTGCCACGTTGTCGAGGAGCATCGTTCCGGGCTCGGGCACGAGAACGACAGCGCCGACTACTCCGCCATCATCGAGCACATGGACCAACCCTCGACCGATCAAGGAGGCATAGTCGTCCAACATCGGCCCCGGCTCACGTCCAATCCGAGTGATGTAGCCACTGTAGGCTGCGTGAACGACAATCTCGACGTGCTTGAGATCAAGCAGGGTAGCACGACGTATCACGGTCATAGGCTTATTTGCGTAGTGTCCGATGAATAAGGCAATGGTTTTGGGTAGTTCGCTTCGGACATGCACCGGATGAGTAACGGCTTACAACCCAACTCAGGCGACTGAAAGCTCCAGAGGTTCCTCAGCTTACGAGCCGACTATCAGAACCACTACAACCGCTCCTATCTTTGCGGTGGCAATCCGGTTGGCAGTCTGATTGCGGATACCGAGATCGATCCCAAACCGCCCCAGAAGAAAGCCACCCACGAGTGATCCGGCAAGCCCTGTGATCACGTAGTGGAGAAGACTGGAGCCGCCGACGAGCCAACTTGCCAGCCAGCCTGCCGCAATGCCAATCCCAGCGTGAGTGGCCAGGACGCGCTTGTCCAAAGCCGCTAGAGCGCTCGATCCACGCTGATGCGGATCGGCGACCGAGAGCCCCACTGTGGCGCGGTCTTCTGCTTGTCTTTCGACCTATTTGAATTGGGCTTTGTTTTCTTGGCCATAGGCCAGATATGGATGGTCAATCAGCAAGTATCCAGACGCTACTTCCGGGAAACCGCATGAACGGTGCACATGTAGTTGATCCCTCTGTATCGGACTTGTCGGAGTATATCTTGTTAAATTGGGCGAAGGGGTATAGGTGAGGCCAAGATCACAGGTATTTGTTGTGCTGCACGGGCCATTCCTGCTGATTCTGTTAGAGCAACATCTTTCCTTCCCCTACCAGCTTCCGTGTAGCCGAGGACAAGGACATCATGAACGAGAGCGCAACCTCTCCGAACTACATCGAACTGTCGGCTGACATCGTGTCAGCTTACGTCAGCAACAACTCCGTTCCTGCCGCCGATCTGCCGTCGCTGCTCGCGTCCGTCTATGCCGCCCTAACGAAGACCGCACAGGGTCAGCAGACCGAGCCTCAGGCTGAATTGGTTCCTGCTGTCGCAGTGAAGAAGTCCGTCACGCCCGATGCGATCATTTGCCTGGAGGATGGGAAGAAGTTCAAGTCACTCAAGCGCCACCTGCGCTCCACCTACGACATGACGCCCGAGCAGTACCGCGCCAAGTGGAACCTACCAGCCGATTACCCGATGGTTGCGCCGAACTATGCCAAAGCTCGTTCCGAGCTTGCCAGGAGCATGGGGCTGGGTCAGCAGCGCAAGAAGGCCAAGCCTCCGGTGGAGGCTGTTGCCAATGATGCCGCTCCCGCTAAGCCGAAGCGGGCTGCCGCTAAGACCGCTGCGACATCCGAGGAAGTGACTGCACCGGCTAAGGGACGCCGCAAGAAGGCTGTATAGTTCTTCCTTCTGGTATGGATCGGCCATTGCCGCGCAGATGCTGCCTGCCAAACCCGGTGCTACCAAGCACCGGGTTTTCTCTGCCGCTCTGCCTCTACGCTGCTATCCATGGCTGCGGCGGTTATGTCGCTCACTGTGTGCGGATTGTATTAAGCCCCTGTTTACCATGATTGCTCATCGTACTGGCTCCGTGACTGGAGCCTTGCCATGGATCACGTTGATCAGGCCCTTTCCACCCATCCTAATTGGAGCATCGGCACCAGACGAAGTGCTCTAAAGGCAGCAATGATTGGCACCGTGCTTGCGGCACTTACAGGCGCTGCCTCTGCCGAGAGCTTGCTTCGAGTGCGAGCAAATGGCCCTATACAAGTGGTAGGCCCCGCAGGCCCGACGCATGCTTGGATCAAGTTCTGCGAGAGCCACCCTCACGAATGTCGTGTCGATCTCTCTCAGCCCGCGCGGATTGCGCTGAACCCGCAGGTGTGGGCTGTCCTCACGCAGGTGAATGAACGCGTCAACTCATCAATCCTGGCTGTCACAGACCAGGATCACTGGGGTGTTATCGACCGGTGGGACTATCCAGATGATGGGCTCGGGGACTGCGAGGACATTCAGCTTCTGAAGCGCAAGCTGCTGGTCCAAGCCGGGCTGCCGCACCGCGCCATGCGAATGACAGCCGTCATCGACGACCAGGGGCAGGGGCATGCCGTACTCATGGTTCTTACCGACCAGGGTGACTTCATTCTCGACAACAAGAGAAATGCCATTCTGCCCTGGCGGCGGACGGGCTATACCTTCATCAAACGTGAAGGCACGAGCAGCAGGTCATGGGTCGCTCTTGGAGATCAGCCTGCACCACTTTCAACGGCAACCCGTTAAAGGACGCCGGAGTATTCAAAGAACTGTCGAACCACGCGCGTGTGCAGCGGGAACGCTGTCTCAATCGGCTCATGAATAACGAGAACCTCTGAGACCTCGGCGTCATGGACGAACGGCTCATCGTGCTCGACCGGTGGGCTCTGGCAGAAGAGAAGATTCTGTCGCCGATCTGGCGTGGTCTCCACCGTGACAACCCGCAATGTTTCAGGGACGATGACAACGCCGGTCTCTTCGAGAACCTCCTGCGCACCCGCTTCCTGCCATGTCTGGCCGAGCATCTGATAGCCACCAGGGAGGGCAAGCTTGCCTTGACCCTCTCCCGGCAGAGCCCGTCGGACCATCAGTAAGCCGCCTCTGAGGGGCACCATTACCACCACGACGGTGGGCGTGTTATCATAACGCGCCATCTCAATCACTCTCTACCACCCTGGATAACCATCAGCTTGCGCATCATAGGCGGCAGGTCTGGGGGAGGCGAACTGGTTGCCGTCAAGTCTGTGAAACGAGCTTTGCACTTGGAGTCATACTGGTTCGGAGGCCGTTCCCCAGGCTGGCTCTTCCAAGGGCAATCGAAGGCGATCCTGTCGAGCAGATCGCATAACTGGATGTCGGCCCCATACTTTTCCGCCAGCCGAGCCAGCCGATATTGACCCTTCCGGTGAGGACAGAGGGGACAATCGACCCGGACGATTACCCAGGCAAAATCGCTCAGCCTCACGACCATCGCTGCCCCATATCGCTATGCGAACGAAATGAGAACAGTGGCATGGGAGTTCCAAACAGTTTGACGGAAGCTCCTTCAGTCCAGGGCAGCGGGTAGGTTAGGGTGGTCTGTGGGCTAGATGGCAAAGGTCCGGTTAACCGGACTAGGAGGGCTGCCAGCACCCAGCAGGAGGCACGAACTCAGTCCGACTTGAAGGAAAACAAGGCTGCCGCGTGTCGGGGGGAATGGTCGAATCGGACCTCCGCTACCAAAACTAAGTAGAATATTGGTCTTGGCCATCGCACTGTACCCTCGTGCCTTGCTAGGACGTCACTTCCTGATCCGGAGCTGACCATCACGATCAGCAGCGTCACTTGCTCCGGTAAGTGTCGCCTGATTACCCGCTCGAGCGCTACAGCCGACAGCTTGTCCGCCTAGCGATCAGAATCCTGGTGTTGCACTGAGTTCGCGGGCCAGACTGATGAACGCCTTGAGAGCGGCCGACGGATTACGCCGTCCGGGATAGTAGAGACAGAGCTTTCCAGCGGGTGGCGTCCAATCCTCCAGCACGCGAACGAGGCGTCCCGCCGTGATGTCGTCTCGTACATCCTGCTCCATGAAAAAGCCGAGCCCGACACCTTCCAGAACAGCTTTCCGCGCGAGGCTGGCCTCATCCAAGGTAATTGGGCCACTCACGTCGATCTGAACTGTCTGTCCGTCCCTCTCGAACCGCCACCGATACAGGGCGCCATTGGGAAGGCGGATACGGATGCATGCGTGATCAAGGAGGTCCGGGGGGGCGTGCGGCTTGGGATGCTGCTCGAAGTATGCTGGCGAGCCGACCACCGCATAGTGCTGGGAGCGTCCGAGCGAAACCGCGATCATATCGCTGGGCACGAGGTCGGCCACCCGCACGCCGAGGTCGAAGCCTTCGGCGACAATATCGACCAGCCGTCCTTCGGTGACGAGATCGACATGCACTTGTGGGTAGCGGCGCAGGAACTCCAGCACCAGCGGCGAGAGGATCTCGCGTGCCGCCATGGCAAAGGCGTTGATGCGCAGCGTGCCTGAGGGGGTGGCCTGCTGCGACCGCACAGCTTCCATGGCACCGTGAATGTCCTGCAGGGCCGGACTCACCTGTTCGATGAACAGGCGTCCGGCATCAGTGAGCGAGACGCTGCGCGTTGTCCGATTGAACAGGCGGACGCCAAGGCCCGCCTCGAGCTTGCCGACGGCATTGCTGAGCGCGGTCGTCGACATGCCGAGTTCGAGCGCCGCAGCACGGAATGAAGCTTTGCGCGCTATAGCGACAACCGCGTCGAGATCGGTCAATCCGGGTCTGTACATTGTCCCGATTTTCGAAATTCCTCATCCGCCTTTATCCTGCTTATCGAAACAGCTGTCTAGGTCTAAATCCTGGAGGACATTATCCTCAAATCGAAGGAGCTGCCGGATGAACCTACCTTCCCCGATCAAGATCTATCTCGACGCTGACAGGAGAAGCGACGGCAACGCGCTGATCCACGCCTTCGCACCCGATGCCATCGTGAGGGATGAGGGCCGGTCCCATGCCGGTCACCACGCTATCGGTGTGTGGTGGCGTGACGTGAAGACTAAGTATCGGCATGAGATCGAGCCGCTCGATGTGGCCGGGAGCGGCGATTTTGCGAAAGTCCGTGCCAGAGTGACCGGCCAATTCCCGGGCAGTCCTGCCATGCTCACCTTCGCGTTCCGGCTCGAAGGTAATCGGATCACGGGCCTGGAGATCGGCGCATGACCGGGTTCCTCACACTCGAAGGCAAGCGCGCACTCATCACCTCCGGTACGCGTGGTGCGGGCGCAGCCACCGTTGCGCTGTTCCGCGAACTCGGCGCGCACGTCCTGACGGCAGCGCGGTCCCGGTCGGACACGCTCTCCGAAGCGATGTTCGTCGCCGCCGACCTCACGACCGCTGAGGGCTGCGCCACCCTCACGGCTGCGGTGCATGAGCGGTTGGGCGGGGTTGATGTGGTCGTCCACATGCTCGGCGGCTCCTCCGCCCCGGCAGGCGGCTTCGCAGCCCTGGGAGACGCGGATTGGGCCAAGGAGCTCGATCTCAACCTGATGGCAGCCGTCAGGCTCGATCGGGAGCTCGTGCCCGCGATGGTCGAGCAGGGTCGCGGGGTCGTCATCCACGTCACGTCCATCCAACGGGAGCTGCCGTTGCCGGAGGCGACGACCGCCTACGCGGCCGCGAAGGCTGCGCTCTCGACCTACAGCAAGAGTCTTTCAAAGGAGGTCTCGCCCAAAGGGGTGCGCGTGGTGCGGGTCTCGCCCGGCTGGATTGAGACTGAAGCGTCGGTGCGGTTGGCCGAGCGGCTCGCAAAGGACGCCGGCACCGATTACGAGGGCGGCAAGCGCATCATCATGAACTCACTGGGCGGAATCCCGATCGGTCGGCCCTCGACCCCAGAGGAGGTGGCTAACCTGATCGCCTTCCTCGCCTCTGATCGCGCAGCGACGATAACGGGGGCTGAGTATGTCATCGACGGCGGCACCGTTCCCACCGTGTGAGCGGCATATGATAGAGTTTGTTGAGAGCAGCAGGGACAGGGGTGTGGAGGCACGCTATAGGGATCTCCGATCAAATGATCCCGACGCTGCTACTCGGTCATCAACAGAGGCCCCAAAGGCATGAACACGGCGACGTGACAAGCCCAGTGCTGAAGCCGCTTCTTGGTCCACAAGAAGCGGCTCTGGCACTAAGCTGACATCGCCTGAAATCTCGGGCTAGTGCCGACCGAACATAGCTGGAACTCATAGGGAGAGGTTAGAGGGTTGGCTGTATATGCCCTCAGCTGCCTCTTCAAACCGACAACCCTGGAGCCCTCGTAAAGAATCACGCCGCATTCGGCGTCGCCGCAGCGCGCAGCAACATGCCGAAGAGGTCGCGGGGTTCGTCGGGGTCGGCTAGGAGGTCGAGTTCGTCGGAGAGGCCCGTCTGCTCGATCTGGCGCTTCACGTAGCGCAGGGCCGAGAAATCCTCGATCGCGAAGCCCACGGAGTCGAAGAGGGTAATCTGCCGGTCGCCCGTGCGGCCGGGCTCGAGGCCGGCGATCACGCGCCACAGCTCCTTGACCGGATAGTCCGCCGGGAGCTGCTGGATCTCGCCCTCGATGCGGGTCTGCGGCGGGTATTCCACGAAGATGTCGGAGCGCTTCAGGATGTCGGCGTGCAGCTCGGTTTTGCCGGGGCAGTCGCCGCCGACCGCGTTGATGTGGAGCCCTGAGCCGACCATGTTGTCGGTGAGGATCGTGGCGTTCTGCTTGTCGGCCGTGACCGTCGTGACGATCTGGACGCCCTCCATCGCTTCCTCGATGGAATTGCAGACGGTAATGCCGAAGCCGAGACCTGCGAGATTGCGCACGCATTTCGTGCTGGCCGAGCGGTCGATGTCGTAGAGCCGCAAGGTGTCGACGCCAAGAAGCGCCTTGAACGCCAGCGCCTGGAACTCGGCCTGTGCCCCATTGCCGATGATGGCCATGGTGCGCGCGCCCTTAGGCGCAAGGTGCTTCGCCGCGACTGCCGATGTGGCGGCGGTGCGCAGGGCCGTCAGAATGGTCATTTCGGTCAGGAGCACGGGATAGCCGGTCGCCACATCGGCCAGCACGCCGAAGGCCGTCACGGTCTGGCGTCCCTCGCGGGTGTTTTTGGGGTGCCCGTTCACATATTTGAAGCCATAGACCTCGCCGTCGCTGGTGGGCATGAGCTCGATCACGCCCTCGCGGCTGTGCGATGCCACCCGAGGGGTCTTGTCGAAGGATTCCCAGCGCCGGAAATCGGCCTCGATGCATTCCGCCAGCTCCAGCAGGAAGCGCTCCACGCCAATCGTGAGAACGAGCTTCATCATGTTATCGACGCTGACGAAGGGGACGACGTTCAGTTTCAGGTTCATGGCTTAAGGGTTCTTTGGGGTATGACGGTAGCTCTGGGTCGGGCGGTCGAGCACGCGCCGGCCCATGAGGCTTGAGACGAGGTCGACCATCAGGAGGGCCGTGCGGCCGCGCTCGTCGAGGAAGGGGTTGAGCTCGACGAGGTCGATGCTTCGCACCAAGCCGCTGTCGTGAAGCATCTCCATGATGAGATGGGCCTCGCGGAAGGTGGCGCCGCCGGGAACGGTGGTGCCGACCCCCGGGGCAATGCCGGGATCGAGGAAATCCACATCCAGGCTCACGTGGAGAATGCCGTCGGCGGCGGCCACGCGCTTGAGGAATGCATCGAGAAGGGGCGCGACGCCGTTCTCGTCGATGGCGCGCATGTCGTGAACCGTCACGCCCGCCGTGGCGAGGGCAGCCCGCTCCGCCGGGTCAACGCTGCGGATGCCGATCATGCAGACGTTCTCGGGCTTGAGCGGATTGGCAACGGTCGGGAAGTAGCCATCGAAGCCGCTCAGGCCCGTCGCATAGGCCATCGGGACCCCATGGAGGTTGCCGCTCGTGGTCGTCTCGAGGGTGTGGAAATCCGGGTGTGAATCGAGCCAGAGCACGAAGAACTCGCGGCCCTCCGTGGCGGCCCGTCGGGCCAGTCCTGTCATGGATCCGGCAGACAAGCTGTGATCGCCGCCGATGAAGATAGGCATGCCGTCGCCGCTCGCCTGATAGGCGGCCTCCGTGATGGCCTCGGTCCAGGCGACTGTTTCCGGCAACGCCTTGATGGCGCCGTTCGGGTGGCGCACTTCGCGCCGGGGCGCAGGCACGATGTTGCCGCGATCCTCGACCGCGTAGCCGAGATTGCGCAGCTCCGTCACTAGCCCGGCCGTCCGGAAGGCGCTTGGGCCCATGTCGCAGCCGAGTCGGCCGGCGCCCTCCTGCACGGGCGCGCCCAGAACGATGCACGTGGTCGAAGCCATTCGTCTCTCCCTATCCTGCCGTCAAGCTACCGAACGGCCTTGGCACAATGAACACCGAAATTTGACAAATAGCGCAGAGTTGCTGATCGTTCTGGTAAGTTCGGCTCATCAAAACGGCATCCATGGACGATCTCGACCAGCGCCTGATCACACTCCTGCGGCACAACGGACGGCGGAGCGTCTCGGATCTTGCCATCGCTCTCGGCGCCTCTCGCGCCACCGTTCGGTCCCGGATGGAGCGTCTGGAGCGCTCCGGCGCCATCGTCGGCTATACGGTGATCCTCCGGGCCGACGCGGTGGCCTTGCCGGTGCGGGGCATCATGCTGATCGAGGTGGAGGGGAGGGCCGGCGACCGGGTGGTGGATGCGCTCGGCGGCTTTCCGGAGGTGAGCGCCATTCACACCACGAACGGCAAATGGGGCCTCATCGTCGAGCTCGGCGCCAGCAGCCTCTCGGATTTCGACGCCATCCTGCGGCGGGTGCGCCTGATCCCGGGAGTCATTGCGTCAGAGACGAATCTCCTTCTGGCAACGCCGCGCAGCACCCGGGCCAAGCTCTAAAGTCGCTTCCACAGCAGTCATGCCACCCTAGGCTGGCGCGCTTGTCGCCATTCGCTACAGTGCGGGCTTTATTCGGGAGGTCCGTTCATGTCCAAGGAAGTCGTCGAAGTTCCCATTCTGTCTGAGGGCGTGCGGAAGGTGGGCGTACCGCTGTCCATGGTGACGAGGGCGAACGGGTTCGTTTTCGTGTCGGGAACGCCGCCTTTCAACATGGAGAGCGGCGGTTTCGTGAAGGGTGACATCGAGGTGCAGACCGAGGCGTGTCTCCGGGCGCTTCAGCATTGCCTGGAAAGCGCCGGCACCTCCCTCGACAAGGTGGTGATGGTGCGCATCTATGCGGCCAATGCCGGGTTCTACGGCGCCATCAATCGCGTCTATGCCCGATTCTTCCCGGAGAACCCGCCCTCACGGACCTTCGTGCCGGTGGCATCCTGGCCCATGGAGTTCGACATCGAGATCGAGTGCATCGCGGTGGCCTGACCCGCTCGGTCGGAGGTTCGGCTCAATTCAGCTCAGGCTGCTGCGTTCGGCAGGGATCCCCGGGACGGGGCGTGATCCTCTCCCAGGCTGCGGACCGCATTGCGGCCTGCAGCCTTCGCCCGATAGAGGGCCTGGTCGGCGGCCTCAAGAAGCGTGTTCCTGTCATTGCCGCGGGAAGGCCGCGCCGAAGCGACACCGATGCTGACTGTGACGATGTGATAAGGGCTGCCCTCATGGGCCATCGCCATCGCGTTGATGGTCTCGCGAACCGCGTTGGCGATTCTCATGGCGCCGGTCAGATCCGTCTCGGGCAGGATGATGGCGAACTCCTCGCCGCCATAACGGGTTGCAATGTCCCGGGGGCGCCGGATGCTGGCGTCGAGGGTGCCGGCAATCGCGCGCAGCACCTCGTCGCCGCGTCCATGTCCATAACGGTCGTTGAAGCTTTTGAAATAATCGGCGTCGATGAAAAGCAGCGACAGGGGGGAGCCTGACCGTACGGCCTGACGCCATTCGCGCTCGAAGGTCTCGCGGAAGGCGCGGCGGTTCGGCAGCCCTGTGAGGTCATCGGTTCTGGCGATCCGCCTGAGCTTGGTCTCGGCTCTCGTGCGGCGCTTCAGCTCACGCTGGAAAAGGAACGTCAATCCGACCACGGCACAGCAGAGCACCAGCGTCACGAGACTGAGGACAAGGGCCTTCCTCTCCCATGCGGCGAAAACCTCATCCATCGACAGCGCCACGGTGAGCACGAGAGGGTATTTTTCCAGCCGGTCGAAGGAGATGATGCGGTGCACTCCGTCGATGGGCGATACCGAATCGAATGTGCCGGACTTTTCCCTCAGGAGCCGCTGGACATGGGGGGAGCCGCCCAGGTCCTGATTGATTTGGCTCTCGTCGAAGGGATAGCGGGTCAGCAGGACGCCGTCGCCTCGAAAGAGGTTGATGGCTCCATGTCGGCCCAGGCTCAAGTGCTCAAAGCGCTGGTTGATGGTGTTCAGGGCAATCGACCCGATGACCACTCCAGCGAAGCCGCCGTTGGAGTCCGAAAGCCTGCGGCTGATCCCGATGGTGAGATCGCCATGAGGGGCTTTGCTCCGGTAGGGGCGGCTCACATACAGGCCGAGGTGATGCGTGTTCTTGTGAGCCGTGAAGTACTCGCGGTCTGAGACGTTGAGCGACCGTAAGGCGATCACCGGCCCTGCATCGGCAATCAGGCGGCCGTCTCTGTCCACCAGCAGGAGGGCTGCCATGAAGTTGGCCGAAGCCGCACGGTCGAACAGCATCCGGTACTGGAGATCGGGAGACAGCCGGTGGGAGCTGAGGTGGCGAAGCCCCTCTATGGCTCCCTTCAAGGACAGATCGAGCAACTCAAGATTGTTGTCGAGGTCGCGGGCGATGGTGGTCAACACATTCCGGGAGGATTTCTCGGCCTCCTGCCAGGTGCCGAGCCGATCCATCCAGAGCGTGTGGGCGGAAATCCCGAGAATGCCGAGGGCAATCACGCCTGCAATCAGGTGCAAGTAGACTTCTGATAGCAGACGTTTCATTCGGCATCACAACGATCTTGTCTGAATTTATTCTATAGAGAAGGAAGTGAACCGAGCCAACCGAATTGTTGGCGACAGAATAGTAGCCATTAGTCACTTGTGAATGGGGGTGTTCTATTCGGGAAGAAGCTGAGCGCCTTTAAGGCAGGGCTCATCTTGAGATATGTTATAAAGATTTCAATTCTCCAATGCTGATGTATCCTGTCTCTGTGCCACCGCGCAGCTTAATCGATCCGCCATGAGAGGAGGGCGGTAATGTTTGGTCCTTCGCAGTCCCACAGAATCTGGCGAATGATGAGCGCTCTGATCGATGCTCGGCCGGAATGGGCCGACAAAGATGTCTTCGAGGCAGATCGTGAGAAAATCCTTCGGTATGGGACTTCCATCGGGCTCAGCGTGGAGGAGCTGCTCCGGATGACCGAGCCTGATATCATCCTTGGACTCTGGACCGCAGCCGAGGCGGCACAGGCTCAAGATTGAGTAGCCGGTATGGGATCGAGCGCGGCTATGAAAGCTGCCGCGCCCGACCGTCTCCGTTACTGGGCTTTCTTGGCTCGCCGCGAGAGCATGTTGAGAGCCTCGATGAGGGCCGAGAAGGCCATCGCTGCGTAAATATAGCCTTTAGGCACGTGCGCACCGAAGCCCTCCGCGATCAGCACCATGCCGATCATGAGCAGGAAGCCGAGGGCGAGCATGACAACGGTTGGGTTCGCTTGGATGAAGCGCGCCAGTGGGTTTGCCGCCAGCAGCATCACCGTCACCGCCACCAGCACCGCGATCACCATGATCGGCACGTGATCCGTCATGCCCACCGCCGTGATGATGCTGTCGATGGAGAAGACAAGGTCCAGCAGCAGGATCTGCACGATGGCAGAGGCAAAACTCATCTGCACCCTCTCTCCTTCGAACATGTCCGGACCTGGATCGGGATCCACATGGTGGTGGATCTCCTTGGTGGCTTTCCAGACCAGGAACAGGCCACCTGCGATCAGGATCAGGTCACGCCAGGAGAACCCATGGCCGAATGCGGTAAAGAGCGGTTCGGTTAGTTGAACGATGATGGCGATGGTCCCGAGCAGGCCGAGACGAAGAATCAGAGCCAGCCCGATGCCGATACGGCGGGCTCTTGCCTGCTGATGGGCGGGCAGCTTGTTGGTCAGGATCGAGATGAAAATCAGATTGTCGATTCCAAGCACAACTTCCATGACAATGAGGGTTGCCAGGGCTGCCCATGCGGTCGGGTCCGCTGCAAGTGCAAATAGCTGGTCCATGAGGCCTTCCGTGGTTGCGCTTCCTTATTTCGTATACGGCGCAGCTTGCACAAGGGCTAAGCCGTCTTTCCCACCTGTTTTGCATCGCAGATCCCGGTCATATTTCTCCGGTAGGCGCGGTATCCTGGGGAACGGCATAGCTACGGTTTCAATGGTCAACAGGGTGCCGGCTACAGCGAAAGCTGAGCCGGTGCTGCCAAAAAGCCGATGTTTGACAAAGATTTGCTTACGCTGCTCGCGAATAGGGCCGAACCTGTGGAACCGGCAATGACGGCATAAGCGTTCCTCTGTGACAGGAATGGAGTTGTGTCATGGCAGGGTCATCAGGACGTTGGCTGTTGACGGCGTCGCTTATCAGCGTTCTGTCGGCGACAGCGCCTGTGCTGGCCCAGGCAGGGCGCCCTTGGGTCGATCCTCCGCCGGAGAGCGGCGCCACACCATCCGCGCCGCCGGCTCCAGCTCCTGCAGTCTCCGCACCTGCGGCTCAACCCTCACAAGCCGCTGCTTCGGCGCCAGCGCCTCAGCCGGCTCCGGCTTCTGGGCCGTCAGAGGCTCCGAAGGAGAAAGAGGCGGTTGCATCCCGCTCCCCTGCCGCGGTCTCGCCTCGCGCGGTCTCGCCTCGCAAGGAGGGAGCAGATGAGCAGGTCGAGCAGAAAACCGTAACCGAACGCAAGGTGCGCCGGGCCCCACAGCAGGCGCGCAGCGCTACACGGTCTCAGAAGCGGGAAGAGCAGGAAGCGCGGCGCCGTGAGCCAGGATTGAAAGCGGCTCAAGTGCGTCCCCCACGCAATGGGATCGAACGGCGAGCTCGGGTCACACGCTATGAGTCGGTTCAAGAGGGAGTCGATGCAGGACTTGAGGTCATGAGGCTTCGGACGATCCAGCTCCCCGACGGTCGTCGCATCGAGGTTCTGACGCGCCCCAATCAGGATATCGCAAGCCAGCTCCCGGACGGTTACTGAACCAAGCCCCGTTCAAGAGGTTGTCGTGATGCCTCTTCGAAGGCATCAGCCCTGCGAAGAGGATTGGCTGAGTTCCTGCGCTGCTACTTCCTGTGACCGGCGACGGATGTCGAGCCAGAGGCGCTGCTCGCGCCTGGCATCTGCAAGGGCGCGGTGCTCGGCGGGGCCGAGTTCATCGTCCTTTCGCTGAGCCTGGGACAGGACCTTCGTCATGAGGCCGTCATGAAGGTCGGCTGGTACGCCCATTCCACGCAAGACTTCGTGCACGGTGTGCCGATGAACAGCCTCCGTATCCTGCAGACGCAGGGCATGCCGTGGGAGCCCGGCTGTCCGCAGCAGGCGGCTGAGCCATTTGCCATCCCATGACGGTGCTGTCGCATAAAGGGTATACCCTGCGAGAGCCGACAGCATTCGCGCCGCGACATCCGCAACGGGCGCTCCTTCGGCGTGCAGCCGATCCCGCGAGATCCCATGAATGGTCTCTGCTTTGAGGTCCCAATCGGTCCATGTCGGATCAGGTCGAATGAGGTGGCTCTCCTCTTCGTCGTTTGAGAGAACCCAAGCCACCTCAATGGGATATCCATGCTTGCCTAAGGAGGACGCTTCGAAGTCAAGGAATGCGAGCTTTGGCAAATCGGGCATTGCCGATTCGCTATGCTCCTCACGACAGCCTGCTGCAGTCATGACTGGACCTGTGAGGCTGGCGACTCTTGAGCCAGTTGCGAACGGATGGCCTGCAGCAAGTCATCATCGGGTAGACTCGTCTCCCAATCTGCCGCGAGTTCGATGCGCACGGACTTCGCACCTCCCGATGGGGTGCAGACGATATGGACCTTGTTTCGCGCGCCATCGACACGGGCGGCATCCATTTTCTCGGGATCATTGCCGAGACCTGCAAAAGCTTGGATACAGGTCCACGTGATGCCTTCCGCATCAATTACCTCGCGTGGCATGTCATCGTCCCTTCAGGCATGCGGAAGTGCACCAATTCCATCAACGCTTGAGGTCCATCGATGCTCCAATGAGGCCACCTCCACGCCTGAGTCTTTATCTTCCTTGACACAAGACGCGCTCAGGCAGAGCCTCGCCCGGCTGCCAGACGGCAGAGCTCTGCATGGAGAGGACCATGGCGAAAAACGTGAAGGATCTGCTGGCCGAAGCGAACTCCTCAGTGCCCAGGCTTTCGCCAAATGAGGCTGCCGAGAAGATCCGCTCAGGCGATGTTCTCGTGGTGGATGTGCGCGATTCAGCAGAAGTTCAGCAAAGCGGAAAGCTCAAGGGGGCGGTCAATGTCTCCCGCGGCATGCTCGAATTCCGGGCCGACCCGGAGAGCCAATATCATAACCCTGCCTTCCAGAAGGATAAGACCATTCTCCTGCACTGCGCCTCCGGAGGGCGCTCCGCCTTGGCGGGAAAGACCCTGCAAGACATGGGCTATACGGCGGTCTTCAACATCGGCGGATTCAAGGATCTAGCAGACGCGGGCATCGATACCGAGCCAGTCTGATTGCATAAGATCATGTCTCGACGATGAAGACGCTCGGCCTTCTACGAGGCCGAGCGTGGAGCGATAGGGTCTGAGCTGACCCGATCGGCCATACTACTGCGCATTGGCAGATGTGTATGCCGAAGAGCGCAAGGTACTTCCATTCGCCGAGATGGAGCCAGTCGAGACTGGATCGGCAACCGCCGTGCCGAGCGCATGAAGCATGCCCTTGCGTTTGGCCACATAATAGTAGCCGCCTGCGTAGAGGGCCACCGCCCGGTCAAAGTTGCCGCCCGCAACTTTATATGCATTAGCAAGGTATGCGACTGCGTAAGTGAGATTGGTGTTGGTGTCGAGCAGCCCCGATGGGCTTCCCCGATATCCCATGCCACGAGCCGTTGCGTAGCGGATCTGCATCAGGCCGAAATTGCCTTTGCTCAGTGCTCGCGGATTGTAGTTGCTTTCTCTTCTAATCACTCTGTGAACCAAGGCTTCCGGAACGCCGTAGGTCCTGGCGTGCTGCGCAACAAGCGAGTTGATCGTCGTGCGATCCGATGCAGCGGCAGGCAGGGAGCAGACGACAGCCGCGCAGGCAAGAAGAAGACGAGAAATCATGCATATCCCCTTGGTTTGGGGAAATTTCTCATCATCAATCGTGGCAATAGGAGGTCAGCTTGGCTGTAAGGAGCCGATAAATGGCCGATGTGGACGCAAACAAGGGGATGACGAGCCAGAATATCAGCCGCCTACCTCTTTCGGGTGAGGTGTCACACGCGCACTGGCGACATGTGTCAGCTGATCAGGGAGAAGAAGTCGATGGGAGACGACCGATCAGAGCGCCTTCATCCTAGATGACCAGGAAGTCGGCTGCCGTCATCTTGAGATGTTTATCGACTTTGGCAAACTGGATGGAACCCGCTGGTCCGGATCCATCAGGGTCATAGAACAAGCCACCTGTTTTGTTGTTGTAGATGATCCTGTTCTGTGCATCCAACGCCTTCGACCCGATGATGAAGCTTTCCGGCGACAGGCTCCCAGATTTGAGCTTCGTGAACACGGTGTCGTTGAGGCGGATCGTATCGTCCCTGACGCTGAACTTCAGGATGACATCGACATTGTTGGCTCCGAGCTTCGTATCAAACGTGAAGGAATCCTTGCCGGATGATCCGACCAGAATGTCGTTTCCGCTCTTTCCCCAGATCAAATCATTGCCACCCTTGCCTTCGATCCTGTCATTCCCGCTCGATCCTGTGATCTTATCGGCTTTGCTCGTGCCGGCGTATGTCTTCGAGGTGGATGGAAGGCCTCCGGTCCTGGAAAAAGCCTGAGACGCATTGGCGGGGTGGCTGAATTTGAGATCATAGAAGGACACCTGGCCGTAGCCGGTTCCCTGCGTTTCATTCACGCCGAGGTAAGCGCCCGCTTTGAAGTAGAACGCATCGCTTCTCCAGGCTTGGTTGATCTTGTCCAATGCCGTGTAGGTCTGGCCGTCGGCCGAGACAGTGACTTTCACACGATCAGCTTTGACGTCGATTGAGTAAGTAAATTTCTCATTGAGAGAGACATTGGGTTTCGAGCCCGCCTTGTTGATCAACGCAAATTTCGTCTCTCGGCCTGTGGCAGCTGCAATATCGTTCACGAAGTAGAGTGTGCCTTTCTCCCAATAGAGACGGACGAGTTCGTCGTTCTGCCCATGAACCTGACCGATGACGACGCGTCCCTTCGTCCCGTTGAAGAGAGTAGGAGCTTGGTCGACCTTGAGGGTCGCCTTCATGGATCCACCCTGCTCGACGGTCCATGCTGCTCGCTCCGAACCGTTCATTTCCCGAAGCTCGGAGCGGGCATATCGCGAACCGCTCGTCGTTGCCCCTTCTACGGGAGCCTTGAAAACCATGGCTCCGTCAGATCCCGTGTAGAAGTATTCTGGATTCACGTAGCCAGAGAGGTTCTTCACCTCACGGGCAGTGCCTGAGAACGTGCCGTTCCGGTCGGTCGGAAGAGTGATCTTCCAATGCTTCAAACTGAAGGTGAGGCTTGGCGCGTGCGACGAATAGGAAGTCAATTTGCTGATGCCTCAAAATTCTTCTGAGCCTTTGATCGGCTCGCTTCTGCTAGAAGCTGAACGTTGATGTAATAATGTAAGACCTGGTGCTGGTGCGATGATGCTTTTCAGGGCGTTCGCTTATAGATCCGAAAGTGAGGGTGCTATATCGGTAAAACTGGAAGTGCCAAATTTCTTTAAAAACAGCGTTAAAACGGTAAATTTATCCACTATGACTTTGGAGGCATCTGCAGGGTCGCAGGATGCCGAGCAAGTCGAGCCGCTCCGACGACAATCCGGTTTTTATCATCACCCGGACGGGTTAGAACGATACAATCCATCTCACCGACAGCTGGCTGTTGAAGCTGCAAGTCTTCACATTAGCATTGGACATGCATCATAGATTTACGGTGTTCTAACGGTGCCCGGACATGCATTCCAATGCCTGCTGGGTCTCGCCTTCTGAGATGCTCAAAAGAAGAGTCTAGTGAAGCCTTTTTCACGAGCGGGTTTATCGGGCGAGAAGTTCCCCCAATTCCCAAGCTCAATATAGAGTTATTCGGGTCGCCGAGGCCGAGCATCCGTCGAAAATGCAAAGTATAATTGCGTATATTCTGCAGTGTGCGGTGCAGCATGATAATCAAGTGGGTATGTGTACTCTTATGAGTTAGGCGGGATCTATTGATGGGAGTAATTCTCTACTGACCCGTAGGGGGTATCTCTCCAGCCGAAATAGTGAAGCGCTTTTGAGTAAAGCAGGAGTATTTATTGGTCTGCACCCGGCGCAGTTCTACTTTGGCGCCTCGATTTCACTGTTATTCGGCAGGAACAGCCTAATGCAAATTAGTGTCTTTGGGATTGGCTATGTCGGAGCGGTCTCATCGGCGTGCTTGGCCAATGATGGTCATCACGTCATCGCAGTCGATCCGAACCCCCAGAAAGTTGGCCCGCTCAATGAGGGCATCAGCCCAATCGTCGAGCCGGGATTGGGAGACCTGATACAAAGTGGGATCCGCAGCCGGCGCCTTATGGCAACCAGCGATGTGCGCGAGGCTGTCAATGGCACGGACCTATCCTTCGTTTGCGTCGGAACGCCTTCCCGTCCGAACGGCTCTCTCGATACCGCCTATGTCAGCGCCGCCGCCGAGCAGATCGGCGCAGCAATCCGAGAGAAGAACTCCTTTCATTCCGTCGTCATGCGCTCCACGATCCTGCCGGGCACGATGGAAAGCATCGTTCTGCCTGCTCTTGAGCGCGCTTCCGGCCGTCAGGCCGGCGTGGGCTTCGGCGTTGCATATTACCCGGAATTCCTGCGGGAAAGCACTGCCATCAGCGACTACTACGATCCAGGCGCGATCATCTTCGGGCGCCATGATCAGGCGACCGTTGATCGTCTGCTTGAGATCCACAAGATCTTCAAGGTCGAGCCGAGGGTCGTTTCCATCCGGACCGCTGAGGCGGTGAAATACACCAACAACGCTTGGCATGCTCTCAAGATCAGCTTTGCCAATGAAATCGGCAATATCTGCAAAGAGGCCGGAATTGATGGTCATGCCGTGATGGACGTGCTCTGCGCGGACAATCGACTCAACATTTCCAAGGCTTATCTCAAGCCCGGCTTCGCGTTCGGTGGGTCTTGCCTGCCAAAGGACCTTCGGGCGCTGCGCTCCGCTGCCCGAAAGCTGGACGTTCCAACGCCTATCCTCGACGCAACGATGGACGCCAACGAGGAGCAGTTGCGGCGCGCGTACTCGATGGTTGCTGCAACAGGCAAGCGCCGGATCGGCATCATCGGATTGAGCTTCAAGCCGGAAACCGACGACCTGCGCGAAAGCCCGTTGGTGGAGCTTGCGGAGCGCCTTTATGGTCGTGGATACGACATCCGCATCTATGATCCGAACATTCAGGTCTCCAAGCTGACCGGCGCGAACCTCCAGTTCGTAAAAGCCCACCTTCCTCATCTGACGTCACTCCTGACGGCCGATATCAATGAGGTCGTGGATCACGCCGAAGCCTTCGTCCTCGGGAACCGTGACGAAGCCAAGCGTCTCCTGGATGTCGTGCAGGATGACCGGCCTCTCATCGATCTCGTTCGTATCGACCAAGCAAGGTGCTCAGGTGACTTCTATCAGGGAATCTGCTGGTAACGGCAGTATCCGTCTCTCGGAGTCGATTGGGGCGCACATCCTCTACGTGGTTGCCGTGGCGGCTTTCGCCGCCGCGCTTCCACCGGGAGCATATGTCTCTGTCGGGGCCGGCGTGATCGGAGCCATCGGAATACTGGCCATGTGGCGCTACGGATGGGGCCTGCTGCACTTCATCCGTGCGCTCATCTTCCGGAAGCTGGTCTTTCCGCGCCAGCGGAAGGCTTCCGACGAGGCGGTCAGGCTCGATCCTCCCAATGCCTTTCTCCTCGTGACGACGTTCCGAATCGACAGTGCAGTCACTACCCGTGTTTATAAAGCCGCTTTTGAAGCAGCATTGGCCGCGCCCGGAAAAGCCACCGTGATTGCATCGATCGTCGAGGCTGGTGATCAGCGGCTCATCAAGAGCCTGTTTCAGGCGATATGCGGCCACCAGGATAAGGTAGACCTGGTCATCGTCAGGATTGCCGGAACCGGCAAGCGGGATGCTCTCGCTTACGGATTCAGAGCTGTCGCCAGGCGTGCTCCGGCGCCTGACGACGTCGTTGCCGTCATCGACGGTGACAGCATCGTTCCGCAGGATCTCGTGGGGAAATGCGTCGGCTTCTTCCAGCTCGACCCGCAGGTGGGCGCACTGACGACTGACGAGATGAGTGAAGTCAGGGGACGCCGTATCTTTCAGGAATGGTATGCTCTGCGCTTTGCACAGCGGCATACACTCATGTCCTCGTTAGGATTGTCCGAGCGTGTTCTGACACTGACGGGACGCATGTCGATGTTCCGCGCGAGCATCGTCTGCAACCCGGAATTCATCCGTCAAGTGGAGCTGGACTATGTCGATCATTGGCGTCTCGGCCGCTTCAAGTTCCTTACCGGCGACGACAAATCGAGCTGGTTCTGGCTTCTGCGGAATCGCTACAAGATGCTCTATGTTCCGGACGTCGTCGTTCTGACGGTGGAAGATCCGCCATCGGAGAACTTCGTCTCGGCTGCGGCCATGCTGATGGTACGGTGGTTCGGCAACATGCTGCGCACGAATTCAAGAGCTCTTGCTCTTGGACCTCGGAAAATCGGCCTGTTCACGTGGTGGTCGATCCTCGATCAGCGCTTGTCGATGTGGACCTCACTCGTCGGCTTCTTCGTTGCGCTCCTCGCCGGAATATTCATCAGCGGATACGCACTCCTTCTCTATGCGCTCTGGATCCTGACGACCCGCTATATCCTGACACTCTCTCTCCTGGCTTCTCGCCAGAGAGTGTCCGTTTTCTATCCATTCCTTCTCTACTTCAACCAGATCTTCGGATCGTTGATCAAGGTTCACGTGACGTTCCGTCTCGACCGTCAGAAGTGGACGCGACAGAAGACGACATCTGCGAACGTGGCAAAGCGCCCTCTGATCGCAAGCAACTTCATGTCAGCCTACATGCACAGTGTTGCGCTTATCGCATTCATATCGGTGTTGGCATGGGGCATGAACGTCCTTCCGACACCAAGTCCCATGTTCTTCCTTCCTTGATGACAGCGTTGCCGCTTGGAGACCGTATCAATGACGAAAATCACGCATGAGGCCGAGGTTCAAAGGCAGCATCCTCGATACCGCTTGCCCGTGAAATGCATTCACAATGGAGCCCAGCTCGCTGTTGTTGATATTTCGGTTGGCGGCCTGGGGCTTCGGACCGGATCGCTGGATGCGAAACCGGGCCAGGTGCTCGATCTCACGCTCGCCTTCCCATTCAGCGGTTATGAGCTGACCCTGCCCATCAATGCGGAGGTTCGCTACGTCGCCAACGAGCATAGCAGAATTGGCCTTCGCTTTGTCGATGTCTCGCCACGTCAGCATAGCCTCCTGCGGTTCATCCTCGATGCATACCTTGCCGGTGAGGTGGTGGAGGCAGGTGACGTGCTGGATGTCGTTGCCCGGCGCAACGAGGGGAAGACCCGGGAGGTTCCTCCGCGGCCCCAACCTCAAGGTATTCTGCCCAACCTCGCCCGCCGTGGCCAGGCCGCCGCCGGCTACATCGGCATCGGCGCGGCGACATTGCTCCTGCTGGGCTTCATCGGGACGAGCCTGTTCGACCGCTTCTACCTGATCCCGGCTCAATCGGCCCAGATCACAGCCGATCTGGTCACTGTGCCTGCTCCATCGAACGGCCAGATCACCTTTGTGGCTGCGGGGAACGAGGTCAAGGCGGGCGAGCCGCTCCTCACGATCCAAGGAACCCAAGGCAACAGCATCGTTCTCGACAGTCCTTGCAACTGCGTGGTTCAGGCCCGGTATAGCCGAACCGCCAACTTTGTTCGCGAGGGCGCACCGATCATCACCTTGCGGGAGAAAACCAGCAATCCTTACGTTACTGCCAGCATTCCGCAGGATCAGGCATTGCGGTTCTACAAAGGGGCAAGTGCGGTCATCGAATATGCCGATGGAACTCGCGTAAGGGAAGCTAATATTGAGCGCCTGCCATCCTTCGAAGACCCTTCGCTGGCGGGAAGGATGATCGTCAAACTGGCACCCGGTCGCGAACTCGGGGCATCGACGATCGGTCAGCCTGTATCCGTGGTATTCAATACATTTTCCGGTTCCTCTATCGGATCTGCCGTTAGCAAGCTCCAAACGGCTGTGAGCTGGGCAGGCAACAAGATTGCAGCTATCCTGTCCAAGGACAGCGCGACGGCCAATGCATCAAAGAAGGCCAAAGAGCCTCAAAGTGAGAATGGAAGGCGGCTAGCCGGACTCAGTTCTGGGGAATGAATGGGTCCGGACCATCGACCGGAGGACATCACTTGAATTTTTTGGAGATCAGCAATGGACAATATTATTCCGGTTCTCATGTGCGGTGGCTCGGGCACACGCCTATGGCCGGTGTCGCGTTCAAGTGAGCCGAAGCAGTTTCATGCTCTTTCCGGCAGCGAAAGCCTGTTCCAGCAGACGGTCCAGCGCTTCCGCACGGATCAGTACGCCGAGCCCCTTATCGTCGTGAACACCAACCACCGCGACCTCGCACTGCGGGAGATCGGGCAATTGAGCGCAGGATCGGCCCGGCTTCTCGTCGAGCCGTGCGTGCGAAGCACGGGTCCTGCCATCGCGGCGGCCGCGGCTCTGATTGCCGAAGAGGATCCGGAACGGTTGATGCTCGTTGCGCCAAGCGATCATGTTATTGAGGAAACTGAAGTATTCACGCAGGCTGTGTCGCAAGCCGCGGTGGCGGCACGTCAGGGGCAGATCGTCCTCTTCGGCATCCGTCCGACCCATCCTGAGACTGGCTTCGGCTATATCGAGGTTGGCGAGGCCTTCAATGACGCCAGCTTCAAAGTCGCAGGCTTCGTCGAGAAGCCGAAGCAGGCCGCGGCGGAGACATTGGTGGCGGGCGGCCGCCACCTCTGGAACAGCGGTATCTTCATGTTTACCGCTCGAACCATTCTGGAAGAGCTTGAAAAGTATGCACCGGACGTGCTGGCCTGCGCCCGTCGTGCGCTTTCCACGGCCCAGAGGGGCAACGATACGATCCGTCTGGCGGCCGATTTCGATACGGCCCCGGTCATCTCGATCGACTATGCCGTGATGGAGCGGAGCGAACGGCTGGTCTGTATTCCTGTGGCGCCGGAATGGCGGGACCTTGGTTCCTGGTCGGCTCTGTGGGATGTGGGCAGTAAGGATGGTGACGGGAATGTCTCCCGCGGAGACACGCTCCTGCAAGATGTGCGTAACAGCTATGTTCTTGGCAACTCCAGGCTTGTTGCCGTTATGGGTGTCGAAAAGGTTGTCGTGATCGACACGGCTGACGCCGTGCTCGTGAGTTCGCTTGACCAAGCCCAAAATGTCGGTCGTCTTGCGGCCGAACTCGCCGCGGCAAAGCGTCCGGAAGCCAACCTGCACAAGAGGGTGCGGCGTCCGTGGGGCTCCTATGAATCCCTGCGGTCAGGCGAGACTTTCCAGGTGAAGCACATCATCGTCGATGTGGCAGGACAGCTGTCGCTTCAGTACCATCATCATCGCTCCGAGCACTGGACTGTTGTTTCCGGGACCGCCCGTGTCACTGTCGGCGAGCGGGTGTTCGTCATGAAGGCCAACGAGTCGGTCTACATTCCAAAGGGCGATGTCCACAGGCTGGAAAACATCGGCGATGACGAACTTCACCTGATCGAGGTTCAGTGCGGCACGTATCTCGGCGAAGACGACATCGTGCGTCTGGAGGATCAGTATGACCGCATCGTCACGATCTGAAGGTCGACGCCGATTGCGTGTCGCTGTCCTGTTCATGTCCATGGCGCTGACTTCCAGCGCCATGGCGCAGGGTGGCAACGAGGTGTCCCGCCTCGCGGATGAGGCCCGCCAAACGTTTCTTTCCGCCGAGCAGAATGGCGTCAACCTGAAGCAGAAGGCCGGGTTTTATCAGGTTGCACGGGCTAGGTTGAGGCTGCTTGAGAAATTCGCCGGCCAGGAAAATGCAGGCTCGGCGGAGCTGCGCGACGGAGCCCGGGCCGAATTGATGCGGCTTGCGGATGATGGTTTGAGCCATGACATTCTCGGCTCCTTCCTTCTGCAGTCTTCGCTTGGCGATATCACGGGCGCGGCATCCGTTGCGGATCGTGTGGAGGTGGGCGTATCGCTGCATCAGATTGCCGCCGAGCAGAGATCGCCCGCCTACCGGTCTGCCGCTTTCGTGGATCTTGCTCATGCCTATGCCAAGGCCGGCGCTCAGGACCGCGCACTAAGGTATGCTTCTCTCGCCATCGAGGCGGCAGATCAGGTGCCTGAGATAGGCACGCGAGGGGGAGCCTACAAAGCAGCAGCCCGCGTTGCAGCAGGTCTGGGTCCATCGGGCATGGAACTGGCTGATCGTGCCGTCGCACGGATTCCGCAACCCCGTGACCGCGCCCATGCGCGCCATGAGCTGGCGCGCATCCAGCTCAAGGGGAGTGCCTGGGAGAAGGCTACGGACACCAAGCTTATTGAAGAGGCGAAGCGGCGGCTCGAATCTGGGGATCTTCCCGGAAGCGCCTTGCTGGCCCTTTCACTAATGGACAGCAAAGCACGAGATGGCCTGCTCTCCAATCTCATTGACGCTGGGATTTCCAGGCGGGAGGACAGGGTCGCCCTTCTCGCGGCACAAGGGCTCGCAGGCGCGAGCAACCAGGATAAAGCCATCGCTGCGCTTGTCGAACATTATGTTGATCAAGGTGCTGCCTTCCGAGCGGCCGAAATGCTCAACGCCATGCAGGACAGCCCCGGCAAGGCTTTGATTCAGCTGAAGCTTGCCTCTCATCTGAAGCAGTCTGGTTATGACACCATGGCCGCTCAGCTCCTATCCGCAGGCACCCGACACATTGATATGTATGGCGAAGCCATGCAACGCGCGGTTCTTCCTGGCGTCGTCCGGGCGCTCACAGGTTCCGAGCGCCTGGATGAAGCGTTGCGCTATGCTGAGCGGATCGGGCCTGATGCTGAGGGATCGTCTGTCCTTGGCGAGTTGGCGAAGAAACTAGCGGATCACGGTCGGGTGCCCGACGCCGAGGCTCTGCTGTCTCGGCTTGTGGACAAAGATCACCGTTCTCATGCGCTGAGCGGCATTGCACGGGCAAAGGCTAGGGCCGGAGATGTCGCCGGCGCCATGCAGCTCGTCCCCGAACTTGTCGGAGCGAAGGATGTGGGACGAGTTCTCGCGGCTGTCGTCAACGTTCACTCCCGCTCTGGCGATTTCGATCAGGCGATCTCGGCGGCTGAGCAAATAGAAGATACAGACTCTCGCCTTGCGGCTCTCTTCGACGTTGCACGTCAGGCTAGGCAGAAAGACAAAGGACAGATCAGCGAACGCGCGTTGAACGGCGCTGTCCGGACTGCCGAGGGGGTCGAAGCCGGCGCACGAGACAAGGTGCTCCTGGAGATCATCAGACATTTTGCTTTCGCGACAAACAAGGCGGAGGCAAGAGATCTCGTCGGGCGCATCGCCGACCCTGCCATTCGTACACGTGCCGAACAGCTGATCGTTGCAGCTGATGTAAGGGACCTCGCCGGGAAGAGGGGGCGTGGCGAGATTCCTGATGTGTTGCTGGCGCGCGGCATCGAAAGAATCGAAGCCGATGAGGATAAGGCCGAGCTTGCGCTCCAACTCGCCGCTCTTCCGGAAAGCGGCACCCATGCTGTCGATTTGATCCGCACGATTCAGGATCAGAGGTTCCGTGGAGCGACCTTCCGGCGCTTTGCCGAGAGGCGGGCTGACCTTCTCAGGAAGCCTTCGGCAGAAGAGCCCAGCACGGGCGTGCCACAGGATGTGCAGACAGTCGCATCTGTTTCCGAAGAACCTGAGGAAACGGCACAGGAAATCCAGACGAGAAGGGGCCTCGCGCTGATCCTGGGGGATGCTGGAAAGGCCACGGGTGCGATGGAGCAACTCCCCCGGAGTTTCGTGACAGCGGCAGATGTCAGGGCAGGCACGCCATGGCCACACGATGCAACGGTCGGAGCCACCTTTGCAAACCACAACCCATATATCGCAAAATTCTTCGAGGATGATGAGCAAGGAAGCACCCGCCTGGAGCAGGCGGTCCGACATCAGGGTCTGTCCTCGCCCCGAGTTATCGTGGTTCAAGGTGGTGTTGCGACACTTGGAATGGTTGCTCGCCAGCTGCAGGGCACCGACGCGCGGGAACTCATTGAACATAGTGCTGGCGCTGTGACGGTGCGCGCCCCTATTTTCGTCGCGCCTGGAGCCACACTCATTCTATCCCGCCTTGACAGCCCGACCTATCGGCTCAGTGCAAGTGCCGGCGCCTTTATCGTCAATGCAGGCAATGTGCACATCGTCGACGCCGAAGTTGTCGGATACGACGAGACATCCGGACGCCCCCTTTGGGCTGACCCTGATAAGATCACTAAATTCCGGCCCTTCCTCCTCACCTGGGGAGACGGGCGCATGAACGTGGCTTCGTCCACTCTCGTGGCTCTCGGCTATGGTAACGCCAAGTCTTTCGGGTTGAGCTACTCTTCAGGACCGGAGCGAGTGGCGGAACTGCGGGATCAGTCGCGCCCCACGGGCATTGTTGTCGACAGCGTATTCCATAACCTCCACTTCGGCTTCCACTCCTACGAGGCAGAGCGCATTCAGGTTGTCGGCAACGAGTTCCGGGACAGCGTCGTCTATGCTCTGGACGTCCATGACCGCACGAAAGAGACCGTCGTTGCCCTGAATACGGCTTATGGCACGAAGGAACGGCACGGGATCACCATCTCGCGCGAGTCCAATGATGGCTTGGTTGTCGGCAATGTCACGTTCGACAATGCAGGCTCGGGTATCGTTATCGATCGTAACAGCACGAACAATGTCATTCATGCCAACAGTTCGTTCAGAAACGAGCAAGACGGCGTAACGATATTTGAGAGCTCCTGCAATGTTCTGGCCAACAACTACCTTGCGAGCAACAGGAGAGACGGGTTGAAGGTGCGTAACAGCATCGACGTTGGGGCATATTCAAACCGTATCGAGGCTAATGCCAATTCCGGCGTCAGCGCATACATCGCCAACATCATAGCGCAGAAGAGTGGGGGGCGTCCAAATCCTGACCTCGCCAGCTATCTTCCAATGACCAGCCTTTCTCTCAGGCACAATCGCTTCTCTGCAAATGGAGTCGGCATCAACGCGCAAGGGGTATCGAGCCTCGCGATGTCGTCCAACAGTTTCGTGAAGCAGTCCCGGCGTCTCCTCGGTGGTGATATTCGCGGGCTGGAAGGTCAGATCCTGCGCCTTACGTCCCGATCGGATGTTCTCGTTGCGAGCACCTGCCGACCGGCGAAGCCGGTATCAGCGTGCCGCTTGCGGGATCAGGGCTTCTTCCAGGGGGAGAGCGAGCTGCAGGTCTTCAGGTCCCAAGGAGGATCCGATTGCACCGATGTGGATGGAAGCGTGCAGCATCGTGCCTTCTTCAGCGCACCTCAAGGCACATAGAGGCAGCATGAAACAGGTTCTCATCGTTCTCCTGCTGAATCTTCTGACGATCGGTTCGTCTTTCGCACAGAGCAAAGGGCACGGACTTTTTGATGTGGATCTCCGTAGGACCGCACTGGGGCAGCCAACTTTCACGAGTGCGCGCGCGGCTTGCCTTGCTATTCCGCGCGATCCGGCGTGGAGCAGCCTCAAACCGGTCGACCGCTTGAAGAGCACTGAGGGATACGGGACGGACGGGGCTGCCAATGATTATGCCTGGGCCGTCATGGTGCTCACCGGACGTGCGCTTGCAGGTGACACTGCATCGGAAACATCTTTGCGTGATCTTCTGCTCGCCTGGGCCAAAGCCAAGGCTTTCGCCGATACGGAGGTTGAGCACGACGCTTATTATGCCTTGAAGCGCGTCCTTCTGCCCACCGTCGTGGCGTTCTCGGTCCTGCAGCGTGGGCTGGATGAGGGGCAGAGCCGGATGTTGTCCGAGTGGATCGATCCCCTGGTCCGCAAGATTGATCGAACATTCGACGGCGTCGTTGACCGCAACAACCACCGCTATCTCGCAGACAGCGTGCTGATGACGTGGGGAGCTGTCGTGAGAGACGAGGCTCTCTACGCAAAAGGGGACGAGCGCTATCGCGCAATCCTGGCAGAGGCGCGTCCTGATGGGAGCCTCGCTCTGGAGACCAGGCGAGGGGCCAGGGCTCTCTGGTACATGCGCCAGTCTCTGGCGAGCCTCACTGTGATGGCGGAGGTGGCTGCCACACGCGGCACTAACTTCTACGATCTCCGGGTTGGAGAGGTGAACTTTGACCGGGTCTTGTCCTATCTTCTGAATGGCATAGCGGAGCCCAACGTCGCGATGGCCTACGCGTCCGAGAACTACATTCCGGGCGGTGAGACGGATGCCCGCCGCCAGGATCTCGGTTTCTTGACGAAGCGCAGCCATGGGCGTCACTACATGGCCTGGACCGAGCCTCTGGTCGCAAGGGATCGGGCAGGCCTCGCCACAAAAAGGTTGAAAGCATTGTTCGTGCGCAACATCCGCTCGGATCGGCCACTCATCGATGAATTTGTTGGTGGCAATGCCACATGCTTCTGGGGACGCTGATGGCTAGAATCAAACCGCTTCTCGCCAGCACTGCTGCAACCGTCGCCATATTGTTGTGTTCGGCAGTCCAGGCACAGGATATGGCGCGTACCGAACTTCAGGCTCGTTACCGTGCCGCAACGGCGAAAATGGCGGAGCTGAAGCAGCGGAGCGATCCCAACGCTCTTCTTGAGCAAGGGCAACTGCTTCAGGACGGAGTCCCGGTCAGTGAAACCAACCCACTCAAAGCCCGTCGCCTCGATGAGGCAGAGCGCCTTTATGACCAGGCGCTCGCAATGCCAGGAGTTCACTGGCCCTCTGCTGCTGTACGCCGGGCCAAGCTGATCCTGTCGCGCGACAAAGACCAGCCTTCCATTCAGAAGGCGATGGACCTCCTGCGCCGAGCAGCAGCGCTGCAGAATCACGAAGCCGCCTTTCTGCTGGCAGGCCTGATGGAAGCGGGCGTCGGAGGAAAACGGGATCTGGAAGCGGCAAAGAATCTGTACCAGATCGCTCTGCGGTCGGAGCATGGTCCCTCGGGCCTAGCTCTTGCGCGACTGGAGACGGATCCCGCCAAGGCGAATGTATTTGCAACGCAGGGACTAAAGCTTCTCTTCCAAGATGCAAGGCAGGGATCTGCGGAAGCGGCGAGAGTATTGGCCGATCATTACCGGACAACGGGTGATGGGCCGGAGCGCCTGAGTGCTGCGATCGAGTGGTATCAACGGGCCATCGAGCTCGGCGACGCGGAGGCTGCCTTGCGGTTGGGCCGTATGCGTCTCGATCCGAAGTCGCCTCTGCGACAGCCGCAGGAGGCCCGGGGTGCCTTTGTGAAGGCTGCTGAGCGCGGTTCGGTCGAGGCTGCCATGATCCTTGCGGAGGATCCCTACAATGGTGCCGCTCTCGGCGTTCAGAACGGTGTTGCTGAACTGTGGCTCAACCGTGCCATTGAGACGAAGGCGCCTCGTGCGCTGGTCCTTGCAGCCGAAATCCGCAGCCAGTCTGGCGATGAAGGACGTACAGCTGCCAGAAGCCTCCTGCACGAGGCGCTGCAACGGGTGGATGACGATGCAACGGCACTCCTGGCCCTCGGACGCCATGTTCGCGATGGCGTGCTGATTGAACGCGATGTCCCGCTTGCCCTGAAGCTCTTCGACAGAGCAGCAATCAGCGACAACACCATGGCTTATTATGAGTTCGCCCGTACCGCGTTGAGCCACCAGGATGCGGTAGGGGATGAAATGCTCCCGACAGCCATCGACCGTCTTAGAACTGCGGCAGAGCGTGGGCACGTCAAGGCAGCTGTCGTGATGGGAGATGCGCTGCTGCTCGGGCAGGGTGTTCCGGAATCACAAACCGCAGCCATGGAATGGTATCAGCGGGCGGCCGCAAGCGGATCGCCTGTTGCTTATATTCGCCTCGGAGATGTTTATGCCGGCCGCTCCGCAGGGCTGGAGGCTCCACAGGCCCTGGACTGGTACCGCAAGGCAGCCGAAGCCAACAGCGCGATCGGGATGGTTCGCCTCGGCAAAATGTTCAATGAGGGCCGGGGGGTGCCTCAGGATCAGGCCCTCGCCGCAACATGGTTTAGCCGCGCGGCTGCTGCAGGCAGTGGAGCCGCCATGGTCGAGTTGAGCTCTCTCTACTCGCGTGCCGGCGGGGCTGGGCACTTCAATCTGGCTCGTGACTCGCTCGAGAAAGCTATTCGTACCGGCGATGCGCGTGCGCCGATTGCCTTGGCAAAGCTTTATCTCGTTCGTGGGGAGCGAACGCTTGCCGAGATGACGCTCAGGAGATCTGCAGACAGCGGCAACGCGGAAGCCGCGCTGAGCCTGGCGGAACTTTATCTGTCCGGTCAGGCAACTGCAGAACAGCAAAGCGCTGCGCGCCGGTGGCTGGTCGTCGCCGAGAAGGCCATGGCGAGGGATGACGATCAGGCGAGCAGGATCGCCTCAATGTATCTGCGGCTCCCGGACACAGCATCAACCGAGCACGGTTCCTCCGCATTGGAATTGTTGGTCAGGAAGAACAACTCGGAAGCAATGGCCCTGTTGGCAAGTGCACTTCTCCATGGAACCGGCATACAGCGCGATCCGGTGCGAGCCGAAGCTTTGTTCCGCCGTGCCATTCAGCTTGGGCATGATGGGGCGCGCTTCATACTCGCTAAAGCCTACCGGGACGGGGATGGGCTGCAGCGCGATCCTGCTCGGGCATTCGCACTTTATCGCGAGATCTACAGAGACGAGCCAGGCGATACGAAGATCCAGATTGCCTTGGGCGATGCCTATGCTCGTGGTGACGGCGTTGCTCCGAACCGGCGACTGGCTGCTGAATTCTACGCTCAGGCGGCTCGCCAGGGAGATCCGGATGGACAGGTTCGTCTCGGAACCGCTTATCTTTATGGCGCAGGAGTGGATCGCGACAGCCAGAAATCGGATCATTGGTTTTCCCGCGCGGGCGAAGCCGGTGTGATCGAGGCGAAGGTTCAGCTCGGCAGCGCGAAATTGTCCGGACTTGCAGGAAATGTCGATGCGGAGGGGGCTTTCGCTTCCTACCTTCGCGCTGCGGAAGCAGGCTCCCAAACCGCAATGATCGAGGTGGCACGCGCTCTGATGAAGGGCTTTGGAACCCTTGCTGACCCGCCGCTGGCGAAGATGTGGCTGGAGCGGGCGGCAGCTCTTGGCTCACTAGATGCGATGTTCGAACTCCATCGTCTGCATGATGTGGGGACGAAGCCCAATGCTCGTGAGGCTGAGCGGTGGCTTAGGCAGGCTGCGCAGAGTGGCCATGCCGCCGCCATGTACCGCCTCGCACTCCGTCATCAGCAAGGCGCGTCCGAGCAGGACAGGATGGTGGCCCGGGAATGGCTCGAAAAGGCTGCTCAGGCCGGCCATTCGCAGGCTGCCAAGGCACTTCAGAAACTCACTACGTCTGGGGCAGTGCCGGGATGAGAGGCTGACCACGTGGCAACAAGTGTGAGGCAGCGAGCCTCGGAACAGGTTGAGGCAGAACGGAGTGTGACAATGACGATCCTCACCCGCTCGGCCGGCATGAAAGTAGGAAGCGTCATGGCGCAATCGTTAGCGACTCTCGCCGGCACGGCATTAACCGCGTTGATCGTCCTCGCCGGCTCTGCCGGGGCTCAAGTTCCGTCGGCGCAGTCGCTGGCACCCACGTCGGATTTCAGCACGATCTGCACACCGGCACCGAAGCCTTTTCTGACGCGCGATTGGAGCAAGTGGGACAAATCTCAGCCGGTCGTCGACCCTGAAGAAATGTATGATGCGGCGATTGCGTACGCCGAGGGAAGTGCCACTCTCAAGCGTGATCCCGTCGCGGCGAAGCGCCTCCTCGAAGACCTGTCGGATCGGGCATGGCCAGGGCGGGGCCGAGCCCACTACAGGCTCGGCAAGCTGCTCCTCGATCCGATTGCAGGACCTGTCGACCCTGAGCGAGCCGCGATGCACCTTGCGACAGCTTCATCCATGCTGAACCTGGACGCATCGGTTCTGCTGGCGGAGCTTCATGAGCAAGGCCGGATCAGCAGTGCCAGCTTGGCGGAGGCGGAGCGCCTCCTTCGTGCCGCGTCTGCCGCAGGTCATGTTGACGGTTTGATCGCCTTCGCCCGGCTTCAGCGCAGCGGCCGTCTTGGCGCGGTGCCTCAGGCTGGATCCAGCGACCTGATCAATCTTGCCCTGCAGTCCCTCCACGGAGACCTGAGCAGAGGGCGATGCTCCGCGCTTTATCGCATCGGGCTTATCCTCAGCGACGAAAGCCTCGTTCCCGGCGGCGTACAGGAGGCCATCAAATGGTTTGAGGCTGGCGCCCGCCAGGGCGACGCAAACGCCGATCTGGCTCTTGCCGAAATTTATCTGCAGGAGCGTGTCAAAGCCACTCCGGACCGCTTCATTCATCATCTCGAACGAGCTGCGGAAGCCGGCAGGCCGCGCGCCATGACGTTGCTTGGCGAACGCCTCATGCTCGGAGATAAAGCGCCCAAGGATGTTCCGAAGGGCGTAGCATGGCTGGAGCGAGCCGGCCTCAATGCCGATCCTGAAGCATACAAGCTTCTTTCTCGCCACTACCGCGGGGATTTCGGGGCTGCTCCCGATTTACTGAGGGCCGCGGACGCCCTCCTCAAGGCGAGCCGGCTGCCAAGCCACAGCACGAGCATTCTTGTCGGTCTTGCACGGCTTTATGCCATCGGGCTGAATGGCCAGCCCGACGTCAAGGAGGCCCTGGCCTATTACCGTCAGGCCGCAGACAGGGGCGATGTGGGAGCCCTGACCGACATGGCGAAACTCCTGTTGAACCATCCGCAGGAAGGATCCCCGGAGACTCCCTTGCGACTGCTCAAGGAAGCCGCCGCCCGCAACCATCCTGAAGCCATGGGCGTTCTGGCGGACCTTTATGCCTGCAGTGCGATTGTTGCGCCCGATGCCTCCCAGGCAAGAGCCTGGCTGGACCGAGCAGCAGAGATGGGGCATGTCCGCAGCATTCTGGCGGTCGCATCGCGAAATACATCCGATCAAGGATCCGCTCAGAAGAGTGCAGCGGCTCTCCTTCGTGCCGCAGAGCGAGACGACCGCGAAAGCATGGTTCTGCTCGCCCATGCGTTTCGGTCGGGTCTGGGTGTGAAGCAGGATGTTCAGGCCGCCGATCGGTGGCGGAGCGCCGCGCTCGCGCCGGGAGAGGGACGATCCCGTGCGCTACTCCTCATGGCCCGCAGAATCCTGAGCGGTGAGGAAGGGAATCGGGATGATGCTGCAGCAAGAACCCTTCTCGAGCAGGCTGCCCGGGAAGGGGAGCCGGGCGCCCAATTCGAGCTTGGACGCCTTCTGATCGGGCAACGGGGAGACAAGGCGTACGTTCTGCAGGGCCTGCAGCTTCTTCAGGCGGCCGCGGCCTCCGGAAATGCTGCAGCCATGCTGGCGCTGTCCGAGGCTCCGAGCGATCTGCTGTCTTCGACTGGGAAGACTGCACAGGAATGGAAGAAAGCGGCAGCAGAGGCCGGTCATGTTCGGGCTGCCATTGCGCTTGCATCAGGTGCGAAGGAGCCGGGGGATGCAGCAGGCTGGCTTACGCGCGCTGAGACGCTCCCCGTGTGCGTAACAAGGGATATGGTCGAACTTGCACAGGCCTATCATAAATTGCCCGGCTCTCAGCATGTCGAGCGTGCACGGTACTGGATGGAAAAAGCTCTCGGCAATCTTCAGGCTGGAGCAAAGGATCCTGCCGCTTTGTTTTTGGCGGGGCGAGCCATGATCGACGGCGTTGGCGGAATGGCCGATAAAGAGGCGGCCATCACCCAGATAACGCTTGCTGCCGATGCGGGTCGGACCGATGCAATGCGGTATCTGGGACGTGGTTATCTATCCGGTCAGTTTGGTGAGCAGAACATGCAGACAGCTGTTGAATGGCTGTCGAAGGCTCTGCGCAACGGCGACGGCAGCGTGGCGGCCGATCTGTCCCGTCTTGCCGCTGTCCCTGGCAGCGAGGGATCTGCGGCGATTGCCGTCTTGAAGGAGAGCGCAGAGAGCGGCCTGGCGCCCGCCATGCGGGAATACGGCCGCAGCTTGCAACTTGGACTGGGGATGACCCCACAACCGGATATCGGCGCCTCCTGGTTGCGAAAAGCCGCAGAAGCTGGCGATACCGCTGCGATGAAGGAGCTTTCACGCGCCTATGCGTCTGGCTACGGCGTTGAACTTTCAGCCAGCGCCAGCACTGAATGGTTGCAACGTGCCGCAAAGGCCGGCGATGCAGAGGCCATGCAAGGCCTGAGCCTCGCCATGACCCTTGGCTTCGGAACGGATGTTGATCCTCTCGCAGCACAGGAGTGGCTGAAGACAGCCGAAGGGGCAACCCGGAAATGAGCATTTGGAACGTAAAGCGCGTGCGGCCGTCTCTATTCGGCGGTTGGGAGAGACAAATGAAGAGAACAACCCGAATTGTGCTCCTGAGCTCTCTTGTGGTGAGCATCGCACCGGCCGTAATGGCAGCCTCCCATCAGGGCACCAGAGCACAGCCGCGATCATCTCAGGCTGCTGTTCCAGCCCCGCCGCCGACTCAGGCGCAGCTCCGAGCGATGTCCACCATGCGTCTTCTGAAGCTCGGGCAAAAAGCGCTGACTGTCGATATGGATACGCAGGATTTCGTGACTGGGCTCGACGCCGTCAAGATTGCATCCGCACGTGGAGACCGGGAGGCGACCCGTCTCATGGCCAAGATCATGGCACGCCATCAGATCATCCTCGGTGCGGACGACCGCGCAAAGCTTGAACGGCGTTTCCGCTTCGAGGCTCTCCGTGGCGCATCGAGTTCCGTTCTCGCGATTGCCAATATGTACGATCGCGGCGACGGTGTCCCGGTCGATACAAAGAAGGCAGCCGAGTGGTACCTGTGGGCTGCACGTGTCGGGCATGAGCGTGCCATGGCTCATGCGGCTTATGCCTATGGGACCGGGCGCGGATTGGAGCGCAACGAGGCCACTGCGCTGAAATGGCTTGGAAGCGTGAACGAGGGACGCCAGCGGAGCACTCTTCTCGACATCGGATGGGCTCTCGCGCTAGGAACGGAAGGGTCGAAGGACATGCCGACCGCTCTCCGGTTCTTTGAGCGCGCGGCACAGATCAAGCCCAGCACGGTCTATCAGGTCGCTCTCGATCTTGAGCGGGGAACACGCGGCATCCAGGATCGCGATGCGGCGGGCCATCTGATCCGGGTTGCCGCCGAGCGGGGTGATAGTGGCGCGGCTACTCATCTGGCCAATGCGCTCTCAGGCAGCAGCAACGTCGAGGATCAGCGGCGGGCAGTGCAGTGGTATGGCCTTGCTGCGCAGGACAAGACCAATATCGCGGCTGGACAAAGTCTCGCACGCCTGCTTGCCCTACGGCCGTCAGGAGGGCTTGTCTCGGACATTGTCGCAGCTCTGGAAAAGGCAAAGGCGGCAGGCAATCCTGAAGCGATCATCGGTCTAGCCCATGCGTATTCGGAAGGCATCGGAGTTGATGTATCGCCAGAGAAGGCTGCCATTCTGTTGGAGGAGGCCTCAGGCGCAGGGCATCCAGAAGCAAAGTATAAACTAGGGCTCATGTATAAATCGGGCGTAGGCGTCACGGCTGATCTCAACAAGGCGGTTGAACTCATGACGAGCGCTCGGGACAGCGGCTATCCGCTCGCTGCGGTCGCGTTGAGTTCGATGATGGAGCCAGTCACGACAAATTCTGTCGGAGAGCCTGCTCAAGCAAGCGAAGCAGCGGTGCAGTGACCCCATCCTGAGGGAAATTGCTTGATGCTATTTCTTTGAGGCCTGTGGTTCAGCGCATGCGGAGGGGCTGTGTTCATTCTCCTATGGCGCGTATGTTTTCATTTTCTTCTAATGAAGGTGACTGCTTCGCGCGAGGCGAATGTTGTTGTATTCATGTAAATGTCTGGACACCTGTCAAGATGAGTAAATATTCAGACGTGGTGCACCTTTATCGGGCCGAGGATCGTCTTTGGTAACGGTTCTGACATAATGTCTATTTGCGAATAATATTCGCGACGGCGTACTGCTCTACCTCCTAAGCATAGTTCTTTACCTCTTTATTAGGGATGTTGGATAGGCTGCTAAATTGTAGAATCGGAGGTAATTCCTGAGGAAAGGTACCTCGCATGTCGAACCTGTTGCCGGTCACTACCATCTTGAGCTGCAAGAATTCGATGCTCCGCGAAGGCTTGAAGCAAATTCTCTCAAGCACTCGCTTCAAGTTGCGGTCGGAGGGAATGACCCGCGACGAGATCATCCTGGATAAGGATGTGCCGGGCTCGTCCTTTCTCGTCATTCTTGATGCGAACCTTTTCCCCTCGAAGCTGTCTCATGGGATACGATCAATCAAGGACCAGTACTCACAGGCACGAGTGGTCATCCTCTCCGACAATTTCAATCTCGATGACATGAAGTCAGCGTTCCAGTCAGGGGCGGATGGTTACTGTCTTGCGACGACAGGGTGTGAGGCTCTGATCAAGTACCTCGATCTTGTCATGCTGGGTGAGGTGGTTTTTCCATCAGCTGCCTTCCTCAATGCGATCTCGGAAACACCGTGCGAGGCAGATACTCAGGAGCCATTGGCGATCACGGTTCTTCCCACTCACGTACCTTTGAGCCTTGAGACCCATGACTCGCCCATACGGACGCTTTCAAGCAGAGAGTCCGAAATCCTTCAGTGCCTCATGCAGGGCGCGCCAAACAAGGTAATTGCGCGGAAGCTCGATGTTGCAGAGGCAACAGTCAAAGTTCACATCAAAGCTATTCTCCGCAAGATCCGTGTTGCCAACCGAACCCAGGCTGCCATGTGGGCTGTCAATCACTTGGCTACCGGTCGAGACGAGGATGTGTCTCTCCTACCTGGTGAAAGGCTGGCCTTACAGAGTCTGCGCTGAACCGTCTCCTGAGCGTAACGGAATACAAACGGCTGGCGCTGGGCGCAGTTGAACGTGATGTCTCTCGGAGAAACATATTAGTGTGCGGAGGTGGTTGCCATCTCCGAGTGAGTGATGCCGGCTGAATAAGGGATTAAGGAACAGAAAAATCATCGCAGAGCAGATCGCGCGCCCTCAAGCCGGAAGTTCATCAAGAGACAGCATTCCGCTCTGAATAATGAGTTTCATGAGGTGTCGGGTTCTGTCCTCGCCAAGCGCGATTGGTTGTTATTGCACTGGCAATTTCAACGACCCTGTCTACTGATCTAATATTGCATTCGCTTTAGGCGTTTTCTCAAGTAGAGAACTAGCACGAGCTCGTTTGTGTATTGAATATCGTTACTTCGTATCTCGTGTATACCTTTTGATTAACAATCATTAAAATGTTTTGAATGGGTATTGATTGCCTCTCATAAGATTTTAAGCTAGATACCTTAAGGGAATTTTTACTTTTATCTCACCGAATCAAGACGAGAAAGGCATCTGCAATGCGGAACACCTACGATCTTGATAGCCTTCCTCATCCAGGTGCCTCATCGGCCAAGGATGTCGCATATTCCAGGTATATGGAATTGGCGCGCTCGGTTGAGCCTTCGTCGGCAGATCATGCGACGACCGTCAGACCCATCAGGACATTTCTCGTTGAGCCAAATGCGCTGTTGAGAGAAGGCTTGAGGCGAATTCTGTCGGAAACCGTCTATGCCCCTTCACTTGCGGCTGGAAGCCTCGATGAGGTCAGTTCCCAGTGTGGTCCCGATGGCGGTACGGTTGTCCTGATCGCGGATGCAAGCCGCGAGCACGAGGAGTTCTGCCGTCAAACGAAGCTGCTGAAAGAGCAGAACCCAAACGCAAAAGTGGTCATGCTGGTCGAGCAATACGACCTGAACCACGTGCTCACCGCTTTCCGTTCAGGGGCGGATGCTTACCTCAAGAAATCGATTTCCTATGAGGTCCTCGTCAAATCGCTGGATCTGGTTCTCCTGGGAGAAGCCATCTTCCCCAGTGCGATTATCGATCTCCTGCGCGATCAAGAGGCCCGCGTCGAGCAGAGCAAGCAAACGTCGGCTTCAGAGGGACCTCAAGAAATGAGCCCTCCGACGAAAGGCTTATCCGTTCGTGAGACAGTTATCCTACGATGCCTCATGGATGGCGACTCGAATAAGCTCATTGCGCGCAAGTTCGACATTACGGAAGCGACCGTGAAGGTCCACGTCAAAGCCATCCTGCGTAAGATCCAGGCCAAGAACCGAACTCAGGCGGCGATCTGGGCTGCGAACCACTTGGCTGCGAGCCGGGGGGCGACCGTCAGCTAATTGGGTCAAACTGCTCAGAAATGCCGTTCAAGGGAGCCGTTGGCTCCCTTTCTTTTGAGTACTCATCGGAACAGGCCACTTCTCGGAGGGCTCACGCCGAGCGGAGAACCTCAACGCGGGTTTGCGCCTGATCTTCGAGGATCATCGAGGCTCCCTTATCGGCAATCATCAGCGTCGGCGAATTGGTGTTGCCGCTGGTAATCGCCGGCATGATCGAGGCATCGATGACGCGGAGGTTTTCGATGCCGCGGACCCTCAGGCGTGCGTCAGTCACGGCCATCGGGTCGCCGTCGGTACCCATTTTGGCGGTGCCCACAGGGTGAAAAATCGTCGTGCCGATATCCCGTGCACCGTTCAACAGCTCATCGTCCGTCGTGAGTTGCGCGCCCGGCTTGTACTCCTCGGGGCGGTACTTCTGGAGCGCCGGCATCGCAATGATCTGCCTGACGAGGCGCAGGGCATCCACGGCGACCCGTTGGTCCTCATCCGTCGAAAGGTAGTTAGGGCGAATGGACGGGGCCTCTCCAGCCTTGCTGCTGCGGATCCGGACCGTTCCGCGGCTGGTGGGCCGCAGGTTGCAGACGCTTGCAGTGAAAGCCGGGAACGGGTGCGGGTCCTCCCCGAACTTGTCGAGCGAGAGAGGCTGGATGTGGAACTGGAGGTTCGGGGTGGCGTAATCCGGCGAGGAGCGGGTGAAGGCTCCCAGCTGGGAAGGCGCCATGGTGAGCGGCCCCTTGCGGAAAAGCGCATACTCAAGCGCCATCTGCCCCTTCTTGACCAGGGAGCGGTACTCCTCGTTGAGGGTCCGCACGCCGCTGACCTTATAAATGGGACGTAGCTGAAGATGGTCCTGCAGGTTCTCGCCAACCCCCGGCAGGTGATGGACCACGTCGATCCCATGCTCCTGCAGGAAGGCGCCGTTGCCGATCCCGGACAATTGCAGGAGTTGCGGCGACGCAATGGCGCCTGCCGACAGAATAACCTCTTTGCGGGCCATAACCCGCCGCAGGTTGCCGTTCTGCAGGATCTCCACGCCGATGGCGCGCTTCCCTTCGAAGAGAATGCGCGTGGCATGAGCGTGCGTCTCCACCTTCAGATTGGGGCGTGACAGGGCCGGCCTGAGGAAGCCGCGGGCGGCCGACCAGCGTCGCCCGTTCTTTTGGTTCACCTGAAAATACGATATGCCCTCGTTGCTGCCCGTGTTGAAATCGCTCACCCGGGGAATGCCGGCCTCGACGGCAGCCTCGATGAAGGAGTCGAGGATCTGCCAGCGCATGCGAGGCGCCTCGACGCGCCATTCGCCTCCCGCGCCATGGTGCTCGCCCGCACCGAGATAATGATCGAGATGGTGGCGGAAGATCGGCCGCACGTCGTCCCAGCCCCAGCCCTCCAGACCCATCTGGCGCCAGTTGTCGTAGTCCTCGCGCTGGCCGCGCATGTAGATCATGGCGTTGATGGCGGAGCAGCCGCCCAGGACCTTGCCGCGGGGATAGTTGAGGATGCGGCCATTCAGGCCCGTTTCCGCCTCGGTCTTGAACATCCAGTCGGCGCGCGGATTGCCGATGGCGAAGAGATAGCCGACCGGAATGTGAAACCAGATCCAATTGTCCTTGCCGCCCGCTTCAAGGAGGCACACGCTATTGCGTGGATCCTTCGACAGGCGATTGGCGAGAACGCAGCCGGCCGAACCGGCGCCGATGATCAGGTAATCGAATGTTTCGCTGTCTGGCATGGTCCAGCTCGATGAATGAGCCGGCGCTCACGGCAAGGAGCACCGGCAGGGTTCCCGATGCCCCTCGAATTACGCAGTGCCTTTCGGCTTGCGCTTCATGAACTCCAGAATCTCACCCACAATTCCCCGGCGGAACAGCAGCACGCAGATCACGAAGATGATGCCGATGAGCACCGTCACGGGAAAGTCGGAGGCTGCAAGATATTTCTGCAGGGTGATGACCAGGCCTGCGCCGACGACCGGGCCGATCATCGTGCCGATGCCGCCGAGCAAGGTCATGAGGATCACCTCGCCCGACATCTGCCAGGCGACGTCGGTCAGGGTTGCGAACTGGAAGACGATAGCCTTCGTGCCGCCCGCCAAGCCAGCCAACGCCGCCGACATGACGAAGGCGCCGAGCTTGTACCGATCCACCCGGTAGCCGAGCGAGACCGCCCGCCGTTCGTTCTCGCGGATGGCCTTAAGAATGTTGCCGAAGGGTGAATGGACGATGCGCCAGATGGCGAAGAAGCCGAACAGGAAGATCGCCAGCGTGAAATAGTACATCGCCAGCGGCTGGTTCAGGTCGACGATGCCGAGCAGGTATCCCCGCGGCACGCCCTGGATGCCGTCCTCGCCGTGGGTGAAAGGCACCTGCAGGCAGATGAAGGCGAACATCTGCGACAGGGCGAGCGTGATCATGGCAAAGTAGATGCCTTGGCGCCGGATGGCCAGGAAGCCCATCACGAGGCCCATGGCGGCAGCGCCCGCGGCGCCGAGCAGGATGGCCGCCAGGGGCTCCCAGCCCCACACCTTGGCGGCATGGGCGGTGAAATAGGCCGCGCCACCGAAGAAGGCGGCGTGCCCGAAGGAAAGCAGGCCCACATAGCCGATGAGCAGGTTGAACGCGCAGGCAAAGAGCGCGAAGCAGAGAATGCTCATCACAAGCACGGGATAGAAAAAGAACGGGGCGGCCAGCAGGGCCGCAATGGCGACTGCGCTCAGCACGATAGCGGAGGTCCGCAGCTTCGGCTGCTCCGCAAGATATTCGGTTCCAACAGCCATGATGTTACTCCTCCCGCCCGAAGAGACCTGCCGGCCTGACGAGCAGAACGATGGCCATGATCACAAAGATAACGATGCTTGAGGCTTCCGGGTAGAAAACCTTGGTGAGGCCTTCGAGAACGCCGAGCACGTAGCCCGTCACGATGGCGCCCAGGATCGAGCCCATGCCGCCGACCACCACCACGGCGAACACGATGATGATGAGGTTGGAGCCCATGAGCGGGCTGACCTGATAGATTGGCGCCGCCAGCACGCCGGCAAAGGCCGCCAGCGCGGCTCCCAGGCCATAGGTGAGCGTCAGAAGCAGGGGCACGTTCACGCCGAAGGCCTGAACGAGCGTGGCGTTCTCGGTCGCTGCACGCAGATAGGCGCCGAGCCGGGTCTTCTCGATGAGAAGCCACGTGCCGATGCACACCACCAGGGAGGCGACCACCACCCAGCCGCGATAGACCGGCATGAACATGAAGCCCAGATTGACGGCGCCGGTCAGCTGAGATGGTGCGGCATAGGGTTGGCCGGCCGCGCCGAACCAGTAACGGAATGCGCCCTCGAGAATGAGCGCAAGGCCGAAGGTCAGGAGAAGGCCGTATAGGTGATCGACGCCGTAGAGCCTGCTAAGCATGGTGCGCTCGATAATGACCGCAATCACGCCGACGGCCAGAGGCGCCAGGACGAGGGCAAGCCAGTAGTTGATGCCGAGCCAGTTCAGGAGCAGGTAGGCCGCAAAGGCGCCCAGCATGTATTGCGCGCCGTGGGCGAAGTTGATGACCCGCAGCAAGCCGAAGATCACCGCCAGGCCGAGGCTCAGCATGGCGTAGAAGGAGCCGTTGATGAGGCCGATGAGGATCTGGCCGTAAAGCGCCGGGGTGGGAATGCCGAAAATTGTACTCATGATGCTCTACACCCCAAGAACTTCGTGAAGCTCGTCCATGCGTGCATCGAGCTCGTGCCCCGGGAACGAGTTCACCATACGCCCATCCTCCATGAGGTAGAAGCGGTCGGCCACCTTCTTGGCGAAGCGGAAATTCTGCTCGACCAAGAGGATGGTCATGCCGCGCTTCTTGAGCGCCGTCAGCACGTCGCCGATGCGCTGGACGATCACGGGTGCCAGGCCCTCCGTCGGCTCGTCGAGGAGAATGAATCTCGCCCCTGTGCGCAGGACGCGGGCGATGGCCAGCATCTGCTGCTCGCCGCCCGAGAGCTTCGTGCCCTGGCTCGAGCGCCGCTCATGGAGGTTCGGGAAGAGCGTGTAGATTTCCTCCACGCTCATGCCGCCCTCCGACACCGTCGGTGGGAGCGTCAGGTTCTCGGAAACGTTGAGGCTCGCGAAAATGCCGCGCTCCTCCGGCACGTAGCCGATTCCCGACTGGGCGACCTTGTGCAGCGGCAGGCCTAGGAGGTCCTTGCCGCGGAGCCGAATGACACCCTCGCGGCGGCGTAGGATGCCCATGATCGCGCGCAGGGTTGTGGTCTTGCCGGCACCGTTGCGGCCCAGCAGCGTGACGGTCTCGCCCTCGCGGATATCGAGATCGACCCCGTGCAGGACGTGGCTTTCGCCGTACCAGGCATTGAGCCCGCGGACTTCGAGGAGAGGAGCGCTACTCATGCTCGGTTCCCATATAGGCTTCGCGCACCCGCGGATCCTGGCTGACTTTGTCGTAGGACCCGTCGGAGAGGATCTCGCCGCGGGCCAGAACGGTGACGCGGTCGCACAGGTCGGCGACGACGTTCAGGTTGTGCTCGACCATGAGCACGGTGCGGTTCTTGGCGATGCGCCGGATCAGGTCGGAAATGCGCCCGATATCCTCATGGCCCATGCCGGCCATCGGTTCGTCGAGCAGCAGCATGGCCGGGTCGAGGGCCAGCGTGGTTGCGATCTCGAGCGCCCGCTTGCGGCCGTAGGACAACTCGGCGGCCGTCAGGTCCCTGTAGGACGAGAGATTGACCGCATCGATGAGTTCCATGGCGCGCTCATCAAGGGCAGAGAGGGCATTGGATGAGCGCCAGAATTGCGTTGCCAAGCCCGATGGGCGCTGCAAGGCCACGCGCACATTGTCGAGCACGGTCAGGTGGGGAAATACAGCCGAGATCTGGAAGGAGCGCACCAGTCCCAGACGGGCGACCTCGGGGGCCTTCAGCCGGGTGATGTCCGCGCCTTTGAACGTGATCTGCCCCCGGGTGGGCGTGAGAAACTTGGTGAGAAGGTTGAAAACCGTTGTCTTGCCGGCGCCGTTGGGGCCGATCAGGGCATGGATCGTGCCTTCATTGACGGACAGGGTCACGTCCTTCACGGCCACGAAGCCACGAAACTCCATGGTGAGCCCGGTGGCACTGAGGATGGGTTGCGTACTGACCATAGGGTTCGGCCGAAACTCTCTGGATGGGGCGATGATTGGTTCAGGCACCGTGCGCGGTGCAACCCCCTATCGCCGGACAGCAATGGAGGCAGGGCAGCGTTGCATGCTGCCCTGCCTCGTTCAAGACGCTTACTGCGTGAGCTGGCAGCCGCTGTCGGCAGCCTTCATATAGGCGCTGTCGCCGGGGATCTTGGCGAGCTGCTTGTACATGTCCCATTCGCTCTTGCTTTCTTCCGGCTTCTTCACCTGGAAGAGGTACATGTCGTAGACCATGCGGCCGTTGGGCAGCACCTTGCCGTTCTTGGCGAACACGTCCTGGACGGGCATCTCGTGCAGGAGCTTGGCCACCGGCTCGGTCGCGTCGGTCCCGGCCTTCTCGATCGCCTTGAGATACTGCGTCACGGCCGAGTAGGTGCCCATATGGATCATGTTCGGCATGCGGCCGGTCTTGTCCATGAACTTCTTCGCGAAGGCACGATTCTCGTCGCTCTGATCCCAGTACCAGCCCTCCGTGAGGGTCAGGCCCTGCGCCGCCTTGAGCCCTAAGCCCTTCACCTCGGCCAGCGTGAAGAGAAGCGCCGCGAGACGCGTGCCGCCTTGGGTGATGCCGAATTCAGCCGCCTGCTTGATGGCATTGGCAGTATCGAGGCCCGCATTGGCCATGCCGACGACATTCGCGCCGGAGCTCTGCGCCTGAAGCAGGAAGGACGAATAGTCGGTGGCTGCCAGCGGATGGCGGACGGCGCCGACCACCTGACCGCCCTTCGACTTCACGAACTTCGAGGTCTGGTCCTCGAGGGAGTAGCCGAAGGCATAGTCGGCGGTGAGGAAAAACCACTTGTTGCCGCCGTTCTCCACCAGCGCGCCGCCGGTGCCGACCGCGAGCGCATGGGTGTCATAGGCCCAGTGGAAGCCATAAGGAGAGCACTGCTTGCCGGTGAGGTCGGTCGTGGCCGCACCGGTCGTCATGGTGATCTTCTTCTTGTCCTTGGACAGGCCCTGCACGGCAAGCGCCACCGAGGAGGTCGTCAGCTCCATGATGGCATCGACCTTTTCGGTATCATACCACTGGCGGGCGATGCTGGCGGCAACGTCAGGCTTGTTCTGGTGGTCGGCGGTCACGATCTCGACCGGAACGCCGAGCACCTTGCCACCGTAATCCTGGACCGCCATGCGGGCGGCCTCGACGGAGGACTTGCCGCCGAAATCGGCATAGACACCGGACTGGTCGTTCAGGATGCCGATCTTGACCACGCCATCCGATGCCTGCTGTGCATAGGCGGATGAGGCCAGGGCGGTGCAGCTGAGGGCGAACAGAAGCTTGTTGAGGATACGCATCGATTTCCTTCCCTATATTCTCAAGGCAGATTGATCCTGCCCCTTGCCGGAGCCGCAGCGTGAGGTGTGCGGTCGATGGTCAGAAAGGTACAGACACTTCGCCCCCGATCAATGAGAAGGGCGGTCATCCTTAAGTCGCAGAGGTCTTTGATTTTTTATCTTAATTTTCAGGCTTCGGGCATCGCGGTCTCGGAAACGTGACTGTTAACGAGGCAATCCAGTCCTGCATCTCCGGCGGTTCACAAGGTTGGAGGTACCCCTTATATCACCATCAGCTTTTCGTCCCCGTTTTCCCTCGATGGAGTCCTTCCATGACCGCTCATGCCAAACCTGTTGATCGTCGTGTTCTGGATCTGAAGGACGCTTCTCTGCTGGTGGACCGGGCTTATGTGGCGGGGGAATGGGTGGGCGCCTCGAAGGGCCGCACCTTTGCCGTCACCGATCCCTTCGACGGCGCCGTCATCCTGGAACTGCCTGACCTCGACGTCGAAGCCACCCGGCGTGCCATCGACACGGCCCACACGGTGCAGAAGGACTGGGCGAAGCGTACCGCCAAGGAGCGTAGCCAGATCCTCCGCCGCTGGTACGACCTCATCGTCGACAACGCCGACGACCTGGCGCTGATCCTCACCACCGAGCAGGGCAAGCCGTTGCCTGAGGCCAAGGGCGAGGTGATCTCGAATGCCGCCTATATCGAGTGGTTTGCGGAAGAAGCCAAGCGCATCGACGGCGACATCATTCCCGGAGCCAGCCCCAGCCAGCGCATCCTGGTGCTCAAGCAGCCGGTAGGCGTGTGCGCGGCCATCACCCCGTGGAACTTTCCCAATGGCATGATCACCCGCAAAGTGGGCCCGGCACTCGCCGCCGGCTGCACCATGGTGCTCAAGCCCGCAGCCCAGACCCCGCTCTCGGCCCTCGCCTTGGCCGTGCTGGCTGAGCGGGCGGGCGTGCCGAAGGGCGCCTTCTCGGTGATCACCACCACGGACGCCAAGCCTGTCGGCGAGGAGTTCTGCCACAACCCCAAGGTGGCCAAGATCACGTTCACGGGCTCGACCAATGTGGGCCGCTGGCTGATGCGCGAAGCGGGCGACAGCATCAAGCGCCTGTCGCTGGAGCTTGGGGGCAATGCGCCCTTCATCGTGTTCGACGATGCGGACCTCGATGCCGCCGTGGAGGGGGCGCTGGCGTCCAAGTTCCGCAATGCGGGCCAGACCTGCGTGTGCGCGAACCGGATCTACGTGCAGGAGAGCGTTGCCGAGGCTTTCTCCGCCAAGCTTGCCGACAAGGCCAAGGCGCTCAAGCTCGGGCGCGGCACGGAGGCGGGCGTGGCCATGGGGCCGCTGATCGACGAACGCGCCGTCGCCAAGATGGAGGAGCACGTTCAGGATGCCCTGGCCAAGGGCGGTCAGGTGCTGGTGGGGGGTAAGCGCTCGGATCTGGGCAGCACGTTCTTCGAGCCCACCGTGATGACCGGCATCACGCAGGCCATGAAGGTGACCAAGGAAGAGACGTTTGCGCCGCTGGCGCCGATCATCACGTTCAAGGACGAGGCGGAGGTGATCGGGATGGCGAACGCCACCGAGTTCGGGCTGGCGTCGTACTTCTATGCGCGGGACATGGCGCGCGTGTGGCGGGTGGCGGAGGCGCTGGAGAGCGGCATGGTGGGGGTGAACACGCCGGCGCTCGCGAACGAGATGGCGCCGTTCGGCGGGGTCAAGCAGTCGGGGCTCGGCCGCGAGGGCTCCAAATATGGCATCGAGGGCTTCCTCGAGATCAAGTACATCAACCTCGCAGGCCTGTAACAAACACAAAAGCCCGGCTCGGCCGGGCTTTTTCTTTTGCGGGCTTAAGCGCTTTTCGCCTTGAGCAGCTGGCTCGCCAGTTCCGCGAAGCCGTCTCCCGAGTGTCCGTCGGTGATATAGGCAGGCTTATGCCTCAGCCGGTGCGCGAAGGCCTGAATGTTGGCGACGCCCACGCTCAAGGGGAAAGCCTCGAACATAGGCTCGTCGTTGGGCGAGTCGCCCGCATACACCACTGTGGTCTTCGCCTGCTCCCAATCGATTCCGAACACGTCGGCGAGCAGGGTCTTGGCCATGCTGAGCTTGTTGTAATCGCCGAACCAACCGTTCACATGGATCGAGCTGACCTTTGCCTGCGCACCGGCCCGCTCGAAGATGGACACGATCCGATCCACTTCTGCCTCGGGCAGGGCCGGCACGTCCTCGCAGAAATCGATGGCGAGATCCGCCAAGCGGTAAGCCTGGTCGCTGGCGAGCGCACAGCCCGGCACCGTGGCCAGCACCTCCTTCTCGATGGCATCGAGCCTGATCCGGTTCTGCCTCAGCTCCTCGCGGTTTGCCCAGAACCGCTCCTCCATCTTTTTGCGTTCACGGTCGTAGCGGAAATAGAAGGCGCCGTTCTCGCCGACCACCGCATCCACCGGCCACATGCGGGCGATGTGATCGCACCAGCCCGCGGGCCGACCGGTCACCGGGATGACGATGAAGCCGGCACGATGCAGCGCTTCGAGGGCCCCATAGGCTCTTGCCGTCAGCAGGCCCTCTGTCGTCACCGTGTCGTCGATGTCGGTCAGCACCACACGAATGGATCGCGCCGCTGCCGGCGGAAGCTGTGAAAGAGGCTTCATATCCCTAACTCCAGGACAGAGGGGCGGGGGAGTGGCATCGGCAGGGGCATCCTTGTTCCAAGCAGCTGCCATCCGGAATGATGAGACGGCTAACGGCGGGTCTTTAAGCACGAGCACCGGGCGATCTCCAAGACCTTTGATTGATGTTCTCGACGGCTTCACGAGTGCGATTTCTCACGTAAAGTGACTTCATGATAAACGATCGTGACATCCTCCATGCCCTGTTCGAGGCAGCCCTGCAGGCGGCGCTTCCCGATGGGAAGTTCGATGGACACCTGCCCGAGAAGCCGAAGGGGCGCACCATCGTGCTTGGTGCCGGCAAGGCCTCGGCCCGCATGGCGGCAGCCTTCGAGGAGGCTTGGTCCCGCGTTGGCGGAACCTGCGATGGGCTCGTGGTCACGCGGTACGGCCATGCGGTGCCGACGCGGTCGGTCGAGATCGTGGAGGCGGCCCATCCTGTTCCCGACGAGGCCGGCTTGCAGGCTGCCGGACGTATCCTCGCTCTCGCACGGGAGGCGGGCCCTAACGATCTCGTCGTCTGCCTCATGTCGGGTGGAGCCTCGGCACTCCTGTCCCTGCCGGCAGAGGGCGTGACGCTCGCCGACAAGCAGGCCCTGAACCGCGCCCTGCTGAAATCCGGTGCGCCCATCGGCGAGATGAACCTCGTGCGCAAGTCGCTCTCGGCCATCAAGGGAGGCAGGCTCGCGGCGGCCGCAGGCCGGGCGCGGCTCGTCACCTACCTGATCTCTGATGTGCCAGGGGATGATCCTGCGAGCATCGGATCCGGCCCGACGATCCCGGAGCGGATTGATCCGGAAATCGCCCTCGCGATCCTGCGTCGATACGGGATCGATGTGCCGGGCCATGTCGTGCAGGCGATCCGGGCGAGCGCCGTCACGAAGCCTGGAGCGGGTGGTGCTGTCCACATGCTGGCAACACCCAAGATGGCTCTTGATGCGGCCGCCGCCAAGGCGCGCGAGTTGGGGCTGAATGCTCTCGTCCTCGGCGATGCTCTCGAAGGAGAGGCGCGCGAGGTCGGGCGCGTCATGGCCGGCATCGCTCACTCGGCGCTCATGCATGGAGAGCCTGCCCGCGCCCCTTGTGTGCTGCTGTCTGGCGGCGAGACCACCGTGACGGTGCGCGGCCAGGGGCGTGGCGGACGCAACGCCGAGTTCCTGCTGTCGCTGGCTCTTTCCCTGAAAGGGGAGAGCCGGATCTCCGCCATTGCGTGCGACACGGACGGCATTGATGGATCGGAGGAGAATGCCGGCGCCTGGTGTGATGGCAGCTTGCTTGAAAGCGCCCGTGCGCAGGGCATTGACCTTGCTGCTCACCTAGAGGCGAACGATGCCTACACGGCGTTTGCGCAACTCGACAGACTCGTTGTTACAGGACCAACACTGACCAACGTGAATGATTTCCGCTGTATTCTCATCCATTCGTGATCGGCCAGAATTTATTAAGATGGAGTAGCTGAATCCGGTCGTGTTCGTCTCCGGCACGATGAGGCTCACCTTGGTGCCGCGCCGCTCACGGCTTTCCACCTCAAGGTTGCCGCCGTGGAGCTTGAGGATGTACCAGGCGAGGCTCAGGCCCAGGCCTGTGCCGGGCAGCTTCTTGGCGTTTCGACCGCGGAAGAAAGGCTGCAGAATGAAAGGCAGATCGCGCTCCGGGATGCCGATGCCGCGATCCTTGACGATGATCCTGATCATGCCGTCTTCACCGCGCGCCGTCACATCGACCGGTTGATCGGGGCGGGAATACTTCATGGCATTCGACACGACGATGACGAGTGCCTGCTCCAGCAGCACCGGATCGCCGACGATCATCTCCGGCAAGTCCTTGATGTCGATATGAAAGGGGCGGCCGGGCTCCTGGCCTCCCTGCTCACGACAAACCCTCTTGATGAGTTCCGACGGATGGAACTCGCTCGGGTTGAGCATGATACTGCCGGCACTGGCACGGCTGTAGGACAGAATCGTTTCGATCAGTTCATCGAGCCGCAGGCTTGCCCGCCAGATCTTCTCTGCCTTGACCTGAATGTCATGGGTGCTCAGCCGGTCGGCTCTGTGGATCAGGCCTTGAGCGAGAGCATTGATCGTCGACAATGGCGTCCTGAGCTGGTGCGCCAGCAATGCCATAGGGTCTAACGGAAGTGCCGCCCCGCGAGACGCCGTGCGAGAGGTGGAGTGGCGAGAAGCCTTGGATGAGGGCCTGGGTGGACAGGCGGCGGACACGAACCAAACTATAACTATATAACATATATTGCTCAGCTTGGTCCGAAGTAGTGCAGCAAAAGCCGTTGTCTATCCCTTGTTGGAGGAAAGGCCGAGATAAGCCCGGTGAAGGCAATTGGGCAGACTAGAAGTCGCGATATAGGGATTTCGAAATCACTTGTGGTCGAATGCGTGACGTCCATAAGATGAAATAGAATTAGTTTCCTGAATCTGTTTGGCTTTGAACGCTGAAAACAACTTATTAGATTTGAACGAGTACAGAGTTTGGTTGCAAACAGCTTTCGCTGTTTATCGCAACCGATGTCTTTCTCAGGCGTTTTCCTGTCAGATAGCTCGATAGGAGAGAAACCATGGATCGCGATCGTAGCGAAGGCAGCATGAAGAACATCAAGGGTCGGATGAAGGAGGGCCTCGGCAAGGCCCTGGGCGATTCGAAGATGGAATCCGAGGGCAAGATGGATAAGGCTGAGGGTAAGATCCAGAACACCGTCGGCGGCATCAAGGATTCACTCCGCAAGGACACCTGATCCTCAGGAAGTCGACAAGAAGGCCCGGTACAGCCGGGCCTTTTTCATGCCGGCAGGGCCGCTTTGCGGATCAGGAAGCTGATGGTGGCGTTCTCCTGCCGCTGATCCTCCAGGATGTCACCGGTTTCGCGGATCAGGTTTGGAACATCGATTCCGGCCAGGGGATCAGTGCAGACAACCCTCAGCAGGTCGCCGGGCTGCAGGGTACGGAGAACTTTGCGGGTTCGCAAAACCGGCAAGGGGCATTTCAGGCCGGACAGATCAAGCTCCGTCATTCAACCCTCTCCTGCTGGGCGAGAATCTCTGCATGCCTCAGATCCTCGGACGTATTGATGTTGAAGAAGGGATCGACAGGCGCGATCGGCCAGGAGGCCTCGGCATGGTCATGGCGGCTGATCCAGTCCCTTATGCTGCGTGTACCCTGATTCACGAGGGCTTGACGCAAATCGTGCCGCAGTGAGACGGGCCAGAGCCCCACGGCGAAATGTGCCTGTGAGCCCGATGTGGCGCAGGCGATGAGCTTACGGGTCTCATTGAATGCCTCGTGCAACCGCAGCACCAGATCGTGCGGGATGAACGGCGTGTCGGCCGGTGCGCTCACAACCCAGTCGATGTCCGGCCGATGAGTGGCGCTCCACTCGAGGGCGGCCAGGATTCCGGCAAGCGGGCCTAGATAATCTGGAATGGAATCGGGAACGATCGGAAGCGTCATCCTGCTGAACCGGCAAGGATCGCCATTGGCATTGAGGATGACGCTCTCGCATTGAGGCGCAAGGCGCTCCGTCGCGTGCTCCACCAAAGACCGCCCCGCAAGCGGCAGAAGAGCCTTGTCATTGCCGCCCATGCGCCGCGAAAGCCCGCCCGCCAGAACGACACCGAGGGTTGGAGGAGGCTGGCTCATGCCGGGTGCGCTCACTCGATGACGATGCGCGGCGCAGGGCGAGCGGCAGCCCCGCCCGAGAGCACAATCCAAACCTGCTGCGCCATGTCCTTGTAGATGCGGGCATGGGGTCCCTCCGGCTCTGCGACGACGACGGGCCGGCCTGCATCCGACAACTCGCGGATCGTCATGTTGAGCGGAACTTCGCCGAGGAAGGGCACGCCAAGGCGCGATGCTTCATCCCTGGCTCCGCCGTGGCCGAAGATGTGCGAGCTCTGCCCGCAATGGGGGCAGACGAAGGTCGCCATGTTCTCGACGATGCCGAGGATCGGGATCTCCACCCGCTTGAACATGGACACCCCGCGCCGCGCGTCGATGAGAGCGAGGTCCTGCGGGGTCGAGACGATCACCGCGCCGGCCAAAGGCGTCGCCTGAGCCATGGTGAGCTGGGCATCGCCTGTGCCGGGTGGCATGTCGACCACGAGCACGTCGAGATCGCCCCAGGCGACCTCCCGCAGCATCTGGGTGATGGCCGACATCACCATCGGGCCGCGCCAGATCATGGCGGCTTCTTCCTCCACCAGGAATCCGATAGACATGACCTTGATCCCATACGCCTCCATGGGCTCTAGAATCCGGTTCTCCAGCAGGCGCGGCTTGCCGTGGATGTCGAGCAGCTTCGGCATGGACGGGCCATAGATGTCGGCATCGAGCAGGCCGACCTTCAAGCCAAGGGCTTTCAGTCCGAGGGCGAGGTTGCAGGCGGTGGTGGACTTGCCCACGCCGCCTTTGCCCGACGCCACGGCGATCACGTGCTGCACGCCCGGGATGCGCTGGTTCTTCGGCTGGGCTGCCGAGCGGGGGCGCCCGGGTGCCCCCGGGCCTGACGACGCAGCTCCCGAGCCTGCCGGACGGTCGGCGGTCAGGCTGGCAAAAACCCCTTTGACCGCCGGCAGGCCCTGCACGGCCGTTACTGCAGCCTGGCGCACGCGTTCCATGCCGGCGGCCTCGGACGGCTCGATGGTGATCGAGAACATGACCCGGCCCGCATCGTCCACGACCACATCGGACAGGCGTCCCGATGCCACGAGGTCGGTTCCGCTCGCGTCGACCGGCACGGTCGACAGGGCCTGCAGCACATGCTCACGGGTGATCGCCACTTTGTAATCTCCTGGGCCATTCAAGGCGTAGTCTTCGGTGACATCTATAGGCTGCCGGGCGGTTCGTTAAGCCATTCCCGCCGGGAAGATGCGGTATTCCGAACCAAAGCCCACCTTGTCCGTTGTTCACCCGATCCCTCGGGAGCCGGCCCGGCCGGCCGAGTGGCTGCCTTCGCTGATCACATCCCGGGCGTACGACATCAATCGAGGAGACGAGAATGCACCAGCACGGCCATAACGATCCGAATGCTGCGAAGCTTTATGAACTGATCAAGGACGTGAAGATCGCCATGATGACCACCGTCGATACCGACGGCACCCTGCACAGCCGGCCTATGCACAGCCAGGAAGCGGACGAGCATGGTGACCTCTGGTTCTTCACTCAGATCCAGTCTCCCAAGATGACGGAGATCTCGCGCGACAACGAGGTCAACCTCGCCTACAGCGATCCGAGCAGCCAGACCTATGTGTCGGTGTCCGGCAAGGCCGAGATCGTGCGTGACAAGGCGAAGATCGAGGAGAAATGGTCTGAGCCCCTGCGCGCCTGGTTCCCGAAAGGGACGGATGATCCGCAGATCGCCCTGATCCGCGTGCATCCGGCAAAGGGCGAGTACTGGGACAGCCCATCCTCGACCCTGGTGCATCTCTACGGCTACGCGAAGGCCGTGGTGACGGGCGAGTCGCCGAAGCCCGGCGATCAGGCGAAAGTCAACCTGACCTGATCGCCCATCAAGCTTGTTTCTCCGGGCCGCTCTTTCATCAAGGGCGGCCCTTCGCTATTGTCCTGCTCCCCGTGAGTAGCAAGGAGCCGGCGATGGTGGACATCGCGACCCGCGTCTACAACCATACCTGGAAGATCGACCCGATCGTCCGGTCGGTTCTGGATACGGATTTCTACAAGTTGCTGATGGCGCAGACGATCTTTCGACGCCATCGGGACGTGCAGGTGACGTTCGGCATCCACAACCGGACCACCCGCATCCGCCTGGCCGACATCATTGATGCCGGCGAGCTGCGCGAGCAGCTTGATCATGTGCGCAGCCTGCGCCTGACCCGGGGCGAGTCCACCTGGCTGCGGGGCAACACCTTCTATGGCAAGCGGCAGATGTTCTCGCCGGAGTTCATGGACTGGCTCGAGACCTTCCGCTTTCCGGAATACCTGCTGGAGAAGGAGGACGGTCAATACGTCCTGACCTTCCACGGCCCCTGGATCGAGACCACCATGTGGGAGATCCCGGCGCTGGCGATCCTCAACGAGCTGCGCTCCCGAGGGGTCCTCAGGGGAATGGGCAAGTTCGAGCTTCAGGTGCTCTACGCCCGCGCCATGACCCGGGTCTGGGAGAAGATCGAGCGGCTCAAAAGCCTGCCGGATCTTTCCATCGCCGATTTCGGCACCCGTCGCCGCCATGGGTTTCTCTGGCAGGATTGGTGCGTGCAGGCCATGATGGAAGGGCTTGGATCGTCCTTCCTCGGAACGTCCAATTGCCTGATCGCCCTGCGCCAGGAAGTGGAGGCCGTGGGCACCAACGCCCATGAGCTTCCCATGGTCTATGCGGCCCTGGCCGAATCCGATGAAGAACTGGCCCAGGCTCCCTATAACGTGCTGTCCGACTGGCAGGAGGATTACGAGGGCAACCTGCTCGTCATTCTGCCCGATACCTACGGCACCACGAACTTCCTGCAGAACGCGCCTGAGTGGGTGCCGGCCTGGACCGGCATCCGCGTCGATTCCAAGGATCCCATCGAGGGTGGCGAGGAGGCCATCGAATGGTGGCGCCAGCGCGGGCAGAACCCGCGCGAGAAGCTCGCGATCTTCTCCGACGGCCTGGACGTGGACGTGATCGAGCGCATCCACCGGCATTTCCGCGGCCGCATGCGCATCGGCTACGGCTGGGGTACGCTGCTCACGAATGATTTCCGCGGGCTGGCACCCGATGGAAAGCTCGATCCGATCTCCATCGTCTGCAAGGTCATCTCGGCCGATGGCCGCCCGACGGTGAAACTCTCCGACAATCCCACGAAGGCCATGGGGCCGAAAGCAGAAGTCGAGCGTTACAAGCGCATCTTCCACGTGGGCGAGCAAGCGGCGAAACCTGTTTTGGTGTGACGAACATGATCATCGATCTCAACTGCGACATGGGCGAAGGCTTCGGTCCCTGGCCGATGGGAGACGACGAGGCGATGCTCGACATCGTGTCTTCTGCCAACATCGCCTGCGGATTCCACGCGGGCGATCCGTCCATCATGTTCCGCACGGCGGAGATCGCGAAGCGCAAGGGCGTGGCCATCGGAGCGCATCCCGGCTTCAACGACTTGCACGGCTTCGGCCGCCGCATGATCCGCGGGGACTCCCCCCCCGAGATCGAGCGCATGATCGCCTATCAGATCGGCGCCATGCAGGCCGTGGCGTCGCTCGCCGGCCACAAGGTCACCTATGTGAAGGTGCACGGCGCACTCAACAACATGGCCAACGAGGACGAGGATCTCGCTCTCGCGATCGCCCGCGCCATCAAGGGCGTCGATGCGAGCCTCATCAACATGTGCATGCCGGGCCTTCTGATGGAGAAGGCGTCTCACAGCGTCGGCATTCCGGTCGTCCGTGAAATTTTCGCCGACCGCACATATGAGGACAACGGCACGCTCACCAGCCGCAAGAAGCCCGGCTCCGTGCTGCACGATGCGCAATTTGCGGCTGAGCGCATTCTGCGCGCCGTGCAGGACAGGGCGATCACGACGGTATCCGGCAAGCGGATCCCGGTCGAGATCGATACGATCTGCGTGCACGGTGACGAGCCGAGCGCCGTGGCCATGGCACGGACCGTGCGTGCGAAGCTGGAGGCGAATGGCGTCAGGATCGCGCCGTTCGCAGCTTCCTGAAACTGGTGAGGCGCCGCCTCTTTTAGCGCCCGAAAGCTTTGGCTAGGAAGGGCTGCAGCGCCGCGAGGGTTTCTTCCGGCGCTTCCTCGGCGAGATAGTGGCCGCAATCGATGGCGTGGCCCTCCACGTGATCGGCCCAGTCACGCCAGACGGCCGGCACATCGTACCATTGATCGAGGCCGTTCCTGCGGCCCCAGAGCGCCTGGACCGGGCATAGGATCCGCCGGCCCGCCTTCCGGTCTTCTTCGTCGAGGTGCATATCGATGGTCGCGCCGGCGCGATAATCCTCGCACATGGCGTGGATCGTGTCCGGATCGGTAAAGCAGCGGCGGTATTCGACAAGTGCTTCTTCATCGAACATCGAGCGCCCGCGGCGAAGATAGATGGCATCGGGATCCGACGCGATCAGTCGCTCCGGCAACGGATGAGGCTGCGCAAGAAAGAACCAGTGCCAGTAGCCCATGGCGAACGCCATGTCCGTGCGCTGGAAATGCTCCGCGGTCGGGATGATGTCGAGAACCGACAGCGCCACGATCCGGTCCGGATGGTCGAGCGCCATGCGGTATGCACAGCGTCCGCCGCGGTCGTGACCGACGACGGCAAAGCGCTCGAAGCCCAGGGCCCGCATGACCTCCACCTGGTCGCGCGCCATGGCTCGTTTGGAATAGGGCTCATGCTGCTCGTCTGTCGGAGGCTTGGAGCTGTCGCCATAGCCGCGCAGGTCGGCGCACACGATCGTGTAGCTCTCGGCAAGCTTCGGCGCCACCTTGTGCCACATGACATGCGTCTGCGGATGTCCATGCAGCAGGAGCACGGGCGGACCGCTGCCGCCGACACGCAGGTTGATGACGGCCTCGGATGTTTCGATTCGACGGTGGGTGAAAGTCTCGAACATCCCGTGAGTGTCTTACAGTTTTCGCTTTGAAACCAGCGTCAACGAAACGTCGCAGGGCTGCGAATGGCAGATCGCAGCCCTGTGGTTCACGGCGAATGCGAGATGACGCAGTCTCACCAGGAGCGGCGCTCCCCATTGTCGATGTGGATGATGCCGTTCCGGTACATCTTCAGGCCCCCAACCTGCGGGTGAGACCGCAGATAGGCCATCACGCCGCGCACGCGGGTGCGGACCCTGAAGTCGATGGCCCGGCACGAGAGGTGGAGAGATTGGCGCGCGCCGCCTGCGCGCCAGTTGCGGGAGCGGTTGCGATGGGTGGATTCAACGCTGACCGGACCGAATTTCGCCGCCACAGAAGCGACGACCTCGCGCAGATTGCCCGGAACGCAATTGGTCGGAGCACTCGCTCGCAGCGTGATCGCCCCCTGTGAGACCAGCGACGCGAAACCGGAGAGAGTTCGCGCACTCGGCAGGCTTCCTGTCGTCTTGGGATCGTTCATCTCGTCGTTGGAGGGGAGGCTGACATATTGAGCGGGCGGTACGAGCCCTTCGTCACCGTCTCCGGCTTTGAGCGCAGCCGGTGACAGCCCGAACAGAAACGCGCTGGTCACAAGACAGTATCTCGACGCGTGGCGCACTCGGGGGGTGATGCTCATCGGGTTCTCCCGTTCTGAGCCCCTACAGAATTTCATGCCGCAGAAATGGTCCTCCCAGCGGCATTGTCTTATTGGTCAGGTAACTGACGGTTGCGTGAAGAACGCTACGGAAGGCAACCTAAAAGAAGCTTGGCACTAGGCAAGGGTGTGCAGGCGGGAATGGGAGCCGTCGATCACGTGCATGGTTGGCAAAGCTTTAACCTGCAAGGAATTCAGGCGCGTGAGAAATTTGGTGTTAGTTTTGAAATAACAGAGCTTTAACTCTTGCAGTCCGTGAGCCCGATACACACATTTCGCGCATGGGACCGATAAGCTTTCGGTCTGCTGGAGACTGGAATGAACGCTTCCCGTAGTGCTGTTTTCGATGCGATCAAAACTGCCGGCCCGAGCCGGGAGGATGCGATAGCGCGCATCACGCTGGTTGCAAAGCTGATGGACAGCGCCTTTCTGATTCCGGGCCTGAACCGGCGTGTGGGCCTGGACGCGGTGCTGGGCCTCGTGCCGGGCATCGGCGATGCGCTCTCTGCGGCGCTCGCAAGTTATATCATCTGGGAAGCCCGCCAGCTGGGTCTGCCGCGCTGGAAGATCGCCCGCATGATCGGCAACGTGGCGGTCGACACAACCCTCGGTGCCATTCCCCTTGCGGGCGACGTGTTCGACGTTTTCTTCAAGGCCAACGAGCGGAACCTGCGCATCATCCATGAGCATCTCGGCACGCCCAAGCGCGGGCCGAAGGAGATCGACGGCACCGCGGTCAGGATCGAGGAGCGCTGAATGAGACGGCTGCTGTGGATTGTCGCCTGGATGGCCGTGGCGATCTGGTCGTTGTTCGCTTGGGGCGCTTACGGCCTGCTGGACTTCTTCGGCGGCGTTGCGGCCCGCAATGCCGACATCGTTCCGGGGAATCCCGAGGCGGTCGAGTGGCTGTCCTGGGCTCTGATGACTCTCAGGGGCCTAGGCCTTGGCGCCATCGTGGTCGTCTGGGCGCTCGTGTCGCTGCTTATTCTCGCCGTTCCGGCCGTGCTCGGCCTGTTTCTGGGCGGCGCAAGACGTGAGCAGTACGTCGAAGAGTGGCGTGGGCCCCGAGGCGATCCTCGCACGTCGGGTCCATTCACATCATCATCCGGACAGCCTCCAATCCGGCGGATCGAAAGGCGCTAATGAAAAGGGCGAAGCGGATGCCGCTTCGCCCTTCGCTTTTCTGGCCTTGGGTGATCGGCCAAAGCACATGTCATCCCCGGCGAGCGTAGCGAGGGAAGGGGATCCATGGCGCAGAGGGTGCGAGTTGATTCCCTTCCCGTCCGCTGCGCTCCGGCCGGGAATGACACCAGCACCGCTGGGCAATGTTCTAGCGATGGCTTGAGATGAACTGCTTGAAGCGCTCGGATTTCGGAGCTTCGAATACCTCCGCCGGTGCGCCTTCCTCCTCCACCACGCCCTTGTGCAGGAACACGACCCGGTTCGACACGTCGCGGGCAAAGCCCATCTCGTGCGTCACCACCAGCATGGTGCGGCCCTCCTCGGCGAGCGAGCGCATCACACGCAGCACCTCGCCGACGAGTTCCGGATCGAGCGCGGATGTCGGCTCGTCGAAGAGCATCACCTTCGGGTGCATGGCGAGCGCCCGCGCGATGGCGGCGCGCTGCTGCTGGCCGCCGGACAGGTGCGAGGGATATTGATTGCGCTTGTCGACGATGCCCACCTTCGCCAGCAGCTCCTCGGCCTCGGCGATGCATTCTGCCTTCGGGCGCTTCTGCACGTGGACAGGCGCCTCGATCACATTCTCCAGGATGGTCATGTGGGACCAGAGATTGAAGCTCTGGAAAACCATGGCAACGCGCGAGCGGATCCGGTCCACCTGGCGCTGATCGGCCGGCTCCATGCCCCTTCGGCTCTTCTTCAGTCCGATGGTCTCCCCGCCGATGCGGATCTCGCCGGAATCCGGCACCTCCAGCATGTTGATGCAGCGGAGCATGGTCGACTTGCCGGAGCCGGAGGCGCCGAGGATCGAGATCACGTCGCCTTCCCGGGCGTTTAAGGAAACGCCTTTGAGAACTTCGAGCGATCCGAAGCTCTTGCGGAGGTTCTGCACGGAAACGGCCGGAGCCGCCTCGGACGACGCAACGTGGGGCGACAAGGCTGCAACTCCGTTAGACATGGGCGGCCTCCAGACGCGGCTCCACAGCCGGCGGGCGGCGCAGGTGAGGCGAGAGCCACCATTCGATGGCCATGATGATGCGGGTGATGATGAAGTTCAGAACGAGATAGATCAGGCCGGCGACAACGAAGACCTCGACCGCGCGGAAGCTTTGCGAGATCAGTTTGGCGGCAAGCCCGGTGATTTCCATCATGGTGATGATCGAGGCCAGCGACGTCGCCTTCACCATCAGGATGATCTCGCTGCCATAGGCCGGAAGCGCCTGGCGAACCGCGATGGGGAACACGATGCGGCGGAAGAGCAGGAAGCCCGACATGCCGCAGGCCCGCGCGGCCTCGACCTGGTTGTGGGGAACGGATTGCAGGCCGCCGCGGATGATCTCGCTGGCGTAAGCCGCCGTGTTGAGCGTGAGCGCGAAGACTGCGCACCAATAGGGCTCGCGGAAGAAGACCCACAAGCCCCATTCCTGCAGGGTCGGGCGAAACTGGCCGAGGCCGTAATAGATCAGGAAGATCTGCACGAGCAGCGGCGTTCCGCGGAACACGAAGACATAAGCCTGTGCCGGCCAGTTCAGCACCTTGAGCCCCGATATGCGCATGAGCGCGAGGAGCAAGGCGAGGATGGCGCCAAGGCCCACGGCCATGAAGGCCAGGTTCAGCGTCAGCGGCACGCCGCCTATGAGCGTCAGGAAGGTGTCCCGCATGAAGGCGAAGTCCATCAGGAAGCCCTCCGCATGCCACGCATCGAGTGGGTCTCCGCGCGCTGGAACAGGTATGTCGAAACCCAGGTGATGAGCAGGTAGAGCACGGCCGCCGTGAGATAGAAGTCGAACGGGCGCCGGGTGGAACCCGCCGCAATGTGCGACTGGCGCAGCAGCTCCACGAGGCCGGTCACCGAGATGAGGGCCGATTCCTTCAGCACCAGCTGCCATGTGTTGCCAAGGCCGGGAATGGCATAGCGCAGCACCTGCGGGGCGATGATGCGGCGGAACATGAGCCAGCGATGCATGCCCACGGAGCGTGCCGCCTCGATCTCGCCGCGGCTGACCACCTGATAGGCGCCGCGAAACACTTCGGCCTGGTAGGCTCCCGAGATGATGCCGATCGCAAGGGCCCCGGTGACGAAGGCCGGCACGCCGATGAATCCATCGGCGCCGAAGAGGCTGCCGATGGCGCCGAGCGCCGCGCTGCCGCCGAAATAGAACAGATAGATCACGAGGAGATCGGGAATGCCGCGCAGGACGGTGGTGTAGCCATCCGCGAGGCTGCGGATCACGAGATTGCCGCCGATCTTGCCCCAGGCCACGAAGGTACCGACGACGGTGCCCGCGAGAAAGCCGCAGATGGCGACCGCAATCGTCATGCCCGCTGCGGTGAGGAGAGCCCATCCCCATCCATTGGGACCGAACCCGACGAGCTCGAAATAGCTCAGTTGCTGCACGCGTCTCAACTTTCCTGAATATGTCTCGCCTCTGTGGAAGGCAGCGGGCGAGACGGCACCTTTAACATCCGGCCTTTAACCGGATCTATCCCGGGTGCCAGAGCAGGCCCGGGATAGATTTCCTACGTCGTCAAACCTGCGGGGTCGCGTCGATCTTGAACCACTTCTCGGACAGCTTCTTGATCGTGCCGTCCTTGATCGCAGCCTGAATGGCCTCGTCGAAGCCCTTCTTCAACTCCGCGTCGTCCTTGCGCATGCCCACGGCGACGCCGCGGCCCAGCACGCCGCCGCGCATGCCCGTGCCGGCGATCACCATGTCCTTGAATTCGGGCTTCTCCTGCGTGGCCTTCAAGGCCCCGTGGCCGGCGAAGATCGCATCGATGCGGCCTGCGGTCAGGTCGAGATCGTGCTGCTCCGTCGTCTTGTACTCGCGGATCTCGATCGTGTCCTTGAGGTGCTGCTCCAGGAACTGCGAGTTCACGGTCGAACCCTGCACGCCGACCGTCTTGCCCTTCAGAAGCGGCTTCCAGGCCTCGATGGCCTTCTTCGCACCCTCGGGATCCTTCTCGAAGCTCACCGTCGTGCCGCTTCCGGCCAGCTTGGCGAGTGGCGAGTCCTTCATCACGCCGAAACCGTGCGGCGTAGAGGCGTAGGGAAGCGAGAAGTTGATCACTTCCAGGCGCTTGTCCGTGATGTTCATGCCGGCCATGATCGCGTCGTACTTCTTCGCCTGGAGGGCCGGGATGATGCCGTCCCAATCCTGGGCCACGATCTCGCACTTCACTTTCATGCGGCCGCAGAGCTCATTGGCGAGGTCTATCTCGAAGCCCTCGAGCTTGCCGCCTGCGCCCGTGAAGTTCCAGGGGGCGTAAGCGCCTTCCGTAGCGATCTTGACCGTCTTCTCCTGTGCGGCCGCTCCGCCGGTCGCAAGAGCGGAGGCTAGCAGGCCGAGACCGATTGCCTTGAGTAGTTTCATCGTCATCCCTCTGGTCAGCTTCGACTGATCCTGTTGTCGGCCGGAGCAATAGGGCTCTCATGCCGCACCTGAAAGCTAACAGTCAAAAGCCAAGCCGGCGCAAGTCCTAAACATGCTGAATAAACTGGCCAAGCTGGCTATTTCAGCTGCAAATGGTGCAGCCCGATATGAAAAAGGCGCGGCCGGAGCCGCGCCTTGATCGTGCCGGCGATATCGATCAGCCGCGGGGAGTCAGATCAATCTTGAACCACTTTTCGGATAGCTTCTTCACGGTGCCGTCCTTGACCGCAGCTTGGATCGCAGCTTCGAAGCTCTTCTGCAGCTCGGTCTCGCCCTTGCGCATGCCGACGCCGACGCCGGCGCCCAGAATGCCGCCGGTGATGGACGGGCCGGCCATGGTGTAGTCCTTGAACTCGGGCTTATCGAGGGTGCCGATGATGGCCGTGGAGTCGGCTAGAACCGCATCTATGCGGCCTGCGGCGAGGTCCAGGTCATGCTGCTCGGTGGTCTTGTACTCGCGGATCTCGGCGGTGTCCTTCAGGTACTTGTCGGCGAAGCTCGCGTGGATGGTCGAGCCCTGGACGCCGATGGTCTTGCCCTTCAGGAGCGGCTTGTAGGCCTGGATGGCCTTCTCGGCGGCGGCCTGCTGCGAGCCGAGGTTGAAGGCCTCACCCTTGCCAGGCATCTTGGCGAGGTCGGAGTTCTTCGCGACGAGGAAGCCGTTCGGGGAATTGGCATAGGGGCCGGCGAAGTCGATGGTCTTCTTGCGCTCGTCCGTGATGCTCATGCCGGCCATGATGGCGTCGTACTTCTTGGCGGTCAGCGCCGGGATGATGCCGTCCCAGTCCTGGGCCACGATCTCGCACTTCACCCTCATGCGCGCGCACAGGTCGTTGGCCAGATCGATCTCGAAGCCTTCGAGCTTGCCGCCTGCGCCCGTGAAGTTCCAGGGGGCGTAAGCGCCTTCCGTGGCGATCTTTACCGTCTTCTCCTGTGCGGCTGCTCCACCGAGCGCAAGAGCGGAACCGAGAAGAGCCAAGCCGACGGTCTTAACGAATTTCATTGTCGTTCCCTTAGTTTTGTGGCCCCAGACTGAGCCGGAGCGTAACTTACCGCAGCCCTTCCGGGCCGCGCCGTGACGCAGTAACGGCCAATCTCGCAAAAAAGGCAAGGGGTTGCAGGCGGGCCTTACACAACCCGCAATCGGATCTCGCCCAAGCCCTCGACGGCTCCCGTCATGGTCTGGCCCTTTGCCACCGCGCCCACGCCTTCCGGCGTGCCGGAGAAGATCACGTCACCCGGCGCAAGCTCGAAATACGAGGAGAGGTAAGCGATCTGCTCGGCTACCGACCAGATCATGTCCGACAGGTCGGCCTGCTGCTTGCCGGTCCCATCGACGGACAGGGAGATGACGCCGCGCGACGGGTGCCCGATCTTTGAAACGGGGTGAATCGGGCCAACGGGGCCGGACAGATCGGCCGCCTTGCCCAGCTCCCAGGGACGCCGGAGCTGCTTGGCCTCGTCCTGCAGGTCGCGGCGGGTCATGTCGAGACCGACCGCATAGCCGAAGACATGGTCGAGGGCCTGCTCGACGGGGATGTCCCGGCCACCCTTGGCCAGGGCCACCACCATCTCGATTTCGAAATGATAGTTCCCGGTTTTGGGCGGGTAGGGATGATCGACGGTCGCGCCCTCCGCGACGGGCTGCAGGGCATCCGCCGGCTTCATGAAGAAGAAGGGAGGCTCCCGGGTCGGGTCGCCACCCATCTCACGGGCATGGGCGGCATAGTTGCGGCCGACACAATAGACCCGGCGGACCGGGAATAGATCGCCGGTGCCGGCAACCGGGAGGGCGGGGATCGAAGGTGCGGGAATGACGTAGGTCATGGGAGCTCGCGAGACAGGAAATCCGATGCCCCTTCCTACACCGTGCCGCCCGCATCACAAGCGGGCAAAAGACTTTGTCCATCCCTGAAGGCCATCGCAAACGGAAACGGCGGGTCCGATGGACCCGCCGCGTCAGAAGGTTTTGGCTCAGGGCCGCTTAGCGGCGGCGGGCAGTCGCGCCGGGAAGGCGGCGGGCATCCTCGAGGTGGTGCTCGATATGCGGAACCACCGAGGCCGCGAACTGGCGCAGCGACGGATCGCTGCCGGCCTGAGCGTAGCTCGTGTGGAGGGCAAGGGCCTCCTGGTGGCCCATGCGCTGAGCCTGTCCGTAGAGACGGTCAAACTGCGGGCCGGAGGTCGAGGCGAGCTGGTTCAGCATGGCCATCTTGTCCGGCGGAAGCGGAACGCCGAGGCGGATTGGGGTCACCGAGCCTGTCGACTGAACGTCGGCCGCAGCGCCGGCTGCCGAGCCGGTGGTCGCGCCGATGCCGGCGCCAACAGCGGCGCCCACCGGACCGCCGACCAGGGCGCCCACACCGGCGCCAGCCAGAGCACCGGTCGCCGAACCGCCAGCTGTGCTGGGCGAGCCGCTCGCCGCAGCACCCGCTGTCGTACCAGCGGTCGCACCGATGCCGGCGCCGACGGCTGCGCCCACCGGGCCGCCCACGAGGGCGCCGATGCCGGCGCCCGCCAGGGTGCCGCTCAGGGAGCCGCCAATGAACTGACCGTTGGCGCCATAGACCGCACGGCCGCCGTTCAGGGCCTGGCTCGTCATGGAGTGATCCTGGATCATCTGCTGGGCATAGCGACGGACGGTCGGATTGCGGGAACGCTCAAGGGCGAGCTGGCTGGTGGCAATCTCGAAAGCATCCGATTGAGCCGCCATCATGCGATAGCTCTGGCTGTCCAGGACCATCTGAGCGGAGGCCGGGGCGGCCGAAACGGATGCGAACAATGCCGCGAGGGCAACATACTTTTTCATGAGATGAACTCCTGTTTTCTCGGGTCGCAGAACACCGTGCGCAGCCCGACAGGCTTGCGAAGTTCATGGGTGGCTGCTGCACCCCTTCAACGGAGAGCGATCTAAGCGGTTCCAGGAAACTGACGGGATTGTGCGAAGAAAATCTGATCTGAATACTGAAGCTTAGCTTCGTCTTTGCTCGTTCGCGGCCGTAAGTTAACTTGGGTTAGTCGGAGCAGGCCGGAGATCGAGGCTTCTGTGCTAGAGCTGTTTCCACTTGCGTGGAATCATCTCTCTTCTTTGGTTTGCCGCATTTTCTAACGGCGAACCGGAGCCACTTCGCCGAAAAAATGCTCTAGCTCTGCTCATGCGGCTGACGGATGCGGGCGAGCGAGAGCATGCCCAGGCCGCCGACCGTTCCATCGGGCTTCAAGCCCCTTCGCTCCGCCATCAGGGTAAAGCCGGTTTCATCCCGGCCGACCGTGAAGAGATGATAGCCGGCGGTATGGGTCAGCGTTCCGCCGCGAGCGGAGGCCGAGGGCGCGCCGATGACGGGGATCGGGCCGCGCGGGCCGTCGAGATGGGCGAGCGACCCCACATGGTTGTGGCCATGCAGCACGAGTTCCGCACCCGCACGGCACAGCATCTTCTCAAAGCGCTTGGCATCGGTCAGGTTGCGGCCCGGATCCGCCCCGCCCACATGCGGCGGATGGTGGATGAGCACGATCCGGAAGCAGCCCGGCTCCTCGCCCAGCGCCTTGAGGATCTCCTCGGTGGCCTTCATCTGCCGGGAGCCGACCCTGCCCGACGCCACGAAGGGAAGCGTCGGGATGGCGGATGACAGCCCGACGATCGCGATAGACCCGTAGCGACGCAGATAGGGGAAGCTCGCCTCGCTGCCGTCATCGTCCCGGGTCCATGGGGCGATTTCCTTCATGAGCCCTTCGAGGGAGCCACGGACGTAGGCGTCGTGATTGCCCGGCACGAAGGTGACGCGAGACGGGTCGCCGAGCTCCTCCAGGAAGACCCGGGAGGTCTTCCACTCTTCCGGCAGGCCGATATTGCAGGTGTCGCCCGTGCAGGTGATGTGGTCGGGCTTCTGAGCATGGATGTCGGCCACCAGGGCGGCCAGGAGCTCCATGTCGTGCATATCCTGCCGGCTGCGGTGCCAGTTGTACCAGCCGGTCAGTCGCTTGCTCAGAAGCTGCTTCAGGCGCGGCCGGGGCAGGGGGCCCACATGGGGGTCGGTCAGATGGGCGATGCGGAACATGGCAGCCGGGTTGATGCGGGTGGACACGAGAACTCGCGCGGGTCCCCGCTTGCGTCAAGCGCTGCCGATGAAGATACCGGCCAGAAGCACCAGCACGCCGCCGACGACCACCTGATAGGTGGCGCTCCAGAACGGCGTCTCCATGTACTTCGTCCGGATCCAGGAGATCGCCACGAGTTCCACCGCCACCACGAGGGCCGCAATGCTGGTGGCCAGGATGAAGGCGTTGGGCCAGGAATCCGGCACCAGATAGGGCAGCGTATGGCCGATGCCGCCGGCCGCCGTCATCAGGCCGCAGACGAGGCCGCGCAGCCAGGGCGAGCCGCGCCCGGTGATCTCGCCGTCATCGGAGAGAGCCTCGGTCAGGCCCATGCTGATGCCGGCGCCTACGGAGGCTGCGAGCCCCACCAGAAAGGTCTCCCAGTTGTTCTGGGTAGCGAAGGCGGCGGCGAAGAGGGGCGCGAGCGTCGAGACGGAACCGTCGATGAGGCCGGCGAGCCCCGGCTGCACATATTGCAGCACGAAGAGGCGTCGGCGGGCGTGCTCCTCGGCGGCTTGAGCGTTGTCTGTCAGGTGGGCGGCATGGAGTTCGCCGGCCTTGCGCTCGTGTCCACGCTCGATCTCGGCCAGCCTGGTGAACAGCTCCCGAAGGGACACGTCCAGGGTCTGCCCGGCGGCCTTCTCGTAGAAGCTTGCAGCCTGCAGCTCCATGACCTCTGCCTCGCGGCGCATCCGGTCGAGATCGAGATGGGGGCTCCACCAGACGGCGCGGCGCTTCAGGAAGCCGCGCACGTCCTCCCGGCGGATGGGAGGCAGGTGCTCACCGAAGCGGGAGCGGTAGAAGCCATAGAGGGAGTTGCGATGCTCGCGCTCTTCCTCGGCCATGCCATCGAAGATCTCGGCCGAGGCGGGAAAGTCGGGCCGGAGGCGATCGGCGAAATGCTGATAGACCCGCGAGTCTTCCTCTTCGCTCGCGATGGCAAGCGCGACGACCTCGCGCTCAGACAGTTCGGACAGGGACTTCATGGCGGCTCCAATTTAGAATAATTCTAAAAGAGAGCCGCGCCATAGCCAAGTCCCCTGTCATGCGGACAGGGGCTCGTCCGAACTCAGTACTGCGCGCCTGGGATCAGGGTCGAGTAGACCGAACGGTCGTCGAAGTTGAGGGCCGGAGACCAGGAGAAGCGAGCCGAGCGGTTCAGGCGGGACAGGATGAAAGCGAGAAACATTGGAACACCTTTGGTTGCCGTTGTCTTAGACCTTCGTATGATGCGGGTCACGCGCCAAAATGATGCCACTGCCATGCATTTGATGAATGACTACATTCATCGTCCGGTAATCTTGTTATGATGGCATCAACCGATGTCCGACTCCGCGCCATCCCGGAAATCCTCTCGCCTCCTGTCCCTGGGGCTGCACACCTATTGGCGCTTCTCCAGAGGCATGACGCTCGGCGTTCGAGGCGTCGTGCTCGACCGTGAGAACCGGGTCTTCCTCATCCGGCACACCTACGTGCCGGGCTGGCATCTGCCGGGCGGGGGCGTCGAGACCGGCGAGACGGCCCTGGAGGCGCTGGGCCGTGAACTGCGCGAGGAGGCGTGCATCGCCATGGACGATGCTCCCCACCTGTTCGGCGTGTTCTTCAACAACCGGGTGTCCCGGCGCGACCACGTCCTGGTCTATGTGATCCGGCGCTTTACGGTCCTGGAAGAGAAACAGCCGGACCGGGAGATCGCCGAAGCGGGGTTCTTCCCCATCGACGACTTGCCCGAGGAGACGACCTCGGCCACCCGGAGCCGTCTGGCGGAAATCCTCGAAGGACAGTCTCCCTCGACGCATTGGTGAAGAGGATTTGCGCCGCGTTCGCGACGCTGCTATGGCCTAGTGCCAAGAGGAAACGCCGAGCCCCATGACGATCACCCGGATTCTGCGACGACGACACGGCTGACACTCGTCCGGCCGCCTTATTCATTTCGTCTTTCGCCCAGAGTCCGTTCATGACCGAGCTCTCGCTCCAGATCCGCACCGAGCAACCCATCGATTCCGAAGCCATCGAGCGCCTGCACGAGCGTGCCTTCGGCCCCGGCCGCTTCGCCCGCACCGCCTCGCGCCTGCGCGAAGGGGTGCCGCATCTGCTCGACCTGTCCTTCACCGCCATGGTCGGCACGCTGCTGGTCGGTTCCGTGCGCTTGACGCCCGTGATGGCAGGTGACGAACCCGCCCTCGTGCTCGGGCCGCTGACCGTGGAACCAGCCTTCGAGAGCCGCGGCATCGGCGCCGCCCTCATGCGCCGGTCGCTGGAGGCCGCCAAGGCCAAGGGTCATACCCTGGTGCTGCTGGTGGGCGACGAGCCCTATTACAGCCGCTTCGGCTTCAAGCGCATTCCGCCCCAGCACCTGCAGCTCCCAGGCCCGGTCAATCCGGGACGCTTTCTCGCCCTGGAACTGGAAGAGGGGGCGCTGGCCCGCGCGAAGGGGCTTGTGAGCACGATTTCTGACATGAGCCAGTAGAGCCCCAGCCTCTCGCAACCTCTCCACATCATGGCCGGCCTTGTGCCGGTCATCCCGATACGGAAAAGCTCAGCACTTCAAACAATCGAGATCACCGGCACAAGGCCGGTGATGACGTGGCAGCGGGTTGCAGCGCTCACGCCCTTCGCCGTCCTTCGATCAGCCAGGCGGCGAGCGTCGAGCCGATCAGCAGCACCAATCCGATAAAGCCCAGCGCCATCGGGAAAACCGAGACGCCGCGCACGATGGCGCTGTCGCTCGGCCTGATGCCGATCCAGTCGCCGCCGGCAAAGCGGGAGCCCGAATGCACCGCGATGATGCGGGGCAGGGTGATGCTCTGGTCGCCCGCCATGGCCACGCGCCGCACCGAGCCGCCCGTTGCCTCCGCAATAGGCTCAAGAGCCTCCGCGTTGCTGAACACGTCCATCAGCTCGCGCGGATTGGCCGGCCCGATGCTGACGAAGGCGATGAGGTCGCCCGAGCGCACCGTGTGAAGCCCGAGTTCGCGGCTCGCCACCTGGGCGGTGAACAGGCCCGGGCGCGACTCGGTGAGTGGCACGCTGCTCTCCTGGCCGCTCGGTGCGACGAGGGTCGCCGGAGGGGTCGTCTCCGCCATGGTCTGCCGCTCGATGCGGATGTCGCGCCCTTGCGCGCTCGCCCGCAGGGCTTCCTCCTCCAGGGCCGGCTCCTTCATAAGCCAGTGCGCGAGGCGGCGCAGGAGGTCGAGATGCGGGCCTCCCTCCTGATAGCCGCGGGCCCAGAGCCAGGCATGATCGGAGAGCAGGAGCGCCACGCGTCCCTTGTCCTCCCGGCGCAGCACGAGAAGCGGCAGGTCGTTGGCGCCCGACATCAGGGTCGAGCCGGATTGCACCTGCGAGCCGATGATGCGCAGCCACTCGCCCCAGGCGGGAGGAGACTGCTCCGAACCCGGCAGGTCGCGGGTCACGGGATGGCGGTCGCCGGTATCGGTGATCTCGGCCTTGTAGGGCTGCTCGATGATGCTGCCGTTGGGCTGGCCCGGAATGATGGGCGAAAGCCGGGTCTGCGCCAGGCTGCCGTAGCTCGCGAATTCCGGCCCCGCCGCCACGAGGATCGCTCCGCCCTCGCGCACGTAGCGCACGATGTTCTCGAAATAGCTCGAGGGCAGGATGCTCTGGTTGGCGTAGCGGTCGAAGATGATCAGGTCGAATTCCTTGATCTTCTGCTGGAACAGCTCGCGGGTCGGGAAGGCGATCAGCGACAGCTCGTTGATCGGTGTTCCGTCCTGCTTCTCCGGCGGGCGCAGGATCGTGAAATGCACGAGGTCCACGTTGGCGTCCGACTTCAGCAGATTGCGCCAGGTGCGCTCGCCCGCATGGGGCTCGCCGGAAACCAGAAGTACGCGCAGCTTGTCGCGAATGCCCTCGATGGGAACCACGGCCCGGTTGTTGGCCTGGGTCAGCTCGTTGGGCAGGCCCTCCACTTCGAGCTCGACCACATTGGTGCCGCCATGCTCGATGCGCACGTCGAGGGAGAAGGGCGTATCCGCGCGTACCTGCTGCCGGGTGAGCACCTGCCCGTCCCGGCGCACGGTCACCTGAGCCGTGCCCGTGCCGCCGCGCTCCATCACCTGGGCGCGGATGGTCTGGTCCTTGCCGACGATGCCGAAGCGCGGGGCCTCCAAAAGCTTGATCTGCCGGTCGCGCTCGTCGGGCCGGCCGGTGATGAGCGCGTGAAGAGGCGCCCGGAACCCGAGCCCTTGCACGGATGGCGGAATGTCGTGCACGACGCCGTCGGTGACGAAGATGACGCCGGCGAGGCGATCCGGCGGCACGTCGGCAAGGCCGTTGGAGAGCGCCGCGAACAGGCGCGTACCGTCGTCGCCATTGCCGTCATCGGCCTCGATGAAGCGTGGATCCACATCGGCCAGCGAGCCGAAGCGGCGCTCCAGCTCGGCGCGCACCTGATCGGTCATGGGTGAGCGGTCGCCCAGGGTCTGCGAAGTGGAGCGGTCGATCACTACCGCCACGATGTCCTTCACCTTCTCCCGGTCCTCCTGCACCAGCGCCGGGTTGGCGAGCGCGAGCAGAACGAGGCCGAGAGCCACGGCGCGAAGAATCGCCACGGGCCCGCGAGTGACGAGGGCCAGGACCGCCAGAAGGGCGACGACCGCACCGAGAGCCCAGAGGGCATAGTCGGGAATGAGGGGGGAGAAGCTGATGGAAAGCAAAAGATCTACCCCTTACTGCCCGAGGCGTTCGAGCAGGGCCGGCACGTGCACCTGGTCGGCCTTGTAGTTGCCGGTGAGCGCGTACATGACGATGTTGACGCCGCTGCGATATGAGAATTCCCGCTGGCGCTGGTCGCTGCCGACGACGGGATAGAGCCACTCGCCCCGCGGGCCCACGGCCCAGGCGGCCGCGAGATCGTTCGACGTGATGATGATCGGTGAGACGCCGTCGCCCGAGCGGGCCGGGCGGTTGGCCTCGCCTTCCGCCTCCGGCGGCAGGACCTCGACCCAGGTCTGCCCCGTGGAGTAGCGCCCGGGGAAGCTGTCGAGAATGTAGAAGGTCTTCGTGAGCACATGATCGGGCGGCACGGGCTCGATCTCCGGAATATCGAGGCCTGCCAGCATCCGTCGAAGTTGCTGCCCCTCGGGCGAGGCGGCGCCGTCGATGCGGCTGCCGAAGGCATCGCGCGTGTCGAAGATCACGGTGCCGCCGCCCTTCATGAAGGCATCGAGGCGCCGGATCGCAGCCTCGGACGGCAGCGGCCTGCCCGCCACGATGGGCCAGTAGAGCAGCGGATAGAACGCCACCTCGTCCCGCGACAGGTCAATGCCGATGGGTTCGCCCGGCGACAGGGCGGTGCGCTGGCTCAGCACCTGCGTCAGCCCGGTGAGGCCCGCCTTGCTGGTCTCGTCCACCTGTGCATCCCCGGTGATCACGTAGGCGAGCCGCGTCACGAGGGCGGGGCTGGAGCTTTCCATGGTCATCGACGACCGGCGCTCCTGCGCGCCGGCATCCGAGATGGGGTTGATGAGCAGCGTGGAGCCCAGGACGATCGCCGCCGCGGCGCCCGCCTTGCGCAGGCGGCCGGAGAGATTGGACAGGTGGCCGCCGAGCCAGAGCGACGCGATGGTGTCGGCAACCAGCAGCAGCAGGGCCAGCATGAAGAGCGGCATGCGCAGATCGACGGTCTGGGCTCCGGCCAGCGGAGCGATCCGGGCGTTGAGGGAAGTGAAGTTCAGCGCTGCCAGCCGGTCACCCGGCAGGAGCGCATTGACCGCCAGGCTCGAATCCACCGGGCCGTAGAAGCCCGGCGGGTGCTCGCCCGTCGCCCGCTCGGCATAGGTGCGCGTCACCGGTCGGGCGTTTGCCGGCGGAGAGATGTAGATGCCATAGCCATCAAGGGTCAGACGGGGCGCCACGGTTTCGTTCTCCGCGTTGCGGGACTCTGCGTTCACGTCGTTCGGCGCGCCGGCCAGGGCCGTGGTCCGGCGCAGCATGTCGACGAAGAGGCCCGACAGGGGAAGGTTCGACCAGGTGGTGTCGGCGGTCACGTGGAAGAGCACGATCATGCCGTCGCCGCGCTTGTCTGCCGTCACGATGGGCGTGCCGTCGGCCAGCGACGCCCAGGTCTTGGCCGGCAGGTCGCCGTCGGGCTCCGCGAGGATCTGGCGGCGGATGCCGATTTCTTCCGGCACGGTAAGGCCGAAGAAGGGGCTCTCACGGGTGAAGGGCGCGAAGGTTTTGGGTGTGTCCCAGGACAGCGTGCCGCCGAGGCTGCGTCCGCCGCGGCGAAGGCGCACCGGCACGAGCTCGTCGTTGCCGGCCGCCAGCCGCGAGCCCGCGAAGCGCAGCAGCATCCCGCCCTGCTCCACGAATGCGGTGATCTTGCCCAGCGTCTCCCGGTCGAGCCCGCCCACGTCGGCCAGCACCAGCACGGAGACCTGCTCGTCGATGAGCTGGTTCACCGCATCGGCCACGCCGCCGCGGCCCTGGCGGATTTCGGAATAGGGCGCGAGCGCGCGCTCGATGTAGTAGAGCGGCGAGAGGAGCGGCTGCGCCCGATCCGAGGTGCCGCCGAACACGAGGCCGACGCGCCGCCGCTTGCCCCGTTCATCGAGCAGGTGCACGGCACCGGCCGAACCCTCGCCTAAAATCTCGATGCGCGCGATGGCGTTGCGGATCTCGGTGGGCAGGTCGAACGCCGCATTGGTCTCTGTGGCATTGGCCTCGAACGAGAAACGCGCGTCGGCGAGCGGGAGGCTCTTGAGATCGAGGACGCGAATGGCGCCGGAGTCGCGACCGTTCGGTTCGGGGCGCACCAGCTTCACGTTCAGCTGGCCGCCGGCGTTCTCCACGCCGGCAATCGCAAGGGCCGGAGCGCGCTCCGCTTTCAGAACGGTGATCTGCCGGCTGTCCGCCATCTGGGCCAAACCGTCGATGAAGCCTTGCCCATCAACGCCCGCGACCCCGTCGCTGATCCAGACGATGTTGGCGTCAGGCGTCGCCTCCAGGAAGCGCCTGATGGACTCGAGATGCGCCTGGCGGTCCTGCAGGTGCGGCAGGGGCTTCAGGGAGCGCAGGCGTTCGAGCGCCGCAGCGGGGCTCGCAGGCTCGAGGGCGGCAGGCGTTTCGGCCGTCGCCACGAGAGCCACGGTGCGCCCGTCGCGTCCCGCCGCCTCGATGCGCTCGGACGCCAGGTTCATGCGGTCGCGCCAGTCGTGGGCGGCGGCAAAGCCGTTGTCGAGCATGATGAGAAGCGGCGAGCGGTTGTTGTCCTCGGCCAGGGGATTCCAGATCGGCCCGGAGGCCGCGAGGATCAGGAAGGCGGCGAGCAGCAGCCGCAGGAGCAGGAGCCACCAGGGCGTGCGGGCGGGCATCTCCTGCTCGGGGCGCAGGTCGGCCATGATCCTGAGCGGCGGGAAATCCACGCGCTTCGGCTGCGGCGGCGTGATGCGCAGGAGCAGCCAGATCGCCGGGAGCGCTGCAAGCGCCGTGAGGACGAGCGGAACGGTGAAGGTGAGAGGCAGGCCCAGCATCGCTCAGCGTCCTCCTGCACCGGCACCGCGGGAGGTCGCCACCAGCGTCATGAGGCGAAGCGCCGCCTCGCTCGCCGGCCGGTCGGTGCGGTGGATGGTCAATGTCCAGCCGCGGCGGCGCGCCAGTTCCTGCAACTCCGCCCGATGCTGCTCTATTCTGAGGCGATAGGCCTTGCCCCAGGACGTGGCGTCGCCAATCCGGAGCGACAGGCCGTCTTCGAGATCGTGCAGCACCGCCTGTCCCTGGAACGGGAAGGTCTCCTCGACAGGATCGACGATCATCACCAGATGCCCCCGCGCCCCACGGGACGAGATGGCCTCGACCATCGATGTGATGTCGCGCATGGGCGACAGGAAATCGCTGATCAGGATGGCTTCGTGCTGCGGCGCCACGGCGGCCTGCGGAGGCAGATCCTCCTCGAGGGAGGCGCGGTCCGCTACGAGAGTCTGGGCCATGGTTTCCGCAATGCGCCGGGTCGCACGCGGCGACATCAGCCCCAGCATGCCCACGCGTTCGCCGCCCTCGACGAAGCAATTGGCCAGAGCCATCCCCAGCACGACGGCACGCTCGATCTTGGGTGCCTGGGCGAGGTCGGAGGCGTAGCCCATGGAGGCGGAGCGGTCGATCCAGAACCAGACGGTCTGGGCCGTCTCCCATTCGCGCTCACGCACATAAAGACGGTCGTCGCGGCCCGAGCGGCGCCAGTCGATGCGCTGGGCGGCCTCGCCGGCCACGAAGGGGCGGAACTGCCAGAAGGTCTCGCCGGTGCCGGAGCGGCGGCGGCCGTGAATGCCGTGGGCGAGATTGGCTGCCACGCGCCGGGCCTCCAGCACGAGCCGCGGCATCCGGTGGGCGAGGGAGAGCGCGCTCTCCGTCTCTTGGCGGCCCGGCGAGCGGGCACTTTCGGGGAGGACCCGGACACGGGCCATGACGGTGATCCTAGCCTGCCAGGCGTGCGGTGAGCCGGCCGATGATGCTGCCGATGGTGTCGCCGTCCGCACGGGCCGAGAAGGTGAGCGCCATGCGGTGCTTGAGCACCGGCTCGGCCAGCGCCACCACGTCGGCCAGCGAGGGCGCTACGCGGCCCTCTATAAGCGCGCGGGCGCGCACCGCCAGCATCAGGGCCTGGCTGGCACGGGGACCGGGACCCCACAGGATCTTGTCGCTCACGCCCTCGATCCGCTCCGCTTCCGGACGGGCCGAGCGCACCAGATCGAGGATCGCCTCGACCACGCTCTCGCCCACGGGCAGGCGGCGGACGAGGCGCTGGGCGTTCATCAGCATCTCGGCATTCATGACGGCCGAGGGCTTGTGATCCTCCGCGCCTGTGGTCTCGATCAGGATGCGCCGCTCGGCCTCGCGGCTCGGATAGCCGACGTCGATCTCCAGCAGGAAGCGGTCGAGCTGGGCCTCGGGCAGGGGATAGGTGCCCTCCTGCTCGATGGGGTTCTGCGTCGCCAGCACGTGGAAGGGCTGCGGCAGGTCGTGCCGCTCGCCGCCCACGGAAACGTGATGCTCCTGCATGGCCTGCAGCAGAGCGGACTGGGTGCGCGGACTGGCGCGGTTGATCTCGTCGGCCATCAGCAGCTGCGCGAAGACCGGACCTTTCACGAACCGGAAGGAGCGGCGGCGGTCGGCGCCCTCATCGAGAATTTCCGACCCCAGAATATCGGAGGGCATCAGGTCCGGGGTGAACTGAATGCGGCGGGCGTCCAAGCCGAGCACGGTGCCCAGCGTATCCACGAGCTTCGTCTTGGCGAGGCCCGGAACGCCGACCAGGAGGCCGTGGCCGCCGGCAAGAAGGGTGATCAGGGTGAGGTCCACCACGTCTTCCTGGCCGAAGATGACGCTGTGAATGGCTTCCCGTGCACGGCCGACTGTCTCAAGCGTCGCCTCCGCGTTGCGGATGATCGCGTCGTCCAATGCGGTGGGCGCTTGAGCAATGCTGGCCGTCATGAGGTTAGTCTCCCTCTCATACCCATATGCCCCGGTAGCTAGTCTGCCTTTGATCCTGGTCGAGTGGCAAGGGTCGATGCGCCGCAGCGTTGAACCCATGTGGAGTGGACGAGACAGCCGAGGACTCTATGCTCTAGGAAGTAACAATCGACAGCCGTTCGTCGATCCCGAAAAGTGAAAAACATGTTCACGCTTGCGTCATGACCGATCCTACGCCTCTCACCCCCGGAAGCGCCCTGGCCCGCCTGACGGAGGCGCTCGGGTCCGACTCGAAGCGGAAAGGCCCCCCTCCGGTCGAGCGCTGGAACCCGGCCTATTGCGGCGAGATCGACATGCGCATCGCGGCCGATGGCACGTGGCATTACATGGGCTCGCCCATCAACCGGCCCTCCCTCGTCAAACTGTTTTCGACGGTTCTGCGCAAGGATCCGGAGCGCTACGTGCTCGTCACGCCGGTCGAGCGGGTCGGAATCATGGTGGAGGACGCGCCTTTCCTGGCCGTCGAGATGGCCGTGGAGGGTGAAGGGCAGAGGCGTCAGGTCGCGTTCCGCACCAATGTGGACGATCTCGTGCAGGTCGGGCCGGATCATCCCCTGCGCTTCGAGCAGAACGCGAACGGCGGCCTCAAGCCCTACGTGAAGGTCCGCGGGGAGCTGTGGGCTCTCGTGACGCGAAGCCTGGCCCTCGACCTGGTTGCCATGGGCGAGGAAAGGACCGCCGATGGGGCGGCGATCTTCGGGCTTGCCGCAGGCGGTGTCTTCTTCCCCATCGCTCCGGCGTCCGAACTGGGCATCGCTTGATGCGCCTTGCCCCCCATGATGCGCCGGATTTTCTGACTCTGGCAGCCGAGCGCTTGCTGCCGGAACCGCCGCAAGCGGCAGAGGCCCTGGCGAACCCGCGCGGCGATCACAGCCTCGACGATGTGCCGCTGGTCTATCCCCTGACGCCGAAGCCTGCCGCGGTGCTGGTGCCGGTGGTCATGCGCGAGGAGCCGATGCTGCTCCTGACCGAACGCGCCGCGCATCTGCGCCAGCATTCGGGGCAGATCGCCTTTCCGGGCGGCCGGGTCGATCCGACCGATGCCTCGGTCCTCGATGCCGCCTGCCGCGAGGCCATGGAGGAGATCGGCCTCGACAGCCGCTTCATCAGCCCGCTCGGCTATCTCGACCCTTACCTGTCCACCACGAATTATCTCGTGATGCCGGTGGTAGCCCGGGTATCGCCTTCCTACACGCTCGCCGTCAATCACGAAGAGGTGGCCGACGCATTCGAAGTTCCTCTCGATTTCCTCATGGACCCTAAGCGCCACGAACTCCATTCCCGTGAGTGGAAGGGCAGGCTGCGCCGCTACTATGCAATGCCCTATCAGGGACGCTACATCTGGGGTGTGACGGCGGGTATCATCCGCAATCTTTACGAGAGGCTCTACACTTCATGACGCGTGCTGTTGTTCAGAGTCTGGTGCTGTTTCTGCTGCCCTTCGTTTTGTTCGGCGCCTACCTCGTCGTCCGCCGCCGCAATCCGATGCTCTGGTCCCATTGGAGCAGCCAGTCCCTCTGGCTCACGATTGCAGGCTTGAGCTTCGTCGTGCTCTCGCTCGTCGCAACGGGGCTCCTGGACGATCGCCAGACCGGCGCCTATGTGCCGACGCGCATCGAGAACGGCCGTGTCGTTCCGGGACATTTCCAGTGACCGAACCCCTCGATCGACAGGCGCTGGCGAGCCTTCTCCAGCGCCCTGAATTGCTCCGCCTCCTCAAGGTTTTCAACGATGACGCCGAGGAGACCCGCATCGTGGGCGGTGCCGTGCGCAATGCCCTGCTCGGGCGCCCTGTCACGGAAGTCGACTGCACCACGACCATGCTGCCCGACGCCGTCACGGAGCGCGCGAAACGCGCCGGGTTCAAGGCAGTGCCCACGGGCATCGAGCACGGCACGATCACGGTGATCGTCGACGGCGAGCCCTTCGAGATCACGACCCTGCGCGAGGATGTGGAAACCGACGGGCGCCATGCGGTGGTGCATTTCGGGCGTGATTTCGTGCGCGATGCCAAGCGGCGGGATTTCACCATCAACGCCTTGTCCCTGGGGCTCGACGGGCGGCTCTACGACTATACCGGCGGCGAGACGGACCTCGCCGCCCGGCGCGTGCGCTTCATCGGCGAGGCCCGCATCCGGATCCGAGAGGATTACCTGCGCATCATGCGCTTTTTCCGCTTCCACGCGGAATATGCGCAAGGCGATCCCGATCCGGAAGGATTGGCGGCCTCGGGGGCCGAGCGGCAGGGATTGGCCATCCTCTCGAAGGAGCGGATCCGGCACGAGCTTCTCAGGCTCCTCGTCGCGAAGCGGGCCGAGGAGACGATCCGCATCCTTGCCGATCACGGCTTCCTCACCGGCCTGCTCGGCGGCGTCGCCGAGTTCGGCCGCTTCGAGCGCGTGACAACTGACGACCGTAACAGCCCTGCCGCGATCTGGCGTCTCGCTGCCCTTGCCGTTCACGTGGAGGAAGACGCGGAGCGCCTGCGGGACGACCTGCGGCTGTCCAACGACGAGCACAGGAAGCTCGCCGCTTATGCCCGGCTTCTCAGCCTGCTCAAGGCCCATGCCCTGCCGCTCGATGCACCGGCGATCCGCCGCTTGGTGGCGGATCATGAGATCGAGGCATTGGGAATGGCTCTGGCGGCAACAGCCGGAGAGCCGTCCCCCCTCGTCCACGACGACGCCCGCGAGGCCCTGGCGCGCTACCGCAGCGGCAATGAGCCCGTGCCGGTCTTTCCCCTGCGCGGTGCCGATCTTGTCGAGGGCGGCGTTCCGAAGGGGCCGAAGATCGGCGAAATGCTCGCCCGAGCCCGCCAAGCCTGGCTGGAGGAGGGCTGCCGGACGGATGATGTCTACGCGAGGGACCTGCTCAGGCGTGTGCTGGAGCAGGCTTAGGTTGCGGTTGTCCTGGATGTCCGGTGTCATCCCCAGCGGCCGTGAGGCCGGGAAGGGGATCCATGGGCTGAGGGTGTGAGTGGATTCCCTTCCCTCGCTACGCTCGCCGGGAATGACACCCGCCAATCCGACACCCTCCCCGTCATCCCCGGACTTGTTCCGGGGATCCACGTCTTGCAACGTGCGGGTCCTGAAAATGTGGATGGCCGGGACGAGCCCGGCCATGACGGCAAGGGTGAGAGCACGTTCTCAATTTGTTCTTGGCTGCTGCTCTAACCTTGGCTATATCTGGGCTCATCCTCGCCCGCCGAGGGGCGCGCTCGCGAGGCGTCGCCGCAGTGGGGCAAGGAGCGGTCCCGCCGCAGGTCTCGCACCCCTGTGATCGCGGGTGGCCGATCCTGGCTTGTTCCAGGTCCGCTGAAACAAACCGTGCGTGACGAGCAGCCTGGCTCTCACCTTCCACACCACACATCGAGCCGGGCTGCCCTAAACGCCTCCCTCGACACCTTCAGGCTCGCAGCACCCGCTGCGGGCCCACAGGTGCTGGCTCTTTGACAAGCCAACCAACAGCGTCATTCCGGACGGCAAAGCCGATCCGGGATCGCACAAACCAGCCCAGCACTGTCATCCCGGGGCGGCGCAGCCGAGTCCGGGATCCATAATCGCTGACGAGGCAGAAAGAGGCGCGACGCTGATCGCCTTCCTTGAGGCGTCGGCGGTTCTGGATCCCCGCCTGCGTGGGGACGAAACCGATAAGGATTGAGCGCCTCGTCCTGCCCGCCATCCCGGGTTCTGCTTCGCAGCTCCGGGATGGCGAATTCTTGGTTTAGGGCCACCTCACCGTCGGCGGCATGGAGGACAGGATCGACGCGATGTTGCCGCCGGTCTTCAGGCCGAAGATCGTGCCGCGGTCGTAGAGCAGGTTGAACTCCACGTAGCGCCCGCGCCGGACCTGCTGCTCGATCCGGTCGTCTTCCGTCCAGGACTTGGTGACGTTGCGGCGGACGATCTCGGGATAGACCTTGAGGAAAGCCTCGCCCACGTTTCGCGTGAAGGCGAAGTCCTCGTCCGGGTTCCCGGTCCAGTGGTAGTCGTAGAAGATGCCGCCGATGCCGCGCGGCTCGTTGCGGTGCTTCAGGAAGAAGTACTCGTCGCACCATTTCTTGTACTTCTCATAGGATCCCTCCGGCGCGTGGGCGCTGCAGGCCTGCTCCATCGCGTCGTGGAAGAACACCGTATCCGGATCCTCCTGCGTGCGCCGCCGGTCGAGGACCGGTGTGAGGTCGGCCCCGCCGCCGAACCAGGGCTTCGTGGTCACCACGAAGCGGGTATTCATGTGGACGGTCGGCACGTTCGGGTTCCAGGGATGGGCGATGAGCGAGATGCCGCCCGCCCAGAAGCGCGGGTCCTGGTCGGAGCCGGGGATCTGGCCACGGAATTCCGGCGCGAACTCGCCATGGACTGTCGAGACGTGGACGCCCACCTTCTCGAACACGCGGCCCTTCATCATGGACATGACGCCCCCGCCGCCGGGGGCGCCGCTATGGTCCTTGCGTTCCCAGGGCGTGCGCACGAACCGGCCGGGCTCAGACGCTTCCGGGGGGAGGGGAGCCGTTACCTCATCCTCCAGCGCTTCGAAGGCCGCGCAGATGCGGTCGCGCAGCAGGGCGAACCAGACAGGGGCCTCATTCTGCAGGCGCGCGACGTCGGCTTGGTCGGTCATCAGGTCTGGTCTCACATCTCGGAAGGAGCGGGATCGGGAAACGAACGGGTCTGCCGCAGGGCCTCGCCGAGGATCATGGCGGCGGTCACGGCCACATTAAGGGAGCGCATGCCGGTCTGCATGGGGATGAGGATTCTCGCATCCGCCACCGCATGGACTTCGTCCGGTACGCCGGCGGACTCGCGGCCGACCAAGACTATGTCGTTGGGTCGGTATGCGAAATCCGTATAGGGGATCGCCCCCTTGGTGGTGGCGAGGACGAGGCGCGCCCCGGTTTCCTGCCGCCATGCCTCGAAGGCCCGCCAGGAAATGTGACGGGTGATGGTTGCGTGGCTGAGATAATCCATGCCGGAGCGGCGCAGGTTGCGGTCGGAAACGTCGAAAGCCGCAGGTTCGATGATCTCGACCGGGACTCCGAGGCAGGCCGAAAGCCGCAGCATGGTGCCGGTGTTCTGCGGGATGTCCGGCTGGTAAATGGCAAGTCGGGGCATGAGTCCGTCATCGTGGCAACGGGCTCCGCCGTCAAGGGAGCGTCCATCGGGGGGCGGGTCGGCGGCATTTTGAGGCACAGGCTGGAACAACTCCAATCCGGCTATGGACAGGCGGGCTTGACCGTGCCAAAGAGCCACCGCGCGGCGACTCCCAGTCGCATTGCGCGCGTATTGTCGTGTTCCATATCGGAATGCGTGAGCCGAATGCCAGGGTTACCAAGGCATTGCCGATGCGCGGTTCTCGTTTTTTGACCAATGCTGGAGAGCCAAGTGGCCGAGACCACCACTCATGTCGCTGAGCCGACACGGCGCGATTTTCTGTACATCGCCACGGGCGCAGCCGCCGCTATCGGCGGAGCCACCCTGGTATGGCCCTTCGTCCAGTCCCTGGCGCCCGACGCGGCGACGGTGGCTGCCGGCGCCCCCGTCGAAGTCGACTTGGCTCCGATCGCCGAAGGCCAGATCGTGAAGGTGTTCTGGCGCGGCAAGCTGATCTTCATCCGGCACCGCACGCCGGACGAGATCAAGGCTGCAGCGGACGTGAACGTTGCCTCCCTGCGCGACCCGCAGCCCGACGCGGCCCGCGTGAAGGAGGGCAAGGCGCAGTGGCTCGTCGTCTATGGCAACTGCACCCATCTCGGCTGCGTGCCGCTGGGCAATTCTGGCGAGTACAACGGCTGGTTCTGCCCCTGCCACGGTTCGGTGTTCGACACCTCCGGCCGCGTCCGCGGCGGCCCGGCGCCGATCAATCTGCCGATTCCGCCCTATGCCTTCGCGTCCGACACGAAGGTCATCATCGGCCAAGAAGCCACGGCGTAACCTAAGCGACGATCAGGCGATACACATGAGCCAGCATCCCACAACTTACGTTCCCAAGAGCGCCTTCGGTCAGTGGTTCGAGAGCCGCCTGCCGATCGCGGGCCTCATCCACTCGTCCTTCATCGCGTTCCCGGTGCCGCGGAACCTGACCTATTTCTGGACCTTCGGCGCCATCCTGGTGTTCATGCTCGTCGCGCAGATCGTGACCGGCGTGTTCCTGGCGATGTACTACACGCCGAACGCCGATATGGCGTTCCAGTCCGTCGAGCACATCATGCGCGACGTGAACTACGGCTGGCTGATCCGCTATCTGCACGCCAACGGCGCGTCGATGTTCTTCATCGCCGTCTACATCCACATCTTCCGGAACTTCTATTACGGCTCCTACAAGGCGCCCCGCGAGGTTCTGTACATCCTCGGCGTGATCATCTTCATCCTCATGATGGCCACCGCCTTCATGGGCTACGTGCTTCCCTGGGGCCAGATGAGCTTCTGGGGCGCCACCGTGATCACCAACCTGTTCTCGGCGATCCCGCTCGTGGGCGAGACCATCGTCAGCTACCTCTGGGGCGGCTATTCGGTGGGCAACCCGACGCTCAACCGCTTCTTCTCCCTGCACTACCTGCTGCCTTTCATGATCGCCGGCGTCGTCGTCCTGCATATCTGGGCGCTGCACGTGCCGGGCCAGAACAACCCGACCGGCATTCCGATCAAGTCGGGCAAGGACGCGGTTCCGTTCACGCCTTATGCCACGATCAAGGACATCTTCGCCGTCGTGGTGTTCCTGATCTTCTTCGCCTACTGGGTGTTCTACATCCCGAACTATCTGGGCCATGCCGACAACTACATCCCGGCGAACCCCGCCGTGACGCCCGCGCACATCGTGCCGGAGTGGTACTTCCTGCCGTTCTACGCGATCCTGCGCGCCATTCCTGACAAGCTCGGCGGCGTCATCGCGATGTTCGCGGCCATCGTGATCTGGGTGTTCATGCCCTGGCTCGATACCTCGAAGGTGCGCTCCACTGCCTATCGCCCGCTCTACAAGCAGTTCTTCTGGGTGTTCGTGGGCGTCTGCCTCGTGCTCGGCTGGCTGGGTTCCCGCCCCGCCGAGGGCTGGTACGTGATCGCCTCCCAGATCTGCACGGTCTACTACTTCGCCCACTTCCTCATCGTCCTGCCGGTGCTCGGCTTCGTCGAGCGTCCGCTGCCGCTGCCGAATTCGATCCTCGAATCCGTCATGGGCGTGCAGAAGGGCGGTGCTGGCATGCCGGCCGGCGCCAATGCCGAACCGCAGTCCAAGGGCTGAACGGGAGCGTTGAGGAAAACATCATGATGAAGCGTACCCTTCTCATCGCTGCGGCCGTTCTCGGCCTCTCCGCTCCGGCCTTCGCTGCCGGCGAGACCCCGGTCCCGCCGCAGCTCAAGTGGAGCTTCCAGGGACCGTTCGGCACCTTCGACCGGGCTCAGCTCCAGCGCGGCTTCAAGGTCTACCGGGAGGTCTGCGCCTCCTGCCACGGCCTGAGCTATGTCGCGTTCCGCAACCTGGCGCAGCCCGGCGGTCCGGAATTCTCCGAGGCCCAGGTCCGTGCCCTGGCGGCCGAGTACAAGATCCAGGACGGCCCGAACGAGGCCGGCGACATGTTCGAGCGCCCCGGCCGTCCCGCCGACCGCTTCCCGTCGCCGTTCCCGAACGAGAACGCGGCCGCCGCGGCCAACGGCGGCAAGGCTCCTCCGGACCTGTCCCTGATGGCCAAGGCCCGCACCTACGAGCGCGGCTTCCCCTGGTGGATCACGGACGTGTTCCGCCAGTATTCCGAGAATGGCGCGGATTACCTTGCTGCCCTGATGAACGGCTACAAGGAGGCTCCTGCGGGCTTCACGGTGCCGGCCGGCGGTCACTACAACGAGTACTATCCCGGCCACATCATCGCGATGCCCAAGCCGATCAATGACGGCCAGGTCGAGTATCCGAAGAACGAGGCCGGCCAGCCCCAGGCTCCGGAGACCGTCGACCAGTATGCCCGCGACGTGACGGCTTTCCTCACCTGGACGGCGGAACCGCATCTCGAGGCCCGCAAGCGCCTCGGCTTCCAGGTCATGCTGTTCCTGATCGTGCTCGCAGGCCTGCTCTACTTCACCAAGAAGAAGATCTGGGCCCGCGTGGGCGGCGAGGTCGAAGGCCACGCCACGCCCCCGATGACGCACAATCCATAAAAGATGACGACCAAGGCCCCGGTTTCCGGGGCCTTTTTCTTTTCGGGTGACACGCTCTGAAGGCAGCCTTATTCCGGCATCCATGCTGCACACGATTGCCGACGATATCTGGGGCAAGCCCTGCCTCGCCTATCACGTCCAACCGAGCCTGGAGCCTGAGACGCGCGAAGCCTTTGAGGAGGTGCAGCGGGCGATTGCCGAGCATTGGCCGGAACCCTTGAATGTCGGACCCCGGCATGGGTTGCACGTCACCATCTATCCCCTGGTGACCGTCAAGGGAGGCTTCGACAAGGACGCCTACTGGCAGAGCATCGCCCGGCAGAGCCAGGACATTCTGGAGGAACTCTGCACCGGCCACCCGGCCCTGGAACTGCGCTTCTCGCGTCTGAAGGTCACCGACACGGCCATCATCGCCACGGCCACCGAGGGAACCGGCCTGATCGAGGCCATCCGGGAGCGGATCGTCCGCGAGCTTCCCCCGCCGTCCGGCCAGAAGCCGATCATCTACGACCTGATCCACTCCACCTTGGCGCGTTACCGGACAAGAGGCTCCATTCCACACGATGTCGTCGAACGCATCGAGAGCCTGCCTGTCTCCATCACGGCGCCGGTGGCGCGGATCCGGCTCGTGCGCGAGACGCTGTTCCCCTGCCTGGTGACGGACGAGATCGCCGCCATCCCGTTGAACGGCGGGTGATGCTGGAACGCTCCTTGGGATGCGGCCAATCCTCGGCTATGACAGGGCCGTAACAGCTCCAAGCAGGTAGGGACCAGGATGACGAAGGCGGTTCTAGGCATCATCGGCGGATCGGGAGTCTACGAACTTCCAGGAATCGAGGACATGCGCGAGGAACGCATCTCGTCGCCCTGGGGCGAGCCGTCGGACGTGCTGCGCATCGGCCGCATCGGCGAGACGACGATTGCCTTCCTGCCCCGCCACGGCCGTGGGCACCGGCTGTCGCCGTCCGACATCAACTACCGGGCCAATGTCGACGTGATGAAGCGGGCCGGCGTCACCGACCTGATCTCGGTCTCGGCCGTCGGCTCGTTCAAGGACGAGTACTATCCCGGCTTCTTCGTGCTGGTGGACCAGTATGTGGACCGCACCCATAAGCGGGAGACTTCGTTCTTCGGCCAGGGCTGCGTCGCCCATGTGCCCATGGCCCATCCGGTCGGTCCCCTGTTGCGCCAGCGCATCGCCGATGCGGCCGTGGCTGAGAGCATCCCGTTCAGCTTAGGCGGCACGCTCGTTTGCATCGAGGGGCCGCAATTCTCCACTTACGCCGAGTCCATCACCTATAAAGGGCTCGGCTACGATGTGATCGGCATGACGGCCATGCCGGAAGCAAAGCTCGCCCGCGAGGCCGAGATCACCTATGCGACCATCGCCATGGTGACCGATTACGATTGCTGGCACCCGGAGCACGACAACGTGGATGTCGCCTCCGTGGTCGCCGTGGCGCAGAAGAACGCCGCCAAGGTGGCGCGCCTCGTCGCCCGCGTCGCCCGGGACTTCCCAGCCGAGCACGAACCGTGCCCCGCAGGCTCCGACCGGGCGCTCGACGGCGCCATCATGACGGCACCGTCCGCCCGCGATCCCGAGCTTCTGAAAAAGTTGGATGCGGTGGCGGGGCGGGTGTTAAACCCCTCGAAAGCGTGATCCAAGGCGCCTTGCGCACCCACCCGTCACAGATCCATTCTCACCTAATACCCAGGCAGGCTTAAATCCATGGACCAGCGTCTCCTCACCGATCTGAAGGCCGCGATCCGCTCAATCCCGGATTATCCGAAGCCGGGAATCGTCTTCCGGGACATCACGACCCTGCTGGGCGACGCGCGCGCCTTCCGGCGCTCCGTGGACGAGCTCGTGCATCCCTTCGCCGGCGGGCGCGTCGACAAGGTGGCGGGCATCGAGGCGCGCGGCTTCATCCTCGGCGGAGCGGTGGCCCATCAACTCTCCGCCGGCTTCGTGCCGATCCGCAAGAAGGGCAAGCTGCCCCACGAGACCGTGCGGATCGCCTATTCGCTGGAATACGGCGTCGACGAGATGGAGATCCATACCGATGCCATCGGCCAGGACGAGCGGGTCATCCTGGTGGACGACCTCATCGCCACCGGCGGCACGGCGGTCGCCGCCACCCAGCTCCTGCGTCAGATGGGCGCCAGGATCGTGGCCGCCTGCTTCATCATCGACCTGCCGGATCTCGGCGGCGCCCAGAAGCTTCGCGATCTCGGCGTCGAGGTGCGAAGCCTCGTGAGCTTCGAGGGGCATTGAGGAGCCCCGTCGCTCCTTCGAGGCGGCTTATCCCAGGGGAGCCTCGACCGAGCAGACGACCCCGGTCGGCGCGAACGTAATCTTCACATCTCCATCGAGGTCCTGTGCGAGGCTGCGCTCGATGAGGCGGGTGCCGAAGCCGCGCCTTGCCGGCGGGGCCACGGGCGGACCTCCCTTTTCCTCCCAGCGAAGCCAGAAACGATGCACACCTGAGGTCTCATCGATCGACCATGTCAGATCTATCTTGCCGTCCGTGTTGGAAAGGGCCCCGTACTTTGTGGCGTTGGTTGCGAGCTCCTGAAGGACCATCGCCATCGCGAGAGCCTTGCTCGGCATAAGTCTGATGCTTGGTCCGCTGCACTGAAAGCGGCTCTGGTCGTATGCGGAAAAGGCATCGATCGTCTCAGCCACGATGTCGGCAAGATAGGCGCCGTCCCAGCGCTCACGGGTGAGGACATCGTGGGCACGTGCGAGTGCCTTCAGGCGCTGCTCGATGGCGGCTTGCGCATCGCTGCTCTGGGTGGTGCTCCTGAGCGTCTGGGACACGATGGCCTGCACGGTCGCCAGAGTATTTTTGACCCGATGGTCCAGCTCATGCATCAGCATCCGCTGGTGCTCTTCAGCTCGCTTGCGCTCCGAAATATCGACCGCGACCAGGACCGCGCCGACCATGTCACCGTTCCACATCACGGGCGCGTTGGAACACGCCACATGAATGGGCGTCCCGTTCCGATGAAAGAAAACGTCCTCGTGCTTTTCAAGCGTTCGGCGGGCTTGAAACACCTGTCCGAGCGGACATTCCGCCATCGGAAAGGGCCGTCCGTCGGGGTAGTGATGGTGCACGATATCGTGCAGTGTCTTTCCGAACAGCTCCGCGCTGGACCAACCGAAGGTGCGCTCCGCTGCAGGGTTGGCAAAGGCAGTCCTCCCCTCGACGTCCATCACGAAGATGGAATCGGCGGCGTTCTCAACAATGAGTTTCACGAGATCGACAGGACGGGAATCCCCGCCGCTCCCCAGAGGTAGCAAGATCGGCATAGCTTTTGATCATTTCGAGCAAAGGAGCCTTTGTCTAGGCCCCTCCGGTCGTTCTACGAATACCTGCCCTGTTCCAAGGGCTGGGGCTGCATGGCGATGAGGGCGCTCACCCCCGCCTTTCCCAGAACACCATGCCGTCGAAGGCGAAAACCGCCTCGCCGTGCTGGTTGGTGCCCGTGTTGTGGTGGAACACCAATCCCCATTCCGGGCGGGATGCCGAGGGGCGCTTGGCCGTCACGGTGGTGCGATAGGTGATCGTGTCGCCCGCATAGACGGGCTTGAGCCATTTCAGGTTCGAGAAGCCCGGGGAGGGGCCGAGCCGGGCCGGGCGCTGGCCGTGGGCCAGCGCATAGGCGCGGATCCGGTCGCGATGGCCGACCATATGCTTCATCCACACGCTCGCCGTATGCCATCCGGAGGCACAGAGCGCCCCGAACAGGCTGGTCTTTGCGGCCTCCGGGTCCACATGGAAGCGCTGCGGATCGTATTGCGTCGCGAAACGGACGATCTCGTTGGGCGTGAACGTATAGGAGCCCAGCTCCTCCGTTTCGCCGATGACGAGATCCTCGAAATAGGGATTGGAGGAGATCGGCGGGATCTCGCGCGGCGGATGGTCGGCGGGCAGCGAATCCGCCGCCGCTTGGAGAACCTGACGGCCCCCTCCGGTAAACGGCTCGGCATCGCGGGTAGCGAACATCACCCAGTTGGTCTGCGTCAGCACCGTCTCGCCGGCCTGATTGATCATGTCGAAATGCAACTGCACGAGGCCAAGTGTGGGCCTGCTCTTGGAGATCCGGCTCTCCACAACTTTCACATGCGAGCGCAGGGTATCGCCGGGCCTGACGGGCCTCACCCATTTCACCTCCTCGATGCCCGGCGCGCCCATGGCGGAGGAGTCCAGGAGCAGCCCGTCGGCCACCAGCCGCATGTTGAGGCTGCAGGAGTGCCAGCCCGAGGCGATCAGGGTGCCGATGAAGCTGTCCTTGGCCGCAACCTCGTCCACATGGAAGGGCTGGGCATCGTATTCCCGCGCGAAGGCCAGGATATCGTCCTTCGTCACATGGAGCGGGCCGAGGGTCTGAGAGAAGCCGACCGGCAGATCTTCGAACGTGCGCATGGAGCAACCCCTTGTCGAGAATTGCCCTAGCATAAGGGGCACGCCGTTGGGAGACCTGCCCCTGCAACCCTGATCCGTGGCCTGCGTAGCGGAGGAACGAAAAGGGGACGGGCAATGCCCGTCCCCTTCGGTCCTTTTGTGCCCGGCTGGTTAGAGCACGAACCAAGCCTTGCTGAGGTCGATGGCGCCTTTCAGCTTGATCACGGCCTCGGCGCTCTTGTCAGTATCGGTGCTGAGATAGACGTATGTCTCCTTCTTCGTCTTCTCGTAGCGCACCTCGCCGGCCTTGCTGAACGCCTTCGTGCCGATGAAGGAGAACTTCTGGTCGCCGCTCTTCTTCGTGTTGGCGTCCACCAGCTTAAGGTCGAAACGGTCACCCTCGCGGCCCTTGAAGTCGGTGATGTAATCGGCCTTGGACTTGGACGTGCCGGTCTCCCGGTCGTCGAACATGAACACGTCCAGGCCCGTGTTGCCGGTGAGCGTATCCTTGCCGAGGCCACCCACCAGACGGTCGTTGCCATCGTTGCCGGTCAGACGGTCATTGCCCGCGCCGGCGTCCAGCGTGTCGTTGCCGGCAGCTCCGGCGAAGGTGTCCTTACCGTTCCCGCCCTTGATCAGGTCGGCGCCGGCGCTGCCGGTGGCGTTCTCGTCAAGAGCATCATAGACTGTGACGGCAATCGTCTCTGTGATCGAGTTGTTAGCGCCATCCGTTACTTTCACTGTGATGCTGTGTCGGTTCGACTGCTCGTAATCGAGCCGCACGCCATCGTTCACCATGAGCCGGGTGATGCCATTCACCGTCTCGAGCGCGAAACGACCTTGAGCGTCATCGATCAGCTCGAAGCGATGTATGTCGCCCATATTGTCGGTGACCCCGAGCGTTCCGACGGCATTGCCCGCCCTCGTGTTCTCGGTCACCACATCGCCGTCCAGTCTGATGTCGGAAGGAGGGAAGAGGCTGCTTGGCGTGACCTTTTTCCCGCCGAGGAACTCCAGGATCTCTACATTGCGGATCGTGTCGATGTCTTCTCCATCACGCTTGTCTGCGATTGTGAAGGATCCATCGTTATTATGGGTGATGATGTAATCGGACCCTGAGGGGCTGGAGCCCGACAACTCTCCGAACAAAGAGGATTCCTGACGGAAGGTCACTTTTCGAGTTTCGCTGTGCGGTGCAGCCGGCTGGATGGCTCACAAACCCAAGCTGTGCCTCAAGAAGCCGCCATTCTGCGGCAATCCGCAGCACTCACGGCGAGAAATCTCCCGCCGCGTTATGCGCCAGGCGGATCGGCTCGGGCAGGCGGTACTTCGGGGAACAGCGCAGGACAAGCTCGGTGGCCGTCGTAATGTCCGCGAGGTGGCCGGGGGAGATGAACATGGGGTTCTTGGCCGTGCGGGTGCGCAGGGCCACGCCGATGGTTTCCTTGCGGTCGATGAGCGGGGCGGCGGAGCCCTTCTCCTCGGCCAGATCCTTGTAGCGGCCGCACAGCAGCGTCTTGCCGCAGCCGATGGTGGGGCGCTGCAGCCACAGGCCCATATGGCTGGCGATACCGATGTGGCGGGGATGGGCGATGCCCATGCCGTCGAAGAGAAAGACATCGGGCTCTGACTTCAGCTTCTCGAAAGCCTCCTCGAGGACGGGTCCCTCGCGAAAGCTCAGCAGGCCGGGCACGTAGGGAAATGGTGTCGGGCGTTGCGCCAGAACCGTCTCTACCGGCAGGAAGCCCGGGTAGGTGACCACCACGATGGCAGCCTGGGACTGCTCGTTCTTCACGCTCACATCGACGCCGGCCACCAGCTCGATCCTGTCGAGGTCGATGGGGCGGTCGGAGATCACCTCCGTCCGCAGTTCGCGCTGCAGGGCAATGGCCTCGGAAGGGGTGAGATTCCAGTCGTGGCGATGGTGAAGCTTCATGGGCCGATATTGGAAAACACGTGGGCTCAACGCTCAAGGTTCGGGATCGATCCCTCTGCGTCGGCATATCATCGGTGCCACGCCGCAGCCAATCTTCGTCACCCTGACCGAAGTTTGGTCCTGGACCGGTTCAGCCTGATATTGGCCTTCTTCCTCACACGATCATGGTCGAGCGCACGATCGTGGGTGAGAGCACTCAATCGGCGCTCGGCTTGATCTTTCGCAAGGAATGATCGAACGGGATGAGGCATGATGCTCCATCCTTTTTCGCTTCGAGGAGATCCGCTTTGGCTCAGTCAGCCACTGGCCGCAGCATCCCGATCATCAGCCCGGCCGAGGGCGTGACGGAGGCGATGATCCGCGATCTCGTGGAAACCTTCTACGACCGGGTGATCCGCGATCCGGAACTCGGGCCGATCTTTCATGCCGCGCTCTCCGGCCGATGGAGCCGGCACTTGGCCTTGATGGTGGATTTCTGGTCGTCGATTGCGCTGCGGACCGGACGCTACCAGGGCAAGCCGCAGGCGGCCCATATGGGCATGAGCCTTACGCCCGAGCTTTTTGCTCGCTGGCTGTCATTGTTCGAGAAGACGGCGCGTGAGATCTTTGAGCCGGATGTGGCGGCTTTCTTCGTGGATCGGGCAGGGCGCATTGCCGAAAGCCTGCAGATCGGCCTCGGGATCGGACCGAAAGCCCTGCGGCTGCCTTAAGCTTTCAGTTAGCGCTCCCACCACTCAAGCTCGTCGTCGCCGCTTTTGGGCAGCAGGGACGAGATGCCGATCATGAGAAAGCCGCATGCTACGAGCACGCCGACGAAAAACTCGGCGCTGCCGAACCCGGGAGAAAAGAAAGTCTCGAAAAAAGCCTGCATGAAGCCACCCTCCATGCAGGCTTTGTCGCATCATGGTCCTGAACGGGCGAAAAAGCGCCCATTCAGGATTCTGACAGTTTTTACGTGTTGAAGCGGAAGTGCATCACGTCACCGTCCTGAACGACATATTCCTTGCCCTCCAGCCGCAGCTTGCCCGCATCACGCGCGCCTGCCTCGCCTTTCAGGGAGGTGTAGTCGGCATAGGCAATGGTCTCGGCGCGGATGAAGCCCTTCTCGAAATCCGTGTGGATCACGCCGGCGGCACCGGGAGCCTTGGTGCCCTTGGTGATCGTCCAGGCGCGGGCCTCCTTAGGCCCGACAGTGAAGTAGGTGATGAGGCCAAGCAGTTCGTAGCCGGCGCGGATCACCCGGTTGAGGCCGGGCTCGGTGAGGCCGACCGCATCGAGATATTCCTTCTGCTCGACGGGCGGCAGAACGGCAATCTCGCTCTCGATCTTGGCCGAAACCACGACGGCTTTTGCACCCTCTTCCTTGGCGCGCTCGAAGACCTTGGCCGAGAAGGCGTTGCCCTGGTCGGCGGAGGCCTCCTCCACGTTGCACACGTAGAGAACGGGCTTGGAGGAGAGGAGGCCAAGCATCTGGAACAGGCGCTCTTCTTCGACCTTGCGCTCCACCATGCGGGCGGGCTTGCCCTCGCGCAGCAGGGGCAGGGTGCGGTTGACGAGGTCGAGGGTTTCCTTCGCCTCCTTGTCGTTGCCCTTGGCCTTCTTCTCGAGCGCCGTCACGCGCTTCTCGAGGCTGTCGAGGTCGGCGAGCATCAGCTCGGTCTCGATGGTCTCGATATCGGCGATCGGGTCGATCTTGCCCTCGACATGGGTGATGTCCGTGTCCTCGAAGCAGCGCACCACATGAGCGATGGCATCGACCTCGCGGATATTGGCCAGAAACTGGTTGCCAAGGCCCTCGCCGCGGGATGCGCCGCGCACGAGGCCGGCGATATCCACGAAGGTGAGGCGCGTCGGGATGATCTGCGCCGAGCTGGCGATTCCCGCGAGCTGGTCGAGCCGGTCGTCCGGCACCGCCACGTCGCCCACGTTCGGCTCGATGGTGCAGAACGGGTAATTGGCGGCCTGCGCCGCGGCCGTCTGCGTCAAGGCGTTGAAGAGGGTGGACTTGCCGACATTCGGCAGGCCGACGATGCCCATTTTGAAGCCCATGGCCTCACTCCTTGTGATAGCCAGCTTCTAGCCGGCGTTGTTCTTGCCTTCAGCAGCCTTTTCTCCGGGCCGCTTCACGTCCGTCCAGCCTCTCGCCTCCATGGCGAGGTGGACCTTGTTCTGAAAGCTGCCGTCCTCACCCTTGGCGAGAAGGGCGGCGTTGTCCGCGATAATCCGGCACAGGTCATCGACCCAGGCCTCTTCGCTCTTGCCGAAGTCGCCCAGCACGTGGCTCTGCACAAGAGCCTTGTGGCCGGGGTGGCCGATGCCGAGGCGCACGCGGCGGTAGTCGTTGCCGCAATGGGCCGAGATCGAACGCAGGCCATTATGGCCCGCATTGCCGCCCCCGATCTTCACGCGCAGCTTGGCCGGCGGCAGATCGAGTTCGTCGTAGAACACCGTCACATCGTGCAGCGGGATCTTGAAGAAGTTCTGCGCTTCTCCCACGGCCTGACCTGACAGGTTCATGTAGGTTTGCGGCTTGATCAGCAGCACCTTCTCGCCGCCGATCACCGCGTCAGCTGCCTCCGCATGGAAGCGCTTGCGCCAGGGGCCGGCATTGTGCACGCGCGCAATCTCGTCCACGGCCATGAACCCGATATTGTGGCGGTTCCTGGCGTAGCGGGATCCGGGATTGCCGAGGCCGACGAAGAGGCGCATCGCTTGGTCCTGCTCATAAGAAACGCTCCGGCCTTGCGGTCGGAGCGTTGAAGCCTATCGATGGGCTTGAACGCCCGATCAACCAGCGCATCGTGCGGAAAAGTGGTTCCGGTTTTCCGCTCCGAACGATGCGCCAGTATAAATAAGCATCGGATGGATCCCAAAAGTGGTGTCCACATTTGGATCCGATGTCTTTAGGCGGCAGCAGTGCCCTCGGCCGCAGCCGGAGCCTCTTCCGTGAGGCCGGTCGGGGCAACGACGGTGACGAGGGTCATGTTCTCAGCCGAGGTCGCCTTGGCGCCGTTCGGGAGCTTGATGTCGTTGAGGTGGACGGAGGAGCCGATGTCGAGCCCCTCGACCGAAGCCTCGATGTAATCCGGGATCGCGTCTGGCGAAACCTGCAGCTCCACCGTGTGCTCCACGACCTGAAGGGTGCCGCCGCGCTTCACGCCGGGGCTCTTCTCCTGGCCGACCACGTGCACCGGCACCACGACCTTGATCGTCTGACCGGCGGAAACGCGCAGGAAGTCGATGTGGAGCGGGAAGTCACGGACCGGATCGAGCTGGTAGTCGCGCGGAATGGCGCGGACCGTCTGCCCGTCCACGTCGATCTCGAAGATCGTGGTCAGGAAGTGACCGGCGAAGATCAGCTGCTTGGTCTGGTTGAAGTCGAGGGCGATCGCCTGGGCCGGCTGGCCGGCTCCGTAAATGACGGCGGGAACTTGGCCTTGGCGACGAACGGCCCGGGCGGCCCCCTTGCCGGCCCGGTCGCGCGCCACGGCCTTGATTTGCTTTACTTCGCTCATGGTCGTGGTCCTATAGATTGAGTTGGAAAAACCGATGGCCGCCAAGGTCTTGAAACCTATCGGCGGCCATGAGGTCGGCGCCCGTGCCTCCAAGGGTGTCGAGCGGGCGCGAGGCGGCTTATAGCGATAATCTTACCGGAAGACAATAACTTTGGCTGTAACTCTGTACCGTGTAGTCTCGCGACGGCAATGGTGCCGCCACAGAGGCCGCGATGGGACTGGATCAGGTCGCTCTAAGGTCTGTGGGGATTCACATGAGGTTGGGCTTATGATTCAAGCTCTTGATGGATCGCTATGTCTTGACGGACGC
>NZ_JAFBID010000030.1 GCF_016811235.1 Microvirga arabica
ACGATAGCGTTCGCGGTGTAGCCCGTGGTGAACAGAACCGGCAGCCCTGGCCTGCGCCGGGACACCTCGTCTGAGAGCGCACGCCCGTTCATCCCTCCAGTCAGAACAACATCGGTAAAGAGGAGTTGGATCTCCGGATGCTGCTCAACGATCTCCAGAGCTCCTCGACCGTCAGCAGCCTCAAGGACGCGGTATCCGAGATCTCGCAGCGCCTCGGTGGTGTAGGTGCGCAGATCGGGCTCGTCCTCCACAACCAGAATGGTCTCGCCGGCACCTCGCACCATCGCGGGGCTCTTCGCGGGCATCTCGGCAGGCTCCTCATCGGAGCCGATCAGGCGCGGCAGGTAAATCTTGATCGTCGTCCCTTCGCCCAACTCGCTATAGATCCTCACATGGCCGTTGGATTGCCTCACGAAGCCGTATACCTGGCTCAGGCCCAGTCCGGTTCCTTTGCCTGCCTCCTTAGTGGTGAAGAATGGCTCGAACACCCTCTCCATCGTGGCCTTGTCCATGCCGGTCCCGGTGTCGGAGACAGCCACGAGCACGTACTGCCCAGGCGGAACAGGCTCGGCCAAAGCCGCCACATAAGCCTCGTCCAGGCGGGCATTGGCGGTCTCGATCGTGAGCTTGCCGCCGTCCGGCATGGCGTCGCGGGCGTTCACCGCGAGATTCAGGATCGCGTTCTCCAGTTGGTTCGGGTCGGCCTGAGAGCGCCACAGACCACCCCCGAGAACCGTCTCCAGCACGACCACCTCGCCCAGCGTCCGGCGCAGGAGGTCGGACATGCCGGCCACGAGCTTGTTGGCGTCGATGGGCTTGGGATCGAGCGGCTGGCGCCGGGAGAAGGCCAGGAGCCGCTGGGTCAGGGTCGCGGCCCGGCGCGTCGCCTCCATGGCGTGGGTGGCCGCCCGTTGGAGGCGGTCCGCGCCCTCGGGCAGGCGGCGCTGGAGAAGCTCGATGTTGCCGACGATGATGGTGAGCAGGTTGTTGAAGTCATGGGCGATGCCGCCAGTGAGCTGACCGATAGCCTCCATCTTCTGCGCCTGTCGCAGAGCCTCCTCGGCCTTCAGGCGCTCGGCGACTTCCTGGGCCACCCGCTCCTCAAGGGTCTCGTTCAGGCGCTTGAGTTCTTCGGTGGCTTGCTCGGCCTTCTGTCGCGCCAGGAGCAGCTCCCGCTCGTATTTGCGCCGGTCGGTAGCGTTGAAGAGGGTGATGCGATGAACCATCGGACGGCCGTTCGCATCCCGTTTCTGGACCGTGTTGGCCAGAACCGGCAGGACCCGCCCGTCGGTGCAGGTCAGATCGAACGCGATCTCATTCACGAAGCCCTGCATCCGCAGGAGCGGCGTCAGGTGCGTGTCGTAGAAGATCTTAGCGCCGACGCTCAGAAGATCCTGGAAGCACTTGTGGCCGACGACATCCTGCCGCTCCATGCCGATCCAGGTGAGGAACGTCTGGTTGGCTCTGATGATCGTGCCGTCCGGCAGGGTCGACAGGTAGCCGCAGGGGGCGCTTTCGTAGAGTTCCTCAGCCGTCTCGATCAGTGAGCCCTGGTCCATTGTCACTATGCGACGGCCTTGACCGGAGCCGGATCGCGCAGAAAAGCTTCCATGGCGGCGATTGTTTCCTCGGGCGCACTCAGGTTCGGACAGTGTCCCGTGGCCTTGAGCTGAACGAACGCGCTGCCCGGGAGGTTCTCGTGCATGTGGCGCCCGACTGCCTCAGGGGCAATCGCATCCTGCGAGCACTGGAGGATGAGAGCTTTCGTCCTCACCATGGGCAGGTCGGCCCGGTTGTCGGAGAGAAACGTCACGCGGGCGAAGTGCTTGGCGATCTCCGGATCGGTGCGGCAGAAGCTGTTGGTTAGTTCCTCGCCGAGCTCCGGCCGGTCCGGGTTGCCCATGATCACGGGAGCCATGGTGCTCGACCAGCCGAGATGGTTGCTGTCGAGGAAATCGAGCAGGCCCTCGATGTCCTCCTGCTTGAACCCGCCCACATAGTCGCCGTCGTTGATGTAGCGCGGCGAGGGACCAATCAGGACGAGCCGGTCGAACTGCTCCGGTTCCTTGATGGCGGCGAGAATGCCGATCATGGCGCTGACCGAATGCCCGACGAAGATAACGTCTTTCAGGTCGAGCTCACGGCAGATCGCCAGCACGTCATCGGCATACCCACTCAACGAGCCGTATTTTACCTGGTCAAAAGCCGTCGCATCCGATTGGCCGTGCCCCACATGATCGAAGAGAACGATCTTGTACCGGTCCTCAAAAGCCGGCGTGATGAGGCGCCACATGTTCTGGTCGCAGCCATAGCCGTGGGCGAAGAGCATAGGCTGCTTGCCACGACCGAAAATCTTGACATTGTTACGCTTGAGAACGGCAGACATGGGCGCTCCGTGCAATCCAAAGACCGATGGGCAGACCGCTCGCCAAAATGGCGCTTGCGAGCTTTGCAGTTCAGCACGCCTAAGTAAGCGTCCTGTCTCTGGTGTCAACTCTGCCGCAAATTTCACACGTCCGCCGTCGCAACCGGGGAGCATCAATAGTGCAGATGAAGCAGCTTCGGTTGTTCAGCACTAAAAACGGGCACCCTGTCTGTGCTCCGCACCCTTGTTGAAGGCGATCATAGAAGCATGGGAGCAACAAAGGCAAAGTTGTCGGTCACGGGTGTCTTAGGCAGGACGAGTGAATCCAAACGTTACTTTCGAGAAGCGCCAGTTTAACAGCATCAACATACCTGACGGTGTGGCCACGCCAGTGCCCCAATGTCATCCGCAGGTGTCTGGGCGCCGAAGGCGGGTTTTCAACAGTAACTGTCAAATGCTGACGTCCCACTCGAACACTCAATCTGAGGGGGGAGCCCCGGCCTACATGCCGTTGAGCGGTGCGGACGACGCATCTCAAAGCACAGATCACCTGCCGCATGACCTATTTGGAAAGCCTGGCGCCCGTTCCTCGGCTGCCAGGTGTCGCAAAACGTCTATAAACTCGATGAACCTCTGCTGCCCTACCTCGTCAGCCCATTCTGCGTGTAGCTCGCGCAGGCAGGCGAAAATGGCCTCACCCACCTGCCAGCCGCGCTCCGTCAGGTAGACCAGGCGCCGGTCACTGCCCTTTGCGGCGCGTCTTTCGAGATATCCGAGCGCCTCGACTTGAGCGATCAGGTAGTTGGTGGCCTGCGGTGTCATCCCCATCCGCCGTGCCAGGTCCGCCGGCCGGACCCCGTTAGGCAGGGGATAAGTGAACACGGCAAGGTGCGCCTCCTGCAGGTCATCGAAACCAGCTGCCCGAATGGCGTCCTGGATCCGGTCGCGCACCCGCCGCCAGCATTGGCGCAGCAGGGCTCCCACGAACGGAGGGCCGTTGTCCGCGCCCGCGCCAGGTCCCTTAGTGTGTTCAAACGCACTTGCACCCATTGTAAAGTCGCTTTATGTTTGCGGACATAAAGCGACTTTACATCAGAGGAGCGCATCATGGAAGGCATCAGCAGCAACACGGTGCGGATTGGTGACTTGGATCTGCGGTTCCTGGTCGACGAAACGCAGGGCTCAGGCGACCTCGTCATGTTCGAGTTCACCGTCCCGCCTAAAGCTCGCGTGCCGGCCCCGCACTTCCACCGCGATGTGGACGAGGCCGTGTATGGACTGGAAGGAACCCTGACGATGACCTTGGATGGGGACAGGCGTGAGTTGCACTCCGGTGAGGTCATCTTCATTCCGCGCGGGAGCGTGCACCACCACGAGAACCTGCATGAGCCGACTGCACGGGCACTGGTGGTTCTGACACCAGGCTCAATCGGGCGGCGCTACTTTGAGGAGGTTGCTGCAGCAGTGAACGTTCCGGGCAAGCCCGACTTGGCGCAGGTCAGGGAGATCATGCTCCGGCACGGCCTCATCCCAGCCTGAGCACGACAGCGTTGATGACTGCTCCGTCCCTGTTGCCTTAGCGAGGTAGCCTTATGCCAAGGGCGCATGGGCGGTGCAGCGGAGGCCATCCGGCTCAAAGCTGATCTGGGCCGTGCCCCCGAGGTCATGTGCAAGGCTGCGCTCGATCAACCGTGTGCCGAAGCCGCGCCGCTTTGGCACATGAACGGGTGGCCCACCCTTCTCCGCCCACTCAAGATCCATGCAGGGCTGCCCGTCTTTTTGCTCGACCTTCCATGTGATCCGGACCTGACCCGTCAGGTTTGAAAGCGCGCCATACTTCACCGCGTTGGTCGCCAGCTCCTGCAAGGCCATCGCCAGCGCCAGAGCCATGCGAGGCGAGAGCCTGACCTCAGGTCCTTCCACATGCAGCCGGTCCTGGCCCGAACTGTTGTAGGGCTCAACCGCCCGGCCGATGATCTCGCGAAGCCCTGCCCCTTCCCAGTTCTCCCGCGTCAGCACGTCGTGCGCACGGGAATGAGCCAGCAGCCGGCCTTCGAGAGCCTCTTTGGCGCTGTCCGCTGTTGTGGCAGTGCGCAGGGTCTGCACGGTGATCGACTGCACGCTGGCCAACGTGTTTTTCACCCGGTGGTTCAGTTCGTTGATGAGCAGCTTCTGGTGCTCTTCGGCGCGCTTGCGGGCGCTGATATCGCGGGTCACCGCCAGATGCGCCACAGAGCCGTCCGGCATCGTCAGCGGGACCGCATGCGTCTCCATGTGCCGACGCGTGCCTTTGAGGCTGATGATGTCGAATTCTTAGTCCCCGCTCTCACCCTTGCAGACTCGCGCGTGATTGGCTCGCCATTCCTGCCGGAACTCAGGAGCAATGACATCGAGCACACTGGCGCCCCTCAGCACAGCGGGATCGCCTGCTTCCAGAATGGCAAGGCCAGCTGGGTTCATCTCCAGGATCTTGCCATCAGCCGCCACCAGCTTCACGCATTCCGGCGTCGCCTCAATGATCGCCCGATGCCGCGCCTAGCTCTTGCGGAGGGCCTCCTCGACCTTCTTGAGGTCGCTGATATCGCGGGAAACCGACAGGATCTTCTCGACGCTTCCATGAGGCCCAGTGATCGGAGTAACGGCCACATCCCACCATTTGAGCGTGCCTTTGAAGGTTGGCGTCGGCCCCTGGAAGCGGGCCATACCGCCGGCAAGAGCGGTCTCAACAGCCTCACGCGCCTTAGCGTGCTCAGGACCGTACCAGAAGCTGCGCCAATCGCAGTCCTGAATGGCGCCGAAGTGGTCGACCTCCATGACCTCCATGCCACCCGTGCTCATGAACTGGAGCCGAGCGTCAGTGTCGAGCACCTTGATGCAGTCGCTGGAGCTCTCCAGGATACGCCGGTTGAACTCCTCGCTTTCCCGCAGCGCCTGTTCAGCTTGGACCTGCTCGGTGATATCGTAGCCCTCACCAAAGATGCCGGTGACCTGGCCGGAAGCATCGGTGATGGGCTGGTACACAAAGTTCAGGAAACGCTGCTCGACCGCTCCACTCGGCACCTGCTGAAGCGAAATCGGGATTGCGTTCGCAACAAATGCTCTTCCAGTCCGGTAGACCTCGTCCAGCAATTCGATAAAGCCTTGCTCCACAAGCTCCGGCAGCGCCTCCCGTACCGGCATTCCGAGCACTTCGCGGTGGCCGATCAGTTGCTGGTAGGATGAGTTCACGAGCTCAAAAACGTGGTCGGACCCTCGGACCATTGCCATGAAGCTTGGCGCTTGCTGGAACAGTTGCTGCAGGCGCTCGCGCTCAGCCATGGCTCGGCGTTCAGCAAGAACCTTGCCCGTCGTCTCAACAGCGGCGCAGAACATGCCGGCGACTTGGCTGCTCTCATCGCGGATGGGCGTGTAGGAGAAGCTGAACCAGGCATCCTCTCTGCGGCCGTGCCGCTCCATGGGGATGAGGAGGTCCTCGAACCAGCTCGCCTGTCCGGAGAGTGTCTGCTCGACGATGGGGCCGATCTGCCCCCAGATATCGGCCTACACCTCAGCAAAGGGACGGCCAAGGGCGCCAGGATGCTTGACACCAAAGATTGGTGCATAGTCGTCATTGTAGAGGAAAGCGAGTTCAGGCCCCCAGGCGACAAACATCGCCTGCTTGGCATTGAGCATCAGCTCGACATAATGCCGCAGCGACTGGGGCCAGTGTGCCGGCTCCCCCAGCGGTGATGTGGACCAGTCGTGCGCGCGCATGCGGGCGCCCATCTGTCCACCACCTTGGAGGAAGTCATGCACGGCCGGCAGCTGCTTGGCTGGGAAGTTCATCAGCATGGTGCGCGCTCTACGGCACCGTGCCTGAGCGGCTGCTCAACCTGACGCTCGCGCTCATCCAGCAGCCGCAAGGCGGCTTTCACCACCTCGCTGGCGCTGCGGTAGCGGCCCGAGGCGACCTTGCTATCAATGAGGGACTCCAGCTCAGGAGTGAGCGAGACGTTGCGGGTTTTGCGGATGGTCACTAGGTGTCATCAAGCGGGAACGAGAACTTGTAGCAACCTTTGACACACCCCTTGGTTCCGACGCAGAGGCTGAATTGGGTTTACGGTCGTCAGATCAGACTCGTGGGGTGCTTGGGCTAGCGCGTAATCCAGCACACAACAATGTTCCGCTGAGGGTAGATCGCGACAATCAACGCGCTTCAGAGTGTTCGATGCTCCTGCCGGAAAAGGTTCCGCCCGATAGGAACCTCGGCAATTAGCCTCGGACGGCACTGGACAGTTCTAGCTCTTGGCGTCAGCACATGGTTTAGAGAGAGCCTGCTGTTCCCGTTGTAATTTTACGGGTATGGCTGAATCCACATGACTTGGGGCGTTTCGAGTTGCGCAATATTGCGGAGATCCTGAGCGGGAAGCGGGCCCTTTTGTGGATCATCTTTGCTTGGGCGATACTTTGTATCGGCCTCGGCTTGGTGGGGTTTGGCACCTTGCGCCAAACCAAGCACCAGATGGCCGACGAGGCGGCCGCCAATGCGGAACGGGTCTCGCGTCTGTTGCTCGCTAACTTTGAGCGCACATCGGACTCAGTTGACGGATTCCTGAAGAACTTCGCAACAGGGTTCACCCCGCAGGCGACGCCAGGTGAGCTTTTCGAGCGGCTTCGCAGCCTTAACCTGCCAAGCGCAATTGTCCAACTGGCGGTTGTCGGCCCGGATGGACGAGCGTTGGTGAGCAATCTTACCCCTGAGCCCGAGCGCGTTGACGTCTCCGACCGGATGCATATCCGTGTCCATCGCGAGAACCGGGTAGATGGCCTCTATATCAGCCCTCCTGTTTTGGGACGCATCTCGAATCTCTGGACAATCCAGTTCACGCGAGCGGTTCGCGATGATCAGGGCAATCTTCATGCCATTCTGGTGGCCTCCTATGACCTGAGAGACTTCACCTCGTTCTATGGTGGCCTCAACATCAGCGGACAAGGAATGGTCGCGCTGGTGGGCCTTGATGGCATCGTGCGGGTCCGCAGCGCGGCAGAGGCAAGCTACGCGCAGGACCTTTCCGCATTGCCGCGGTTCCAAAAGATCGTCGAGGAGCGGAACGGCCGCTTCGACGACCTCAGCGCCATCGATAATGTCGCACGCGTTGGCTATTTCACCACGTCGGAGCGCTACCCTTTTCTCACGATGGTGGCCTTTGATCAGGCTTACCTGGATCGCCGCTTGGCCCCCGTGCGCTTGCCCATCATTGCGTCCTTGTTTGGCCTAGCCCTGGTGCTGACGCTTGCCATGATTGGCGCGGTCTGGGTTGTGCGGCGGGAGGTAGCGGCCACAGCACGCCTCCACCATACGCAGCGCCTGGAGGCCCTGGGTCGCCTGACCGGAGGTATCGCTCACGACTTCAACAATCTTCTCACCATAATCATGGGCAGCCTCGACATGCTGCGCCGGGCCAGGGAGGAACGGCGTGCGCGCTATATCGATAATGCTGTTTTTGCCGTTGACCGCGCCAAAGCACTCACGCACCAGCTTCTCGCCTTCAGCCGCCGCCAGACACTTTCCCCTGCCGTTACGGACCTCAACCGCTTGCTTGTCGAGATTGGAGGGATGCTGCCCCACTCTCTTCGCGACGACATTACAGTGGAACTGGACCTCGATCCGCAGCTATGGCCCGTGAAGGTCGACGCGGATCAGTTCCATGTTGCTCTCATCAACCTTGCCGTGAATGCCCGGGACGCCATGCCCAATGGCGGCGTACTGCGCATCCAGAGCCAAAACCTCCCTGACACAGAGGAGGTTTGCCTCACGGTGAGCGATACTGGCACCGGCATGAGCCAGGACATCGCAGCCCGGGTGTTTGAGCCGTTCTTCACGACCAAGGAGATGGGCAAGGGAACCGGTCTCGGGCTGGCACAGGTGTATGGCTTTGTTCATCAGTCAGGAGGCAGGCTGAAGCTCGATACGGCCCTTGGGAGAGGCACAGGGCTATCACTGCATTTCCCACGATCACGCGAACCATTGGTGACGCCAGTTGCCGAGAGCGAAGAGTTGCCTTCGCTTCCTGCGGGTTTGAACGTCCTCGTTGTGGACGACAATCCCGACATCTCGGCCTTGGCTGCCAATGCCCTTGAGGAACAGGGCTGCATTGTAAAGCAAGCACACTCCGCGACTGAGGCGATGTCGATCCTGCGCAGAGCGTCCTTTGACATCCTGCTGTCGGATATTGTCATGCCCGGCGAGATGGATGGGATTAGCCTGGCAAGGCTTGCCAAGGCTGCTTCGCCCGATCTGATTGTAATCCTGATGACGGGATACAGCGAAAGACTGGAAGGTGGCGAGGTCGTTGAGAGTGAGCTTCTGCTCAAGCCGTTTGCCCCGCGCGATTTGACGGCTGCATTACAGCGGGCGCTGGAGGCACTTGCGAGCGAGAGGAAAGCAGAGGCGAGAGCAGGGCAGAAACAGCGTGAGCCCCTTGGGCCTATTTTTTGACTGATGTGCTCCACTCTCCGCGAAGCAGCAGAGGTCAGCTCCGGGTCAGGCATCGAAATTCCCGAACCCTGCGGAGCGTCTGGTTCCGCGAGGACTGCTGACTTCAGGCTTTAGTCCTAGGGGTGCCACGAACCGGCCTTCCTGCCATGGCGCAGTTGGATGAAGTCGACATCCCTCACCCTCTATCCTGAGTACTGGGTTTTCGACGCCATAGGCGATCACCGGAAGTGCGTTGATCGACGCACTGGTCAAATGCACGCTAGGAGGTGATCGGCATTCTCAGCGTGTTGCTTCAGAGCTGATCCTGGTGCGGTTCCTTCCCTCCTCCTTGGCGGCATATAGGGCCCGGTCGGCTCGACGGAGGATCGAGCTGCGGTCGTCATCGGGCAGAGCTTCAGTCGCTCCAGCACTGAAGGTGCAAGGCAGTTCGAGTCCGCTGTGGCTCAACACCGCCGCGGGAAAGCCGTCTCGGATGCGATCGATGATGCGCACGGCATCATCGAGCCGAACCTCGGGCAGCAGCAGCAGGAACTCCTCTCCACCAGTGCGCCCCAAGCGGTCCTGTGCCCGTACCCTCGCTCGGCAGAACTGCGCGAAATGCTCAAGGACAGCATCGCCTGCCTCGTGCCCATGCGCATCGTTGATGGCCTTGAAGTGGTCGATGTCGATCACGGCAACGCACAAGCCTGTTCCCGTCGCCTCGCTGGCGGCGAGCGCCTCGTCCAGCAGTCCCAGGATATGGCGGCGGTTCGGTAGCCCCGTGAGCTGATCGGTCTGTGATGCCTTGAGCGCCGCCTCATGGGCCTGGCGCAGGGACTTCTCATTGTTCTTCAAATTTGTGATGTCGGCGCCCACGGACAGCACCCAGCCGTTCGGGAGCACCGTGTGATCGATCCAGAACCAACGGCCATCCACAAGATCGGTCTCGAAGGACTTGCGAGGAACGCTGCGGCGCCGCGGCAGGGTTCTTGCAAGGAAGGCTTCGACATCATCGTCATCGATCCGGACGCCAAGCCCGTTTCTGTGGGCGTGGCGAACGATGCCGGTAAAGGTGAACGGACCGTTGTAGTTGCCCAGGAACATGCCCTGATAAGTCTTGTTGGCGTACCGGAGATTGTCGTCAGCATCGAAGATGGACACCGCCTGCCCGCTCTCCGTGAGGGTCTCTACTAGGTACCGGATGGCCTCGTCATCAGGAGTGAAAGGTAATGAGGTCATGGAAACTCAAGGCAAAGAAGACGAGCAGGATAGTCCCAACTTGCCAAGCTGGAAACTGACCGTCCACTGAGGGATTCCCCTTATTAACTTCGTTCCGGACCGGCCTCACGGGCAATGCCTCTCGGGCCGCTAGGGGTCAGGCTTTGAAAGTCCCCTGTCCTTCTGGAAGGACTGGTATTCCTGTCTGAAGCGGACGTTCCATCAACCTCAGCTCCGTGCCATGAGCGGCCCTTCCGTCTGGCAACCAGTCGGCGCAACCATATGTCGGTGCCGTTACAGCATTCAAGAGGAAGCCAGAAAGGAGGGTACCATTGCACTCGTCGGCATTGGGTTTTCCGCGATAGCTCATGGCGCGCATCCGGGACGATCCCTGTGGTCGAGTCGCTAACAAAAAATCGCGTTATGGTTGCGATCATCAGGTCAAACGACTTCTCGCCTGTTTGGCAACACTGGCATCTCGGGCGTACCCTTGGCAGCAAAAATGGCCTTGTTGTCGATGACGTACAGATGGCTGCCCTTCGGGTGTTGACCCGCGATAGAGGCGTGCGTTGTTAAGCACCAGGTCGGGAGCCCATCGGCCAAGGGCGGTCCATCCAAGCCCAACCTGAAACGGGGAACCAAGCCCCCGCATAGACCTTAATGTCGAGCTCATATCTCTGCGTGTCCAGCAGCTCCTTCCATTCAAAAGGTATTTCCCGTAAAAATCCCGCAACCGTAAGGATCGCGACGCGTCGATGATTGAAGCGCAAGGCCAGCACCCTTTCCTTTTGTCGACCGCATCGCCCAACCGAAGCCAACGGCGACTCGCAGTGGGCATCGTTGCCGCTCTGATGGCGGCGATGCTGCTTTCCGCACCCTTCGCCCGCCTCAGCCTTCCGGGAACCGAGATCCTGATCCCGGCCTACGCGGCGGCAGCGCTCCTCGTCGAGTTGCTCACGTCAGCCCTTCTCTTCGCTCTCTTCTCGATCGACCGTTCGCGGGCCATACTCATCCTGGCAACCGGCTATCTCCTCTCGGGCCTGCTGGCGATTCCATGGGCCCTGAGCTTTCCCGGGGTGTTCACCACGCTGGGGCTCGAACCAAACCTCCAGATCACTGCCGTCATCGCCGCGGCGCGGCGTCTCGGCTTCGCCCTCTCCGTTCTCGCCTTCGCCCTTATGAAGGACGAGAAGGATTGGGACCGACCAAGGAAGGCCTCTGGTCACGCCATCGTGGGCTGGATCGCCCTGGTTGCCACCCTGACATCGGTCTTGACCCTCGCCTTGGCCCTGCGTGCGGAGAACCTTCCAGCCTTCATGCTCAATACGCGGGAGGTGGCCCCGCTCTGGCACGTTGTTCCCGCAGCATCAGTGGGGATTTATCTGACCAGCCTCGCAGTGCTTTGGACTCGGCTGCGTTCGACGCTCGATCTTTGGCTGATGGTGGTGCTCGGCACGCTACTGATCGAGATCCTCTTGATCTCATATCTCGGCGGCGCCACGCGGCTGAGCGTCGGCTGGTGGGCAGGTCGCCTGTTTGGCTTGGCATCTGCCAGCGTGGTACTGCTCGTCCTCCTGTCCGAGACGACAGCCTTGCATGCTCAATTGGTTCGTTCCATCCGCTCTGAGCGCTTGGCCCGGGAGAGCCGGCTCACGGCTATGGAGGCCCTATCGGCCTCGATCGCGCACGAGATCAACCAACCACTGGCCAGCATGGTCACCAATGCCAGCGCTGGCCTACGCTGGCTCGACAATGACGTGCCACGCGTCGGGGAGGCGCGATCCGCCCTAGAGCGGGTGGTGCGCGATGGTCACCGCGCCCGCAATGTGGTCAATGGAATCAGAAATCTCTTCAGAACGGACACCCGGGAGCGTGTTCCAATCGACCTGAACCGTCTCATCGAGGGTGTCCTGTTGCGGACCGAGGAGGAGACGCGCCTTAGGCGTGTCTCGATACGGACCCATCTTGAGGGAGCACTTCCCGTCACCGTCAACCCAATGCAAATGGAACAGGTCATCTTGAACCTGATCGCAAACGCCGTTGATGCATTGAGTTCCGTCACCGATCGTCCCCGGATCATTAAGGTCAGGTCCCGCTCAGGAGAGGGAGAGGTCTTGGTGACGGTGGAGGATAACGGCCTGGGCATCGCATCCGACCTCCGGCACCGAATTTTCGATCCGTTCTTCAGCACAAAGCCGGAGGGCATGGGCATGGGGCTGATGTTCAGCCGATCCATCATCGAAGACCACGGCGGGCGGCTATGGGTGGCTGATAATATCCCGCACGGCGCGGTCTTCCATCTCACATTACCCTGCAACGCTGTATCGGACATTCGCCGTTGAGGATCAAGCCGATGAACAAGAACGGTTCGATCGTCTACGTTATTGATGATGACTTCTATGTCCGCGAGTCGATCGAGGACCTCCTTCGCTCGGTCGGTCACGAGGTGCGCTCCTACGGTTCAGTCGAGGCGTTCCTGGGTGACCACCGCATCGACCTACCTACCTGCCTCGTTCTTGATGTCCGGCTGCCTGACACCAGCGGGCTCGAGTTCCAGCGATTGCAGGAATCCATTGGCATCAGGTTTCCGATCGTGTTTATCACCGGCCACGGTGACATCCCGATGTCGGTCGCCGCCATGAAGGCAGGGGCGATCGAGTTCCTCACCAAGCCGTTCCGAGATCAGGACCTGCTCGATGCGGTCCATGCGGGGATCGCGCTTGATCGCCGCCGCCGGGCAGACGAGGAGGCGCTCACGGAATTGCGGGCGAGATACACTTCGCTGACGCCGCGGGAGCAGGAGACGATGGCTTTAGTCGTGACCGGCATGTTGAACAAGCAGATCGCGGCTGGGTTGGGATTGAGCGAGATGACTGTGAAGGTCCATCGCGCCCAAGTCATGCGCAAGATGAACGCCCCCTCCCTCGCGGACCTTGTCCGGATTGCCGATAGTCTCAACGCGGCTACCGGAAAGGCGTAGACACCCGCTACCACAGTTCGATTGAACTCATCCGCCCGCCCTTGCGATGATCAGCTCGGCGTTGGAGTTGTCACGCCGCCAGCCCGGGCCGAGGTCACATGATCTTCCGGGGTTTCATAAGGAGCCAGATGGTGGGCGACTTGCTGATCGCGATCGTGGATGATGATGAATCCGCCCGCGATGCCACCGTCGATCTGGTCAAGGCATTGGGGTTTGCTGCTGCGGGATTCGACTCGGCGGCCGCGCTCCTGAGATCGGAGGATCTGCACAAGATGGACTGCCTGATCACGGACGTGCGGATGCCTGGGATGGGCGGGTTCGAGCTTCATCGAGACCTCGCCGCGTCTGGTTTTACGATCCCGACCATCCTGATGACAGCCTATCCCGAGGATCGCATCCGCCCACAGGCACTGGGGGAAGGCATCAAGTGCTACATCGCGAAGCCGTTGGAGGCGGATGAGCTTCTATCGTGCATCCTATCGGCCGTCGATCATGCCGAGGGGCCTGTGGGTAAAGGATCCCAACGGCGGTAACTCTGGGCCCAGCCGGGCAAGAACAGACCTCGTATCAGTCACCTGCGTATCTGGCGTCACGGAAGAGGAGTGCTCCGGGCCTGAAGAAGCCTCCTGTCGCATCCCATGATGCCGCAAATCCTGCTCAACGAAGGAGAAGACCATGACCACCAATGCCACACCGACCGCCGGCGCACAGCTCGTCGCACCGAAGGACCACACGCTCATCATGATCGACTTCCAGTCGCAGATGTCGTTCGCGACCAAGTCGATCGACGCGGTGATGCTGCGCAACAACGCGGCGCTCGTCGCCCACGCAGCGGCGGGTTTCGGTGTATCGACCATCCTGACGACGGTGGCCGAGAAGAGCTTCTCTGGGCCAATGTTCACTGAGATTACCGACGCGTTCCCGGGGCAGGCTCTTCTCGACCGCACGTCGATGAACACCTGGGAAGATGCCACCGTGATCGAACGCATCAACGAGATCGGTAAGAACCGGATAGTGCTGACGGGTCTGTGGACGTCGGTCTGCATCGTAGGCCCGGCTTTGTCAGCGATCGATCAAGGCTTCGAGGTCTACGTCATCGCCGATGCTTGCGGCGACGTCTCGGAGGAGGCGCACGAGCGGGCGATGGAGCGAATGATCCAGGCAGGCGCCAGACCCATGACATCCTTGCAGTACCTGCTCGAACTCCAGCGCGACTGGGCTCGTACCGAGACCTACGACATGACCACCGGTATCGCGAAAAGGTTTGGCGGCGCCTATGGGCTCGGCATCATCTACGCCAAGACGATGTTCGGCGCGAGCGAGGGTTCCCACGCTCAGGCCGCTGAATAATCTGGTTCAGGGCTGGTTTGTCTAAGCCTGTCAGACCATGAACCGGCCTCTGCGCGAGTTGGCGGCGCATCAATGCCGATGCGCCGCCCTCCCCAAGCATTCATTAGGGAGAATGCAATGAGAATCTATCTCATGTCGCTTGGGGCCGGCCTCCTGGTTGGCGTCATCTACAGCATGCTGAACGTGCGCTCTCCAGCGCCGCCCATGGTCGCCTTGATTGGCCTGCTGGGTATTCTCGTCGGAGAGCAGATCCCGCCGCTCCTCAAGGGCATCTGGCAGAAGGAATCGCCGGCACAGTCCTGGCTGCATCAGGTCCGTCCGCACGTCTTCGGCCACCTGCCGCAAGGCGGAAGGCCCTCCGGACGGGCAGGTGATGGGCAGAGTAAGGCATCATGATTCCGCGCCGCTTCACCCTTCCCAACCACCGGAAGTGCATAGGATCGCGCCTGGCCGGAGAACTGCAATGGTGAGCTCCCTCAATCGACGCAGCGTCGTCAACGGGCTTGGTGCATTGGCGGCCGGGCTCTCACTTCCTGAATGGACCGAGGCGCAATTCATGAACACGTCCGCTGATCTCATCCTTCATAATGGCAAGATCACTACGCTCGATCGTCAGAAGCCCGAAGCATCGGCGCTGCTCATCCGGGACGGACGCTTCGCGGCCGTCGGCGACGAGCAGGAGGTGATGCCTCTCGCCGGACCGACCACGCAGCGGATTGACCTCAAGGGCCGGCGCGTCATCCCGGGCCTGATCGACAGCCACATGCACATCATCCGCGGTGGGCTGAACTACAACATGGAGCTGCGCTGGGACGGCGTGCGTTCCCTGGCCGATGCCATGCGCATGCTCAAGGAACAGGTGGACCGCACACCGGCGCCGCAATGGGTGCGCGTGGTGGGCGGCTTCACCGAGCATCAGTTCGCCGAGAAGCGCCTCCCGACCCCCGATGAGATCAATGCCGTCTCGCCCGACACACCCGTCTTCATCCTGCATCTTTACGACCGCGCCCTGCTCAACGGCGCAGCCCTGCGGGCGGTTGGTTACACCAAGGACACGCCGAACCCGCCCGGCGGCGAGATCCAGCGCGATGCGCGCGGCAACCCCACGGGCCTGCTGATCGCCAGGCCCAACGCCACCATCCTGTACGCCACCCTGGCGAAGGGCCCGAAGCTCCCGCCCGAGTACCAGAAGAACTCGTCGCGCCACTTCATGCGCGAGGTGAACCGCCTCGGCGTGACCGGCGTGATCGATGCTGGCGGCGGCTTCCAGAACTATCCGGATGACTACCGGATCATCGAGGAGTTGCACCGGGATGGCCAGCTCACGGTCCGCCTGGCCTACAACCTGTTCACCCAGAAGCCGAAGGAAGAGATCAAGGACTTCGACAGCTGGTCCAATCAGGTGAAGCCAGGCCAGGGCGACGACCTCTACCGCCACAACGGCGCCGGCGAGATGCTGGTCTACTCCGCGGCCGACTTCGAGGACTTTAAGGTCGAGCGCCCCGAGATGCCGCCGAACATGGAGGGGGACTTGGAGCCGGTGGTGCGCCTGCTGGTCGAGAACCGCTGGCCGTGGCGACTGCACGCCACCTACAACGAGACCATCACGCGGGCGCTCGACGTGTTCGAGACGGTGAACCGTGACATTCCCTTCGATGGCCTGCACTGGTTTTTCGACCATGCCGAGACCATCGACGACCGCAACATCGACCGCATCGCGGCGCTTGGCGGCGGCATCGCGGTCCAGCACCGCATGGCGTTCCAGGGCGAGGACTTCGTCGAGCACTACGGCAACAAGGCGGCCGAGCGCACACCGCCCATCAAGCGCATGCTGGAGGCCGGCGTTCCCGTGGGCGCCGGAACCGACGCGACCCGCGTCGCCTCCTACAATCCGTGGGTGTCACTGTCCTGGCTTGTGACCGGCAAGACGCTGGGAGGATTGACGCTCTATCCGAGCGCCAATCGCCTCGACCGTGAAAGTGCCCTGCGGCTGTGGACCGAGGCCAACACCTGGTTCTCCAACGAGGCCGGCAAGAAAGGTCAGATCCGGCAAGGCCAACTGGCCGACCTGGCGGTGCTCTCCGACGACTACTTTGCCGTGCCGGAGGATGCAATCCAGGACATCACGTCGATTCTGACACTGTTGGGCGGCAAGCCTGTGCATGGCGACGCCGAGTTCAAGGATCTCGCCCCTTCGCTGCCCCCACCCATGCCGGATTGGTCGCCGGTGCGGAGCTATGGCGGTTACCAGAAGCGGGCCGGCAGTGACGAGGCCCGCAAGTATGCCTTCGCGGCGGCGGCCTGCGCTTGCGCCAGCTCCTGCGGCGTGCATGGCCATTCCCATGCCAGCGCCTGGGGCGCCAGCACGCCCACATCCGATGCGCGCTCATTCTGGGGCGTGCTCGGCTGCTCCTGCTGGGCCTTTTGAGGGAGATGTGCCATGCATGACGTCACCGTCCCCCGCCCTATCGCCCAGGTGCTGGCCGTGCCCGGCGCCGCCTTCATCGCCCGGCTTGCGCTGGCCTCGCCGTTCCTGATTAGCGGCGTCGTCAAGCTGGTCGACTTTGCCGGCACAACCGGGGAGGTTGCGGGTCTCGGGCTGCAACCGGCCGTTCTCGTCGCTGCGTCCGTCATCGTCACGCAACTCGGCGGCTCGGTCCTATTCCTGACGCGCCGCTTCTGCTGGCTCGGAGCCGGCATCCTCGCCGTGTTCACGGCTCTCGCGACGTTCCTGGCGCATCCATTCTGGATGTTCGACGGTCTGGATCGGGGCCGCCAGACCGCCACCTTCTTTGAGCATGTTGCCATCGTCGGCGGCTTGGCCGTATCAGCCCTGTTCGTCAACGGCGCAGGACCGCGCTGATGAGTGGAACCGGAACCACCCTAGCCAATGGGGCCGCCCCTCCTCCCGGCACCTTCGCACCGCTGCACCACCGCCTATTCGCGGTGATATGGGCCGCGACTGTGCTCGGCAACATCGGCACCTTCATGCGCGATGTCTCCTCCTCCTGGCTCGTCACGGACCTGTCGGCCTCGCCCGCCGCCGTGGCGATGATCCAGGCGGCTGGGACGCTTCCCGTCTTTCTCTTCGCCATTCCCGCCGGCGTCCTGTCGGACATCCTCGACCGCCGCCGCTTCCTGATCATGATCCAGGTCGGCCTCGGCCTCGTCAGCTCCACTCTCGCCATCCTGGCCTGGACCGGCAATGCCACGATGGAGAGCCTAGTCCTGCTCACCTTCCTCGGTGGCACAGGGGCTGCGCTGGCGACCCCTGCCTGGCAGGCGATCACGCCGGAGCTGGTGCCCAAAGCCGACATCAAGGGAGCTGTGGCGCTCAATTCCCTCGGCATCAACATCGCCCGCTCCATCGGCCCGGCGCTTGGCGGGTTCATCCTGGCGGCGCTCGGCGCGGCGGCGGTCTACGGCGTCGATGTGCTGACCTATGCAATTGTTAGTGCCGCCCTCCTGTGGTGGCGACGGGAGGCCGATGCCGAAGCCGGTCTGCGTGAGCATTTTGGTGGAGCCCTGCGGGCAGGCTTCCGGTATGCCCGCGCCAGCCGCAGCCTTCACCGGATTCTTTGGCGCACGGTTCTGTTCTTCGGCTCTGCCAGCGCAGTCTGGGCGCTGCTGCCACTCGTAGCCCGCCAGGAGATCGGCGGCGGTCCAGGCTTTTATGGTCTCCTGCTCGGCAGCGTCGGAGCCGGAGCGATCTGCGGCGCCCTTGTGATGCCCCGCGCCCGGGCGCGCCTAGGTCAGGACGGTTTGGTTCTGGCCGCAACCGTGGTTACCGCAGGCGCGACCATCCTTCTCGCGTTGACGGACCTCGAAGTCGTGGGCCTGCTCGCGACCTTCGTGCTCGGGACAGCCTGGATCACGATGCTGACCACCCTCAATGGAACCATGCAGGCCATCCTGCCGAATTGGATCCGGGGCCGTGGCTTGGCGATCTATCTCACCGCCTTCAACGGCGCCATGGCGGCGGGGAGCCTGGGTTGGGGTCTCGTGGCCCAGGAGACCGGCACAGACGCGGCCCTGATCGTCGCTGGCGTCGCTCTGGCCTTGAGTGGGATCCTGGCCCATCGAGCACCGCTGCCGAAAGGCGAAAGCGACCTCACGCCCTCCCTGCATTGGCCGGAGCCAGCCATCGCTGAGCCGGTTGCCCATGATCGCGGTCCGGTGATGATCATGATCACCTACCGGATCCTCCCGCAGGATCGTGCGGCCTTCCTCACCGCCCTCTACCGACTCTCCGAGGAGCGGCGCCGGGACGGGGCCTATGCCTGGGGCATCTCCGAGGACGCCGCCGATCCAGAACGCCTAGTGGAGTGGTTCTTCGTCGAGTCCTGGGCCGAACACCTACGCCAGCACAGGCGCGTGTCGAAGAGCGACGCCGACATCCAGTCCCAGGCGCGCCGATTCCACCAGGGACCGGACGAGCCTCTGGTCCAGCACTTCCTCGGCGCCGACAAGCCGCGCGGGAAGCCCACCACAACCTGACCCAGGAGAAGTCCCGATGTCTGCCCCCCTCGTTCTCCCATCTCCCGACCCGCCGTGACACGTTGGCGGCGGCAGCGGCCTTCACCGCCTCCCTCGCACTGCCGGGTTCACCGGAAGCGGCCACACCACCAACTCCACCGAAAGGAACGCTCACCATGGCGACGATCACCTCCAAGGATGGCACGGAAATCTTCCACAAGGACTGGGGTTCGAAGGATGCCCAGCCGATCATGTTCCACCACGGCTGGCCTCTCAGTTCCGACGATTGGGACGCACAGATGCTGTTCTTCCTTCAGCACGGCTATCGCGTCGTTGCCCATGACCGTCGAGGACACGGCCGCTCGGCCCAGGTCAGCGAAGGCCACGACATGGACCATTACGCCGCCGACGCCTTCGCGGTTGTCGAAGCGCTCGACCTGAAGAACGTTGTCCACATCGGCCACTCGACGGGCGGCGGCGAGGTTGCCCGCTATGTGGCCAAGCACGGCGAGCCCGCGGGCCGCGTCGCTAAGGCGGTATTGGTCAGCGCCGTTCCACCGCTGATGCTCAAGACTGAGAAGAATCCGGAAGGCTTGCCGATCGAGGTGTTCGACGGTTTTCGCAAGGGTGTCGCCGACAACCGGGCCCAACTCTTCCTCGACGTGGCGACGGGACCGTTCTACGGCTTCAACCGCGAGGGCGCTAAGGTATATCCGGGTGTGATCCAGAACTGGTGGCGCCAGGGCATGATTGGCTCGGCCAAGGCCCATTACGACGGCATCAAGGCCTTCTCGGAGACTGACCAGACGGAAGATCTCAAGGCCATCTCGGTGCCGACGCTCGTCATGCATGGTGATGACGACCAGATCGTCCCGATCGCCGACTCCGCGCTCAAGTCTGTAAAGCTTCTGAAGAACGGCACTCTCAAGGTCTACAAGGGCTATCCGCATGGAATGCTGACGACACATGCCGACGTCATCAACCCGGATCTGCTCGCCTTCGTGAAAGGCTGAGCCTCAACCCGCCCTCTTCGGACCCATTTCATCTTAGGAGTATCCAATGGATCGTTCAGAACCGACCGTCGTCCTGGTGCATGGAGCCTGGGCGGACGGGTCCAGTTGGCAGCACGTCATTCCCCTCCTCCTGAACAAGGGCATCCCGGTCATTGCCGTCCAGAACCCAACGACGTCGCTCGCCGAGGACGTCGCCGCCACGCAGCGGGCGTTGGACGCCATCAAGGGTCCGGTCGTCCTTGTCGGACATAGCTGGGGCGGCGCCGTGATCACGCAGGCGGGTGTTGACCCCAAGGTGAAGGCGCTCGTCTTTGTCGCGGCTTTCGCGCCCGAAGCCGGTGAGTCGGTCGGCGACCCGGTCGGGGCGCATGCCGCCCCGCCGGGGCTGTCCCGGATCACCGAGGAAGGGACAAACTTCCTGCGCATGAGTGTAGACGGCTTCGTGCACGATGTCGCCCAAGACCTGCCGGGGGATGAGGCGCGTGTGCTGGCAGTCGTTCAGGCCCCATTGGCGAAGACCACGTTCGGAGAAAAGGTCACCGAGGCTGCGTGGACTGCACGACCGAATTGGTACGTTGTCTCGACCGAGGATCGGGCTGTGAGCGTCGATCTCCAGCGTGAGCTGGCGGCGAGGATGGAAGCGAAAACCACGGAGCTGAACGCCAGCCATATGTCGCTGCTGTCGATGCCGGAGGCGGTTGCCGACATCATTGTCGATGCAGTTGCGGCTACGGCCCCGCTCCAGGAGAGCCTCGTCACGGCGGATTGGTGATCAATGACCGATCTCCGCATATGGCTCTTCGGCCGCTACCGTTTCGTCTCGATGACGCTAAACCGGTTCGCAATCGCCGTTCCATCTGATGGTACGGAAAGGCATGGATCATGATGGGTCGGGAGAACGCTGAGTCGAAAGGAAAGGCTGCTCTCATCACACTGGACGGGCCAGTAAGCGGATTCTGCTCCGAACACCCTTCCATACACTTAGGGCATGGACAATGAAGCAACCTGAAGAGGCAGAGCGTCCCTCTCCCGTCGTGACCCGGTCGGTCATCTTCGTCATGGCCGCCGCAGCCGGAATCGCGGTCGCCAACATCTACTACAACCAGCCCATGCTCGGCCTCATTGAGGCTGACCTGCCCGGCCCCCTGTCACCGCTGGTGCCGACGGCAACCCAACTCGGCTACGCTATCGGCCTCCTTATTCTCGTGCCTCTCGGCGACATCCTTGAGCGCAAAAGATTGATCGTGGTCCAGTTCGGAGTCCTGGCCGTTGCCCTGGCCTTGGCGGCGGCTGCGCCGAATGCAGCCTCGCTCCTGACGGCTTCCCTGTTCCTCGGCATAGCATCGACGGTCGCCCAGCAGATCGTCCCGCTGGCTGCACATCTTGCCGCCCCGGAGCGCCGAGGGGCCACCGTCGGCACGATCCTGGCCGGAATCCTGACCGGGATCCTCCTGAGCCGGACGCTCGCCGGCTTCGTCGCGACCCATGGCGGCTGGCGAGCCATGTTCTGGCTTGGGGTACCCATGGCCCTAGTGGCCGGGGCGCTGATGATGGCCGTCCTGCCGCACACCCCACCAGTCTCGCGTCTCGGCTATCACAGATTGCTCGGCTCGATCATACACCTGTGGCGCGAATTTCCCGCTTTGCGGCTCGCAGCACTCACCCAATCCCTGATTTTTGCAGCCTTCACCGCCTTCTGGACCATCCTGGCCTTTCGACTCCAGGGACCGCCTTTCGGCCTCGGTGCCGACGTGACCGGCCTGTTCGGCATCGTCGGCGCCACAGGGATCTTCGCCGCTCCGCTGGCCGGCCGCTTCGCCGATGTCCGGGGGCCAGCCCCGGTGGTCGCGCTGGGCGCGGCACTCACCTTTGCATCCTGGCTCGTGTTCGGCCTGTGGACCTCCCTCATCGGCCTAGTGATGGGCGTCATCATTCTGGACTTTGCGATGCAGTCGGCCTTGGTATCGAACCAGCACATCGTCTTTGCCCTGCGCCCCGAGGCTCAAGCCCGCCTCAACACAGTCCTGATGAGCTTCATGTTCGTCGGAGGCGCCATTGGATCGGCCACGTCGACCGTCGCCTGGGAAGAGCTTGGTTGGAGCGGAGTGGTGGGGTTGGGGGCCACCTTCGGCGTACTGGCCACTACGCTGCAACTCCCGAGTCTTGCCCGCACAAGACGCGCAGCCATGGAGTCTTCCGGAGCGGGGCCATGAAACAGACGCTCCACACGATCCAGGCCAACGGCATCTCATCACCGAGGCCTTGAAGGCGCCGCTGGTGTTCTAGGCTGTCGGCATCGACGTAAGGTTACGAGGTCTATCCGGATAGAAGGAGCACATCCCGGATGACAGGCACTGTCTACGGCTGCGGAACCTTAAACCCGTCGGTTCAACGCGGAACTGGGACGGCTTCTACAACCCTGTCCGGCGTCATTCGACACTGGATTATGTCAGTCCGGTTCAGTTCGAAAGGCTGGCCGGATAGCTACTAAACCGCTCTCCACAAAAGCGGAGCAGGACCACAAGACGCTAGATCCCATCACTCTGATAGGTCTATTCTGGGCGATCGCTGCGTCAAGGAGAGATGGCCTCAGCTCGGGCTGAGGCCACTCGCGAGGCATGCTTGTGCTTAGATTACGATGAAGTGGCTTGCCGCGAGCTTCGCCAGGTTGTGAATGGCGCCAAACTGCACCGCGGCGCCTGCCCCCTCTCCGTCGGCATCGTAGGACAGAGCACCTGTCTCGTCGTTGTAGATGATGTAATCGTCCGAGTCCTTGGCCGCGTCGCCGATCACGAAGTTGCCGCTCAAGAGCTTACCCTGTTCCAGCATCGTAAACACCGAGTCGTTAAGGCGAATGGTGTCCTCGTCAGGGCTGAAGTCCAGGATGGTGTCGACGTTGGTGTTGCCGGACTTGGTGTCAAAGACAAAGGCATCCTCGCCTGAACCGCCGCTCAGAATGTCGCTGCCGTTCTTGGCCCAGATCGTGTCGTCGCCGCCCTTGCCGTCGATCAGGTCACTGCCGGACGTGCCCCTCAGGCTGTTGCCACCGCTGTCGCCGGTGATGGTCTTCGTGGTCGTCGGCAGGTCAGGCGAGACCAGATCAGGCGTCGGCGTGGGTTCCTCCGACTGCTCAGGAATTGGGTCGACCGGGGCCGGTGTTGGCGACGAATCGGCAGGTGTTGGCTCAGCATCGGTCGGCGTGGGTGTCGTTACCCTGCCATCGTGGTTCACATCCAGGGCATAGAACGAGGCCTGACCCGCACCAGAGCCATTGCTTTCATTTGCGCCGAGATAGGCCCCCGCCTTGAAGTAGAAGGTGTCGCTCTGCCAGACTGAGTTGATCTTGGTGCTGGACTCGTAGACCTTGCCGTCAGCGTAGACGTCAACGTCAAGAGTCGAGCCCTTGGCGTTGATCGTATAGGAGAACTTCTCATTGAGAGAGACGTCGGGCGTGGCACCCGTGCTGTCCTTGAGCGTGAACTTGGTCTCGGAGTTGCCTGACCCTGCCTGATCGTTGACGAAGTAGACCGTGCCGTTCTCCCAGTAGAGACGCACCAGCTCATCGTCCTGACCATGGATCTGCCCGACGACCAGCCTGCCGCCGACGCCATCTCGGTTTGGTGCAGCATCAACCTCAAGGGTGGCGCTCATAAACCCACCGCTGGATAGGTTCCAGGCCGCCTTCTCGGAGCCGTTCATCTCGCGCAGCTCAGACCGAGCGTAGGAGGAGCCCTTGGTGGTGGCGCCATTGACGGGAGCGTAGAAGACCATCGCTCCGTCGGAACCGGTGTAGAAGTACTTTGAATTCTTGTAGTCGCTGAGGTTCTGCACCTCGACGGCAGTGCCACTGAGCCTGCCGTTCTGATCGACCGGGAGGGTGATCTTCCAATTGGACAAGTTGAAGTTGCCGCTGGGCGCGGAGGAAGCATTCAAAGCCATATGATTGTCCCCATAGATGAGCGTGCCCCAGCGATGTGGAGCCTCAAGATCTCGATGGATCGTATGATGGAATACGCAGGGCCAGGACGGCCACTGTACTGAGAAGATACGCTGAACTTCGCCAAAAATCGACAGCCACTCATCAGTTGTTCATTGAGGGGCGTTCGTACTTCAGAACTCTACGGTCAGGGTTGTGAATGTTGAATAGGGCAACAACGTGGCCACGCTTCATTTTCTCGATCTGCGGATCTGGGACCATGGTGGATCGAAGGGTCAGACACAGCACACACTGAAGCAGTTTGCCCCTGAGACGCGACTTTTGGGATGCGAGAACTACCGTACCGCCTGTTCATGGACAAGCTAGAGGTGAGTGGCGGATTGGATATCGAGGCCCACCTGTCTGCCGCGCCGGCGAGTGAGGAAATTCGTCAAGAATGGTTAGTAGAACGATGTAGACTCAGTTTGTAAGGAACTGCCGTCTGATTCAATAACTACCGTTAATTGAAATAATCTTACTTTGCGTCGCCCTCATGTGTACGTTTCTCCACTTTCGGCTCTCTAGCATTTACTACTCTTTGCTCAATCGTATCATGTATATATCGGAGTTCATCCTGAAAAAAACGTAGCCGTTTCAGCAATTCGATATCAGTTAAATGAGCAGCTGAAAGCGTTTTGTTTGGAATTTCCGGATCGGAGATGGCACTGTGGATTCTCCTAAGAGCCGCTGGTCCAATGCCAGGATTTTTCAGCCAGAGGCAATCGGGAACCCTCGCTATTTCGTCCTTGTTGGGGCAGCGCCCCTCAAACACCTGCAAGATTGCTTTGCGGGCTCGTAAGGGAACCAGATCCAGGGGAAACGGATCATCTCGTTGCATTGAGTCCACTTCAAGCCAATGTTGGGCATAGAAGGCGGAGAGCGGAAAAGCGCCCCGGCTTTTCGGCCGGGGCTCTTCGGATAAAACGTCGTCAGATACCGTCAGATGACGAAGAAGTCTTTGTAGGTAAGTTTGAGGTTCTTGCTCAGCTGGGCAAACTCCACCGCTTCCCTTGAGCCGGAGCCGTCCGCATCATAGGAGAGCACACCCGTCTTCTTGTTGTAGATCAGGTAGTCGTCCCGCTCCCGTGCCTTGCTGCCGGTGACGAAGAACTCCTGGTCCAGCTGCATCGGGTTGGAGAGCGTCCCGCTGCCGAGCTTCTTGAACACAGCGTTGTCGAGCAGGAAGCTGTCGTACTTGGCATTGAAGTCGACGATCTTGTCGAAGCTCACCTTGCGATCCGTCGAGGCGGTCCCGAGCTTCGAGTTGAACACGAAAGCATCGCTGCCAGCGCCACCATAGAGCCGGTCGTTGCCGGAGCCGCCGTTGACTACGTCATCGCCGGTGCCGCCATAGACTCGGTCATTGCCGCTGTCGCCATAAACCCAGTCGTTGCCAGAGCCGCCATCGACCGTATCGTGCCCGGAACTGCCATAGACTCGGTCATTGCCGGTGCTGCCATAGGCCTTGTCGTTGCCGGAGCCGGCATTAGCCCAGTCATCGCCTGAGTTGCCATTGACAACGTCATTCCCGGAACTTCCGTACACCCGGTCGTTTCCGGAGCTGCCATAGACCCGGTCGTTTCCGGAACTGCCATAGACCCAGTCATTGCCGGAGCCGCCATTGACGTAATCATTGCCGCTATCACCGTTGACACGGTCGTCGCCGCTGTCGCCGTAGATCTTATCATTGCCGGTGCCGCCATTAAGCCTGTCATTGCCTCCGCGGCCTTTGATCGTATCGTTGCCGCCTTGACCCTTCATGACATCGTCGATGTTGTCCCGCCCATTCATTGTCTCGGAACGGAACGTGCCGGTGCGTGTAACGACCTGATTGCCCGTATTGGCGGGAGGAGGAGGGGGAGGAGCAACCGGGTTCGGGACCCAAGCATCTCCAACGAGCTTACCGTCGGCAAACTGCAGAGCTTCAATAGACAGCAGGAAGTCCGTGCCCTCGGTGCTGCTGACGACGGTCCGGTTCTCAAGGATCCCGGTGATCGTGTAGCTGGCACGGTTCCCGGAGAACACGGCCGTGTCGTTTCCTGCGCCGCCATCGAGAGTATCATTGCCGATGCCACCACGGATTATGTCGTCCCCAGCAAAGCCAAAGAGTTTGTTAGCAGTGTCGTTGCCGGTGATGATATTGTTCAGATCATTGCCTGAGCCGGTGATGGCAGTCCCCTGAAGTACCAAGTTCTCGACGAATTGACCCAGCGTGTAGGCGATGGCGCTGAAGACTGTATCTGTGCCGCCTCCAGCCGCTTCGACAACGACATCACCTGTATGATTGACACCATAGGTGTCGTCACCAGAGCCGCCGCTCATCAGGTCGGCGCCGCCTTGACCATCGAGAACGTTGTTGCCAGAGTTGCCGGTGAGAAGATTGGCCGCCGAATTGCCGGTGGCATTGATATGAGCAGCCCCGGTCAAAATAATGTTTTCAACCTCTGCAGGCAGGATATAGCTCGCGGTGCTATAGACTGTGTCAATGCCACCCAGGCCCTGATGGTCCTTCTCCACGATAATGTCCGCTGAGGAATCGACATAGTATGTGTCGTTGCCATCGCCGCCATCGAGACTATCGGCTCTGTTGCATTAACTTCGGGAGACACAATCTGTAGCGTCCTTGCCCTCATTACCAAATACTACATCCTGTGGCTTGACAGGCTAATGCAACAGAGCCCGCTCACGTCAGCCCGGGCCTTCCTTTATGCCGCTTCTGTCATGCTCCTCGTCCGCCGCTTGGGACGACACTCATGATTTACGAGACGGACTCTCAGGTATTGCTGAGCCGGTCCAGCAGGAGACCTAGAGCGCCAACGCTCTCTGGCGTCGCCTCCAGGAGACCTGCCCTGTCCTCCGCCATCAGAAACGTTTTCAGATGGTCTGCGACGCCAACCCGCTCTTCCTCTGGGCCATAACCAAGGCCCGCCAGCGCACGACCAATGAGGGCCTGCGACGGCTCCAGATAGGTGGAGAGGCTGCTGTCGGAGCTACCAGCCGCTGAGTGGTCGCGAATGAAGAGAATACGTGAGGCGCATGGGCGAGCGCCGAAGTCATGCAAGGCTGAGCCGCTGAACACACCTCCGATCAGGTTTGCCGGCGGTGGTGGAACACAAAGCGCAAATAAGTAGCATCTCCCACTTTCACGACAGACCGCCATCGACTGAGCGGTTCGTCCATCGCAGACCACAGCTCCGTCCATTACGACGACCCGCCCAAAAAGCGCTTCTGAGTACGTGAGGCTCAGCCCCGATGCGCCATTTCGACCGATTTCGACCTGCCCACGAATGAGCTTACCGGACTGTGCCTGCGACCACGCCAGAGACAAAGCAAGATAGCGCCCCGTTAGAAGTTGACTCGTAGACCACTGGCCTCCATCGGGAAGGGATACAGAGGGTGCCAGTCGGGTTGATGACGCCTCGCGCATGAGTTCTGCGAGTGTCGTACTCGGGACATTGTAATGAGCTGAAAGGGAGGTGGCGAACTCCTCAAAGGACGCCGCCGCAATGAAGGATTCGGTTAAATTCCCTCCAAGGATAGAAGCCCATTCGTTGTAGACTTGCGAGATGCGGGGGGCAGACTTGCCACCCAACCACTTGTAGGCATTCTGTGCCGTAAATGCGGTGGTCGGGTTCACAGCTGCGAAACGCCGGCACAGATCTTTTGGCGAACTTCCGAGCGCCACAAGCGTCAACTTGAGTTTCAGGGCAACCAAAGGCCCAGCAGCTCTTTCTCTCGTGGGGCGCACGTCGGAGCCTCCGGCGCTACTGTTATATTATGGCATCTGGCGGTCGGCCTTCTTCTCGCGGCCAAAGACAGATACGATGATCTTTGTGGTCCAATATGCCTGGGCCTCGTCTTAATTTCCACAAAGCTCCGAAAATAGCTGAAGATTTCCGCTTACCTTGTCGCGATAGACTGTCAAGCTAGCAACGAAACGTCCGTAAGTACTCATGATGTGGGAGAGGGGAGCCCTATGACACTTCAGATTGGTGCCGTCGCACCGGATTTCGAGGCTGAGACCACGCAAGGGCGCATCCGTTTACACGAATGGATTGGCGACGCTTGGTGCGTGCTGTTTTCCCACCCCAAGGACTTCACCCCGGTCTGCACAACCGAACTCGGCTACATGGCTCGCATCAAGCCTGAATTCGACCGGCGCAATGTGAAAGTCATTGGACTCAGCGTCGATCCGGTCGGTAATCACGCCCGCTGGGCAGAGGACATTCACGAGACGCAGGGGTACGCGCCGAACTACCCGATGATCGGGGACTCGGATCTGGCAGTGTCGAAGCTATATGGAATGCTGCCGGCCAGCACGACCGGAACCTCGGAGGGGCGCACGCCTGCCGACAACCAAACCGTCCGCAACGTGTTCGTCATTGGGCCGGACAAGAAGATCAAACTGGTGCTCGCCTACCCGATGACCACGGGACGTAACTTCGACGAGGTTCTGCGTGTCATCGACTCGCTCCAGTTAACGGCTCAACATCGGGTCGCAACCCCGGCGAACTGGCAGCCAGGACAGGACGTGATCATTGCCGGCTCTGTGTCGGACGACGAAGCGCGTAGAATCTACCCGCAGGGTTGGCAGGCTCCGAGACCTTACATTCGCATTGTGCCGCAGCCGCAATCCTGAGCGCGTGCGTTACCGTGCTCTCGACTGAGTGGGCCTAAACTACCGTGGAGGAACACCATGAGCTCAGCGACCCTGTCCCGACCGGCTCCTGAGCGGCTTGCATGCAAGCCGCGGGTCGACGCCTTCTTTGAGCCGCGTACCTGCAGTGTTCAGTATGTGGTGTCCGATCTGTCCTCCGGGGCCTGTGCCCTCATCGACCCGGTGCTCGATTATGATGAGAAGTCGGGGTGCACGGCGACGACCTCCGCTGACGCTCTGCTCGCCTTCGTGCAGGAGCAGGATCTCACGGTCGAGTGGATTCTGGACACGCATCCTCACGCCGATCACTTTTCGGCCTCTGGGTATCTGAAAGATCAGACCGGCGCTAAAACAGCCATTGGCGAACAGGTGGTCGCTGTCCAGCGGCTTTGGAAGGAGATCTACAATCTTCCTGACGGCTTCCCGACAGACGGTTCGCAGTGGGACCGGTTGTTTGCCGATGGTGATGTGTTCCGGATCGGAGACATGGAGGCGAGCGTGCTGTTCTCGCCGGGACATACCCTGGCCTCAGTCACATACGTGATCGGAGATGCCGCCTTCATCCACGACACGCTGTTCATGCCGGACTTTGGCACCGCGCGATGCGACTTTCCCGGTGGGGACGCCCGAGCGCTGTGGCGAACGATCCAGAGTATCCTGTCCCTGCCGGACGACACTCGTCTATTCTCCGGCCACGACTACCGGCCCGGCGGGCGCCCTCCGGCCTGGGAGAGTTCGGTGACGAGCCAGAAAGCCCACAACACTCACCTCAAGCAGGCTGGAACCGAGGAGCAGTTCGTTGCTCTTCGCAAAGCACGTGACGGGACGCTGCCAATGCCCAAGCTCATCCTGCACGCTCTTCAGGTGAACATGGCTGGAGGTCGATTGCCCATACCTGAGGACAATGGGATGCGGTACCTCAAGATCCCGCTCGACGCACTGCCTTGCGCCATGTGGGAATGATGGGCAGAGCAGGACGCTGGGCGTTGCCTACGCAAGGCAGGTGGGCGGATGCGCTCAAGGGAAACTTCATCTGACGCTTCTGCACACAATAGACCTCGGGGTGACTAACCAAGCGAAGTGCAGCCTGCAGCACCTGCCAGCTTGCTGCTGGTGATCCAATTGACCCTCAGTAACCCGAAATGACGCCTAATGGGCTGGTCCGGCCGTGCTTCTGCCCCGCTTGTTCGTAAGCTGTGGGGCTTCGAGCCACGTAAGGAGCACGTCCCATGTCACGGTCTTCTTCCTCCGCCGCCATTGCCACGCTGGGCGTCGATCTGGGCAAAAACAGCTTCCATCTCGTCGGTCAGGATCAGCGCGGCGCCATCGTGCTGCGGATCAAGCTCTCCCGCACCCAGCTCACGCAGCGCCTGGCCAACATCCCGCCCTGCCTGATCGGCATGGAGGCCTGTGCCGGGGCCCACCACATCGGCCGCCAGCTCCAGGCTCTCGGCCAGGCACTGTTGCAGTAACCTCGGCAGTATAATCCAGAGCGGCCAATCGAGGAGCCGCCCTGTTGTCTTTGTTTAAGCGCCGCCGTTTCCCAGTCGAGATCATCCTGTTGTGCGTGCGCTGGTACTGCAAGTACGGGATCAGCTATCGCGATCTGGCTGAGATGATGCAGGAACGCGGTGTTAGCGTCGATCCGAGCACAATCTTTCGCTGGGTCCAACGCTATGCCCCGGAGCTTGAGAATCGGGTGCGACCGCACCAGGGACATCGTTCAAGTTCGTGGCGAGTGGATGAGACCTATGTGCGAGTGGGCGGACGCTGGCGGTACTTGTTTCGAGCGGTCGACAAACACGGCCGTCTGATTGCCTCCATGCTGTCCGGCCGGCGTGATACTGGAGCCGCTTATCGCTTCTTACGCACAGCTCTGAGGGTGGTGAGCGACTATCCGCCGTCCTCGATCACGACCGACAAACTGGCATCCTATCCGAAGGCCATCCGACGCTTGCGGGACGAAGGGCTGCTGCCGCAGGATGTCGAACACCGCACCTCGAAATACTTGAATAACATCATCGAAGCCGACCACGGGGCGCTCAAGCGCGTGATCCGGCCGACGCGCGGCTTCCAGAGCATGAAAACCGCCGCCGTGACCCTGATGGGCTTTGAAACCATGCGCATGATCCGCTGCGATCACTGCAGCCAGCGAAAACGTCAGGCGACAAGCGAAGTCCGTCTCATTAATCAGCTCTTCGGTCTAGCAGCCTGAATGATCTCATCGACGGAGTTCGCTTTGCCATTTCACGTTACTGCAACGGTGCCATTACGAGACGGATAGCACTGGATTGCCCAACGCTCATTGAGAAGGTCAAGATAGGGGCGCCGCGTTTCAAAATGCTCTATCAAAATCATCAATTTGCGGGCGCTCTTCGCATTTTCGTCGAGGTTGCTGGATTCAATTTTGAGCAAATCTAGTTCGTATCTGAGATCCACTCTGTACAGATCGACAATAGCGCGTCTCGTGTGGTGATCTAGTCTATTCTCATCCTTGTTGCCGCGTCGTTTTAGATTGTTAATAATCATGCCGCTTATCTGATATCTCTAACTTCTGAAAGGGCGGCAAACTACATCGTGTGGAGGCAAAGCCCATCAGAGTTTTGGTAGATCCTGTTACCCTATGAGAGGTAGCTCGATAGGCGTGCACTGCCGCTGCGCAGGCGATGTCCTGCTGAAGTAGATCAACTCGGAGCAGGGCGTCCGGCGCTTTTACAGCCTCATGATTGAGAGGGATCCATTCGGCACCGTGCGCTTGGTGCGCCACTGGGGCAGGATCAGCACTAACTGGCAGGAGAAAGCCGAGGAGTTCGCCAGCGAAGGTGAGGCTGGCCAGGCGCTTGAGGCGGTGGCACGGGCCAAGCGCAGGCGGGGGTACCGGGATCTTTAAACTGCCGGGAATAGGGTGGCACCGGTCAGCCAGATCTCCTTCAAAGGTCGCTCGCATCGACTGAAGAGATCGGAGTAGCTGGCCGGTACCGCGGCTTCGGGGGCTCTGTTGCATTAGCCTGTCAAGCCACAGGATGTAGTATTTGGTAATGAGGGCAAGGACGCTACAGATTGTGTCTCCCGAAGTTAATGCAACAGAGCCGCCGTATCCGAGGGTGATCGGCCCGCCGTGGCGTTGGTCGATCACATTGTCCGCGAACACCTCCCCATCTTGGCCAGGCGAGCGCTCAAACGATGCGTCGGTGATAGAGAACTTGCGAACATCCATGGGAATTGCTCCATTTTGTGCCAGGAGTCTGATAGGTCAGGTTAGTTGGTCGCAGAAGGACGTAGTCAAACGCGTGATCAAATCCGGTGGCAGTTCAGGCCGCTGGGATCCGCGCTATCACTTTGATCTCGAAATCGAAGCCTGCGAGCCAGTTCACTCCTACTGCGGTCCAGTTCGGATAAGGCTTCTGAGGAAACACCTTGCCTTTGACGGACATGATGGTCTCGAACTGTGTCTCAGGATCCGTATGGAACGTCGTCACATCCACGATATCGTCGAACGTACAGCCGGCCGCCTGCAGAACCTCACCGAAATTGTCGAAAGCAAGTTGCACCTGCTTTTCGAAGTCAGGCTCGGGTGAGCCGTCCTCGCGGCTTCCGACCTGCCCTGAGAGAAAGAGCAGATCGCCGGTTCGGATGGCAGCGGAGTAGCGGTTGATCTCGTAAAGCGCCTGCCGGCCGGCAGGGAAGATCGCATCGCGCTTGGACATTCTTTTCTCCTTATTCAGATCAGATGAAACCTCGCACATCAGTTCGTTCCAATTGAGTGCCGGGACCTGCCTTGCTGGAACAGGAGATAGCGGCCCCGAGTTCGCGCGATTAGACGTTGAAATCGGCATGGGTTGATGCAAAATCGCCATCAATGATGCGCCCCTCCCTAAACGATCTCACCGCCTTTGTGGCTGTCGCTACCCATCGCAGCTTTCGCCGGGCAGCGGACGAACTTGGCACGGCGCCATCGACGTTGAGCCACGCAATGCGCGGCCTTGAGGATCGGCTGGGCGTGCGCCTTCTCAACCGGACGACCCGCAGCGTCGCGCCAACCGAAGCCGGGCTCGAGCTGCTCAACCGGTTACAAGCAACCCTTTCTTCGCTGGATGAAGCGTTAGACGCCGTCAGTGCCTTCCGAGGCCAGGTGGCAGGCACGGTCCGGGTCAACGCGCCACGTGTGGCCGCGGCCGCTCTCGTGCGTGATGTTCTCCTCCGCATGGCAGAACGGTTTCCCGACGTGACGGTGGACATCGTGGTCGAGAATCGGTTGATCGATATCGTGTCAGGGGGCTTCGATGCCGGGGTGCGCCTCGTCGGATCAATCCCCAAGGACATGATCGCGGTGCCGCTCGCCAGACTAATACAGTTCGTCTGCGTCGCATCACCATCCTATCTCGATTGCGCCGGCGAGCCGAAAACCCCAGAGGAACTGCAGCATCATCGCTGCATCGGCCACCGCATGCCCAGCGGCAGGCTGTACCGGTGGGAGTTCGAGCGGGCCGGGCAGGAATTGACCATCGATGTAACCGGACCGGCGGTGCTTGATGATGAGGACCTAATGGTGGAAGCGGCCATGCAAGGCCTGGGTATTGCGTATGTGCCGAATTGGGTGGCCGAAGCGGCTCTTGCGGAAGGACGATTGCGCACGGTCCTGTCCTCCTGGATGCAGGGGTCAGAGGCAGTGGCCGTTTATTATCCAGGGCATCGGGCCGTGCCACCGGCACTGCGGGCATTCCTCGATGTCGTGAGGGATGTCAGGCAAATTAAGTAGAAGGTAATTCCTGGACGTCAGCATCGGTCATCCTTTCACCTTCCGACCGGTGAACGGACGTCGACTCATGACTGCTGAAGCTGACCAAGCGCTTAGGTGTCAGAGTGCCAGAAGCTGACATTACGGTACAAACTTTGGAGGACTGCTGTTCGAGAGATCTCACGCAAACTGGGCATAATTCCATGTACGTCTCGCAGCAAGGCACGTCAGCGGAGCGCGCCAAGCAGATCCGGGGCATTCGGCGATGCCGTGGCACGCGCAGCTGGACGGATGCCTCCAACGCTCGATTCTTGACATCACCGTCCCTGCGCAGCCCGGGATGTCATTCTGCAGCGATCCTGGAACGTGGGTTGGGATCGGCGTCTGCTCGGACAACGGGGATTGCTCGGTCGAAGGCTTCCGTCTCAGGCTCATCTTTTGGCCCAACGAACCGGCTGAACAGGCGACTGAACAGGCGCGACAGGTCATCCATGAGGATGAAGAAGGCCGGCACGAACACCAGCGACAGCAAGGTCGAGACGATCAGTCCCCCGATCACCGCGATGGCCATCGGTGCGCGGAATTCACCACCCGCACCCAATGCCAGAGCGCTCGGCAGCATGCCGGCCGCCATGGCAATCGTTGTCATCACAATCGGCCGCGCCCGCTTGCGCCCAGCATCGATGATCGCGGTTTTGCGGTCCACGCCTTTTGCCACCTCCTCGATGGCGAAGTCGACCAGCATGATGGCGTTTTTAGTCACGATCCCCATCAGCATCAGGAAGCCGATCACCACCGGCAGGCTGATCGCTTTATGCGTGATCACCAGCGCCATGATCGCGCCGCCGATCGACAGGGGCAGCGACAGCAGGATCGTGAATGGCTGCAGGAAGTTGGCGAACAGCAGGATAAGCACGCCCAGCACCATCATGATGCCGGCTCCCATGGCCTTACCGAACGAGGTGAAGACCTCCGTCATGACCTCCGCGTCACCCGTTTGCTTGATCGTTACGCCCGGCGGAAGATTTTTGGCCGTCGGCAGGTTGTAGATGGCCTCGAGCACCTCGCCGAGCGCATCCGTGCCCCGCATGTCTGCCTCAAGCGCCACGCGCAAGGAGCGGTCATAGCGGTCAATTGAGGTTGGTCCCTGCCCGAACGAGATGTCGGCAACAGCCGAGAGCGGGACGGCTGTACCGTCCTTGGCCGGAACCTTGAGGATGTCGATCAACGCTCGGTCGCCGCGTACCGCCTCGGGCAACTGGACGCGGATCGGGATCTGCCGGTCGCCTGCATTGAACTTGGCGAGATTGGCCCCGACGTCACCGATGGTTGCAACCCGCACCGTCTCGGACAGCACGTCGGTCGACACACCGAGCTCCGCCGCCAGATCCGGCTTCGGGCTGATGCGAATCTCAGGCCGGTTGAGCGGCGCCGTCGACATGGGATTTTCGACGGTCGGAATGCTCGTCATTTCGCGCTGGAGCTTCGCCGCGGTCTCGACCACCACACCCTGGTCGGGCCCGCTTACGATGAGCTGAAGTCCGCGTTGTCCGCCCTCGCCAAGGACGAAGAAGCGGATGTCCGGCACGTCGCGGAACTCCTCGACGATACGCCCCTCAAACTGGCGTTGCCGCAGGGACCGTTCCTCCTTCGGCACGAGGTTCACCGTGAAGGTCGCCAGCCGCACCTCTTTCTTGCCGGGAAGCTGAAGGCCGCCGTTAACAAACACCGACCTCACCTCGGGCATGGCGCGCAGGCGCTCCGCGATCCCGTCGCTCACCAGCTGCGTGTCGCTCAGTTTCGATCCCGGCGGCAGCTCGGCCACAAAGAGGGAGCGAGAGATATCCTCCTCCGGCAGGAAAGCCGACGGCAGGAGATTGGTCGACCAGAGCGATGCTCCGAAGATGGCGAGCCCCAGGATGAAGGTGATGAACTTGTGCCGGACAGACCAGCCGACCAAGCGGGTGTAAGCCCGCATGATGAACCCGTCCTTCTGCTCGACATGCTTGTGCGGCCGCATGAAATAAGCCGCCAGCATCGGCGTGATCAACCGGGCCACTAGAAGCGAGATCAGGACCGCAGCCGCGACGGTGAGCCCGAACTGCTTGAAGTACTGCCCGGCGATGCCACCCATGAAGCTGACCGGGGCGAACACGGCGACGATCGTGAACGTGATCGCAATCACCGCCAGGCCGATCTCGTCCGCCCCTTCCAGCGCGGCACGATAAGGCGACTTGCCCATGTGTATGTGGCGAACGATATTCTCGATCTCGACGATGGCATCGTCGACTAGGATGCCCGTAACGAGGGTCAGCGCCAGAAGGCTCACCAGGTTGAGCGAGAAGCCCATGGTGCTCATGATCCAGAAGGTGGGCAGCACCGAGAGCGGCAGGGCCACGGACGCGGTCAGGGTGGCGCGCCAGTCGCGCAGGAAGATGAACACCACGATGACGGCCAGGATTGCACCCTCGATCAGAGTGTGCATGGCGGATTCATAGTTGCCCACCGTATAAGCGACGGTGTCGTCGATCAGGTCGAAGCGCACGTCCGCATGCGCCTGACCCAACTCGGCGACTTTGGCGGCGACCGCCTGGCCGACCGTGGCGTCGCTGGCGCCGGTCGCGCGCGTGACGGCAAAGGCGACCACTGGCTGGCCGTTGAACCGGGCGAAGGTGCGCGGCTCAGCAGCGGTGTCGGTGACGGTTGCCAGCTCATCAAGGCGAACCTTTCGATTGCCCGGGAGAGTGATGCTGGTGGACGCGAGGTCTCCAAGTGTTTGTGCGGCACCCAGAGTCCGGATAGACTGCTCCTGCCCGCCAACCTCGCCGCGCCCACCGGCAAGATCGACGCTGGTCAGGCGCAGCTGTCGGTTGACATCGGCGGCCGTGATGCCGAGCGCCAGCAGACGATCAAGCTTCAGCTCGATCCGGATCTCGCGCTCGACCCCACCGACACGTTCAACGCGCCCGACGCCCTGAACGCTCTGAAGCTGGCGCGCCACCACATCATCGACGAACCAGGACAGCTCCTCCGGCGTCATGGCGGGGCCGGAGGCGGCGTAGGTGACGATCGGGAGACCGGCGATGTCCAAGCGCTGAATGACAGGCTCGTCGATGGTGCGTGGCAGGTCGGAGCGGACCTTGGCAACCGCATCCTTCACGTCGTTGACCGCCCGATCCGAGTTGATCTCGAGCCGGAACTCGATGGTCGTGGTGGAGATGCCTTCCGAGATCGTCGAGGTGATGTGCTTGACGCCGTTAACGCCGGCAACCGAGTCCTCAACCCGCTTGGTGACCTGGTTCTGGAGTTCGGACGGCGCGGCGCCCGCTTGCGTGACCGAAACCGTGACGAGTGGAACGTCGATGTTCGGGAACCGCGTGATCGGCAACCCTTGGAAGCTGAAGACGCCTAGGATCATCAGGACGATGAACAGGACGAGGGACGGGATCGGCTTTCGGATCGCCCAGGCGGAGACGTTGAGCTGCATTACCGTACTCCGTCCGCCTGCGCCGACTCGGCCAGGACCGGCCGGACCACATCACCGTCGCGCAGGAAGCTGCCGGCCCGGGTCACGACCAGGTCGCCAGTGCTGATACCCTCGACCTGAATGAAGCCGTCGGCCGAGAGGCCGGTGCGGACCTGACGTGTCTCGATGCGTTCATCAACCACGATCTGGACCGCTGCGCCTTTGGCGCTGTAGATCACGGTGCTGAGCGGAACCGCCACCCCCGTTGTCCGGGCAAGTTCGATGGTGCCGCGTGCGAAGGCCCCGATGCGCAAGGCAGGATCCCGAGGCAGGGCTACCCGCACCTTGCCGAGACGGGTGGCGCGGTCGACCTCCGGAGAGATGTTGCGCACGAGCCCCTCGATTGTCCGGCCTTGGTCGATGCTCACCTGAGCGGGAGCGCCCTCACGCAGGCGAACGAGCTGTGTCTCCGTCACCTCCCCTTCGAGTTCGATCTCGCCGTTCGCAATGATGCGAAAGAGCGGGTCGCCTGCGGCGGTCGCGGTGGCGCCGACCTTGGCGTTCTTACGAGAGATGATCCCCGCCTGGGGGGCCTTGATCGCGGCACGGGCGAGGCGAACTTGGATCTCCCGTTTCTGCGCCTCCTCGGACTGCCTTTCAGCTTCGGCGATGCGCAGGCCATCGCGGGCGGCGGCAAGGCGCCCTTCCGCAGCCCGGGCTGCGGAGACCCGCTGCTCAAGTTGAGCTTCTGTCGTGTTGCCGCCTTTGATGAGCGAGCGCGTACGCTCCAAGGCCTGGGCTGCCTCGACCTGTGCGGCCTCGGCCTGCACGATCTGGCTGCGGGCTTGGGCGACCCCCGCCTCGGCTCGGGCGAAGGAGGCGGTGTTGCGGGCCAGCTCTGTTTCGAGAAGATCGGTCGCCAGATGGGCCAGAACCTGTCCCTTCGTGACGGTTTCCCCCTCCTCGACCAGAACTTCCGTGATGCGCAAACCCTCCAGCTCCGGGGCAACCAGAACCTCCTCGCGAGGTACAAGCGTTCCGGTGACCACCGCCCGCTCCGTGATCTCCCGTTCCGCGGTGCGCGTGACGGATACGGCGGGCGCAGGCGCGCCCTGCGGCTGGGCGGCCAACGCTGCCAGAGGGAGAAAGACCATGGCAGCCGCCAAACTGTGCAACCTGCGCATCATGACACCCTTATCTCCGGCACCTGATATCAGGTGCGTGTTAGGTTGATCTTCCCGGCAAAGGCCGCCTCGATGACGGCCATCAGGCTTGCGACCCCACGCTCGGCATCCAGCGTGGCGTCCACGGCCCGGCGCACGAAGAGGCCGTTGGCAATGGTCACGATCAGGGACGCGAGCGCTTCCAGGTCGACCTCCGGAGCAATAGCCCCATTGGCCTGCGCCTGCCGGAACAAGGCGCACATGCGTTCGCAGATGTCCCTGTCGAACGCCTCGGACATAGTGGCGAACGATCGGTTGCGGGTAGCCTCTGCCCAGATCTCCAGGCAGAGCACCGCCCGCTCCCGCGGCTCCTCGGCAAAATGTTTGTGGGCAATGGAGCGCAAGGAAGGCAGGAGGTCACCCGGTTGGGACAACACAGCGAAGTCCTCTCCGATGCGGGCACGGTCTCTCTCGGCGAGAGCCAGAACGACTGCGTCCTTCGAGCCGAAGTAGCGGTAGAGATTACCAGGACTCATTCCAGCCTCGGCAGCTACGTCCTGCATGGTGGTGCGATGAAAACCGGAGCGGACGAAGCAGCGCTCGGCGGCATTCAGGATGCGCGTCTGACGCTCAGCAGATGAGTCCGCCTTCGGGTCGAGGAGAGCTTGCTGATCTGCCATGAGGCATAAAGTACCAAAGTTGTGAGAATGAACGTTCATTCTCATCTATGCATCCGTATGAGCAGGGTCAACCCGCGCTCTGTAGGGTTCGACGGCTGTCGAGGGGCCTGACCTGCCCCAGATGAAAGATCACAGTCATGGATCGCTTGAGGGTTTGTTCGTCACCAGCGATAAAAAGTCGGCCGGCCTGTGCTCGATTTGCTCCTATTAAAGCGAAGGTAGCGGCAGCATCGGTGCCCAGTGTGGTTTTGCTCCACCGAGCAAGTTAGACGGGGAAGGACTGCTCTGGGTCAAACTAAGTAGTAGCGGAGTTCGGTGGGAAGTTCCGCTCTTTCCAGCAGTGCAGAAGTGCGGCTAAGGTCAGCCTCGTGCCAGAAGGCGGCCTTCAGGACTCTCAAGCGAATCCCATTCCGTTAGCCTCTCAAGAGAAGAGATGCCGCCTAAGTCTCTAAGTTGTCCATTTCCCCTGTTCAATCGTGTTGACCTCGGCTTAGTAGTCTTCGGCTGGCGATCCTGCCCGATCCACAATTGCCAGTAAATATTCTCGTAAACCATAGCGGGAAATGCCTGACTTCTCGCGCAGCGCTCATGCAATCCTCAGCCTGACATTCTGCTGCCGCACCTGAAGGAGTCATTCGAAACTCATTGGAATAAGATCTTGAAATCTCCCTAGAAACATATACCATACCGATTAGTATGATATACTACCGCGCTGTCCGAGATTTACCTATTGTACCGGCAGGAGGATGTGGAGAACCATGGGCCGCCATCGCGAATTCGACCCTGACGAGGCGTTGCACACCGCACTTCAGGTCTTTCGACGTCGAGGCTACGAGGGCACCTCTATCTCCGACCTGACGGAAGCAATGGGCATCACGCGTCCTAGTCTCTATGCGGCGTTCGGCAACAAGGAAGATCTCTTCCGACGGACGCTCGACCTCTATGAGCGCCAGCACCTGTGCTTCGCGCACGTGGCCCTTCAGGCGCCAACAGCACGTGAAGCGGTCGAGCGGCTCCTGCGTGGCTATATCGATGTCCTGACCGATCCCTTGAGCCCTCCTGGCTGTCTTGGGGTGAATGGGGCTGTGGCCTGCAGCGAGGCGAGCGAGCCTATCCGCGAAGAGCTCATCGCCCGTCGGATAGTCAACGAGAACAAACTGCGTGATCGTTTGGAGACGGCCCGCGCCGGCGGCGATTTCCCCAGTGATGAGGATCCCGCCGACTGGGCCCGCTACGTCGTGTCGATCGGCCTGGGGATGGCGGTCAGGGCAGCATCGGGCGCTTCGCGCGAGGAACTCCAACGAGTGGTTGATGTCGCCATGCGGAGTTGGCCAACTGTGCCCCGCTGAAATCTGGATCGTTCTCCGTTCCTCAGTTCGAAAGTTTCTTTGTCCCTTCGACCGTCAGGCTGATCGGAATGACGGCAACTCCAAGGCTTACTGTCGCGTCGATTGTTCCATCCGGTGGAAGGCCCCCGGCGAGCCCATCAACCTCGATCCAGAGCACCTCCCCGTCCATTGAGAGGACCTCACCTGGGGCCACAGGGATTGTGTCCAAGGTCGTGGTCGTCCCGTTACCGAGCGATGCAACAATCCGAGAACGACTGGCATCAGCGACCGTTATCCCTCCAAACGAGACTCGTTCAGTGCTCCGATTTTCCAGCTGGAACATAATCTGCGCCCGATTTTCTCCCTTAGCGGGCGAGACGCGCACGTCTATCAGAACCACCTCGTTCGTGATCTGGTAATCCTCCTCCGCGCTCAAATCCCTCGAAAGAAAGCCTATGGCGAGAGATAGTGCGAAAGCGGCAACGAGTCGGAGACTTTTCCAAAACCGACTCATGGAAAGCGCCTCATTCGTTTGACTAGAGTGATCGAGGGGCTGCCTGAGACAGCGCCCTCACATTCGTTCAGCTCACCAAGTCCTTCACAGGATGCAGATTTGTGACAGCATCCGAGGCCATCTGATCAGGCTGATGTTGAAGGCGGCGATTCCCCGTCAATCGACGGATCAGGACATAGAAGACCGGTGTGAAGAACAGACCGAATGCCGTCACGCCTATCATGCCCGAGAACACGGCCACACCCATGGCAGCCCGCATTTCGGCCCCCGCCCCCGTCGATACCACCAGCGGCACGACGCCCATGATGAAGGCAAGCGATGTCATGAGGATCGGTCGCAGACGCAGACGGCTCGCCTCGATCGCCGCCTCAACGGGAGTGCGCCCCTCGAACTCGAGTTCACGGGCGAACTCCACGATCAGAATCGCGTTCTTCGCAGAGAGGCCGACCAGGACGATGAGCCCGATCTGAGTGAACACGTTGTTATCGCCCCCAGTCAGCCATACGCCAGCCAGAGCAGCAAACAGCGCCAGCGGCACGATCAGGATGATCGACACCGGAAGCGTCAGGCTCTCGTACTGCGCCGCCAGGACGAGGAAGACGAGCAGAATGGCAATTGGAAAGACCAGAATGCCGGAATTTCCTGCCAGAATTTCTTGATAGGTCAGCTCGGTCCACTCGGCCCTGAGTCCTTTCGGCAGGGTCTCGGTCGCAATCCGTTCGACTGCTGCTTGCGCCTGCCCCGATGAGTAACCCGGAGCCGCCTGTCCGTTGACGTCGGCCGAGAGGAACCCGTTGTATCGCATCGCCCGCTCCGGCCCTACGCTCGACTGGATGTTCAACAGAGCCTTCAGTGGGACCATCTCACCCGAACTGGAACGCACCTTCAGGAAGCCGATATCGCCAGCGCGGGACCGGAAGGAAGCATCTGCCTGCACACGCACCGAGTAAGTCCGCCCGAACTTGTTGAAGTCATTCACGTAGACCGAGCCGAGATAGATCTGGAGGGTGCTGAACACATCCGATACCGTAACCCCGAGCTGGCGCGCCTTGGCCCTGTCGATATCAGCGTAGAGCTGAGGGACGTTAATCGAATAACCCGAGAACAATCCAGCAAGCTCGGGCGCCGTTGCGGCCTTGGTCAAGAAGTCTTTCGTGGCCCGGTCGAGCGCTTCATAGCCGAGGCCAGCTGTATCCTCGATCTGAAGCTTGAAGCCGCCGATCGTACCCAGCCCCTGCACCGGCGGAGGAGGAAAGATCGCGGTCACAGCCTCTGTAATGGAGGCGAACTTCTGGTTCAGTTGACCTGCAATCGCTCCGGCGCTGAGACTCGGATTCCGACGATCCTCGAATGGCGCAAGTGTCAGGAACACAATGCCGGCGTTCGAGCTGTTGGTGAAGCCGTTGATCGACAGGCCTGGGAACGCGACCGCGTGCTCCACGCCCGGCTGTTTCAGGGCGATGTCGGTCATCTGCCGGATCACGTTCTCCGTTCGGTCGAGGGTCGCTGCATCCGGCAGCTGTGCAAAGCCCACCAGATACTGCTTGTCCTGCCCTGGAACGAAGCCGCTCGGAACCAGCTTGAACAGATAGCCTGTCGCACCCAGTAGAGCCACATACACGAACAGCATCAAGGCCTTCGTCGCGATCGCCCGCCTCACGCCAGTGCCATAGGCACCCGTTCCCCGATGGAAGACCGTGTTGAAGCGGCGGAATAGCCAGCCGAACAGCGTGTCCATGATCCGGGTGAGCCGATCCTTGGGCGCATGGTGATCGCGAAGGAGAAGGGCCGCCAAGGCAGGTGACAGGGTCAGCGAATTGATCGCCGAGATCACCGTTGAGATGGCAATGGTGACGGCGAACTGCTTGTAGAACTGCCCTGTCAGGCCGCTGATGAACGCAAGCGGTATGAACACTGCCACCAGCACCAGTGCGATGGCGATGATTGGTCCGGAGACTTCCTGCATGGCCCGATAGGTGGCCTGCCGGGGGCTCAGGCCTTTCTCGATGTTACGCTCCACGTTCTCGACGACTACAATGGCATCGTCGACCACGATGCCGATGGCGAGAACGAGCCCGAATAAGCTGAGGGCATTGATAGAAAACCCAAGGACCTGCAGGACTGCAAACGTGCCGACGATAGAGACCGGAACAGCCACAAGAGGAATGATGGACGCCCGCCAGGTCTGCAGGAACAGGATCACCACGAGCACCACCAGGAGCACGGCCTCGAGCAGTGTATGGACTACCGCGTTGATCGATGCGCGCACGAACTGGGTCGTGTCGTATACGATCTGGAAGTCGATACCGTCCGGCATGTTGGCCTTGATGTCCGCCATCTCGGCGCGAACCTTGTCGGCGATCTCGATGGCGTTCGACCCCGGCGCCTGGAGGACTGGAATGGCGACGGCCGGCTTGTTGTTCAGGAGAGACCTCAGAGCGTAGTCGGCCGCACCGAGTTCGATACGGGCGATGTCGCGCAGGCGTGTAATCTGCCCGTCGCCCCCAGTCTTGACGATGATGTCGCCGAACTGCTCCTCATCCTGAAGACGACCCTGGGCATTGATCGACAGCTGAAGATCGACCCCCAGCAGGCCGGGCGAAGCGCCGACCACGCCGGCGGCCGCCTGCACGTTCTGTGCGCGGATCTCGTTGACGACGTCGTTCGCAGAGAGACCGTGCTCGGCAATCTTCTGAGGGTCCAGCCAAACGCGCATGGAGTAGTCGCCCGATCCGAACAACTGGACCTGACCCACGCCCTGGATCCGAGCAAGACGATCCTTGACATTGAGCGCCGCATAGTTACGCAGATAAGTAACGTCGTAGCGGCTGTCGGGCGAGAGCAGGTGAACCACCATCATCAGGTCCGGCGAACTCTTGACGGTAGTAACGCCCAGACGACGCACTTCCTCGGGCAACCGGGGTTCGGCCTGCGAAACTCGGTTCTGCACGAGTTGCTGCGCCTTGTCCGGATCAGTACCGAGGGCGAAGGTCACGGTGAGCGTCAGTACGCCGTCGGTCGTCGCTTGGCTGCTCATGTAGAGCATGTCCTCGACCCCGTTCACGGCCTCCTCGATCGGAGCAGCCACGGTCTCGGAAATGACCTTCGGGTTCGCACCCGGATACTGCGCGCGAACGACTACCTGGGGCGGCACGACTTCAGGATATTCCGAGATTGGCAGAACGCGCAGGGCAAGCAATCCGACCACGAAGATGAGCACGGACAGAACCCCGGCAAAGACTGGACGGTCGATGAAGAAGCGGGAGATGTTCATGGCAGTGGCCTTCAAGCCTTTGGAATGCGATCAATTCGCCGCGGAAGCGGAAGAACTCCGTGTTTCGAGCGCGGCGGATGTTTCGGGCCCTTCGCTTTGCGGAGTGATCAGGGCGCCCGGGCGGACCTTCTGAAGACCGCCGATGATGATCCGTTCGCCGGGGTTAAGACCGCTGGTGACGATACGCCCTCCATCCACGGCTGCCCCGAGCTTGATTTCGCGGTAATTTGCCTTTTGAGCCGAATCGACGACGAGAACGTATTTCTTGTCCTGATCGACCCCAATGGCCCGCTCGGGCACGACCAGCGCGGGCGTTGTCTTGGCTTGGCCGAGCCGGAGGCGCGCGAACTGGCCCGGCATCAACCGATCGTTGCTGTTGTCGAACACCGCACGCACGCGGACCGTGCCGCTGGCGCCATTGACGGTATGGTCGATGAGCTGAAGCTTGCCGCGCTCGACCTTGGTGTCCGGTCCTGAGCGCATCTCGACGGGAACGCGGGCGAGATAGTCGCGCCGGTCACCCTTAGCGGGCAGAGACTCGAGCACCCGCTGCACCGCGTGTTCATCCGCATCGAAGCTCACATAGATTGGGTTGGTCGAGACGATCGTGGTCAGGACCGGCGCGCTGGATCCGCCATTAACGAGATTGCCTGCGGTCACCTCGATTCTCCCGACGCGTCCGTCGATCGGCGCACGCACCTCGGTGTAGGACATGTTGAGGCGCGCGGCCTTGGCGACTGCTTGTGCGGCACTGACGTTGGCCTCGGCCTCGCGAACGTTGTTCATCCGTGTGTCGAGGTCGCGTTGTGCGATGGTCTGGTTGGCGGTCATCTTCAGGCCACGCTCCAGCTCACTGCGGGCAAAGGCAAGATTGGTCTCGGCTGCGCGGACCTGAGCGTCAGCTTTCTCGACCTCTGCAATGTATGGCGCAGCATCAATCGTGAAGAGCAGGTCGCCCTTCCTGACCAGTGATCCCTCGCGAAAATGGATCGCCTCGATAGCGCCGGGAACCCTGGGCCGAAGATCTACCCGCTCGATCGCCTCAAGGCGGCCCGAGTACTCCTCCCACAGCGAAACGTCGCGACTGTCGACGGCGGCAACTGTTGCTGGCGTAGCGGACGGCGCCGACCCCGTGTCACTGCCGTGGGTGGCCGTGCTGCCGAGCGTAGACCAGAGAGAGATCCCGCCCAGAATCACGCTCACGGTACCGAGGGCGGTCAGGAGTTGGGTTTTCGAAATACTTGACATGGTGAAGCCGCTCATTCGGAGATTAGCCGACACCTGAAGTGCGCCGGTTTCGTACCGCCCGGTATAATACCAATCGGTACGTATTGAAAGAGGCGGTCTAGCTATTTTTGTATCGATTGGTACGCAAAGGAACAGTTAGAGCCTGCCGTAGCGACACCAATGTGTTCTGGCGCACATGGCCTCACCTTCTGCACCCCTCAGACGCAGGGTAGCCAAGACAGGATGGCAAATGGAAATCTTCATGATGGGTAGCGCTGCCAGCTCAAAGCTCAGCGGTGTACGCTGGGACCTCCGGCGGTGCAGTTCGTTCACTGACCGGAACGTCCGTTATTCCTATCCAAAGCGGATGTTCCACCACCTTCCAGCTAGTGCCAATCTGAGAACTTCAGGGCGTGGAGACTGTTGCACCCTCTATTCCGTCAATTGCTTGCGATACGAATTTGGACAATGCCGCAGTTAAAACGAGTTGCATAGCGCGGACGCACCAACTTTCGATGCAACTCATTACTCCCGCGTCCAGGCGCTTTTCGGTACTTGAGTTGCTCGCAGTTCGGTGCGGCGGGTTCGGCCCATTCTCGGTCCTGACCCTGCTATGGGCCTTTGCGGATAGGCAGAGGCCGATCCTGCTGCTACCGGGCTCAAGGCTCCCCTCTCCTGCTGGACGGTCCTCGGAATTCCTGCCACGCTGACGCTTCCGGCTCCGGCCGGACCAACCGAGAGCGTCGCCATCGCCTCAGGCGAAGCCGCCAGTGGAGAACAGACTCATGATCCGAAACCGCGTCCTCATCCCCGCCTCGATCATCCTTGCAGCCCTATCTACGCCCACCTTGGCTGCTTCCCTACGCTACGCCAACCAAGGCGATCTGAAGTCCCTGGACCCCTATACGCTCAACGAGACCACCACGAACGCCCACCTGGGACATGTCTACGAGGGTCTGACGCGGCGCGGGAAGGACCTCGCGGTTAAGCCGGCGCTGGCGGAGCGCTGGGAGATCAGCGACGACGGCCTGACCTGGCGCTTCTTTCTGCGCAAAGGCGTCAAGTTCCACAATGGCAACGACTTCAATGCGGAAGACGTTATCTTCTCGGCCACTCGGGTGCGGGCGCAGGGCTCAAACTTTACGACTCGCGTGCCGACCACTGCCGAGTTCGTCAAGGTTGACGACCACACGATTGACGTGAAGCTCAAATCTCCGAACCCGATCCTGAATTCCCAGTGGGACACCTGGTACATCATGGACAAGGAATGGGCGGAGGCGAACAACGCCACTGCTCCAACGCCGGCGGCCGCCACCACGCCGAGCTTCTCTTCGTTGAATGCGAACGGCACTGGGCCGTTCAGGATCGAAAGTCATCAGGCTGGCATCAAGACGGTTTTCAAGCCGAACCCAGGTTGGTGGGACAAGCCGGAGCACAATCTCGATGAGATCGTCTTTACGCCCATCGCGAGTGACGCCACCCGCGTCGCCGCTCTCCTGTCGGGCGAGGTTGATGTCATCGAACCGGTCCCAGTGCAGGATATCGCTCGGGTCAATTCTTCTCCTAATGCTCAAGTGCTCACAGGGCCGGAGCTCCGGACGATCTTCATCAACATGGATTCGGCCCGCGATGAGCTTCTGTTCTCGAACGTAAAGGGCAAAAACCCATTCAAGGACGTGCGAGTTCGGGAGGCCTTCTTCAAGGCGATCGATATCAATCTCATCCGCGACCGCGTCATGCGCGGACTGTCGACCCCTTCAGCCCTGATGATCGCGCCGGAGCTATTTGTCCACTCGAAGGACTTCGAGCGTCCGAAATACGACCTCGAAGGTGCCAAGAAGCTCCTGGCTGATGCGGGTTATCCGAATGGCTTCGAAGTCGGCATGGACTGCCCGAACGACCGCTACGTCAACGACGAGGCGATCTGTCAGGCCGTCGTCAGCATGCTGGCGCGGGCTGGCGTGAAGGTGAACCTGACAGCGCAGCCGAAGGCCCTCTATTTTGGCAAAGCTGGCAAGTCGGGAGGCTACACCACCTCGGTTTCGCTGCTTGGCTGGACCCCTGGCACCTTCGACAGCCACAATGTCCTCTATGACGTCATGGGCTGCCGCGACGCTCCCGGATCAAGCAGGGGCGAGACCAATTACGGCGGGTACTGCAACAAGGATCTTGATGCAGTGACCGATCAGATCCTGGTCGAAACGGATCCGGAGAAGCGCAATCAACTGATCAAGAGGGCCTTCGAGATTGCCACCAAAGACTATGGCCATATCCCGCTGCACCAGCAGGCCCTCGCCTGGGGCGTGTCGAAAAAGGTCAAGCTCGTCCAGCGCGCCGACAACCAGCTCCTGTTCTACTGGGCGAAGAAGGACTAGGGATCCGCGGATAATCGTATTGTCACCCTATGTCAGCGCGGCGGGTCGGCACATGCTAGTGCCTTCATGAACACGCAGCCGTCCTTGGCCAATCCTAGGTCTAGGACGGTCCTTTCCGTTGTACGGCTAGCGTATTGCCAAACAGGTTTTGAACCGGAGCCATACCTATCAGCTTGAAGGATCTCTGAGTCGGCCGCGAGCGCTCTGGCGCAGACCTGGGATCGGAGCACTGTCTATCTTCACGACAACAGTCTGGTACGGGTCACCCAGGGAAGTCTTCTCGCCTTCAAGAATGTCCGAAGATCCCTGCCTGAGCAGGCCTCCCGTTGCAGGCCCTTGATACCATCGAAGCTCGGGCTATCCGCGCCTTGCACTAGATCCGATGGTCTGGCGACACAGATGGTATCACCGGGCTCTGCTCGACAGTCCTGTCACTCGCCAAAGGCTGGGCAGGGAGGCTGGTTTGACCAGTTGCAAGGCGTTGCTCCAGAGCAGTAACCTGCCGCGCCAAGTTGTCGATCGCTGCTTTGAGAGCCAGGACGTCGGCTGCATCCGGGATGGTCGACACCGTAGCTGCCGTCCGGGGATCAGCCGGCTCGATCCGACTTTGAATGGGTTCATCAATGAAGGAAGGCTCGTGCCTTCTCTTGCGGGGTGACACAACGCGACGAAACGCCTGCCAGATTAGCCAGAGCACACACGCGGCCAAGAAGAGGCTGAGCAACGCCGCCGGCAGACTATCGAACATGGTTGTCATCCCTGTATGTACTGCTGGAGGTATCAGGTAATGCCATAGCAAATCTCATCGTTCTGGCAACTAGGCCATCGGGCCTGTCACAACAGAGTGGGAGCGTATGCCGAATATTCTATGTATCGTTCCTTAGCCAAAGATAGGTAAACGCTCATGTTCTCCTCTCCCCTGCTGCTCGGAGCGATTGCCATTGAAGGCTATGCCGTTCTTGCGGTGGAACTCCTTGCCATCCGCCAGCTCACCCCTTACGTGGGCAACGCGACCGACACCATCGCCATCGTCATTGCGGCGGTTCTGCTGCCGCTTGCCTTTGGCTACGAGGCGGGCGGGCGGGCGAGCTTTGCGCCCGGCGATGAGTCCGGCGTGCGCCGGCAGCTCACACGAAACCTGCTGATCGCCGCCCTGATCCTCAGCTTCGGGCTGGCCCATCCATTCCTGGCCGCCTTCTTTCAGATCCTCGACACCCTCGGTCTCACGCACCGTCTACTCCAGGCCGCCATTCACACCTCGCTGTTCCTGGTCTATCCGGTCTACCTCTTGGGCCAGACCATACCATTGGTCGCCTATTGCTCCACCGGAGCCAACCTGCCCCGATCCACGGGTCTGATGCTCTTCCTGTCTACCCTAGGCTCGTTTCTGGGTTCAGTGGTCTCAACGCTTGTGTTCATGACCTTTTTTGGCGTCCATATCACGGTGGCGCTGACGCTCGGGGTTCTGGTAGCGCTCGCCACCCTCATCGGCTGGCAGATGGAGGGTCGCAACAAGCTGGCTCTCACAGCCGGTGCGCTTGGGCTCTACATCATTGCCATCAACAGCCCCGCCGCGGTCAGGGCTTATGGCATCGTCAGCAACAATCTCTACAGCGAGGTGAGAATCGTCACCAATCCGGCCGAGAACAGCCGCCTCCTGGTCATCAACAACAGCCCTTCCTCGAAGATTGCGGCCCATCCCGAGCATCGCTTCGCCTACCTGAAGTTCATCGAGAAGGAGGTTCTCAGGCGGCTCGCCGTGGATCAGCCCCATCGCATTCTGGTGATCGGAGCCGGAGGGTTCACCATCGGTCTGGAGGACCGCTTCCATGCCTACACCTATGTCGACATCGATTCTGCCCTGCGAGAGGTGAGCGAAGAGCACTTCTTGCGCCAGCCACTATCCCCGAACAAGACCTTCGTGCCGGAATCCGCCCGGGCGTTCCTGCGCCGCAACACCCAGACCTATGATGTCGTCGTGCTGGATGCCTTCACCAACCGGATCAGCCTGCCGCCGGACCTGATCACCCGCGAGGCGTTTGGGGCCGTCAGGCAAGCCGTGGCGCCCAGTGGCCAAGTGATCATGAACATCATCACTTCGCCAAGCTTTGCCGATCGGTTCAGCCGCAGCATCGACGCCACAATCCGCAGCGTATTCCCCTTCGTCAGCCGTCAAGTTCTGCCCGAGACGAGGACGGGTAGTGTCGCGAGCGTGCTCTATCTTACGGGTCGAACTGGGGGCGAGCCACACGACATTTACACAGACGACCGGAACCGCTCCTTTTTGGACTATTAGCTCTCACGATCACCTCGGCCATGGGTGTGTCACGTAAACGTGCGGGGACCGCAGCAAGCCCTGCTTCACCGGCTTCAGGCGAGAACGCCTGCCGCGGCTTCCCACGCTGCCAGGGCTTGGAGGCGGTGAAGGTGGGTAGCAAGGGCAGACCGATGGGAGCGGAGCGGGACGAAGAGATTGCGCATGGCCGAGAAGACAGAGGTGAACCGCTGTAGGCCTCCTGCTGATCGGAAGCCCTGCATCATGCGCTCCCGCTTTCGCAGCGGGAGATGCGAGTTCTCGGCCCTGTTATTCAGCCCCTTATGCGAGCGATGCTCAACCGCCGGTATGATTTGGCGCCGGGCGGCCGCATAGGAGCCGAGCTTATCCGTGATCATCCGTTGCGGTGGGCGGCCATGCCTCTTCAACAGACGCTTCAGCAAGCGTTTGGCCGCCTTGGTGTCGCGCCGCGTCTGGACGATCTCATCGAGCACATAGCCATCCTGATCAACCGCCCGTCACAACCAGTGTTTCTGGCCAAAGATCGTGACCACGACTTCGTCGAGATGCCAAATATCGCGACAGTTTGGTCTCTTGCGCCTGAGGCGGTGAGCATAGTCTGGCTCAAACTTCAAAGCCCAGCGGCAGACCGTCTCGTAGGAGACGAGAATACCGCGCTTGAGCAGCATCTCCTCGACCAGCTGCAGGCTCAGCGGAAACCGGAAGTACAACCACACAGCATGGGCGATGATCTCGGGTGGAAAGCGGTGACGTTTGTAGCTGACGGACTTGATCATGCCAGCCCATCTACACGCCTATCGCTCATACTCAGGTTAATGTGACATCACCTCCGATATTGCATTCGGCTATGGCTTTAACGATTTCTCCTGGTTTTATCGCTGCTACCGGGAGAGATGGAGCAAAATTCCGGGGGACACCCGAGCACGCACGGCGAGAGAAAACTGAGATCACCCGAAATTTTCGTGCATAGGCCGCCGTGAGCATAACGCCGCGCCGTTTTCCGCAACCGTGTTTAGATGCATCCATTTAATGCAGGTGAAACTGCATCACCTGAGCTGAAACGACGAGATCGACCGCTGCTCTAAGTTCATCCTCATCGAACTCGAAGTAGTCACCGCTGTCGAGAACCGCATCACTCTCATGAGAATAGATCTCTATGCGGAAGCGTGGTGCCTGAGGCGGGACTTCGCCCAGCAAGGCTTCCGTCATGCGGATCTCGAGAGTGCCAAAACGCGCAACAATTTGTGTCCGCAGCCCATTGGGCTGATCGAGCGTACAGACAAGACGGACATATGCTCGGATGATCTCTTCTTCAATCCGGTTGTGGCAGATCGCTGCCAGCCGCGCTCCGGCCGTTCGGTCGATTGTTTGAGTCATTGTTTTCTCACTCTCTCGGTATCCTGTCAGCATGTTCTAGCGCTGGGCGATCTGCCGCGGCTCGGTATGGTCGATGTGGATCACGCCGTTGTTGCCATAGCTGCTGACGCCAGCGACCTCGGGGTATGAGCGCAGGTATGCGACAACGGCCTGCCGGTTTCCCTTGACCTTAAAGTCCACGGCCTGACAGGCGCCATGCAGCTCGTGGCGCACGCTGCCGCGGCTGTGATTGTCTGTGTGCAGCTCGGTCGTGGACACCAGCTTCACCGCGCCAAAGCGCGCCTCTACCTTTTTCAGCACGGAGCGCAGGCCAGCGGGCAGGCAGTCGGTTGGCGCTGCGGGTACTCCAGCAGACGCCACTTGAGCAACAGGAGCAGATTCCGACACCAGTTTAGCCGGGGCGGCTGTGCTCGCCGCCTGCTCTGTGCTTGGGAGCGGCGGCGGATCCACCCAGACGCGGCGAGGGCTGGAGGCATTCGCCGCAACAGCATTTGGCTTGATGAACTTGCCTGGTTTGACCTAGGACGCCGCTGAAGCCTGCACGGTCTCCCGCTCCGCGTGGGCGGGAGCGGCCTGAAGGAGCAAGGCTCCTCCGCTCACCGCCGTGCCCAACAACAAGGCACTGAGAACACGAGCCGCGGTCTCGACCCTATCCGGCGGCTCCGCAGGCCTGAAATAGCTTGCAGGTCGAGGCTTGCGGTTGCACGTGGTGAAGATCCGGTTAATGGCATCAGTCACATTCGTGCACGATGCGGGACACGACCTTGCCCTGTGACGCGCGATGCTTCTGCACTTCGAGGTAGCAGTTCTCGGCCAGTTCGAGGCCCTGTACATCTTGCAGGCTCTCCTCGCCATCATGGTTCTCCACGGCAGCCATCTGCATCGATGCCTCAGCTTTGGCGCCCGTCTGAGGCGCTGCAAAAGCTGCATGGCTGATCACGAGGGTGGCTCCGATGAAGAAAACAGCGAAGCCTCTCAGGAAAGGAGCGGGGATGCGGATCATGGCAGGCTCTCAGGAACGTGGGGGCGAAGGCCTGCCGTGGTGAGCAGGTTAAACATCATTAACGTGCAATAGAATGCCGCGCAACTATACTAACGGGCTATTCAGTGGTACGTTAAAGAACATCTTTGCACTAGGAGTTTGCCTTGGCCAAACCGCAGCCGCTCGTGCCCGACACCGTTGAAGACAGCCTCAAGCTCGACCGGCAGCTTTGTTTTGCAGCCTATTCCGTGTCGCAGGCGTTCAACCGCGTGTACAAGCCGGGGCTGGACCAAATCGGCCTCACCTACCCGCAGTACCTTGTGCTCTTGGTGCTGTGGGAGCAGGACGACCAGATGATGAAGCACATCGGCGAGCGGCTTCATCTCGACTCGGGCACGTTGACCCCGCTGCTCAAGCGGCTGGAAGTTGCTGGCATTGTGCGCCGCCAGCGGGATCCGCAGGATGAGCGTCAGGTGAGGATTATCCTGACGCCTAAGGGCCACAGCCTCAGGGAGCAGGCCGCCAAGGCCCGGCACAACGTGGTCTGCGCCAGTGGCCGCTCCGCGCAGGAGATTCAGGCGCTCAGGGATGAGCTCATCCGCCTGCGCGACAGCCTCAACAGCTTTCTGGAGTAGACTATCCAGCCCCAACAGCCCCCTGAGGGTACAAGGCGACAGAATGGGAACAGGCGCCTCTGGCCACCCCTGCTTTCCTGATGGACGAGCCCACGATCTATACAGGCCCAAGTTCGTGAAACGAAGCAGAGCCTCATTGCACCTTTTGCACTCAGACTGCGCTGGTCATCTGCGACAGGTTGGCCTTGAACGAATGATCCATATACAATTGCGCGCCACTCATTTACACACAATAGAAAGGTGAGGAAACCAGGTCTGGAGGCGCGTAGGCGCACAAGCGTTAAACCCCAAGCCTCTCCGCCGGAACAGGTTCTCGCCCTGCAAACCTGAGATTTCTGGAGTGGACTATGCAACGCTTTTACTTCGACTTGGCCGACGGGAGTGACGTCTCGCGCGATGAGGAGGGCACAACCTTCAATGATCTCGAACAGGCCAAGAATGCCGCTGCCATAAGCCTGCTTGAGATCATGAGATCTCGAAAGTTGAACGGTGATGCGTCCGAGTTAGGGTTCCTGGTCCGGGATGCCTCTGACATGGCTGCCTTTGCGGTGAGGCTGTCACTCCAAGTTACCAACAAGGATGCGGTCCTCGGTTCCGCTCCCGTGGAGCATGCTGTGCCAAGCCTTTGCCTTGAGCCCGGCCTACATTCGCACTGACACCTTAACCCTCCTTAGATTTGGTCAGTGGAAGAACTCCTTGGGATGGGGAGCACCATCACCGGCACCATCAGGTTAACGCGACGGTGACTGGATGTGGGCATAAGCGAGGGTATGAAACCGACCTGCCCTTCGCGGGGAATGTTGCATTAACCTTGGCGGTATAGGGAGGGGCGGCTATGTGAGGAGCCGTCCTGTTGTCTCTGTTCAAGCGCCGTCGCTTTCCGGTCACGATCATCCTTCTATGCGTGCGCTGGTACTGCAAGTACGGCATCAGCTACCGCGATCTCGCCGAAATGATGCAGGAGCGTGGTGTCGCCGTTGATCCATCCACGATCTTCCGTTGGGTTCAGCGCTATGCGCCAGAGATCGAGAAGCGAATCCGGCTCTACCAGGGACCTCGCTCAGGCTCCTGGAGAGTGGACGAGACCTACGTGTGTGTAGCAGGCAAGTGGAAATACTTGTTTCGCGCAGTCGACAAGCACGGTCGGTTAATTGCCTTCATGCTGTCCGATCGCCGGAATACCAACGCCGCCTATCGTTTCCTGCGTAAAGCCATAAGGGCAATGAGCCACTATCCACCGTCCTCCATCACGACGGATAAGCTGGCGTCGTATCCCAGGGCAATCCTGCGCCTGCAGAGCGAAGGTTTGTTGTCGAAGGATGTCAAGCAACGCACCTCGAAATATCTGAATAACATCATTGAGGCGGATCATGGCGCGCTCAAGCGCGTGATCTGTCCGACCCGCGGCTTTCAAACGATGAAAACCGCCGTTGCGACCCTAACGGGTTTTGAGATCATGCGCATGATCCGCCGCGGTCATTGCATCGGACGGGGGGCGTCGAGCCACAGGCGAAATCCGTCTCGTCAATCGGCTCTTCGGTCTTGCGGCCCAAGCGGCCCGTTAAACTGGGTCCGTTATGCCCTTTTCAAGTTACTGCAACGGTGCCCGGGGAGTGCCATTTCCCGACCTTAGGTGCCTTCGAGCCTAGGGCGCACACCTACCATCGCCTGACTTCCCCCCATGACTCACGGCCGATGCGCCAGCGAACCGGATTGGCCTGTTGCCTAATCCTTTGGATCAGCTCCGGGCATGGCTGACGGTCAAGACGGCAACCCTCCGGCCTATGTCAGTTGTTCGTGTTGATCACCTGCCGCTCATCCGCTTGGGGCGCGGTCATCTGTCGAATGGCGTTGATGATGGTGTCAGGCCGATAGGGCTTGGCAAAAAACGCCACCCTGTCCGATAGGTCGTCAGGATTAGGTCGGGCGCGCCCCGAGGTGACGACCACCCCAACCCCTGACCAGCGCTCCTGGACCACCCGGGTCAGCTCCAAGCCGTTCATCGAGCCCGCCGGCATTTCGATGTCCGTGACCACCGCCTGGATATCGGGTCGCGCCTGGAGGACGGCCAAAGCTTCATCAGCATGGGCAGCTTCGAAGACTTTGAATCCAGCTTCATCCAGGAAGTCGGTCATGAACATACGTACAAGGGTCTCGTCCTCCACAACGAGGACGACTCTGCGGAGATCAGCATCAGGCATTGGCAAACAATCAATGAAACACTCAACGAACTCTTGGTGGGAGGTAATGCAGCTTTGTTTCTGCCACCAGTGACCAGCCGCCGCAGTCGTCATGTGCGCGGCCAGCACTTGGCCACGCTGGCGTTTTGCAAGTGGAGTTAACGCTTACGCCTGCGGCGGTTGAGGACAAGGGCGACGATCGCAAACAGGATTGCACCTCCTGCTGCGAAGGCAGCCATTTCCGGGATGAAGTGGTGGAGCACTGTTCCGGGAGCGTACTGTGGGTGATCCTGCGACAGGTGGTACGCTGTGGTCACGAGGACGCCAATCACGCTCCCAATCACAATAGCGATGGGAACATTCGACGGCTCCGGTGATGGAGATCTCTGGCTCATGAGTGCCTCAGGTATACACAGGCATGCCAATCCGCTCGTCGCGCCGCCGCAGCCACGCGATCGCCGGAATGCTCAACAGCACCATCCAGGCTTTGCCGATGGTCTGCGGCAGCAGGAACTCAAGGCTGCCAAACGCCAGGGACAGAAACACTGCGCTGTCGATGACCAAGCCCACAAGGCTGCTCGCCACGACTGCCAAGACGAGGCCCCGCTTCTGCAACGGCGTGTAGACGCCCAGGTCCGCCAGTTCGGACAGCAGGAAGGCTGCGGTCGAGGCGACAATCAGCGATGGAGGAGCAAACACTGCCGAGAGGATTGCCCCAAGGCCAATGGCGGCTAAGGCCCAGTATCGTCCCAGCCGCCGCTGCACCAGATCGCGCAGCACAAGGGCAAGGCCGACCACCAGCACGCCGCTGGGAGCCGCAATCCCTGGGGCCACGGGGATCAGGCAGGGACCTTCCGGAACGCAGACGGTGCCGACGTTGCTAACGAGCCAGTTGGCGGCTGGGATACAGGCGGTAAAACCCGCGAGGACTGCCAAGCCCTCAATGCGGCGGCGGAGATCAGGGATCACGTATGTACCTTTCAGGAGATTGATGCTTTGTCGCCGAATCTAAGAAGGCTGTTTGGCCCAGTGCTTACAGCAGGCACTGATCCAATCGTCTGGATCTTCGTACGACGTCGGATCGATCTGGCCGGCAGCGTGAAAGGCCCTGCGCCGCTCAACGCAGGCGCCGCAGCGTCCGTGGTGGCGCTGCCATAGTCTAAGGAGACGCAACGCGTGAGGGTTTGCTCAGCCGCAACCTTGTGCGCAAGCGCGACGGAGTCTAGTCCGCCGGAACAGATGACGAGGGTCTTCACCAGGGCTCCTTGTTTTGACCGGGTAGGCTGCGACCGGATCGGCTCACGTGCCGACGAACGTAGGTGGACGAAACAGATGAATGCGGGGCCTCAACAGGCACTCACCCCATCAGCGTCTCCGGCATAAGGACCAAGGCGGGTGCGCCTGTCAACGAGAATACATTCCGCTCCATACTTCACCCAAGCCACACCTCCGTTTGGAAGCAATCATCGGCCAAGCTCGCGACAGAACCGCGCCGAGACCATCAGCCGCTGGATAGCGTCATCTCCTTGACCCCAGAAGAATGGGCGCTGATATGGCGAATGTATTTTGGTCGGGTAGTTTTAGCGTAAGAGTGGTGAATGTTGGGTTGTGGTCGACGCCAAAAGAGTTCCCGCGAGAAGATCCTCGACGCGGCTGCGGAGCTTGTGAGCGAGATTGGTGCGGGACGGCTGACGCTGGACGCCGTCGCTGAGAAGGCAGGCGTCAGCAAGGGCGGGCTTCTCTACAATTTCCGCACGAAAGAAGCGCTGCTTCAGGCCATGGTCCAGCGGCTCGTCGACGAGGTCTCGGCCGAGCGCGAGGCACTTCGAGAACAGGCGGAGCCTGGGCGCAATCTGGAGGCGCGCCTGTGCACGGCAGCACTGCTCAAGCTGCGCCAGGGCGGAATGAGGGATGTCGCCAATGGCATGCTGGCGGCTTCAGCCGAGAACCCGCGCCTGCTTGATCCTGTGCGCGAGGTCATCAGGGCGACCCTGGAAAACCTGAAAGCCACGTCGGATGATCTGGACGCGGCGCTGGTAGGCTGGCTGGCCATTGAGGGCCTGAACAGCTTCGAAATGCACGACCTCAGCCCCTTCTCGGAGGAGGAGCATGAGCGGGTCGTCCAAGCGGTCAACCGCCTGCTGCGGAAGGGAATTGCTTAATATGGAGCACTGTTGATCCCAGAAGGTCGGGTTGCAGTTACCAGGAGGGTAACACCCGGTGATCCCCCGCATTTGGCCATGCGCTGACAGGAGCGGGATGGCACTACAGTGACACCTCCCAGTCGTAAAGGGTTCGGCACGCGGCTGATTGAGCGGATGCTCGCTAACGAACTGTCCGGGAAGGTTGATCTGGCCTTTGAGCCGACGGGCGTGGTCTGCTTCGTGAGGGCACCATTGGCGAGGGCGACCTTCCTTCAGCCGAAAAGGACAGGCAAGGCTCGCCTGATGGCCTGCGGATGTCAGACAATGGCGTGTGGCTGCCAGGACCAGTGAGCTTGACCCCACGAGTTGCGCGGGATGTCTAGGTTGGAGGGGCGGCTGCGCGCTTCCGGTGACGAGATCAGCAAGGATTGTGAACCGGCACAGGACTAGGCTCTTCATCACCACGCAAGAGTCACTCCGCGGAAGGAGTGAAAGAGACAAAAAACACAGCGGCTTGGTCAGTCAGGAGTGAGGTCACCCTCCAGACCCTGTGAGGAGTCGGTCGTACGCCCATGCCCATAATTAGACTTAAGTCGCCTCGGACCCTGGACCTCAGTCCGTATTGCACGCTTTGCCGGCTCAACCACTATCAAGCCGTGACGACTTCGGGCTGAGGTCGAATGCGAGCAAGGGGCGGGGGAGGCAACAATGGTCCTGGAGAGGCACTGTCACAGCGAGGCGCAGTTTCCGCGCTGCTGGGCGAAGCTCACGGATACTGACCGGATGGACAGCCGGTGTGAGACGGCCGTGGCCCTGCTGGCCCGCTCTCGCGCACCGCTCAGGATCACCAGGCCGGCGCCCGAACCGATCTGGAAGGCCCCCGCAACGTGGGACTACACCGGCTATTTCGACGCCGCCATCGCGCGGCTGAAGGCCGAGCGGCGCTATCGCTCCTTCGTCGATCTCGAACGCATGGCCGGCAGCTTTCCCAGCGCAATCTGGCACTCCCCGGACGGTCCGCGCCCCATCACGGTCTGGTGCTCCAACGATTATCTCGGCATGGGCCAGAACCGGGACGTGACCCGCGCCATGGTGGAGACGGCCTGGCGCCTCGGCACCGGGGCCGGGGGCACGCGCAACATCTCGGGTAACAGCCACCCCATCGTCGAGCTCGAGGCCGAGCTGGCCGACCTGCACGGCAAGGAGGCGGCCCTGGTCTTCACTTCGGGCTATGTGTCGAACCAGACCGGCATCTCGACCCTCGCCCGACTGATCCCCAACTGCCTGATCCTGTCGGATGCGCTCAACCACAACTCCATGATCGAGGGCGTGCGCCAGTCCGGCTGCGACAAGGCGATCTTCCGCCACAACGATCTCGAACACCTGGAGGAGTTGCTCCAGGCCGCCGGCGACAGGCCCAAGCTGATCGTGTTCGAGAGCGTCTATTCCATGGACGGGGACGTGGCGCCGATCCGCCAGATCTGCGACCTTGCCGAGCGCTACGGTGCCATGACCTATATCGACGAGGTCCATGCGGTGGGCATGTACGGCCCCCGTGGCGCAGGCCTCGCGGAGCGTCTCGGCGTGATGCACCGGATCGACGTGATCGAGGGCACGCTGGGCAAAGCCTTCGGCGTCATGGGCGGTTACATCGCGGGCGCGGCTTCCGTCATCGACGCGGTGCGCAGCTATGCCCCGGGCTTCATCTTCAGCACGGCCCTGCCCCCAGCCGTGGCCGCCGCCGCAACAGCGTCCGTTCGCCATCTCAAGGTCTCGCGGGCCGAGCGTCAGGGACAGCAATGCCAGGTGGCCCAGGTCAAGGACGCGTTCCTTCGCGCCGACCTGCCGATGCTGGCAACGCCGACGCACATCGTGCCAGTGATGGTGGGGGATGCACAAGCCTGCAAGGCGGCGTCCGACCGCCTGCTGGAGAAGCACAGCATCTATATTCAGCCGATCAACTACCCCACCGTGCCCCGCGGCACGGAGCGCCTGCGCATCACCCCGGGCCCCCTGCACACCAGCGCGCATATCGAGGCGCTGACGCAGGCTCTCATTGAGACATGGAAGGCGCTCAACCTGCCGTTCAGCGGCTTGGTGCTTGACGCGGACGAGCCTGCGCCAACAGCTCGGCAGATGGGGCGCAGACAGTGATCCGCAGTGCTCTTCTCCTGTTCACAACATTATGCGCGGGTGGCCTCTGGTACGTGTTGGCAGGCGCGGAAGGACAGGCCTCGGCTCGGATCCCACCGGCGAAGGCACCAGAAAACTCAACTCTGACTTCTGAGGCTCCAGCATCAGTTCAGACCTCACTCTCGCAGAGGAGCCCGCCCCCGGTCGCCGTGATCACCGCACCTGTCCGAACAAAGGCAATGCCGATCACGCGGACCAGCATCGGCTGGATCGAACCAACCGCGCGCGTCACTGTGAGGGCCCGCATCGACGGCACCATTGTCGAGCGGCACATCCATGATGGTGCAGAAGTTGCAGCCGGAGATCTGCTGTTCCGCCTCGATGATCGGGAGCTCCAAGCGCAGATCGCTCGCGGTGAGGCAGCCCTGACCCGCGACCGAGCTGTGCTGGCCAAAGCGCAGGCGGCGCTCAGGCGAACCCAGGAGTTGCTATCCCGATCCGTCGCCACCCAGGCCCAAGCCGAAGAGGCCGCCGCCGAAGTCAGGATCGCAGCCGCCAATGTTGCAGCAAGCGAAGCCACCCTGGCGATCGATCGGGCCAGGCTGGGGCACACCCGGATCACCGCTCCGATCAGCGGACGTGCAGGCGTCGTGCAGGGCGGCGAAGGCCATGTTGTGCGCGGCTCCGATTTGTCTGGGGATGGGCTGGTCACCATCACACGGATGTCGCCCTTGCAGGTCTCCTTCTCCCTGCCAGAGCGAGATCTCCCGTTGCTGCGCGCGGCTCTTGCAGATCCCAAGGACCAAGGCCGCGTGGGGATTTTTGCAGGTCAAGATAGCCAGCCCTCAGTAGAGGCGGATTTGACCTTCATCGACTCGTCGGTCGATGTCGGTTCAGGCACCATTCTCGCCAAGGCCACCCTGAAGGCCAGCGACAGCTTGTGGCCAGGTCAATATGTTCGCGTTGAACTGACGCTCGGCGCACATCCAGAGGCGTCCGCCGTTCCTCTGATTGCGCTGCAGACAGGGCAGAACGGATCTCATGTCTTCGTCGTCGGGCCAGGAGACATCGTCGAGGTGCGTCAGGTTCAGCCCCTCGCCGCAAACCATGACACGGCCGTCATCGCCAAAGGCCTCACCCCCGGCGAGCGCGTGGTGGTCGAAGGTCAGGCTCGCCTGCGGCAGGGCAGCTTGATTGTGGAGACAGCCTTGGCTCCGCCACCTCTTGTGCAGGGAGCTCGCACCGCCGATATCGGGCCTACGCGGCAATGAATGTCTCGGCGCCCTTCATCAGACGACCTGTTGCCATACTCCTGTTGACCGCAGCCCTGACGCTCGCCGGGCTTGCGGCCTACCGGCACCTTCCTGTCGCCGCCCTGCCCCGCATTGATATCCCCACCATTTCCGTCTCGACATCACTGCCGGGTGCCAGCCCCGAGACCATGACGAACACCGTTTCGACACCGTTGATCAAGGAGTTCTCAACGATCCCGTCGGTTCGGGAGATCAGCACCACCAACGTTCAGGGTGCGTCCTCGATCACTCTCGAGTTTGCGCTGGAGCGCGACATCGATCTGGCGGCGGCGGACGTCCAAGCCGCCATCGCGCGTGCGCAGCCACAGCTGCCGGCCGAGATGAGGGGCTCGCCTGTCTACCGCAAGCTCAACCCGTCGGATGCTCCGGTCGTGCTGATCGTCCTGCGAAGCGACACGTACCCCCCCCCCCGCAACTCGACGCGCTCGTTCGCACCGTGATCTCCCCACGCTTGTCTGCAATCGCCGGTGTCGCTCAGGTCACGATCTCAGGCAGCCAGAAGTATGCGGTGCGAATCCAGCTTGACCCGCTGACCCTGGCAGCCCGCGGCATCGGCGTAGACGAGGTGGAGCGTGCCGTCCGCACTGCCAATGCGCATACCCCCGTCGGTTCCCTCGCGAGATCAGACCAGCGGCTCACCATCGACGTGTCGACCCAACTCGGTGACGCACAGGCCTGGCGCGATCTCATCATCGCGAACCGGAATGGGCGACCGCTTCGCCTCGGCGACGTCGCCAAGGTAATTGACTCCGTTGAGGATAATCAGCGCGCCAGCAGGTATAATGGCTCACCCGCGCTAGTTCTGGCGGTGCAGCGCCGGCCCGATGCCAGCACAATCGACGTGGTCGACAAGGTTCGGGCAGCCCTGCCCCGCATCCGGGAGGAGCTCGGGCCTGGGGTATCCCTCACCACGATGAATGACCGCTCTCATCCGATTCGCACGGCCATCGAGGACGTTAGCTTCACCCTGGTGCTCACCATCGGTCTTGTCTGTGCCGTTCTTTATCTTGGCATCGGCCGTCTTGCCACGACCCTGATCCCGAGCGTCACCATTCCGGTCTCGCTTGTGGCCACGTTTGCGGCCATGTACGCGCTCGGCTTGTCCCTGGACAACATCACCCTGCTGGCTCTGACCCTCTCGGTCGGCCTCGTGGTCGATGACGCCATCGTGGTGACCGACAACATCGTACGTCACATCGAGGCTGGAGACGCGCCCTACGAGGCAGCCCTGAAGGGAGCGAAGGAGGTTGCCTTCACGGTCATATCGATCACCGCATCCCTCATCGCGGCATTCATCCCGCTGCTGCTGATGGACGGCGTGGTCGGGCGCATCCTCAGCCCGTTCGCCATCACGGTCTCGGTCTCGCTGGCGATCTCCGCTCTGGTCTCCTTAAGCCTGACGCCGATGCTCGCCGCCCGCCTGCCCAACCCCAGGCAGCGGGAAGCCGGGCACGCCAGCCTGGCGGATCGCGCGATGTCAGGGCTGACACGCGGCTATGGCGTATGCCTGGACATGAGCCTGCGGTTCCGCCCGCTGATGCTGATCCTGTTCCTCATCAGCCTTGTCGCCTCCGGCTGGCTGTTCCGAGCCATACCGAAGGGTTTCCTGCCGCAGGAGGATGTTGGGCAGATCATGATCTCGACCCGCGCGCGCCAAGATGTGTCCTTCGCGGCGATGGTCGAGCTACAGCGTCAGGTCGAGCAGGTGCTGCGCGCCTCACCCCATGTGGCCGAAGTGGTCTCAGAAATTGGAGCGACGGTCAGCACAAGCCTCAACGAGGGGCGCCTGTTTGTAGAGTTGAAAGCCAAGGCTGATCGGTCGCCACTTGCGCAGGTGCTGACGGATCTCCGTCGGGATCTGGATCAACTGGCCGGCGTCGAGAGCCTTGTCACCCCGGCCCAGAATGCCCGGATGGGCAGCCAGTCTGGCCGGAGCGCGTACCAGCTTACGGTGCAGGCCCAGTCTCTTGCCGAGTTGGAGCACTGGTCGGCACGGCTGGCTCACCGGATGAGCCAGGATGCCATGTTCATTGGCGTTACAAGCAATGCGCACGAGACGGCCTTGCAGGCCACCCTCGACGTCGATCATGACAAGGCCCGCCAGCTCGGGATCACGGCCGAGCAGCTGCGCGAGACCCTGCACACCGGCTTCGCCACCCGGCAGGCAGCAACGATCCATGGCAGCGCGGACAGCCATCAGGTTCTGATCGAGTTCGACCCACGCCTTGCCCGGGCAATCGATCCACTCGACCTCGTGACCATTCGCTCGGCAAGCGGCGCTCTGATCCCGCTCTCATCCTTCGCCACGATTGAGCGAACGGCCGGTCCACGCTCCATCAGCCAACTGGGACAGCGGCCAGTCGCGACGATCTCCTTCGACACGCCGGTCGGAATTGCTCGTCAAATCCAGTTGCCACGCGAATGGACTGAAGGGTAAGGCTCATGCGGTAGCCTGCTCAGTCTCCAGGTGCAGGTAGGTCGGGTCGAACTCGCCCACCTGCTTCAACTTCTCCCAATCGGGAATGTTCAGCCGGTCACCGCTCAGCTCGATCAGGCCCTCGGCCCGCATCTGCTGCAGCACCCGGTTGACGTGCACCGTGGTGAAGCCGAGCGCATCGGCGAACTCGCCCTGGGTGATCGGCAGGTCGCAGGCATGGCCCTCAACCAGACCCGCAGCCCGCAGGCGCACCAGCCGCTCGCACAGCACATGGGCCATGCGGCTCACGCCTTCGCGCCGGCCGACATTCAACACCCATTCCCGGTAAACCGAGGCGTCGATCAGGGTCTCGCGCCAGAACGCGGCGGTGATGCGGGGGTAATGGGTGCAGATGTTGCGCAGCCGGCTGAGTGGGGCATCAGCACAATAGACTTCGGTTACTACCAAACTTTGCGGTTGCGTCCACGAATGATGACAGAAGGAAAGAGCGTCAGGGAACCTAGTGGAACGGTCTAAGAGGTCGTCTCGGGAATGACCTTGGTCAGGCTGCCGGTGGCTGGGAAGAGCGGGATAAGGCAGGCTTGAAGGGCGTGGTAGAGGTCCGGCTTGCCGGTGAACACGGTCGCGCTGGGCGTCAAATCCTCGTTTAGCTCAGGCCGCCAGCCGCCATGCCGATGGTCGATCAGGTGGCGGTCTGTGAAGCCCCATAGGGTGCGGTACCATTGCTCGTGGAAGTCGCTCGGGCTGTGCTCAGCGAGAAACGCCGCTGCGCCGATCGCCTCCGCGCAAG